>NZ_MQUR01000164.1 GCF_001953875.1 Streptomyces amritsarensis
CGTCCGGGGCCGGCCGGATCGGCGGATCCGGCCGGCCCCGGACGCGGGGCGTGAGCGGCGTCAGCTGCTGTAGACGCCGACCTCGTGGAGCGAGTAGCCCCACTTGGTGCCGCGCTGTACTCCGTGGACGCGAACGTAGCGGGCCGTGGTGCCCGTGAACAGGGCCGTGTCCAGACCGCCGTCACCGGTGGCGGTGGACCACGCGGACTGCCAGTTCGCGCCGTCGCCCGACAGCTCGATGCGGTAGGCCCGCCCGTGCGCCCGCTCCCAGTCGAGCGTGACGCGCTTGACCAGGTTGGCCGCGCCGAGGTCGATCTGGATCCACTGGTCGTCGCTCCAGTCGCTCGCCCAGCGGGTGCCCGTGTTCCCGTCGACGGCCCGGGACGGGGCGTAGCTGGTGAACGGGTTCCACTCCGAGGAGCTGGCCGTGGCGGACGCGCCCGCGGCGAGGTTCACCCCGGCCTTGTGCTTCTCGGACGAGCCCCAGGTGGTGAGGTAGGACTCGGCGCCGCGGAAGAGGTCGTCGACGACGTCCTGGCCGCCGACGATCCGCAGGTCCTCGATCCAGTCCGGGACCAGGCCGTAGTGCGAGGCGCCGTCGGTGTTGAGGTCCCAGGTGCGCTGCCCGGTGGTCTGCTTGTCGATGACGGAGCCGCCGTCGGCGCTGCGGAACGGGTAGCGGACCGGGTTCGGGGTGTCGGCGCCGCGGGGCCCGGGCCAGCCGCCGACGCCGTTCATGTCGGTGCCGTAGCCGTAGCCCACGTTGTACTTGTCGCGCAGGGCGTTCTTGGCCTTGGCCTCCGCGCTGAAGCCCTCGGCCCCGCCCATGTACTGGGCCACGAACCCGCCGAGCTTGTAGAGCCGCTCGGTCCAGTTGTCGTCCATCCAGCTGTGCGAGGAGATGACCCCGGGGTAGGACTCCGACTCCAGGATGTCGAAGGCCCGGCCGGCGGCCTTGACGCTCATGTGGTCGATCTCCAGCATCATCTTGCGTTTCATCATCCCGCGCACCGCGTACTCGCCGAGCTCGGTCAGACCGCGGGTGTTGCACTGAGCGTCCGCCGCGTACGAAGGCACGGACACGCCCGCCGGGAGCTCCTTCTGCGCCGCGGGAGCGGCCGCGAGGCCGATGGGGTTGTCGTGCTGCGGGCCGGTGCACTTCTCCGTCTTCCAGAAGGTGCCGGTCGACAGGAACTGGCCGACGTTGATCGCGGTCCCGAGCGCGCCCTGGTCGAAGCGGACCCCGCACAGGGCGTTGTCGAACTTGTGGCAGAGGAACATGCTCCGCACACCGAGCTTGTGCAGCTCGTCGAGGCCCCGGTCGATGTCCTCCTTGCTGCACTGGGCGAAGTCCAGGATCTGCTTGCAGCCGAACGGCTCGGAGGTCTCGACGCCGAGGACGACGGCCATCTTGCCCTGCTCGACGACCTCGCGGGCCTGGGCGGAGTCGGTGACGATCCGGAACCAGCCCTTTCCGGGGCCGCCGTACATCTTGTCGATGTAGGCCTGCATGTCGTACGTCTTCTGCGCTTCGAGCCGGATGGCGGTCATCTCGTCGCAGCTGCGGTCCTTGAAGAAGTAGACCGAGCAGATCACGCCGTTGGTGACGAGGTCGTTGACGAGTACGCGCTGGCCGCCGCGCCAGGCCCGTTCGACCCACGCGTAGTAGTTCTGCTGGTGGGTGAGCGAGTCGTGGGCGGGCCAGTCCTTGAAGGTGGGCCAGCCGTCGGGGTCGTGCTTGCCGTCGCCGCCCTTGGTGATGAAGTCGAAGATCGCCAGGGTGCCGTCGGGGTAGTGCTCGGGGCAGTCCTTGAGCGCGTCGGCCACGCCCAGCTCGGAGAAGGGCTTGCCGCAGATGAGGCGCCCGCCGAAGCCCTCGTTGGACATCAGGTGGTCGTGGGCGTCGACGAATCCGCGGACCCGTCCCTGGGCGTCGGTGCCCTTGAAGGGTTCGCCGGTGACGTTGATCTCGGAGTCGGGTGCGGGCCGCGCCACCGGGTTCCACCAGCCGGGGTCGTCGGCGGCGGAGCTGGGCACGGGGCCGAGCACCATCGCCACCACGGCGAGGAGCAATGACAGGACCGCGATCGGGCTGCGCCTGGGGTTCTTGTGTCGGGAAATGGTCATCACTCACGTCTTCGGTCAGCGGATGGCGCGGTGGAGGAGCCGGATCCGTTCCGGGCGCGACGGCCACAGGGAGGTGCTGACTTGTCATGAACCCGCAAACGGTGGGTCGAGAATCGCCACTGGCGCCGACGGAGTCAAGAGTCCGGGACGGATGACCTGATGATTCGTCAGGTGGCCCGGTCGCGGGATCCGGCACGGACGGGCGGTCCGGCGTGGCCGCGCGGCGGCAGCCGCCGGGACGGCCTACCGTCGGGGTATGAGCGCGATGGCGGTGGTGTACGAGGTGCAGGACCCGGTGGCGGCGCACCCCGGCGGGCCCGCGGGCGCCGGCGGCGAGGTGGTCGTCGTGCGCGTGCACGCGGCGCCCGCGGCCCCCGGCATGCCCGGTGTCCCCGGTCCGCGGACCTTCTGCGGCAGGGACACCTTCGCGATGCGGGCCGCCCCGCAGCGGCCCGCGGGGCAGCCCGGCCCGACGTGGTACGACGCCGCGTACGCGGACCGGGTCTGCCCCGCCTGCGACGACGCGGTGGGCACCGGCTGAGGCGCCCCGGCGGCCCCCGGCCGGGCCGGCGTCAGCGCGCGTTGTGCTCGGGCAGGTCCATCTCGGCCGGGGCGAAGCCGAAGCCGCGGGCGGTCTTGTTCACGGCCGGCTTGCCGCAGAACGCCGCCTCGAGGGTGCCGCCCAGCGCCGTGTTGGCCGCACCCCGGTTGGAGGTGTTCGCCATCGCGGACAGGCTGCGCCGTCCGTCGCGCGTGGAGAAGGCGTACGTGTAGAAGCCCTGCACCGTGCCCGTGTGCCCGTAGACCGACGTGCCGCAGGAGAGGTCGTAGCGGCGCAGGCCCAGTCCGTAGAACCGGGTGTTCGTGGCGTCCGTCGGGGTGGCGGTGACCATGGCGTCCAGCAGGTGCGGGGACAGCAGCCGGCCGCCGAGCAGCGCGGACGTGAAGGTGTTCAGGTCCGCCGGGCTGGAGATCACCGCTCCGGCGGACTGGGCCCAGGACACGGTCTGCTCGGTGGAGTCGACCAGCGGCGCGCCGGCCTCGTCGGGGTGGAGGTAGCCGCGGGCGTGCAGGCCCTTGATCTTCGTGTCCGGGTGCACGTACGTGGTGTTGCGCAGGCCGAGCGGCTTGAAGATGCGCCGCTCGTACTCCTTGCCCACCCGGTTGCCGGTGGCCTTCTCGATGAGCATCCCGACGACGACGAAGTTGGTGTTGGAGTACTTGTACGACACGCCGGGCTCGGTCGTCCTGGGCTCGCGCAGCGAGAGGTCCAGCAGCTCCTGGTAGCCGAACACCCGGTTGCGGACGGCCTCGAAGCCGGGGACGGTGTGCTCGAACATGGCGTCGGTGTAGTCCGCGAGGCCGCTGCGGTGGGTCAGCAGGTGGCGCACGGTGATCCGGTCGTCGGGCAGCAGGCCGGGCAGGTGGCGGTTGACCGGGGCGTCCAGGTCGATCTTCTTCTCGCCGACCAGCTGGAGCAGGACGACGGAGGAGAAGGTCTTGCTGACGCTGCCGATCCGGAAGCGGGCCTGCGGGTCCATGGCCGCGCCCGTGGTCCTGTCGCGCAGGCCGACGGCCCGGGTCCGGACCCCGTCGGGGCCGCTGAAGCGGGCCATGGCGCCGGGCGCTCCGGCGGCCGTCGTGTTGCGCAGCGCCTGGGTCAGCGCTTCGAGGTCGGGGGCGGTCCCGGCCGCCTGGGCGGTGGTGGCGGGGGTGACGGCGGCCGTCACGGCGAGCAGGGCGGCGGTCAGGGCGAGGCGTCGGTTCACGGGCAGCAGCGGCACGGTGTTCCTCTGGTCGGTGGTCAGTCGGCAGGGAGGGGGGCGCCGCGGAAGGCCGGCCGGCACGGCCGCGACGCACCCATGAAAGATCATCGGGCAGGAACGGCGGCGGCGTGAGCCGCAACGCGCCGTTCTACGAGGGCAGTTCCAGCAGGCGCAGGGCCTCCTGGCGCATTTCCACCTTGCGGACCTTCCCGGTGACGGTCATCGGGAACTCCTCCACGACGTGCACGTAGCGCGGGATCTTGAAGTGGGCCAGCCGGCCCGCGCAGTACGCTCGGACGGTGTCCGCGGTCAGCGCCTCGGCCCCCTCGCGCATCCGCACCCACGCCATCAGCTCCTCCCCGTACTTGGCGTCGGGCACCCCGATGACCTGGACGTCGAGCACGTCCGGATGGGTGTGGAGGAACTCCTCGATCTCGCGCGGGTAGAGGTTCTCCCCGCCGCGGATCACCATGTCCTTGATCCGGCCGGTGATGCTCAGGTACCCGTCGTCGTCCATCACGGCGAGGTCGCCCGTGTGCATCCAGCGGGCCGCGTCGACGGCCTCCGCGGTGCGCTCCGGCTCCTCCCAGTAGCCGAGCATCACCGAGTAGCCGCGGGTGCACAGTTCGCCCGGCTCGCCGCGCGGCACCGTCCGTCCGGTCCGCGGATCGACCACCTTCACCTCCAGGTGCGGCCCGACGCGGCCCACGGTGGACACCCGGCGCTCCACCGAGTCGTCGGCGCGGGTCTGCGTCGACACCGGTGAGGTCTCCGTCATCCCGTAGCAGATGGACACCTCGGTCATGCCCATCCGCTCGATGACCTCCCGCATGACCTCGACCGGGCAGGGCGAGCCCGCCATGATCCCGGTGCGCAGGCTGGACAGGTCGTACGCGTCGAAGCCGGGCTCCGCCAGCTCGGCGATGAACATCGTGGGGACGCCGTAGAGGGAGGTGCACCGCTCCGACTCCACCGCGGCCAGGGTGGCCGCCGGGTCGAAGGACGGGGCGGGGATCACCATGGCGGCACCGTGGCTGGTGCAGGCGAGGTTGCCCATCACCATGCCGAAACAGTGGTACAGCGGGACCGGGATGCACACCCGGTCCTGCTCGGTGTAGTGGCACAGCTCGCCCACGAAGAAGCCGTTGTTGAGGATGTTGTGGTGCGACAGCGTCGCGCCCTTGGGGAAGCCGGTGGTCCCGGAGGTGTACTGGATGTTGACGGCGTCGTCCGGGCTGAGCGCGGCCTGCGCCCGAGCCAGGTCGGCCGGGTCGCCCCGGCGGCCGCGCTCCAGCAGGGAGTCCCACAGGGGGCCGCCGAGCAGGGCGACGAACTCCAGCGCCGGACACCGCGGGCGGACCTCCTCGATCATGGCGGCGTAGTCGGAGGTCTTGAAGCGGTCCGCGGCGGCCAGCAGACGGATGCCGGACTGCCGCAGTACGTACTCCAGTTCGTGGGATCGGTAGGCGGGGTTCACGGTGACGAGGACCGCGCCGATCCTGGCCGTGGCGTACTGCACGAGCGTCCACTCGGCCCGGTTGGGGGCCCAGATCCCGACGCGGTCGCCCTTGGCGATGCCCAGGTCCAGCAGGCCGAGCGCGAGCGCGTCGACATCGGCGGCCAGCTCCGCGTACGTCCAGCGGCGGCCGGCGGCCACGTCGACGAGGGCGTCGCGGTCGGGGAACCTGCGCACCGTCCGGTCCAGGTTCTCGCCGATGGTGTCACCGAGCAGCGGCGCTTCGCAGACCCCGGACGCGTAACTCGATGCGGCAGACACATGGACCTCCTGGAGGGCGGACCGACGGACCGGCGGGCCGGCAGGGCCGCCGGACGCGCGGGCGATCTGGGGCGGTGGATCCTGAAATATACTGATGGGGTGACTGAGAACCCCTTGCCAGCCTGCCCCGAGTGCGCGGGTGCCTACGCCTACGAGATGGGCTCGCTGCTCATCTGCCCCGAGTGCGGGCACGAGTGGCCGCTCGACACCGCCGGACCGGGGGACGCCCCCGAGGAGCGGGTGATCAAGGACGCCGTGGGCAACGTGCTGGCCGACGGCGACACCGTGACGGTCGTCAAGGGGCTGAAGGTCAAGGGCAGCCCGACCGGGATCAAGGCGGGAACCAAGGTGCGCAACATCCGCCTCGTCGAGGGCGTGGACGGCCACGACATCGACTGCAGGATCGAGGGGTTCGGGCAGATGCAGCTCAAGTCCAGCGTGGTCCGCAAGGTCTGAGAGGCCGGAGGGACCGGAGGGCCCGGAGGGGCCGCGAGGGTCCCGAGGGGAGACGGAAGGCGCCTGCCGGGCACAGAGCCCGGGCAGGCGCCTTCGTCGTACGCCGGTGGGACGGGGAAGGTCAGGGCGCGGAGAAGACGCGCTGGGACGCGGGCGCCAGAGTGGTGATCGCCGCCGTGGCCGTGAAGACCTCCTCGCCGTTCTGCCGGGCCACGACCCGGACGGGAGACCGGCGGCCGTCCGGCGCCGCCGTACGGTCGGGGAGCGCGGTCGTCTCGATCCAGCAGGGCGAGTTCAGCTCCGCGTAGCGGAAGAACTGCATCTCCATGTCGGTCAGGACCCCCCGGCGGGGGAAGGCCGAGGCGTACGCGGCCTGGCGCACCGCCTCCAGCAGCAGCATGCCCGGGGCGTGGTCGACGGGGTGGTCGAAGAGGATCGGGTGGTTGATGTCGGCCCGCAGCTGCGCACGGTGCGTGGAGCTGGTCGGGGAGAGGACCACGTCGTGGAAGCGGTCGCGGCACACCCGCCGGGGCGTCATCGGCGGCGGGAGCGGGATGACGCGGGCGGTCACCTGGTCGAGATCGCCGTTGCCGCCGCGCAGGCGCTGGTAGACGGCTTCGGGCTGGTTGGTGAAGCCGGCCTCGGCCGTCCCCAGGAACTCCCCGTCACGGGTGGCGGTGACGTGCATGGTCAGGCGGGCGAGCCGGCCGCCCCGGCGGGCGATGCCCGAGCAGCGGATGTGCAGCATGATGTCGGCGGGCCTCGAACCGACCACGAGCGCACCGGGGTTGGCCGAGTAGCTGAACGTGTCCCAGATCTGGCGGTGACCGAAGGGCACGTCGTACGCCACGTGGCTGAGCAGTGGGATGGCCTGGCGGACGGATTCGGCCAGGAGGAGCGGGTCGTGGTGGCCCGCGTCGGGCGAGTAGAAGCTGTGGGCGCGGGGCCACTGAGCGGTGACGACGTACTCGTCGGGAGCGACGGAACGCCATCCGGTGAGCAGGACTTCGGAGTGCGCGCTCTTGTGCACGTACTCCCGCGGTAAGGCGCTGCTGAGCGAGGCGGTTGCGGGCGAGGTGGAGCGTGTGGCTGAGACAGTCATGTGTTGAGCCCCCCAGGAACGTCGGACATGGCTGGTGCTTGTTCGGCGCTGGGTCCTAAAATAAAGGATGTTCGTTTTTTTTGTCGAGAAGGATTAGGTGCCCATGTCAGAACGTAAGCAGCAACGAGCCCCGCAACTCAGGGCAGTTCAGACGAAGGCGGCCATCCTGCGAGCCGCCGCGGAGGTCTTCGACGAGTTCGGCTTCAGCGGAGCCAGCATCAGCAAGATCATGAAGCGGGCGGACGTCACCCAGGGCGGGATGTACTTCCACTTCAGCTCGAAGGAAGAGCTCGCCTACGCCGTGATGGTCGGGCAGGGCGAGGGCCTGGAGTTCCCCGCGGGCGAGGACGGCCTCCAGCGCCTGGTGGACATCACCCTCTACCTCGCGGAGCAGCTCCGGCACAATCCGGTGCTCCGGGCCGGGGTGCGACTGGCCGTCGAGCAGGGGGAGTTCGGCCTGCGTGACGACGTCGCGTACCAGGCCTGGGTCCTCGAGTTCCGCCAGCAGCTGCGCTTCGCCCGGGCCAAGGGCGAGCTCCAGCCGGACGTCGACGACCACGAACTGGCCTGGGTGCTGGTCAGCTCCTTCACCGGAGCGCAGCTCTTCTCCCAGGTCTCCACCGGCCGGGCCGACCTGCCGCAGCGCATCGCCTCACTCTGGCGCTACCTGCTGCCCGCCGTCGCCACCGAGGACACCCGCAAGGGCCTGCGCCTGACACTGGAGGCGGCCGGGCCGGAGCAGCAGGGGTGAGCGGCCGTCAGGTCGTCGTGACCGGGGCGACCGGCTTCGTCGGCTCCGCGGTCCTGCGCCACCTCCGCGAGCTGGACCCGCGGATCGTGCCGCGCGCGGTGTCCCGTACCTCCCGTACGTCGGCGTCCCGTACGTCGGCGTCCTGTGCGCCGGTCCCCGCCGCGGCCGGAGCCTTACGCCGGGTGGCCGCGGACCTGGCCGACCCGGCCTCCCTGCACGGGGTGTGCGAAGGCGCCGACGTGCTGCTCTCGCTGGCCTCCTACGTCGGACCCGACGCCGGCCGCTGCGAGGCGGTCAACTCCGTCGGGACCGCCGCCCTGATGGCGGAGGCCCGGCGCGCGGGCGTGCGGCGGATCGTCCACCTGTCCACCTGTGCCGTCTACGGTCCCGGCCCCCATCGTGGAGCGGACGCCACGGAGTTGGAGCCCGCCCCGGTGTCGCCGGCCAGCAGCAGCCGGCTGGCGGGGGAGTCCTCCGTGGTCGCCTCCGGGGGCCTGGTCCTGCGCGCCGGACTGGTGCTGGGCCGGGGCGACCGATGGGTCGTGCCGGCCCTGGCGGACGCCTTCCGGCGGGTGCCGGCGCAGTGGGACGGGGGAGCGGGACTGGCCTCCTTCGTCGACGTCGGCGACCTGGCGCGACTGCTCGCGGCGTTCGCCCTCGGGGACGGCGGCCCGGCCGGGGCGAAGGGCGTGCTGCATGCCCACCACCCCGAGCCGGTGCGCAACCGCGACCTCATGCACGCCCTGGCCGCGCACGGGGTGCTGCCCGAGCGGCCCGCCGCCGACTGGCCCTGGAGCAGGTGCCTGGAGGCCCTGGCCGCGACCCCGGGCTGGGTGAGCGAGCGGCAGTTCACGCTGCTGGCGCGGGACCACTGGTACCGCGCGGACACGGCGTGGCGGCTCGCCGGCATCGATCCGGGCCCGGGCCCGCTGGACCGGCTCGGCCGGGCGGCGCCCTGGTACCGGGAGAGGGGCGCCGTCATCCCGGGGTGACGCAGATCTGCCAAAGCCTCAACGGGATGGGGGCGGACGGGCCGTGGCGGGGAAGGGGGCGGGTAGCGTCCCGGACACAGCCGGTCCAGGTCATCCCGTGAAGCGTGTGGAGGAGTGGAAATGCCCGACCTTTCGAACATCGTCAAGGCGTATGACGTGCGTGGCGTTGTGCC
>NZ_MQUR01000015.1 GCF_001953875.1 Streptomyces amritsarensis
GGTGGACCGCCCCCGGCGGTCGGCGCGCGGCGCGCAAGGGCCCGGTCCCGAGAGGGACCGGGCCCTTGCGCCTGCCGTTGCGCCTGCCGTCCAGGGGGCGACGGGGTGGCGTTCAGGACGGGAGCGTCAGCACCGTGCCCGGCGGCACGAGCTCCGGGTTGGCCCCGATGACGCCCCTGTTCATGGCGTAGAGCTCGCGCCAGCGCGCTTCGTTGCCGAGCTCGCGGCCGGCGATCACGGCCAGGGTGTCCCCCTGCTTGACGGTGTAGGTGCGCTTCTTCGCGGTGGGCTGCGGCTTGGCGACCGGGGCCGCGGGCACCGCCTTGTGCGCGGCCGAGTGGGGCGTGGGAGTGTGCGCCGCCCCCCGCGGGGTGGACGGCGGCGCGGGCTTCGGCATCGCGGCGGGCCTGGGCGGTGCGGGCACCGCCTTGTGCGCCGCGGAGCCGGGGGTCGGGGTCGCGGGGGCGGGGGCGGGCCCGCGCTCGGGCGGGGCGGCGGCCGCCATGCGCTCGGCGGCGGCCCTGGTCGCCGAGGCGGCGTCGGCCGCGGCGCTCCTGGCGGGGCCCGGCCCCTGGTCCGCCTGCCGCTGCACCTGCTCCTGCGCCTGCGCCTTCTCGGCGTTCTCGTGCGCTTTCTTCTTGTCGGACTTCAGGAAGTCGAAGAGTCCCATGTCTGTGCGCCTCCGGCGTGAGCTTCCCCCCTGCGTCGATGCCCTTCCTCCACTGTCCGCCACCCTGCGGCGGGCGGCCCAGCGACGAAGCCGTCCGGGGGACGCCCGGCCCCGGCCGCCCGGCTCCCCGCCGCACCGGCGTCGAGGACGCCGCCGCCGGAGCACCCGCGGGATCACGGCCCCGGACGCTCAACTCCCGTGCGGGCCGGGCCGGTAGTCGGCCGCACGACCAGCCGCGGCCGAGGCGGAGGCCTCGGGGGCGGAGGCGGTCGGCCGGTCGCGGGGCTCTGCACCCCGGGACCCCGCCCGCGGCCTGTCGGGGGCATCTCGGGAAGGGACAGCCGGGCAGACCTGGCGATACCCGCGGGCCATGGCCCGCCGCACGGCCGGGCAGGCACCCGCGGCCGGGCATGAAAAACGCCCCCCGAGCAGCGTTTCCGCAGGTCGGAGGGCATTTGAATGTGGAGCCTAGGAGATTCGAACTCCTGACATCTGCCTTGCAAAGGCAGCGCTCTACCAACTGAGCTAAGGCCCCATGGAACTGGACGCACCGGTCCCGTGTGAGGGATGCGGTCGTTCCGCAGAACAGAGTACCGGGTTTACCCCCTCATCTCGCAAAATGATAGGGACTCCCGCCCTGCGACCACTCTCCGTAAGATGCTCGCGAGGTTCGCACCAGCGAAGGGGAGTAGTAAGAGTGGACGCAGTGCAGCAAGAGGCCACGGCCAGAGCCAGAGAGCTTCAGCGCAGCTGGTACGGAGAGCCGCTGGGAGCGCTCTTCCGCAGGCTCATAGACGACCTCGGCCTGAACCAGGCCCGGCTCGCTGCCGTACTCGGGCTGTCGGCGCCCATGCTGTCCCAGCTGATGAGCGGCCAGCGCGCCAAGATCGGCAACCCTGCCGTCGTGCAGCGCGTCCAAGCCCTCCAGGACCTCGCCGGACAGGTGGCCGACGGCAGTGTCAGCGCGGCGGAGGCGGCCGACCGGATGGACGAGATCAAGAAGACCCAGGGCGGCTCCGTCCTCAGCAGCAGCGGCCAGACCGCCACCGGTTCCGGCGCGCCCACCGTCAAGCGCGTGGTCCGCGAGATCCAGTCGCTGCTGCGCTCGGTCTCCGCGGCCGGCGACATCATCGACGCGGCGAACAGCCTCGCTCCCAGCCACCCGGAACTGGCAGAGTTCCTCCGGGTGTACGGAGCGGGCCGCACCGCGGACGCGGTCGCCCACTACGAGGCGCACCAGAACTGACACGCACGAGGGCGGACAACGGGTGACGGGGGACGGGCGCAGCGATGGGTGAGGTCTTCGCCGGCCGGTACGAGCTGATCGATCCGATCGGGCGCGGTGGCGCGGGTGCCGTGTGGCGGGCCTGGGACCACCGCCGGCGCCGGTATGTCGCCGCGAAGGTCCTCCTGCAGAGCGACGCCCACACGCTCCTGCGGTTCGTCCGGGAGCAGGCGCTGCGGATCGACCACCCGCACGTACTGGCTCCCGCCAGCTGGGCGGCCGACGACGACAAGGTCCTCTTCACCATGGACCTGGTCGGCGGCGGCTCCCTCGGCCACGTGATCGGGGACTACGGCCCGCTCCCGCCCCGCTTCGTGTGCACCCTGCTCGACCAGCTCCTGTCGGGCCTGGCGGCCGTGCACGCAGAAGGCGTCGTGCACCGCGACATCAAACCGGCCAACATCCTTCTGGAGGCCACCGGAAGCGGGCGGCCGCACCTGCGGCTGTCCGACTTCGGCATCTCCATGCGCAAGGGCGAGCCCCGCCTGACCGAGACCAACTACGTGGTCGGCACGCCGGGTTATTTCGCACCCGAGCAACTCATGGGCGCGGAGCCCGACTTCGCCGCCGACCTCTTCGCCGTGGGACTGGTCGCGCTGTACCTGCTCCAGGGGAGCAAACCCGACTCCCAGGCCCTGGTGGACCACTTCCTCGCCCACGGGACCCCGGACGCCCCGCAAGGCGTCCCCGGCCCGCTCTGGGACGTCGTCGCGAACCTCCTGCAGCCCGACCCCCAGAACCGCTTCCGGACCGCCACAGGGGCGCGCAAGGCCCTTGCCGGGGCCGTCGAGCTGCTGCCCCCGACCGCCCCGGACGAGGATCCGGTGGAGGTGTTCGACCAACTCGGCCCGCTCCCGCCCGGATTCGGACCCGACGGCCCGACCGGAACGACTCCGTCCGATCCCGCCGCAGCCCCAGCGGTCGCCCCGCAGCCGCCCACGGCGGGCGCGCCCGTGCCCGGCGGATCCGCCGTCACCCGGGCCGCGGAGCCCGCCCGCACCGACCCCCGCGGTGCTTCCGCCACCGCGCCGCCGGTCCCCCGGCAGGCCGCCGCCGCGGTCCACGCGCCCTCGTACGGGCCCTCGTACGCACCGTCGTACGGCCCTTCGCAGACGGGCAGCTTCCACCTGCCGCCGTCGGCCGCGGCCGGAACGCCGGGGGCGCCCACCGCGCCGGTCCCGGCCGCACCCGCGGCCGCGCCGGTCGGGAGGCGCGCCGGCATCGCCCCGCCCCCGCCGAAGGCGGTGGCTTCCCTGCTCGCCGCGGCGCTGCTGTGCTTCGCGGTCGGCGTCTGGGCCCTCACTCAGATGTGACGCCGCGTCGCCTCCGGCCGAGCACCACCCAGCCGCCCAGCACCGCCAGCAGCAGCGTCCCGGCGCCGAAGCCGGCGCCCGCCACGACGCGCATCAGCGAGCGGGTCCCGGCCGCCTCGGCGGCCTCCGGGGCCGTGAGCCCCTCCCGCGCGGCCGTCCGGTCATCGGCCCCGACCGCGAAGCCGCCCGCGGCCGGGTCCTCCTTGTACGCCGGCCCCTCGGCCGGCGTACCGGTGACCTCCAACCGCAGCGTCAGCGGGACCGGGACCGCGTCCTCGGTGAAGTCGGCGACCTTCGCGCCCATCGTCACGGCGACGTAGTACCAGCCCGCGACGCTCACGGGCTGGGTCTCGCGGTCACCGGAGAAACGGTTCCCGTAGTCGACCGGAGGGGTCTTCTCCAGGGTGACCCCGGCCTGCACGCCGTCGTAGGACACGTCCTTGCCCGACACCGGGCTCCGGTACGGGTTGTAGAGGGTGACGCCCAGTCCGCCCGAGGCGGAGGTGAAGTCCTTGGTCTTCTTCGCGGCGGAGAGCTCGGCGCCCAGGCCGAGCCGCTGCCCCCAGTCCAGCGGGACGCGGTACCAGCGGGTCTGCCCGGGACGCATCTCGTCGCGCCACACGCCGGCGCCCAGGGCCCGTGCGTCGTTGAAGCCGGTGCCGCCGGCCCGCCCCACCGCTTCGGTGCCGGGCAGGGACGGCGCTCCGGTGGGCCAGCCGCTGGGCGCGGTGGTGGGGGCGCCCGGCCCCCGGCCCGGTTCGCGCTGGACCTTCAGTTCGAGCGGCCAGGGGCTCTGGTCGGAGCCCTTGGCCGCAGTCCGGGTGACCTTCGCGTAGTACACGCCGGCCGGCGCGCAGTCGTCGTCCTCGGCCCCGCGGCGGACCCCGGCGGCGGCGAGGGGCACCGCGTCGTAGCCGAAGGTCGCCCGGCCCGTGCTCGCCGGACAGGAACGCCCCGCGGTGGTCATGATCTCCACCTCGACGCCGTCGCTGCCGGAGACCTTGGCGCCCGCCGGGGGGCGGAGCACGGCGGAGACGTAGGCGTTGGAGCCGTCCTGCTCCAGGACGAGCCGGTAGAGGCGGTCGCCGGGCCCGATGGTGTCCTCGTAGGTGTTGCCGGCCTCGATGAGCGGGGCGTCCGCCGTGGAGGGCTTGCCCTCGACCTTCCTGGCGCCGTCGGCGGGGCGGTAGGCGGGCAGCGGCTGGGGCGCGCCCGCCTCGGCGTGCGCGGCGACGGGCACGCCGGCCGCCACCATGCCGAGGGCCGCCGCCCACACCGTCGTCCGTACCCGACCCATCACGCCCACCCCGAGGTTGCTACCGCAAGCCGAAACTTTGCAAAACGTAAGTTTTCGTCACAGAACAGCACAAAGCCCCGGCCGCAGCGGCAGCCGGGGCTTCATGAACTCAGCCTTCGGTCTCACACACCGGAACCAGAGGGCACGGAGTCGGTTGCCTCCGTCCACAGGTCCTGCTCGGCGCGGTCCGCCTGGATCTGGCGGTACACGAGGAGCCCGCCGATGGCGGCCAGTGCGACCAGGAGCAGCTTCTTCACCGCGCGACCTCGTCTTTCGTTGACGTAGGGGACTTCTGGCGCCCAACAATACACACCGACCGATATCCGATCGGTGCCATCGGACCGGCATGGGGTCCGCCAACCGGCCCGACGAAGAAGACCCCCAGGCCTTCGGCCTGGGGGTCTTCGACACTGTGGGGCTAACAGGATTTGAACCTGTGGCCTCATCCTTATCAGGGATGCGCTCTAACCAACTGAGCTATAGCCCCTCCGCGCTGCGCGCTGACTCCTGAAGATTAGCGCACAGACCCGGTCAGGCCAAAATCGGTTCCCGGGAGGCGTCTGCGCAGGTCATCCGACCCGTCACCGACGCTTCCGGCGGAAGGCCTACTCGTCCTCGGCGAGGGTGAGCTCGACGCCGCCGACGAATCCCGCCGACAGGTTGTAGATGAACGCGCCCAGCGTCGCCAGCGCCGTCGCCAGCACGACGTCGATCACCGCGATCACCGACGTGAAGATCAGTACGCGCGGCAGCGAGAGGAAGGACTGGAGGTCGAAGCCGTTGCTCTCGTTCGAGCCGGTCGCCTCGCTGATCGTGCCGCCGACGGTCGAGAAGACGCCCATCGCGTCCATGACCATCCACAGCACCGCCGCCGCCACGATCGTGCAGACACCCAGCGCGATCGACAGCAGGAAGCTGACCTTCATCACCGACCACGGGTCCGCCTTGGCCACCCGCAGCCGCGCCTTGCGCGTCCTGGGGGCCGTACGGACCTGCGTGCGCGGCTTGCGCTGGGTGGCGGCCGTACCGCCGGCGCGCGGCGCACCGGGGCCCGCGGGCGCCGAGTACGCCTGCGGCGGCTGGTACGGCTGCGCGGGCTTGTCCTGGTCCGCGTCGGCAGCGGCCTTGGCCTCGTCCGGCGCCTGCGGTCCTCGGGTGTCCGTCACGGTTCCCCCCTGGGAGTCCGCGGCAGGGCCACGGGCACCGTTCGCTCCAGTCTTGGCCGGTCCGGCGCCCGTGGCTCCACTCACGACTTACTCCTCGTGCTCCCCGGCCGAAGGCTGCGTGCCCTCGGCTGCCTCGACGGCCGGTGCGTCGGCCGCCTCGGTCTCGTTCTCGTCGACCTCGACCTCGTCAGCTTCCTGACCGGCCTCGGCGTTGCGGGCGATGCCGACCACGGCATCACGCTTGCCCAGGTTGATCAGCTGGACGCCCATGGTGTCACGGCCGGTCTCCCTGACTTCATTGACGCGCGTACGAATCACACCACCGCTGAGCGTGATGGCGAGAATCTCGTCCGTTTCGTCCACCACGAGCGCCCCGACGAGCGACCCGCGGTCCTCCACGATCTTCGCTGCCTTGATGCCCAGACCGCCACGGCCCTGGACGCGGTACTCGTCGACGGCCGTCCGCTTGGCGTAGCCGCCGTCGGTCGCGGTGAAGACGAACGTACCGGGCCGGACCACGCTCATGGAGAGCAGTTCGTCTCCTTCGCGGAAACTCATGCCCTTCACGCCCGAGGTCGCGCGGCCCATCGGGCGCAGCGCGTCGTCGGTCGCCGTGAAGCGGATCGACTGCGCCTTCCTGCTGATCAGCAGCAGGTCGTCCTCGGCGGACACCAGCTCGGCGCCGATCAGCTCGTCGTCGCTGCCGTCCTCGGTCTCCCGGAGGTTGATGGCGATGACACCGCCGGAGCGGGGCGAGTCGTAGTCCTTGAGCGCCGTCTTCTTCACCAGGCCGCCCTTGGTGGCCAGGATCAGGTAGGGCGCCGCCTCGTAGTCGCGGATGGCGAGGATCTGCGCGATCTTCTCGTCCGGCTGGAAGGCCAGCAGGTTCGCCACGTGCTGCCCGCGCGCGTCCCGGCCGGCGTCCGGCAGCTCGTAGGCCTTGGACCGGTAGACCCGGCCCTTGTTCGTGAAGAACAGCAGCCAGTGGTGCGTGGTGGAGACGAAGAAGTGGTCGACCAGGTCGTCCTGCTTCAGCTTCGTGCCGCGCACGCCCTTGCCGCCGCGCTTCTGCGAGCGGTAGTCCTCGGTCTTGGTGCGCTTGACGTAACCGCCGTGCGTGATGGTGACGACGATGTCCTCTTCGGCGATCAGGTCCTCGATGGACATGTCACCGTCGAAGGGCACCAGCTTGGAACGCCGGTCGTCGCCGAACTTCTCCACGAGCGCGGCCAGTTCCTCGCTCACGATGGAGCGCTGGCGGTCCTCGGAGGCCAGGATCGCGTTGTACTCGTTGATCCGGGCCTGGAGCTCGTCGTGCTCGGCGACGATCTTCTGCCGCTCCAGGGCGGCGAGGCGGCGCAGCTGCATCTCCAGGATCGCGTTCGCCTGGATCTCGTCGATCTCCAGCAGGCCCATCAGGCCCTCGCGCGCGATCTCGACCGTATTGCTGCGCCGGATCAGCGCGATGACCTCGTCGATCGCGTCCAGTGCCTTGAGCAGACCGCGCAGGATGTGGGCGCGCTCCTCCGCCTTGCGCAGGCGGAAGCGCGTGCGCCGGACGATGACCTCGATCTGGTGCGTCACCCAGTGGCGGATGAAGGCGTCGATCGACAGCGTGCGCGGCACCCCGTCCACCAGCGCCAGCATGTTCGCGCCGAAGTTCGTCTGCAGGTCGGTGTGCTTGTAGAGGTTGTTCAGCACGACCTTGGCCACGGCGTCGCGCTTGAGCACGATCACCAGGCGCTGACCGGTCCGCGAGGAGGTCTCGTCGCGGACGTCGGCGATGCCGCCGATCTTGCCGTCCTTGACCAGGTCGGCGATCTTCTGCGCGAGGTTGTCGGGGTTGGTCTGGTACGGGAGCTCCGTGACCACCAGGCACTGGCGGTTCTGGATCTCCTCGACCTCGACCACCGCGCGCATCGTGATGGAGCCGCGACCGGTCCGGTACGCCTCCTCGATGCCCTTGCGGCCCACGACCAGGGCGCCCGACGGGAAGTCCGGGCCCTTGATCCGCTCGATGAGCGCGTCCAGGAGCTCCTCGTGCGAGGCGTTCGGGTGCTCCAGCGCCCACTGCGCACCGGCCGCGACCTCGCGCAGGTTGTGCGGCGGGATGTTCGTCGCCATGCCGACCGCGATGCCGGCGCTGCCGTTGACCAGCAGGTTCGGGAAGCGCGCCGGGAGGACCGTCGGCTCCTGGTTGCGGCCGTCGTAGTTGTCCTGGAAGTCGACGGTCTCCTCGTCGATGTCCCGGAGCATCTCCATGGCCAGCGGCATCAGCTTGCACTCGGTGTAGCGCATGGCGGCCGCCGGGTCGTTGCCCGGGGAGCCGAAGTTGCCGTTGGAGTCCACCAGCGGCATGCGCATCGACCACGGCTGGGCCAGGCGGACCAGGGCGTCGTAGATCGAGCTGTCACCGTGCGGGTGGTAGGTGCCCATGACGTCGCCGACGACGCGGGCGCACTTGTAGAAACCCTTCTCGGGCCGGTAGCCGCCGTCGTACATCGCGTAGAGCACACGACGGTGGACGGGCTTGAGGCCGTCCCGCACGTCGGGCAGCGCGCGCGAGACGATGACGGACATCGCGTAGTCGAGGTAGGAGCGCTGCATCTCCGTCTCGAGCCCGACGGGCTCGATGCGCAGCTGCGGCTCCTCGTCCGCGGGATTCTCTGCGGTGGGGGTGGTTTCGTCGGCCATTGCTGGTCAGAAATCCTTTCAGGCGGCGGTCAGCGTCGGGCCGACTCAGATGTCGAGGAAGCGGACGTCCTTGGCGTTGCGCTGGATGAAGGAGCGCCGGGCCTCGACGTCCTCACCCATGAGCACCGAGAACAGGTCGTCGGCCTGCGCCGCGTCGTCCAGGGTGACCTGGCCGAGCACGCGGTGGTCCACGTCCATGGTGGTGACGCGCAGCTCCTCGGCGTTCATCTCGCCCAGACCCTTGAAGCGCTGGATCGAGTCTTCCTTGATCCGCTTGCCGTTCTGCTTGCCGAGTTCCACGAGGGCGTCGCGCTCGCGGTCGGAGTACGCGTACTCGAAGTCGTCGCGACCCCACTTGATCTTGTAGAGCGGCGGACGCGACAGGTACACGTGGCCGGCCTCGACCAGCGGCCGCATGAAGCGGAAGAGGAAGGTCAGCAGCAGGGTGTTGATGTGCTGGCCGTCGACGTCGGCGTCCGCCATCAGGATGATCTTGTGATAGCGGAGCTTCTCGATGTCGAAGTCCTCGTGGACACCGGTACCGAAGGCGCTGATCAGCGCCTGGACCTCGGTGTTCTGGAGGATCTTGTCGATGCGCGCCTTCTCGACGTTCAGGATCTTGCCGCGGATGGGCAGGATGGCCTGGTACATCGGGTTGCGGCCGGACTTGGCCGAGCCGCCGGCGGAGTCACCCTCGACGATGAAGATCTCGCACTTGGTCGGGTCGTTCGACTGGCAGTCGGACAGCTTGCCCGGCAGCGAGGCGCTCTCCAGCAGGCCCTTGCGGCGCGTGAGGTCGCGGGCCTTGCGGGCCGCGACGCGCGCCGTGGCCGCCTGGATGGCCTTGCGGACGATGTCCGCGGCCTCCACCGGGTTGCGGTCGAACCAGTCGTTCAGGTGCTCGTGGACGACCTTCTGCACGAAGGTCTTGGCCTCCGTGTTGCCCAGCTTGGTCTTCGTCTGGCCCTCGAACTGCGGCTCGCCCAGCTTGACCGAGATGATCGCCGTCAGACCCTCGCGGATGTCCTCGCCGGCGAGGTTGTCGTCCTTCTCGCGGAGCAGCTTCTTGTCCCGCGCGTAGCGGTTGACCAGACCGGTCAGCGCCGCGCGGAAGCCCTCCTCGTGGGTGCCGCCCTCGTGCGTGTGGATCGTGTTCGCGAAGGAGTAGACGCCCTCGGTGTACTGCGAGTTCCACTGCATCGCGATCTCGACCGAGAGCATGCGCTCCTTGTCCTCGGCCTCGACGTCGATGACGGTCGGGTGGATCAGCTCGCCCTTGCGCGAGTTGAGGTACTTCACGAAGTCGACGATGCCGCCCTCGTAGTAGTACTTCACCGTGCGTGCCGTGGGCTCCGCCGTGTCCGCGTCCGGGTCGTCCGCGCCCACGGTCGCCTTCGCGGACTCGCGCTCGTCGGTCAGCGAGAGGGTCAGGCCCTTGTTGAGGAAGGCCATCTCCTGGAAGCGCCGCGACAGCGTCTCGAAGGAGTACTCGGTCGTCTCGAAGATGTCGCCGTCGGCCCAGAAGGTGACCGAGGTGCCGGTCTGGTCGGTCTCCTCGTTCTTGGCCAGCGGGGCCGTCGGCACGCCCAGCTTGTAGTCCTGGGTCCAGCGGTGGCCGTCCGTCTTGACCTCGACCGCGACCTTGGTCGACAGGGCGTTCACGACGGACACGCCGACGCCGTGCAGACCGCCGGAGACCGCGTAGCCGCCGCCGCCGAACTTGCCACCCGCGTGCAGGACGGTCAGGACGACCTCGACGGCCGGCTTGCCCTCGGACGGGACGATGCCGACCGGGATACCGCGACCGTTGTCGATTACGCGCACCCCACCGTCGGCGAGGATCGTCACGTCGATGGTGTCCGCGTGTCCGGCCAGCGCCTCGTCGACCGAGTTGTCGACGACCTCGTAGACGAGGTGGTGCAGACCACGCTCACCCGTCGAGCCGATGTACATACCCGGCCGCTTGCGGACCGCGTCCAGGCCCTCGAGGACCTGGATCGCACTGGCGTCGTAATTCTTCTCGTTGGAGTCGCCGGAATCGGCCACGAAGCGCCCTTTCTGGCACAGCGCAGCCCGTACTCCGGACCAGCATGTACGCCGGCGGGAGCGGCCGCGTCGATCTGCGTTGTCTGCGTGATCCCGCGATCGGGCGGGATTTGCTCCAGTCTACCGGTACCACGGACATGAATGGGGGTTTGCCGGTACCTGAGTCCGCATGTGCCGCCCTGAACCTCCTCTCTCCGACTCCCCACATCCGGGGAGGGGCTCAAAGAGGCTCACACGGGCACCCAGCGCTTCGGGCTGTCAACCTCCGGCTACCGTGAGGGACGCCACCCGCCGACGCGTGCGCGACAGCGGTCCGCGGGTGCTACTCACCCGTAGGTATCGCCGGGTCCGGTGCTCCCCGGAGCCCGCCACGGCCCGTACCCCTTCGGGCGTCCGCCCGGTCCCTGCACCTTGATCAGGCGGACCGTGCCCTGCCCGAGATCCGCGTTCAGCCGCGCCACCAGCTGTGGGGCCAGCAGCTTCAGCTGCGCCGCCCACGCGGAGGAGTCGCATCTCACGACCAGCTCACGGTTCTCGTACCGCTGCGGTTCACAGTGGGCCGCGATCTCGGGGCCAACGATCTCCGGCCAGCGCTCCATCACGCCCGCCACCGCCATCGGCATCTCCCAGCCGCGCTCGGTGCGCAGCCGGTCCAGCGCCGCCATGAGCGGCATCGGGTCCCGGCCGTCCGCGCGGGCGCCCGACCGCAGCCCCGGCTGCTGCTGGCGCTTCCTGCCGCCCGCCGCGTTGCCCCGGGCCCGCGCCTGCTCGCGCGCGGCAGCCAGCGCCTGGCGGGCCAGGTCCACCCCGGAGGCCTCCGGGGCCCTGCGACCCTGCTGCGGGTCCTTGCCCTGCTCGTTCACAACCGGGTCACCTCACCGCCGGACACCCCGAACCGCGCTCCCACCAGCACGCCGGGCACGTCGTCGTCCACGGCCGCCGTCACCAGGACCTGCTCGCCCGGCGCCACCAGCTCCGCCAGCCGCTCCCGGCGCCGCGCGTCGAGTTCCGCGAAGACGTCGTCCAGGATCAGCACCGGCTCGCTGCCTTCCGAGCGCAGCAGCTCGTAGGAGGCCAGCCGCAGCGCCAGCGCGTACGACCAGGACTCACCGTGGCTGGCGTAGCCCTTGGCGGGGAGCTCCCCCAGCCGCAGCAGCACGTCGTCGCGGTGCGGGCCGACCAGGGTCACCCCGCGCTCGATCTCCTGCTTGCGCACCTCGCCGAGCGCCGCCAGCAGCGCCTCGTACAGGGCCTCGCGGGTGCGTGCCGCCCCGCTGTCCACCGGCTCGCCCGCCGAGCACCTGTACGCCAGCCCCAGCGGGCCACCGCCGGGCGCGAGCTGCTCGTACGCCTTGTCCGCCAGCGGCAGCAGCGTCGCGATCAGGTCCAGGCGCTGCGCCAGCAGCTCGGCGCCCGCGCGCGCGAGGTGCTGGTCCCACACGTCGAGCGTGGACAGGTCCGCCCCTTGGCGGCCGCCGTGCCGACGGGCCATCGCCGCGGACTTCAGCAGGGTGTTGCGCTGCTTGAGGACGCGCTCGTAGTCGGAGCGGACCCCGGCCATCCGCGGCGAGCGGGCGGTGACCAGCTCGTCCAGGAAGCGGCGCCGCTCGCCCGGGTCGCCCTTGACCAGGGCCAGGTCCTCCGGCGCGAACAGCACCGTCCGTACGATCCCCAGCACGTCCCGGGGCCTGACCTGCGAGGACCGGTTGATGCGGGCGCGGTTGGCGCGGCCGGGGTTCAGCTCCAGCTCGACCAGCTGCCGGCGCTCGCCCTGGGTGACGGCCGCGCGGATGACCGCCCGGTCCGCGCCCATCCGTACGAGCGGGGCGTCCGAGGAGACCCGGTGGCTGCCCAGGGTCGCCAGGTAGCCGACCGCCTCGACGAGGTTGGTCTTGCCCTGGCCGTTGGGACCCACGAAAGCGGTGACGCCCGGGTCGAGGGAAACCTCGGCCCGGGCGTACGAGCGGAAGTCGGCCAGTGAGAGATGCGAGACATGCATACGGCGCCGACCTCCCCCGGCTTACCAACTGCTCTTTCGTGGTGCTTGTGCTGCTGACCTGCGCGCTGTGGCCGCTCAGGCCTTCTCGACCGCGTGGCCGCCGAACTGGTTGCGCAGTGCGGCGATCATCTTCATCTGCGGGGAGTCCTCCTGGCGCGAGGCGAACCGCGCGAACAGCGACGCGGTGATCGCGGGCAGCGGAACGGCGTTGTCGATCGCCGCCTCCACCGTCCAGCGCCCCTCGCCGGAGTCCTGTGCAAAGCCCTTCAGCCGCTCCAGGTGCTCGTCCTCGTCGAGGGCGTTCACGGCCAGGTCCAGCAGCCAGGAACGGATGACGGTGCCTTCCTGCCAGGAGCGGAAGACCTCGCGGACGTCGGTGACCGAGTCCACCTTCTCCAGCAGCTCCCAGCCCTCGGCGTAGGCCTGCATCATGGCGTACTCGATGCCGTTGTGGACCATCTTCGCGAAGTGGCCCGCGCCGACCTTGCCGGCGTGCACGGCGCCGAACTCGCCCTCGGGCTTGAGTGCGTCGAAGACCGGCTGGACGCGTGCGACGTGGTCCTTGGCACCGCCGTACATCAGCGCGTAGCCGTTCTCCAGGCCCCACACGCCGCCGGAGACACCGCAGTCGACGAAGCCGATGCCCTTGGCCGCGAGCTCCTCGGCGTGCTTCTCGTCGTCCGTCCAGCGGGAGTTGCCGCCGTCGACGACGATGTCGCCGATCGAGAGCAGCTCGCCGAGCTCGTCGATGGTCGACTGCGTCGCCGCGCCGGCGGGGACCATGACCCACACGACGCGGGGGGCCTGCAGGCTGTCCACAAGTTCCCGGAGGCTGTGGACGTCCGCGAGGTCCGGGTTGCGGTCGTATCCGATGACGGTGTGGCCTGCGCGGCGGATGCGCTCGCGCATGTTGCCGCCCATCTTGCCGAGACCGACGAGACCAAGCTCCATCAGGTGGTTCCTTAAGCGTTGTGGCCGTCTTTGCCGGGGCGGACCCGGCCGTGTCCTCGCGGACGGGCGGGGGGTCGCCCACCGGATCCGAGCCTACGCCGGGCCGTGGCGGCGGGCCCCGCGGGCGCTCCATGGCGAGCGGACCGGCTTGCCGGTTTCCCGGCTCCCTCCCCAGCCTGTGGACGACGCCGGGCCCGGTCCCGCAGCAGTGTGCGAGACCGGGCCCGGCGTCGACAGGCGGGACGTCAGCCGGACAGGCGCACCGGCATGATCAGGTACTTGTAGGCCTCGTCGGCCTCCGCGTCGACCGCCGGGCGGCCGCTGAGCAGCGCGGGCTTGGTCGACGTGGTGAAGCTGAGCTGGGCCACCGGGGAGGCGATCGCGCTGAGGCCGTCCAGCAGGAAGGTCGGGTTGAAGGCGATGGAGATGTCGTCGCCGTCGAGCTGGGCGTCGACCCTTTCCACAGCCTGTGCGTCGTCGGAGGAGCCGGCCTCCAGGATGAGCACACCCTGCTCGAAGCTCAGGCGGACCGGGGTGTTGCGCTCGGCCACCAGGGCCACGCGCTTGACGGCCTCGACGAACGGCGCGGTCTCGATCACGGCGATCGAGTTGAACTCCGTCGGGAACAGCGTGCGGTACTTGGGCAGGTCGCCCTCGAGGAGCCGGGTGGTGGTGCGGCGGCCGGCGCCCTCGAAACCGATCAGGCCCTCGCCCGCACCGGAGCCGGACAGCGCCAGGGTGACGGTGTCACCGCTGGTCAGCGAGTTGGCGATCTCCTGGAGCGTCTTGGCGGGCACCAGGGCCACGGCCGACGCGTCCGGGTTCTCCGGCTTCCACAGGAACTCGCGGACCGCGAAGCGGTAGCGGTCGGTGGAGGCCAGCGTGACGCGGTCGCCCTCGATCTCGATGCGGACACCGGTCAGCACGGGCAGCGTGTCGTCACGGCCGGCGGCGGTGGCGACCTGCTTGGCGGCGGCGGCGAAGACCTCGCCGGCCACGGTGCCGGTGGCGGTGGGCATCTGCGGCAGCGCCGGGTACTCCTCCACAGGGAGGGTGTGGAGTGTGAACCGCGAGGAGCCGCAGACCACGGTCGCCCGTACACCGTCTGTGGAAATCTCCACCGGCCGGTTGGGGAGGGCGCGGCAGATGTCGGCGAGCAGCCGGCCGGAGACCAGGACGGTGCCGTCCTCCTCGACGTCCGCCTCGACCGAGACGCGGGCCGAGACCTCGTAGTCGAAGCCGGAGAGGCTCAGGGTGCCTTCCTCGGCCTTGAGCAGCAGGCCCGCGAGGACGGGCACCGGCGGCCGGGCCGGGAGGCTGCGGGCCGCCCAGGCCACCGCCTCCGCGAGTACGTCGCGCTCCACCCGGATCTTCACCGGAACCGCCTCCTGCTGTTGCTCGCTCGTCTGCCGGCCTTCGTCGTCGGCTCGTCGATGCCTCGACCGATGCCGGGGACCAGTCTGACGTACGGCGCCGACACTCGGTGCGGCCGGCGGTCAAGTCGGGAGCGAGGCGGCGGGACGGCCGAGCGGCGAGTTGTGCACAGGACCCGCTTGAAAACCGAAACCGGGCTAACTCTCTATGGGGGTAGTAGTAGGGCCTGTGGAAACGGTGGATAACCCCGTCCGCGCAGCTCAGAGTGCGTTTTTTATCCACCGGCCCTGTGGGTGGCACCGGTGGACAACCCGGTGTCCCTGTGGAGAACAAAAAGTTCTGCACAGGCTGTCCCCAGGTGACCCCCATTACTCCACAGGTGTGTCCCCAGCTTTCCCCCGGTACTCCACAGCCCAAACGTCTACATCCGTGTGACGCCTTTCACTCCGGGCGGTGAGAGGGGGTGGCGGGTTGCCGAACAGTGGACAAGGGTGTGGAGAACCCCGCAGAACCTGTGCACAGGATGAGGGAACCTGTGGGGTGGCGGTGGACAACGGCGTGGACAGGTCTGTGGACGAGATCTTTGTCCACAGGCTGTGGATGACGCTTGCGCACAAATCCACAGGGCCTTGACCAGCCCTGATGGGTCATCAACAGGCGCTCCTGTGGACAGATTGTGGGCGATGCGGGCAGTCCCCAGGGTGTGGACGGAAGAAAGTCTCCGAATCTGTGGATAAGTTGCTCGCCAGGGGGCGTATTCGAACAGGTCAGGGGCGCACGCACGAAGAAGGGCGCCCCCGTTGTGGACCGGGAGCGCCCTGTGCAAGGTGTTTGAAAGGGTCTGACGCGGCGCCGGCGAAGTCGGCCGGCGCCCGCGCTCAGCCGTTCTTGATGCGGTTGGTGAGCTCCGTGACCTGGTTGTAGATGGAGCGCCGCTCGGCCATCAGAGCGCGGATCTTGCGGTCCGCGTGCATGACCGTGGTGTGGTCGCGGCCGCCGAACTGGGCCCCGATCTTGGGCAGCGACAGGTCGGTGAGCTCCCGGCACAGGTACATGGCGATCTGCCGGGCGGTCACCAGGACCCGGCTGCGGGAGGAGCCGCACAGGTCGTCCACGGTCAGGCCGAAGTAGTCCGCGGTGGCCGCCATGATGTCGCTGGCGGTGATCTCCGGCGCGCTGTCCTCGCCGCCCGGGATCAGGTTCTTGAGGACGTCCTCGGTGAGGCCCAGGTCGACCGGCTGCCGGTTGAGGCTCGCGAAGGCCGTGACCCGGATCAGCGCCCCCTCCAGCTCGCGGATGTTGCGCGAGATGCGGGAGGCGATGAACTCCAGCACCTCCGGCGGGGCGTTGAGCTGCTCCTGCACCGCCTTCTTGCGCAGGATCGCGATGCGTGTTTCCAGCTCGGGCGGCTGGACGTCCGTGATCAGGCCCCACTCGAAGCGGTTGCGGAGCCGGTCCTCGAGGGTGACGAGCTGCTTGGGCGGCCGGTCGGAGGAGAGGACGATCTGCTTGTTGGCGTTGTGGAGCGTGTTGAAGGTGTGGAAGAACTCCTCCTGCGTCGACTCCTTGCTCGCGAGGAACTGGATGTCGTCGACGAGCAGGATGTCCATCTCGCGGTACCGCTTGCGGAACGCGTCGCCCTTGCCGTCGCGGATCGAGTTGATGAACTCGTTGGTGAACTCCTCGGAGCTCACGTACCGCACGCGGGTGCCGGGGTACAGGCTCCGCGCGTAGTGCCCGATGGCGTGCAGCAGGTGCGTCTTGCCCAGACCCGACTCCCCATAGATGAAGAGGGGGTTGTAGGCCTTGGCCGGCGCCTCGGCGACGGCCACCGCGGCGGCGTGCGCGAAGCGGTTGGACGCGCCGATGACGAACGTGTCGAAGAGGTACTTGGGGTTCAGCCGGGCGGTCGGCTCCAGCGGACCCGAGGTGGAGCCGCCGGACGGGGCAGGCGGCGGGGCCGGCCGGCCGGGAGCCTGGCGCGGCGCGGGCTGCTCGTAGGGCTGCTGCTCGTACGGCGACTGCTCGTACTGCTGCTGGTCGTAGGAGCCCTTGTCATAGGAGGACTGGTCGTACTGCTGCTGGTCGTAGCCCGAGGGCTCGGCCTGCTGGAGGTAGCCCGGCTGCGGGGAGGCGTAGGGGTCGCGCTCGGGGAAGCCGCCCAGGCGCGGCTGCTGCCAGCCGTAGTCGTCCTGCTGGCCGCCGCGGGGCCACGCGCCGGGCTCGGCGCGCGGCTGCTGGTAGTCCGGATAGGCGGGGCGGGCCGTGGGGAGCTGGTCGTCGGAGGGACCGCCGCCGCCCTGGCGCTGGCCGCCGTACGGCTCGTAGCCGCCGGGCTGCTGGACGGGAGGGGCGGCGGGGGCGGGCTCGCCGGCGGAGTCGTCCACCGTGATGGCGATCCGGATGGGGCGGCCGCACTCCCGGCTGAGCGCGTCGCTGATCAGTGGGGCGAGGCGGCCTTCGAGGACGCGCTTGCCCCATTCGTTGGGGACGGCGAGCAGGGCGGTGTCGGCGACGAGTGCCAGGGGCTGGCACCGCTCGACCCACTGCTTGTCCTTGGGCTCGATGCCCGGCTGTCCCTCCCCGAGGAGCTTTTCGAGCACCCTTGGCCACACTGCGGCAAGATCGGCAGGTACGTCAGCCACAGAGCACGCTCTCTCACAGGGGTCCCACGAATGTGTGGTTCTTTGGGACGGTCGGGACAAAAAATCCGGGGTCAGGCAACGGTAGTCAGGCCAGAGGCTGCGGTTCAAGTCGTTGTCCACAGCCTGTGCACAGTGTGGGGCAGGGCAAGCTCGGTTTGACCGGATGGCGTAGCCGCGCGTACCGTAACGAGGTCGAGTTGTCGATGGCTGCTGCCGCCTGCCTACCGATGGGCGAAGGTCACTGATAGTGATCATTTAGCGGTGCCACTCGGGCGAACACGCGAGTTTCCTCGTGGGCGCACGGTGACAGCCAGGCGATGTCCCGCCACAACGATTCATTCTCTGGAGCCCCCGAGTGAGCAAGCGCACCTTCCAGCCGAACAACCGCCGTCGTGCCAAGACCCACGGCTTCCGCCTGCGGATGCGTACCCGTGCCGGTCGCGCGATCCTCGCGAACCGCCGTTCCAAGGGCCGCGCCGCCCTTTCCGCGTAACAGCGCGCAGGTCGTGACATCGTGCTGTCTCCCGAGAATCGGCTGAGGCGGCGCGAGGACTTCGCGAGCGCGGTACGCCGAGGACGCCGGGCCGGCCGCCCACTCCTCGTCGTCCACCTACGTACAAGCGGTGCAACGGACCCGCACGAGTCGGGGGAGATCGATCCCTCGTCGCGTGCGGGTTTCGTCGTCAGCAAGGCCGTCGGCAACGCCGTCATACGGAACCGGGTGAAGCGCCGTCTTCGCCATCTGGTCCGCGAGCGGCTGTCGCAGCTGCCCGCCGGTAGCCTGGTGGTGGTACGAGCGTTGCCCGGAGCGGGCGATGCCGGCCCCGAGGAACTGGCCCGGGACCTGGATGCCGCTCTGGCGCGGCTCCTGGGAGGCCTGGCTCGATGAAGTACCCGCTGCTCGCTTTGATCAAGCTGTACCAGTGGACGATCAGTCCGCTGCTCGGGCCGGTGTGCCGCTACTACCCGTCGTGTTCGCACTACGGGTACACGGCCATCGACCGGCATGGTGCGGTGAAGGGGACAGCGCTGACCGCCTGGCGGATCCTGCGGTGCAATCCGTGGTCCCCGGGCGGCGTGGACCATGTCCCACCCCGTAAACGCCCGCGTTGGCACGAGCAGCTGCGCAGTGCGTTGCGTAGATCTCGCAATGCTCAAGGAGCCTGATTAGTGGACACGATCGCCGGTCTGTTCAGCTTTATCACCACACCCGTTTCCTGGATCATCGTCCAGTTCCACTCGCTGTACGGGGCGGTCTTCGGGCCGGACAGTGGATGGGCCTGGGGCCTGTCCATCGTGTCCCTGGTGATCTTGATCCGTATCTGCCTGATCCCGCTCTTCGTGAAGCAGATCAAGGCGACGCGCGGCATGCAGGCGCTCCAGCCGAAGATGAAGGCGATCCAGGAGCGCTACAAGAACGACAAGCAGCGTCAGTCCGAAGAGATGATGAAGCTGTACAAGGAGACGGGTACCAACCCGCTCTCCTCGTGCCTTCCCATCCTGGCGCAGTCGCCGTTCTTCTTCGCGCTGTACCACGTGCTGGCGAACATCGCCGACGGCAAGACCATCGGCGTCCTGAACCAGCAGCTCGTCGACAGCGCCCGTGAGGCCAAGATCTTCGGCGCGCCGATCGCCGCCAAGTTCATGGACAGCTCCGAGAAGGTCGCCGCCCTCGGCGCCTCGCTGACGGACGTCCGGATCGTGACCGCGGTCATGATCGTCCTGATGTCGCTGTCGCAGTTCTACACCCAGCGCCAGCTGATGCAGAAGAACGTCGACCTGTCGGTCAAGACGCCGTTCATGCAGCAGCAGAAGATGCTGATGTACATCTTCCCGGTGATCTTCGCGGTCATGGGTGTCAACTTCCCCGTCGGTGTCCTTGTCTACTGGCTGACCACCAACGTCTGGACCATGGGTCAGCAGATGTACGTGATCAACCAGAACCCGACTCCGGGCAGCAAGGCGCAGGACCAGTACCTGACGCGGCTGCTCAAGCACGCCACCTCGCACGGTGAGGTCAAGGGCCGGGGCAAGAAGAAGACCGTCGCTGCCATCGTGGCCAAGGGGCCGGACCGCAACGACATCGAGCGGAAGTTCATCACGGCCCTGTCGAAGCAGGGCCTGGCCGCTCAGGCGGACGGCTCCGTGATCAAGAGTTCCGAGGCCACGGCGGATTCGGACGCCGCGAGCAGCGGTGCCGCGAAGCGGCAGCAGCCGAAGCGGCAGACGAAGTCGCAGCGCCAGACGCCCAGCAAGCCCTCTCCCAAGAAGTAAGAAGGAGTCCCTCCCGTGACGGAAGGCACCACCACCGCCGCCGCTGAGAGTGGCGACACCCTGACCCGCCTTGAGCAGGAGGGTGAGATCGCGGCCGACTACCTCGAGGGTCTGCTGGACATCGCAGACCTGGACGGCGACATCGACATGGACGTCGAGGCCGACCGTGCCGCGGTGTCGATCGTCAGTGACTCCGCCAGCCGCGACCTGCAGAAGCTCGTGGGCCGCGACGGTGAGGTCCTGGAGGCCCTCCAGGAGCTGACCCGCCTGGCCGTCCACCGCGAGACCGGGGACCGCAGCCGGCTGATGCTCGACATCGCCGGGTTCCGTGCGAAGAAGCGCGAGGAGCTGGCGGCCCTGGGCGCGAAGGCGGCGGAGGACGTGAAGGCGTCCGGCGAGCCCCTGAAGCTGGCTCCGATGACCCCGTTCGAGCGGAAGGTCGTCCACGACGCCGTGGCGGCCGCCGGTCTGCGGAGCGAGTCCGAGGGCGAGGAGCCGCAGCGCTTCGTCGTTGTGCTCCCGGCCTGATCGCCAGCACGAGTGTTCGGCCCCGTCTGTGTCGCAGGCGGGGCCGATGTTTGTCAGCCTGGCATGTGAACGACGCGGCATCTTGAATATGTGGTCTTCGGGACCACGAGGTACGGAAGGACGGTCCCCGTGACGGAGGCAGCTGAGCTTCCCGAGGCGCCCGAAGAGGCGCGCGCGGTGTTCGGTGAGTTTTTCCCGGAAGCTGTGCGGTATGCGGAGCTGCTCGCGGACGCGGGAGTCAAGCGCGGCCTGATCGGGCCGCGCGAGGTGCCGCGCCTGTGGGAGCGGCACCTGCTGAACTGTGCGGTCCTGTCGGAGGTGGTGCCCCAGGGCGTCACCGTGTGCGACGTGGGCTCCGGCGCGGGTCTGCCCGGCATCCCACTGGCCCTGGTGCGGCGGGATCTCAAGATCACACTGCTCGAGCCGCTGCTGCGGCGGACGACCTTCCTCCAGGAGGCCGTGGAGCTGCTGGGCCTCGACCACGTCACCGTGGTGCGCGGGCGGGCCGAGGAGGTCCTCGGCAAGCTCCAGCCGGTGCACGTCGTGACGGCGCGTGCCGTCGCTCCGCTGGACCGGCTGGCCGGCTGGGGCGTTCCCCTGCTGCGTCCGTACGGGGAGATGCTGGCGCTCAAGGGCGACACCGCCGAGGAGGAGCTGGTGTCGGCCAAGACGGCGCTGACGAAGCTCGGTGTGGTGAAGACCTCGGTGCTGCAGGTGGGCGAGGGTCTGGTAGATCCGCTGTCGACGGTGGTCCGGGTCGAGGTCGGAGAAAGCCCCGGTGGAGTGAGGTTCGCTGCCAAGCGGGCTAAGGCCGCCAGGGTCGGACGGGCTCGTCGGCGTCGTTGATTCGCTGGTTGTGTGGGGCCCACGCGGAGATTTCGTCTGCGTTGGGCCCTATAGGTATGCATTTCGGAGTGTCGTAGAGGTCTGAAGACTCCGTCCGGGCATCGTGTTGCACGTGAAACGTCGCTCTCTGCTGCACGGAATCATCAGCCGCGGCCGTGCGGCTGCGTCCCCCCTCCAGTCCAAGGGCGCAAGGGGGACGGAGTTGTCCACATCGGTGGATTCATCCACAGGAGTACGGGCCCCGCTGGTTCGCGACCCCGGTGACATGGCAGGCTCTGTTCATCGCGAGCCTGATGCCGAGGAGAGTGACACCGTGCGGTCCGACGCCAACCTCGCGGGGCCGATGGCCGACCCGGTCCCCGGTCCCCGCTCTGAACCGGTGGGTGAGGATGTTTCACGTGAAACATCGCCCCCACCCCTTGTAGACAACGAGACCCCCATCGGTCGATCCGCCCAGCTGGCGGTCGAGGCGATGGGGCGCTCCGGTGCGGCCATGCCGCGCCCGGACCAGACCCGTGTCATCGTGGTCGCCAACCAGAAGGGCGGCGTGGGCAAGACCACGACGACCGTGAATCTGGCGGCCTCGCTTGCTCTGAACGGGGCACGGGTCCTCGTGGTCGACCTCGACCCTCAGGGGAACGCGTCCACCGCTCTGGGCATCGACCACCACGCGGATGTGCCGTCCATCTACCACGTGCTCGTGGACAGCCGTCCGCTGCTGGAGGTCGTCCAGCCGGTGGTCGACGTGGAGGGGCTCTTCTGCGCTCCTGCAACGATCGATCTGGCGGGTGCGGAGATCGAGCTGGTGTCGCTGGTGGCGAGGGAGAGCCGGCTGCAGCGGGCGATCCAGGCCTACGACCAGCCTCTCGACTACATCCTGATCGACTGCCCCCCCTCGCTCGGCCTGCTGACGGTGAACGCCCTGGTGGCCGGCGCCGAGGTGCTGATCCCGATCCAGTGCGAGTACTACGCACTGGAGGGCCTGGGCCAGCTGCTGCGCAATGTCGATCTGGTGCGGGCCCACCTCAACCCGGCGCTCCACGTGTCGACCATCCTGCTGACGATGTACGACGGCAGGACCCGGCTGGCATCACAGGTGGCGGATGAGGTGCGCAGCCACTTCGGCAAGGAGGTGCTCCGGACGAGCATCCCCCGGTCGGTGCGCATCTCCGAGGCACCCAGCTACGGGCAGACGGTCCTCACCTATGACCCGGGTTCCAGCGGTTCCCTCTCCTATCTGGAGGCGGCGCGAGAAATCGCGTATCGGGGGGTCGGAATGCAGTACGAGTCCCAGCACGCCCACTTGGGCGCGAGCATGAACAGCACGCAGAGCATGGCGGAGGGGATCCAGTGAGTGAGCGACGTAGAGGTCTGGGACGCGGGCTCGCCGCACTGATCCCGCAGGCTCCGCAGGAGAGGACGCTGCCGACGAGCACGGCCGGTTCCACCTCTCCCGCAGCGGTGCCGGAGCTGACGTCCGAGCGCGGAGTCGCGGCGGCGAAGCTCGCGGCGCTGACGCAGGCCGATGTTTCACGTGAAACATCGCTCGCGGTCCTCCCGGTGGCCGAGCCGGAGCCGGAGCCGGAGGCCGACACCAACACGGTGGCGGGAGCGACGTTCGCAGAGCTTCCGATGGACACCATCACCCCGAACCCGCGACAGCCACGCGAGGTGTTCGACGAGGACGCGCTCGCCGAGCTGGTGACCTCCATCCAGGAAGTGGGTCTGCTCCAGCCGGTGGTCGTGCGCCAGTCAGCACCCGGCCGCTATGAGCTGATCATGGGTGAGCGGCGCTGGCGCGCCTGCCGGGAAGCCGGGCTGGAGGCCATTCCGGCAATCATCCGCGCCACCGACGATGAGAAGCTGCTGCTGGACGCCCTGCTGGAGAACCTGCACCGGGCCCAGCTCAACCCGTTGGAAGAGGCAGCCGCCTACGACCAGCTGCTCCAGGACTTCAACTGCACGCACGACCAGCTGGCCGACCGGATCGGCCGCTCGCGTCCCCAGGTGTCGAACACCCTGCGGCTGCTGAAGCTGTCGCCGCCGGTACAGCGCCGGGTGGCCGCCGGGGTGCTCTCCGCGGGGCACGCGCGGGCGCTGCTCTCGGTGGAGGACTCCGCGGAGCAGGACCGGCTGGCGCACCGGATCGTGGCCGAGGGGCTGTCGGTGCGTGCGGTCGAGGAGATCGTGACGCTGATGGCCTCGGAGCCTTCGAGCGCCGTGAAGCCGAAGGGTCCGCGCGCGGGAGCCCGCGTGTCGCCGGCGCTCAGCGAGCTGGCGACGCGGTTGTCGGACCGGTTCGAGACCCGGGTGAAGGTGGACCTGGGCCAGAAGAAGGGCAAGATCACCGTCGAGTTCGCTTCGATGGAGGATCTGGAGCGGATTCTGGGCACGTTGGCACCGGGCGAGGGCCGGGTGCTGGATCAGGGGCTCGCGGGGGAGTGATCCCCGAGTAGGCCGAGGGGCGGATCGTGCCGGTGTGAACCGGCTTGATCCGCCCCATCGCTTTGCTGTCGAAGAACGATGGACCAGTGGATACGATGCGGTCATGGGTCGTCGGCTGGTACCGCTCACGCTGGACAACCTCCAGGATCTGCCCCGACGTTGCCGGTCCTGTGTCTTCTGGGAACTGGACCCGGTCAGCGGTGAGGCCGCCGTGAAGGCGGGCACTTCGGCGACGGAGAAAGAGGCGTGGATCTCCGCTGTCCTGTTGGAGTGGGGATCCTGCGGCCGTGTGGTCTACGTGGACGAGGTGCCGGTGGGTTTCGTGCTGTACGCACCACCGGCGTACGTGCCCCGGTCCACCGCCTTCCCGACGAGTCCCGTCTCGCCGGATGCCGTTCAGCTGATCACTGCGTGGATCATGCCCGGATACCAGGGGCAGGGGCTGGGCCGGGTGATGGTCCAGACGGTGGCCAAGGATCTGCTGCGCAGGGGGTTCCGGGCGATCGAGGCGTTCGGAGACGCACGGTGGGAGGGCCCGGCCTGCCTGTTGCCGGCGGACCATCTGCTGGCCGTGGGCTTCAAGACCGTGCGGCCTCATCCGGCCCATCCCCGGCTGCGGCTGGAGCTGCGGTCGACGCTGTCGTGGAAGGAAGACGTCGAGCTGGCTCTGGACCGGCTGCTGGGCGGCGCGCGCAAGGAACCGGCACTACGCCCGCTCTGATGGGGTACGTGAAACGGGCCCGCCCCCTCCGAGGGGACGGGCCCGTTTCACGTGAAACATAGGCGGTCGTCAGGCGGTCTTGACCTCGACGAAGTCTGCGAGGTCGCGCAGGATGGCAGCCTTCGGCTTGGCGCCGACGATGGTCTTGGCGACCTCCCCGCCCTGGTAGACGTTGAGCGTCGGGATGGACATGACGCCGTACTTGGCGGCGGTGGCCGGGTTCTCGTCGATGTTGAGCTTGACGATCTCGATCTGGTCGCCGTACTCGGCGGCGATGGCCTCGAGGGACGGCGCGATCTGGCGGCACGGTCCGCACCAGGCGGCCCAGAAGTCGACCAGTACGGGCTTGTCGCTCCTGAGGACCTCGGCGTCGAAGTCGGCGTCGGTCACGTTCTTGAGGGTGCCGGCCACAGCGGCCTCCTTGTTCTTCCTGCGGGGTGGGGTGTGGGGCTGGTGCGGGGGGTGGGACAGGTCAGACCGCGGCGTGCGCCTTCTCGGCGTCCGCGAGGGCGGCGAGGAAGCGTTCGGCGTCGAGGGCGGCGGAGCAACCGGTGCCCGCGGCCGTGATGGCCTGACGGTACGTGTGGTCCACGACGTCGCCGGCGCCGAACACGCCGGTGACGCTGGTGCGGGTGGAGGGAGCGTCGACCTTGAGGTATCCCTCGTCGTCGAGGTCCAGCTGGTCCTTGAAGAGCTCGGTGCGCGGGTCGTGGCCGACGGCGATGAACAGGCCGGTCACGGGCAGCTCGGAGGTCTCACCGGTCTTGGTGTTGCGCAGGGTGAGACCGGAGAGCTTCTGCTCGCCGTGGATCTCGGCGACCTCGCTGTCCCAGGCGAACGTGATCTTCGGGTCGGCGAACGCACGGTCCTGCATGGCCTTGGAGGCGCGCAGGCTGTCGCGGCGGTGGACGATCGTCACGGACTTGGCGAACCGGGAGAGGAAGGTGGCCTCCTCGATCGCGGTGTCGCCGCCGCCGACGACGGCGATGTCGTGGTCCTTGAAGAAGAACCCGTCACAGGTGGCGCACCAGGAGACGCCGCGGCCGGAGAGGGCGTCCTCGTTGGGCAGGCCGAGCTTGCGGTGCTGCGAGCCGGTGGTGACGATGACGGCCTTCGCGCGGTGCACGGTGCCGGCGGTGTCGGTCACGGTCTTGATCTCACCGGTGAGGTCCACGGCCACGACGTCGTCCGGGACCAGCTCAGCGCCGAAGCGCTCGGCCTGGCCGCGCATGTTGTCCATCAGGTCCGGACCCATGATGCCGTCCTGGAAACCGGGGAAGTTCTCCACCTCGGTGGTGTTCATCAGCGCGCCACCGGCGGTCACGGCGCCTTCGAAGACCAGCGGCTTGAGCGAAGCGCGTGCGGTGTACAGGGCGGCGGTGTAACCGGCCGGCCCGGAGCCGATGATGATCACGTTTCGAACGTCGCTCACGGGTTTCTTCCTCGTCTCTGCGGACTGCGTGCTGCCTACCGGGGGCCGGTGCGGACTCTCACCCCACCCAACGGATCCTACGGCGCCTGCATTCCCCACCCGTCGCAGTGCGGACCTGAAGTGTCAGCTTCGCGGATAGGTGTTCTTCAGGAGGACCTTGCCCGGGGTGGCCGAACCGGGGTTCTCGCACGTGGTGTCGACGAGGTAGGCGTCCACGCGTGAGGCGTCGTCCGGGTGCGGCAGGACGAGCAGGTGGACGTCGGAGCCCTGGTAGCTGCCGCGTTCGGCGGCGATCGGCGCATCGGAGCGGCCGGTGGCGTCCTGGACGCAGGCGGGGACGGCAGGCGCCGCCCGCCTGTCATCGGGCGCGACCCCGGGAGCGCCGGTGGTCTCGTCCAGCCCGTAGGTGTTGTTCTGCTCTCCGGGGTCGGTCTTGGCAGCCGTTCCGGAAGCGATGAGGCGCTGGACGCTGCCCCGCAGGCCTTGCGCGGTGTACGTGCCGCCGGCCGCGCTGACGGGCGGGTGGGCGGCGGAGTCCGAGGCAGCGGTGTTGGGGTGGGGCGTGCCGGAGAAGTCGACGAAGAGGAAGAGGCCGAGGGCGCACGCGGCGGCGCCGGCCAGGCCGCCGAGAACGGCGATCCGGCGACGGGCGCGGCGTCGCCCGGGACCGGTTGGGCCGGCCGGGTGACCTGCGGGCGCCGTTTCACGTGAAACGGCACGCTTCGTCGTGTGCGGGCCGGGGGCCGGCGTGTCCTGGTCCCGCGGCTGGGTCGCGTCGAGCAGGGCCTCGGCCGCGAGGGCCGCGTCGATCCGTCCGGCGATGTCGCCGGGCATGCGGGCAGGCCCGGGCAGGGTGCCGAGGAGGCCGCGGATCTCCTCCAGGGAGGAGCGGACGTCGGCGCACAGGGTGCAGCCGTCGAGATGGCGGCGGATTTCCGCGGTTCGGGACGGGGAGAGGAGTCCTTCGGTCAGGTCGGAGATCTCCGAGACGTCCGGGTGCCGGATCGTGCCGGTCGTGCCGGGCGTGCCAGTCGCAGGGCTCACGGTCGTCCACCTCCGCCCTTCACAGCGTCTGGGTCTGGTTGCCGGGGTTGTGCTGCCGCTGGTGTGACGGGCGTGCCCGGCGTCCGGTTCCTTCCCCGCTCGGCGGTGGTGTTATCCCCGGCATTCGTGCGCAGATGAGTGAGGAGGGGCAGCAGTTTCGCCCGGCCGCGCGCGCACCGGCTCTTCACCGTGCCGGTGGGCACGTCGAGGATGCCGGCGGCTTCGGCGACGGGGTATCCCTGCATGTCGACGAGGACCAGGGCGGCCCGCTGCTCGTCCGGGAGGGTCCTGAGGGCGGCCAGGAGCTGTCGGTGGAGGTCCTCGCGCTCCGCGGGCGCCTCGGCGGACTCGTGGGGCTCCAGGAGGCTCTCCAGGCGCTCCGTGTCGTCCAGGGGAGCGGTCCTGCGCGAGGCGGCCTTGCGGGCACGGTCGAGGCAGGCGTTGACGGTGATCCGGTGCAGCCACGTGGTGACGGCGGACTCGCCCCGGAAGGTGTGCGCGGCCCGGTACGCGGAGACCAGAGCGTCCTGCACGGCGTCCGCGGCCTCCTCCCGGTCCCCGAGCGTCCGCAGGGCCACGGCCCACAACCGGTCGCGATGCCGCCGTACGAGCTCCCCGAAGGCATCGGGATCACCACCCAGGTGCAGCGCCAGGAGCTCCTGGTCGCCGGTGCCCTCGGCCTTCGCTTCGTGCATCACACCTCGCCTCCCCGGGGGAGATTACGGCTTGGGATCGGGAAACACGAGGGTCCGCCGTGCCGGTGGCGCAGCGGACCCTGCGGGAGCGGAATGGCTAGGAGGGCTTGCCGAGGACCTTGATCTCGTTGATGCCGCCGCGGTAGCCGCCTTCGCCGTCGGACGGCAGGTCGGTGATGTGGATCAGGACGAACCGGGTGCGAATCGGCTTCTCGAGGGTGGCTTCCAGCTTCTTCGGCGCGATCTCCAGCTTGGTGAGGTGCTGGGAGAAGGCGGAGAGGGAGTTCGGGTTGGAGGCCTCCTCGGGTGCGGCGAGGACCTGGACCTTCTGTCCCTCGACATAGAGCTCCACCTCGAGCCCCGTCACGTCCTTGACCTTGCCCAGGTCCACGACGATGCCGCTGCCGTCCTTGCGACCGGGCAGGTTGCCGAGGTTCGAGTACCCGAGGTACTGCGGGGTGACCCAGCCCGGTTCTGTGCTGCCGTCGATGGCCTTCGCGGCGAGTTCGGGCTTCACCTGGTCATCGCCGCCTATGGCGAGGACCCTGGCGTGTGACAGCTCCAGCTGCTCACCGGGCTCGGCCTTCGGGTTGTCGTCGGTGCCGGGCTTGGTGTTGTTGCTCGTACCGCTGTTGCCCTTCTGGGTGCCGCGCTCCAGGAGCGTGTCGGCCAGCTGCCAGCTGCCCAGGCCGAGGGCGGCGATGAGCAGGGCTGCGACACCCCACTTGAGCGCGCGGCCCGTGCGGCTCTGCAACGGCGCCGGCGGGGGCGCGACGGGCAGGCTCTGGACCGTGGACACGCCGGAGGGCGTGGTGCGGCCGTAGCTGCCCTGCTGGTAGGTGGTGTGCTGGTACTCCGGCGGGGCCGTGAAGGCGGGCTCCGGCGGACGGATGCGGGGCATCGCGGAAACGGCCTTGGACAGCTCTTCCGGGGTGGTGCAGGCCGGTTCCTGACGGGAGGCGGTGGCCCCGTCGTTGGCGAGCGCGCGCATGGCGAGCTCGCCCAGACCGCGGTGGACGCCGGCGCGGACCTGGTCGGGGGCGATGAGACCGACGCCCTTGGGCAGGCCGGTGAGGCCGTACGCGTCGCTCTCGTACGGCCAGCGCTGGGTGAGGGCCGCGTACAGCAGGGCACCGATGGCCTCGGTGTCGGCGCGCTGCGGGGTCTCGCTGGTGATGCCGCGCAGTGCGGCGTTCACGGCGAGGCCGCGGATGCGCCACTGGCCCGTGGACGTGCGCAGTATCGCGCTCGGCGTCAGCCGAAGGTGGGCGAGGCCCTCACGGTGCGCGGCGGCCATCGCCTGGGAGACCTGGCTGACGAGCTGGTAGGCCTCGTGGGCCTCCAGCGGGCCGGCGGCGAGCAGGGCGGTGAGCTCGGTGGCATCGGGCAGCCACTCGTGGACGACATAGACGAGGTCGTTCTCCTCCACGGCGTCGAGCACCTGTACGAAGCGCGGGTCGCCGAGCAGGGCGGACGAGCGGGCGGCGGCCAGGACGGAGCGCGCCCGTGAGTGGTCGGCGGGCATCAGGTGCACGCCCACGGCCCGGCGCAACTTCTCGTCCATCGCGCGCCAACTGCTGAATCCGTCCACACGGGTGACGCACTCTTCCAGCCGGTAGCGTCTGGCGAGCTTGTGGCCGCTGTGGAGTTCGGGTGCGGCCGTGGAGGCCGTGTTCTTGCGTTCGCCGTCCTTGTCGGGCATGGGTCCGTCCGCGGCTCGTCCGTTCTGGGTGTCCACCCCGTCGGACGTGGCCTTTGCCGCCTGAGCGGCAGACGGCTCGTCGCCGTCGTTGTCGGCCACGTCGACGGCAGCCGTGCTACGTTCCGCCACCGTCGTTCCTGCCTCCCCATCCGTTGCGCGCTGTAGGCCAGTCTGCGAAGCCATGCCAATTGTGCCCACAGTCCGACGCTATGCACGACACACGAAAGGGGGCGACGGTTGTGCGCATCAGCGCCCCAAACGTCCGCGGACCATCCCGACCATCGCGTTGAGCTCTTCGATCCGCATCCGCTTGGCCGCGATGAGGAACACGGCCGCCAGGGCGATCCCGCCGACGACGAGGGCCGCGGCGGAACCCAGGACTCCGCTGCCCAGCCACTGGGTGACCGCGTAGGCGGCCGCGCCGGCCACGGCGGCGGCCGGGACGCAGGCACCGGTGAGGCGGGCGTAGGTGCGCATCACGTGGGCACCGTCGAGGTCGCCACCGAGCCTGGTGCGCAGGCGGCGCCAGGCGACACCCACGCCCACGGCGTAGCCGAGACCGTAGGAGGCGGCCATGCCGACGACCGCCCAGCGGGCGGGCAGGACGAAGAAGGAGACCGCCGAGCCGGCCGCGTTGACGGCGGCGACGATGACGGTGTTGTAGAAGGGCGTCCGGGTGTCCTCATAGGCGTAGAAGCCGCGCAGGACGACGTACTGGACGGAGTACGGGATCAGTCCGAGGCCGAAGGCCATCAGGACGTAGCCGATGTTCTGGGCGCCGGAGCCGGAACCGGCGTAGAGCAGGGTCGCCATCGGGACGCCGAGCGCGAGGAACGCGAAGGCGCAGGGGACGATCGCGACGGCAGAGGTGCGCAGTCCGTAGGAGATGTCGTCGCGGACAGCGGCGGCGTCCCCGTCGTGGGCGGAGCGGGAGATACGGGGCAGGACGGCCGTCATGACGGAGACGGTGATGATCGCCTGCGGCATCTGCCACAGCAGCAGCGCGTAGTTGTAGGCGGTGATGCCGGTACCGGGGTGGCCCTGCTTCTCGGCGACGGAACCGGCCCAGGTGGCGAGCTGGGTGACGATGACGAGGCCGACCTGGTTGGCGAGGACGAAGAAGAACGTCCACTTGGCCAGGCGGGCGGCCTTGCCGAGGCCGTGGCCCTTCCAGTCGAAGCGCAGGCGCGGCTTGAAGCCCGCGTCGCGCAGGTACGGGAGCATGGCGAGGGCCTGGACGGTCAGGCCGAGCAGGGTGCCGAGGCCGAGGAGGCGGACGCCCTCCGGCGTGACGGTGGTGGCGTTGACACCGGAGGTGGTGAAACCGCCGAAGGCCCAGATGAAGGCACCGAAGGTGGCGATGACCACGATGTTGTTGAGGACCGGGGTCCACATCATCGCGCCGAATCGGCCGCGCGCGTTGAGGATCTGACCCAGCACCACATGGACGCCCATGAAGAACATGGTGGGCAGGCAGTAGCGGGCGAAGGCGACGGCCACGTCCATCTGCTGCGGGTCGGAGGCGATCTTCGGCGACATCATCGTGATGAACACCGGTGCGGCCAGGACGCAGATGGTGGTGATGCCGGCCAGCAGCACCACGACGAGGGTCAGCAGCCGGTTGGCGTACGCCTCTCCCCCGTCGTCGTCGTTCTTCATCGCGCGGACCAGCTGCGGGATGAAGACGGCGTTGAGGGCGCCGCCGCCGACGAGCACGTAAATCATCGTGGGCAGCGTGTTGGCGATCTGGTACGTGTCGTTGAAGGTGCCGACGCCGATCGCCCCGGCGATGACCAGGGTTCTCAGGAAGCCGGTGATGCGGGAGACGATCGTGCCCGCGGCCATGAGCGCGCTCGACTTGAGCAGGCTCGCGGCACGTCCGGCGGGCTTGCTCGGGGCCGGGGCGGCGACGGGAACGTCCTCGGCGGGGGCCCGGGGAGCCGCCTCCTGGTCCCGGTAGAGGTGGGCGAAGGCATCCGGCTCGGGCTGCTCCTCCGAGGCCCGGGTGACGAGCGAGTCCACGCCCACGAACTCGGTCGTGGTGGCGCGGTCGCCGTACGGCAGGTGCCGGGAGGGGCCGTCCGGCTCGGGCGGCGGGGTCTGGGCCCAGACGCGCGGATCGGGGGAGTACATGGGCGCACTCGGTGCCGCGTAGAGCGGGCCGGGCTCCTGGAAGGTGCCGGGCGGCGGCGGAGGGTGCGCGGCGCGGTCGTAGAGGACCTCGTCGACGGGGTCCTGGGCCGACAGGTCCTGGGACCGGTACGGGTCGTAGTCGTAGGCATCCTGGACATACGGGTCGCGGTCCGGCGCGGGCGCAGGCACGGGAACCTGCCCGGGCACCGGCATGCCCGGGGCAGTGCCCTGGGAGGGCGCAGGCCCACCAGTGCCCTGCGCGCGGTCACCGTCGTACGGCGCGTTCATCGAAACCCCACCTCATCGTCCCCAGGCCGACCGGCCACGGCATCGCTCAACGGTCCACTGTCTCACTCGTGCCGGACCCCTCGGTGCTTTGCGGTTCGGTGTCCGGGGACTCGTCACTCGGCTGCGTGCTCTCCTCGGCGGCGGCGCGGGCGGCGACACGCTTGCGACTGGCGTACATCTTGATGCCTGCCAGGACCAGGAGGAGCACACCGCCGGCGATCACGAGCATCACGGTGGGAGTGATCTCGGTGGCCTCCACGGTGAAACGGCGTTCCTTGCCGTAGGGGATGCCGTCCTTGGTGAAGAGCTGCGCGGTGACCTCGACGGGCCCGCTCGCGGTGGCGTTGGCGGGGAACTTCACCGTCTGGGTGTGGTCGCCCTGGACGGTGACCTGCTGCTCGGCCTGGCCGCTCTCGCCGAACATCAGGCGGGACGGGTTGGCGGACTTCACCCGCAGGACCAGGTCGCGCACGTCCTGCACGAGGCTGTTCTGGACGCTGACCGGGATGGTGGCGCTGTGTCCGGACAGGGTGGCGTCGGACTTGGGGATGACCTTGACCTTCTCGGTGAGACCGATCAGGTACTCCTGAACCTGGTCCCGGTAGAGGCGGGCCTCGTCGGGGCGGCCTCGCCAGGAGGTCGACATCTCCCGGTTGACGGTGTTGCCGAAGGGGATCTCCACGCGGTCGGGCGCGGCGAGGATCACCTTGAAATGGTCGAGCGTGTTCTGCGTGGTGCGGATCTTCTCGAAGGCAGAAACCGGCAGCTCCTGCTTGCGCAGGTCGTCCGGGTACTGGCCGGCGCCCGGCACCTGGGTGGCGGCGCCCGGGTCGGGCTTGGCGGCGGCCGCCGCCTCGAGGTCCGCCGGCTGCGTCCAGCGGCCCCCCTGGAGGCCGCGTATGGCGGCGGCCATCGACCGCGCCTGGCTGACGGTCGGCATCCGCTGCGGAGCCACGACGAAGCTGCGCTGCTCGTCGGTCTTCTGCAGGTTCAGGGCGAGGCTGTGGGCGAGGAACCGCTGTACGGCGAGCGTGGAGGGCCCGGCGTTCAGCATGTCGCCCTCGAACGCGGTGGACAGCTCGGCGTCCGCCACGACGGCGGTGGTGCCTGCCCCGATGGGCCGGGCGGCCGACGGCGTGTAGCCCAGGGCGCCGGTCTCCACGAGGCTGTCGCTGCGGGTCAGGACGTTGTGGGCACCGGCCGAGGTGGCCACGTTGACGATCGAGGGGTCGATGGCGCCGTTCACGGGCCAGGAGAAGTCGGTGGACGCGGGGACGTGCAGAACGGTCTGCACGGCGTTCTTCGCCTTGTCCGTGGCCGGACGCAGCTGCCCCAGCGTGCCCGAGACGTCCTTGCCGTGGTGGGCGAGGGAGGCGAGGTCGGGGTCGGCGAAGGGCAGCGCGACGACCTTCTTGCCCTGGACGGCTGTTTCCAGGGAGCTCAGCCACTGCTCGGCGACGGCCTTGTTCTTGCCCTGGACGGACTTTCCGTTGGTTCCGCGGACCCGGTAGCCCTTGGTCATCGCGTCGACCGTGTAGAGAAGGTCGGGATCGATGACCCAGGTGACCGGCAGGTCCCTGCCGAGGGTGACCATCTGTTCCAGGCGGCCGCCCGGCTTGAGCTCCTCGGACAGTGAGTCGTCGAGGAAGACCGGTGTCTGGAGTTCGTCGGACCCGGTCTCGGCGGTGACGTGGGTGGCGGAGATCAGCGGCCAGACGTAGGTGAGCTGGGAGCGCTTGGCGGCGGCCTCCGGCTGCCAGGGCAGGAAGGTCCGCTTGATGCCCAGCACCTGCTCGGAGGGCCGGCTCTCGGTCACCCCGGACAGGGAGACACCGAGCTGGTAGACGCCGTCCTTGTCGAGTTCGAGCTTGTTGACCGGGACGGTGAGCGTGAAGTTCTGGGTGACCTTCGACGGCAGGGAGGCGATCTTCACCGCGTAGGCCGAGTCGATCTCGCCGGGGTCGGTGCCGGCCCGGAAGCCGTTGCGGTCCGCCGTCTCGTCGATGGACGACCGGTCCGTGAGCGCGGGGCCGACCCGCAGGCCGACGTGGGCGTCGGTGATCGTCTCGGACCCGGTGTTGACCACGGTGCCCTCGATGGTGAGGGTGTCGCCCTTCACGGGGGCGCTCGGCGCCATGGAGACCAGTTGCACGTCGACGGAGGAGGCCTGCACGGCCTCGGCCTGCGGGGCGGGGGCGTAGACGAGGGCGGCCAGCACGGGGGTCCCGGCGAGCAGGACGATCGCGCGCCGCAGCCACCGGCGCCGGACAGGGGCGGGCGACGCCCCTTGGATGTCTGCCGCCTCGGCCACGCGCTAGCCCGTCCCTAGAAGTGTCAGTGGTCGTCTTTTGTGCGTCCACGAATGGTAACGAGGTGCGCTGTGTGCGAGTGCCGCCCCTTGCTCCACATGATCGGCACAGCGCCGCGGCGGCCGCGTACCGGGGTCGCCGATAAACGGGGCGGTCTCCGGTGGGCCGGGCACGTACCCTTTTCAGTTGTGCCGAACGCCAATGAAGACAACCCCAGTGCCCTGAGTCAGGTGCAGCGCCGCGCGGTCAGTGAACTGCTGCAGGTCGCTCCCGTCGCCGACGAGCTCGGCCGCCGGTTCCAGGAGGCGGGCTTCCGCCTCGCCCTGGTCGGCGGGTCCGTACGCGACGCGCTGCTCGGGCGTCTCGGCAACGATCTCGACTTCACCACCGACGCCCGCCCCGAGGACGTTCTGAAGATCGTCCGGCCGTGGGCCGACTCGGTCTGGGACGTGGGCATCGCCTTCGGCACGGTCGGGGCCCAGAAGAACGCGCGCGTCGCTGATGCCGTGCGGACCTTCCAGATCGAGGTGACGACGTACCGCTCGGAGGCCTACGACCGCACGTCGCGCAAGCCGGAGGTCTCCTACGGCGACTCGATCGACGAGGACCTCGTGCGCCGTGACTTCACGGTCAACGCGATGGCCCTGGCCCTGCCCGAGCAGGAGTTCATCGACCCGCACGGCGGCCTGGAGGACCTGGCCGCCGGCCTGCTGCGCACCCCCGGAACCCCTGAGGACTCCTTCTCCGACGACCCCCTGCGCATGCTGCGGGCGGCTCGGTTCTCCGCGCAGCTGGACTTCGAGGTCGCCCCGGAGGTCGTGGCGGCGATGAAGGCCATGTCGGACCGCATCGAGATCGTGTCCGCGGAGCGGGTGCAGGGCGAGCTGAACAAGCTGATCCTGTCCGCCAACCCGCGCCGGGGTCTGGGACTGCTGGTGGACACCGGGCTGGCCGACCGGGTCCTGCCGGAGCTGCCCGCGCTGCGGCTGGAGAGTGACGAGCACCACCGGCACAAGGATGTCTACGACCACTCGCTGATCGTGCTGGAGCAGGCGATCGCGCTGGAGGAGGACGGCCCGGACCTCGTGCTGCGGCTCGCTGCCCTGCTGCACGACATCGGCAAGCCCCGCACGCGCCGCTTCGAGAGTGACGGCCGGGTCTCCTTCCACCACCACGAAGTGGTGGGCGCGAAGATGACCAAGAAGCGGCTGACCGCGCTGAAGTACTCCAACGACATGGTCAAGGACGTGTCCCGGCTGGTCGAGCTGCACCTGCGCTTCCACGGCTACGGTGACGGCGAATGGACCGACTCCGCGGTGCGGCGCTACGTACGGGACGCCGGGCCGCTGCTGGAGCGGCTGCACAAGCTGACGCGGTCCGACTGCACCACGCGCAACAAGCGCAAGGCCAACGCGCTCTCCCGCACCTACGACGGGCTGGAGCAGCGCATCGCACAGCTCCAGGAGCAGGAGGAGCTGGATGCCATCCGGCCCGACCTGGACGGCAACGAGATCATGCGCGTCCTGGACGTCGGCCCCGGGCCGGTGATCGGCAAGGCCTATGCCTTCCTGCTGGAGATGCGGCTGGAGAACGGCCCCATGGGGCATGACGCCGCGGTTGCCGCGCTCAAGGAGTGGTGGGCGTCCCAGAACTGATCCGCCGGTGCGGTGCCGATGTTTCACGTGAAACATCGGCACCCGGGCGGACCGGCCTCGGGCGATGTTTCACGTGAAACATCGGCGGCGCCGGCCGAGCAGAACCGCGGTCAGGCCGTAGAGCAGGGACACGCAGAGGAGCAGGACCACGGACTGCCCGTCGGCGGCGAGCATGAGCGCGGCCACGGCCGCCGCTGCGACGAACGCGACGTTGAAGAGCACGTCGTAGACGGAGAACACCCGGCCGCGGTAGTCGTCGTCCACGCGGGACTGCACTTCGGTGTCGGTGGAGATCTTGGCGCCCTGGGTGGCGAGGCCGAGGACGAACGCGGCGACCAGCATCGGACCCGGGGCGAAGAACAGGCCGAGGGCCGGTACCAGGACGGCAGAGCCGGCGGCGCAGGCGGTGATCCAGCCGAGGGTCCCCAGCCGCCCCACCATCCACGGGGTGACGACGGCGGCCGCGAAGAATCCTGCCCCGGAAGCGCCGACCGCGATGCCCAGGAGGGCGAGTCCCTCGGCCTCGCTGTCCGACCAGGCATAGCGGCAGAGCATCAGCAGCATGACGAACAGGGCTCCGTAGCAGAACCTCATCACGGTCATCGCGGTGAGCGCCCGGGCCGCCTGACGCCGGGCGGCGAGGTGCCGGAGGCCTTCGGCCATGCCCCGCACGGTGAGGGCGATGCCTTGGGCCACCGAGGGGTGGGCCTGCCCTGCGGAGTGGTCGGGGCCGAGCAGCCCGATGGCCAGTCGTAGGGAGACGAGGGCCGCACACAGGTAGAGACCGGCCCCGAGCAGCACGACGAGGGCGTTGGAGCCGGACGCGAGCAGCCGGACGAGGAGGGCCAGCCCTCCGCCTGCCACGGCAGCGAGCGTCCCGGCAGTGGGGGAGAGTGCGTTCGCGGTGACCAGCTGATCGGCTCCGACGACGCGGGGCAGCGAGGCGGCCAGGCCGGCCAGGACGAAGCGGTTGACCGCGGTCACGGACAGCGCCGAGGCGTAGAACAGCCAGTCGGGTACGTGCGCGACGATCAGCACCGCGGTGATGCAGGCGAGGAAGGCCCGTAGCAGGTTGCCGTAGAGGAAGACCTGGCGGCGGCGCCAGCGGTCGAGCAGCACTCCGGCGAACGGGCCGATCACCGAGTAGGGCAGCAGCAGTACCGCCATGGCCGAGGCGATGGCAGCCGGCGAGGTCTGCTTCTCGGGGGAGAAGACGACGTAGGTGGCGAGCGCGACCTGGTACACGCCGTCCGCCGCCTGGGAGAGCAGCCGTACGGCGAGCAGGTTGCGGAAGTCTCTCAGGCGCAGGAGTACGCGCAGATCACGTACGACAGGCATGAGGGAAAGGGTCACATACGCGGAGGGTCCCCGGGCACATTGCCCGGGGACCCTCCGCGGAAGAACAGCCGAAGTCCAGGTGTCGACAGGACTCGCGGGCTTCGACTAGCGCTCGACCTCGCCCTTGATGAACTTCTCGACGTTGGCCAGGGCCTCGTCGTCGAAGTACTGGACCGGCGGGGACTTCATGAAGTAGCTGGACGCCGACAGGATCGGGCCGCCGATACCGCGGTCCTTGGCGATCTTCGCGGCGCGCAGGGCGTCGATGATGACACCGGCGGAGTTCGGGGAGTCCCACACCTCGAGCTTGTACTCGAGGTTCAGCGGGACGTCGCCGAAGGCACGGCCCTCGAGGCGGACGTAGGCCCACTTGCGGTCGTCGAGCCACGCGACGTAGTCGGACGGGCCGATGTGGACGTTCTTGTCGCCCAGGTCGCGGTCCGGGATCTGCGAGGTGACGGCCTGCGTCTTGGAGATCTTCTTCGACTCGAGGCGGTCGCGCTCGAGCATGTTCTTGAAGTCCATGTTGCCGCCGACGTTGAGCTGCATGGTGCGCTCGAGACGGACACCGCGGTCTTCGAACAGCTTCGCCATCACGCGGTGCGTGATGGTGGCGCCGACCTGCGACTTGATGTCGTCGCCGACGATCGGGACACCGGCCTCGGTGAACTTGTCCGCCCACTCCTTGGTGCCGGCGATGAAGACCGGGAGGGCGTTGACGAAGGCGACCTTGGCGTCGATGGCGCACTGCGCGTAGAACTTCGCCGCGTCCTCGGAACCGACCGGCAGGTAGCAGATCAGGACGTCGACCTCGCGGTCCTTGAGGACCTGGACGATGTCGACCGGGGCCTCGGAGGACTCCTCGATCGTCTGGCGGTAGTACTTGCCCAGACCGTCGTAGGTGTGGCCGCGCTGAACGGTCACACCGGCGTTCGGGACGTCGCAGATCTTGATGGTGTTGTTCTCGCTGGCGCCGATGGCGTCCGAAAGGTCGAGGCCGACCTTCTTCGCGTCGACGTCGAACGCGGCGACGAACTCGATGTCACGCACGTGGTAGTCGCCGAACTGGACGTGCATCAGCCCGGGGACCTTGGACGCCGGGTCGGCGTCCTTGTAGTACTCGACGCCCTGCACCAGCGAGGCGGCGCAGTTGCCCACGCCGACGATGGCTACGCGAACCGAACCCATTCCGGTTGCTCCCTGTTTGTTCTCGGACGAGGCCTGCAAGCTGCAGTCCTCATTTTTCGGTTTCGTCGGACGGACCGGATCGTCTGCGATCCCGTCCCGCCCGCTCACTCTCGATGAGCTCGTTCAACCAGCGCACTTCGCGCTCCACGGACTCCATGCCGTGCCGCTGCAGCTCAAGCGTGTAGTCGTCGAGGCGCTCCCGCGTTCGAGCGAGGGATGCGCGCATCTTCTCCAGGCGCTCCTCCAGCCGGCTGCGGCGGCCCTCCAGTACCCGCATGCGCACGTCTCGTTCGGTCTGGCCGAAGAAGGCGAAGCGGGCGGCGAAGGACTCGTCCTCCCAGGTCTCGGGGCCTGTGTGGGAGAGGAGCTCCTCGAAGCGCTCCTTACCCGCGGCCGTCAACCGGTAGACGATCTTGGCGCGGCGCCCTGCGAGTGAAGCGGCGAGAGCGTCTTCCGGGGCGTTGCCCGGTTCTTCGATCAACCAGCCGTTGGCGACGAGCGTCTTGAGGCAGGGGTAGAGCGTCCCGTAGCTGAAGGCCCTGAACACTCCCAGCGAGGTGTTGAGCCGCTTGCGCAGCTCATAGCCGTGCATGGGGGATTCGCGGAGCAGTCCGAGGACGGCGAACTCGAGGATGCCGGAGCGTCTGCTCATCCGCCTGCCTCTCCTCCACCCCTGAGTCTTTATGTCGAGCTGATGTATCGGCTCGATACATCCAGACGATAGAACGGGCCGCCTCCATCGACAAGGGGAGACATGGTGACCGGCATCACATCACCGATTCGCACCAGGCAGGTTGCCTGATTTGGGGTGAACTTCGGCACTGGTCGGGTTTTGAGCGTGCGTAGTCTGTGCGCCATGACACCGGGGGGAACCGGAATTCATCTGCCGCTTCCAGGCCACTCGCCTGCCCGAGGAGTAGTCGTTCGATGAGCGAGCACCGCCGCAAACCGCCGCAGCCCCAGGGCGGGGGGCGGGCCTCCGCCCGCCGCGCCGCCCAGCAGCGCCCCGGTAGGGGTGCCGGACGTGACGTTTCCACCGCGTCGCACAGCGGCCCGTACGCACAACAGCCCGCCCAGGGCAGCCGCGCCGATGCCCGCCGGGCCGCGCAAAGAGGGGCCTCGGGCCGCGGTAGAGGCGCCGGCAGCGCGCGCGGCGCCGGCCGCCCGGACAAGCGGCTGATCAACTACCCGCGGTCCGACCGGGACGGCTGGAAGCGCTTCGTGCCCTCCTGGAAGCTGGTCTCCGGCACCGCACTGGGCTTCTTCTCGGTCATCATCGCCGGTACCGGAATCGGCATCGCGATGGTGGACACGCCGGACCCGAACAAGGCGGCCGAGGCGCAGAACAACGTCTTCTACTGGGCCGACGGCAGCCAGATGGTGGCGACGGGCGGTTCGATGAACCGGCAGATCGTCCCCATCTCGAGCATCCCCCAGGCGATGAGGGACGCCGTGATCGCGGCGGAGAACGAGTCCTTCGAGACCGACAAGGGCGTGGACCCGATGGGCATCGCCCGCGCCGTGTGGAACATGGGCACGGGCGGGTCCACCCAGGGCGGCTCGACCATCACCCAGCAGTACGTGAAGAACACGTACCTGGACTCCGACCAGACGCTCAAGAGGAAGGTCACCGAGCTCTTCATCGCGATAAGGCTGGGTGTCAAGGAGGAGAAGGACACGGTCCTCGCGGGATACCTCAACACCGCCTACTACGGGCGGGACGCCTACGGCATCCAGGCCGCGGCCCGCGCCTACTTCGGCAAGGACAGCCAGGACCTGAACCCATCCGAGTGCGCCTTCCTCGCGGCCGTGCTCAAGGGCCCCAACCTCTACAACCCGGACGGCGGCATCGGCGCCGCCGCCACTCCCGAGCTCAACTCGGACCGTGCCAAGAAGCGCTGGGCCTGGGTGCTGGACCGCGAGGTCGAGGTCGGCCGCATGGACCCGGCGGAGCGCGCGAAGCACACGCAGTTCCCCGCGCTCGTCGAGTCGGAGCAGGCCCGCGGGATGACCGGCCAGATCGGCTACATGGTCGACACGGCCAAGGCGTACGTGATGAAGACCAAGGGCATCACCGCCGAGCAGATGGCCCGGGGCGGCTACCGGATCAAAACCACCTTCGAGAAGCCGAAGGTGGAAGCCATGGTGAAGGCGGTCGAGGACATCCGTGCCGGGCTGATCGACGAGAAGAAGCGCCCGGACACCGACACCTTCGTACAGTTCGGCGCCGCCTCCGTGGACGTGAAGACCGGCGCGCTGGTGGCCCTCTACGGCGGCCCGGGCTGGGACAAGAAGTACTTCAGCAACAACGCCAACACCAGCGGCGTCCCGGTCGGCTCGACCTGGAAGCCGTACGTGCTGGCCGCGGCCATGGAGTACGGCACACAGAACTCCAACGGCAAGGGCATCTCGGTCGACAGCAAGTACCAGGCGAACGACCTCACGGTGATCAACAACCGTGAGGGCAAGCCGCTGCGCGACTCCTCGGGCAACCCGTTCAGGCAGAAGAACGAGAGCCCCACCCCCTTCGGGTACGTGACCCTCAACGAGGCGATGGAGAAGTCCATCAACGTCCCGTTCGCCCAGCTCGTCTTCGACGTCGGCCACGACAAGGTCAAGAACGTCGCGAAGTCCACGGGCATCCTCGAGGAGTCGATCAACCCCAACAACGACGCCTCCTTCGCCCTGGGCACCTCCACCCCCAGCGCCATCCGCATGGCCGACTCGTACGCGACCTTCGCCGCCTCCGGCATGCACCGCGAGCCGTACTCCGTGACCGCGGTCGACAAGGACGGCGAGAAGCTGTCCGGCTTCGAGCCGCCCAAGGACCAGCGGGCCATGGACAACGCGGTCGCGGACAACGTCACCAAGGTGCTGGAGAACGTCATCGAGAACGGCACCGGCAAGAAGGCCAAGAAGCTGGGCCGGCCCGCAGCGGGCAAGACCGGTACCACGGACGAGAACAAGTCGGCGTGGTTCGTCGGCTACACCCCGGAACTGTCCACCTCCGTGGTCCTCTTCCGCACCGACCCCAACTCGGCGGAGAAGAAGCTGATCTCCATGAAGGGCGTGGGCGACATCCCCTCCCTGCACGGTGGTGACATCCCTGCCGAGATCTGGACCGAGTACATGGCCGAGGCCCTCAAGGGCACCCCGGTCAAGCAGTTCCCGGAGGCCGAGGACATCGGCGTCACGGCCGACTCCGCCGGCGCCCCCTCCCCCACCCCCGCGGCACCCGTCACGCCGTCCCAGTCCCCGTCGTCGCTCCCGCCGAGCTCGCCGCCGCCGTCTCCGTCCCCGTCCACGGGCGGTGGCCGGCCGTGCAAGCCGTGGGAGCTGTACTGCGACCCGGACACCACGCGCGGCGGCACCAACGAGGGCACGGACACCGGCACCAGCTCAGGGGTCATCGGCGGGCCCAGCGGCTCCCCGTCCCCGTCGCCCAGCGGCAGACCCGGACGTCCGGGCGGCCTCACCGGATCGACCACCGGCACCGCGGTGGACTGATCCGCTCCACCGTCCCCCGAAGGCCCGGAAGGCCGTCGCACACGCTGTGCGGCGGCCTTCCCCCGTTCCCGGTCCCGTACGGCAGGATGACCCCCATGACCCAGGTGCACCAGGACCGCCCCGTACTGCCCACGCAGCAGGACGAGGTCGCCGCAGCCGGCAGTGAGCTCATCGGCGGCCCGATCGGCCGCTACGCCCGCCTCGGCGGCCACTGGCTGGGACCGGTGCGCGTCGTGGCCCTCATCGCCATCGGCATGTTCGCGCTCGGCATGGTGCAGAAGCTGCCCTGCTACGAGTGGGCCTGGTTCCGCGGTGCGTCCTCGCAGTACACCCACGCCTGCTACTCCGACATCCCGCACCTGTACGCGGTCCGGGGCTTCGCCGACAACCTGACGCCCTACTTCGACCGGCTCCCCGGCGACATGGAGTACCTGGAGTACCCGGTGCTCACCGGGCTCTTCATGGAGATCGCCTCCTGGCTCACCCCCGGCAGCGGCTCGATGCAGCACCGCGAGCAGATGTACTGGATGGTCAACGCGGGCATGCTGATGGCCTGCGCCGCGGTCATCGCCGTGTGCGTCGCGCGCACCCACCGCCGCCGGCCCTGGGACGCCCTGCTCTTCGCGCTCGCACCCGCCTTCGCCCTGACGGCGACGATCAACTGGGACCTGCTGGCCATCGCCCTGACCGCGGCCGGCATGCTCATGTGGTCCCGTGGGCGGACGGTCCTCTTCGGCGTCCTCATCGGCCTGGCCACCGCCGCGAAGCTGTACCCCGTCCTGCTGCTCGGGGTCCTGTTCGTGCTCTGCTGGCGGGCCGGCAAGTGGCGCGACTTCGGCCTGGCCGCCTGCGGCGCGGCCGGAGCCTGGCTCGTGGTCAACCTTCCCGTCATGTACTTCGCCTGGGACGGCTGGAAGAAGTTCTACACCTTCAGCCAGGAGCGGCCCATCGACTTCGGCTCCGTCTGGCTGCTGATCTCCCAGCGCTCCGGCAACCCCCTGCACGACGCCAACACGTACGCGACCGGGCTGACGCTCCTGCTGTGCGGGGCCATCGCACTCCTCACCCTGACCGCCCCCCGCCGCCCGCGCTTCGCCCAGCTGGCCTTCCTGGTCGTCGCCGCCTTCATCCTCTGCAACAAGGTCTACTCGCCGCAGTACGTGCTGTGGCTCATCCCGCTCGCCGCGCTGGCCCGGCCGCGCTGGCGCGACTTCCTGGTCTGGCAGGCCGGAGAGGTCGCCTACTTCCTCGGGATCTGGTTCTACCTCGCCTACATCAACAGCGGGGACAAGCACCAGGGCCTGCCCGTGGAGGGCTACCAGCTCGCGATCGCGGCCCACCTGCTCGCCACGCTGTACCTGTGCGCCGTCGTCGTCCGCGACATCCTGTACCCGGAGCACGACGTCGTACGGCGGGACGGCTCGGACGACCCCTCCGGGGGCATCCTGGACGGCGCCGAGGACGTGTTCGTGATGTCGGACGCAGCGAGGGCGCCGCGGTACGCGACGCCCTCGGAGGGACAGCGGGTCGACTGGGGCGCCGGCCCCAAGGACTGACCGGGACGGCTCAGGAGTCGAGCATCCGGTCGAACTGCGTGGTGGTGTGGCGCAGGTGCGCCACCAGCTCGTCGCCGACCTTCGGCTCCGTCGCGTCGGCGGGCACGAACAGGATCGACACCTGCATGTGGGGCGGCTCGGCGAACCAGCGCTGCTTGCCCGCCCACACGAACGGCGAAAGGTTCCGGTTGACCGTGGCCAGGCCCGCCCGGGCGACACCCTTGGCACGCGGCATCACACCGTGCAGCGCCTTCGGGGCCTCCAGGCCCACACCGTGCGAGGTACCGCCGGCGACCACGACCAGCCAGCCGTCCGACGCGGCCTTCTGCTGGCGGTAGCCGAACCGGTCGCCCTTGGCCACACGCGTGACGTCGAGTACCGAGCCGCGGTAGGCGGTGGCCTCGTGGTCGCCCAGCCACAGCCGGGTGCCGATGCGGGCCCGGAAGCGGGTCTGCGGGAACTGCTGCTGGAGTCGTGCCAGCTCCTCGGCCCGCAGGTGGCTGACGAACATGGTGTGCAGCGGCAGCCGGGCCGCACGCAGCCGGTCCATCCAGCCGATGACCTCCTCCACGGCGTCCGAGCCGTCCGGGCGGTCCAGCGGCAGGTGCAGGGCGAAGCCCTCCAGCCGCACGTCCTCGATGGCGCCGTGCAGCTGGCCGAGGTCCTGCTCGGAGATGCCGTGGCGGCGCATCGAACTCATGCACTCGATGACCACGCGGGCACCGACCAGGCTGCGGACCCCCTCCAGCGAGGACACCGAGCGGATGACCCGGTCCGGCAGCGGCACCGGCTCCTCGCCCCGGCGGAACGGGGTCAGGACGAGCAGGTCGCCGCCGAACCAGTCCTTGATGCTGGCGGCCTCGTACGTCGTGCCGACCGCGAGCACGTCGGCGCCCATCCGGGTCGCCTCCTCGCACAGCCGCTCGTGCCCGAAGCCGTAGCCGTTGCCCTTGCAGACCGGGACCATCCCGGGGAACTGGTCCTGGACCTGCTTCTGGTGCGCACGCCAGCGCGCGGTGTCGACGTAGAGCGTGAGCGCCATGCCCGTCCGGAACCTCTCCTGTGAAGCTGCCTGGTGCAGCGGGACTGTGCGGGGAAAGCGGGTGGATCTGGGGGTGGGTCAGCGACGCGACATGTAGATGTCGAGTGCCTTGTGCAGCACCTTGTTCAGCGGGAAGTCCCACTCGCCGACGTACTCGACGGCTTCGCCGCCGGTACCGACCTTGAACTGGATCAAACCGAACAGGTGGTCGTTCTCGTCCAGCGTGTCAGAGATTCCGCGCAGGTCGTAGACGCTCGCACCGAGTGCGTACGCGTCGCGCAGCATGCGCCACTGCATCGCGTTCGAGGGACGGACCTCACGCTTGTGGTTGGCGGAAGCGCCGTACGAGTACCAGACGTGCTGGCCGACGGTGAGCATCGTGGCGGCGGCCAGCGGCTCTCCCTCGTGCGTGGCGATGTACAGGCGCATCCGGTTGGGGTCCTCGGAGTTGAGGGCCGTCCACTGGCGCTGGAAGTAGCTGAGGGGGCGCGGGCGGAACTTGTCGCGCTCGGCCGTGATCTCGTAGAGGTGCTGCCAGGTCGGCAGGTCGTCGTAGCCGCCCTGGACGACCTCGACGCCGGCCTTCTCCGCCTTCTTGATGTTGCGGCGCCACAGCTGGTTGAAGCCCTTGAGGACGTCGTCCAGCGAGCGGTTGGCGAGCGGTACCTGGAAGACGTAGCGCGGCTGTACGTCGCCGAAGCCGGCGCCGCCGTCCTCGGCCTGCTGCCAGCCCATGCGGCGCAGCTTGTCGGACACCTCGAAGGCGCGCGGCTCGATGACCGAGGCCTCCACGTCGCGCAGGCGCTTGACGTCGGGGTCCTGGATCCCGGCCTTGATGGCGGCCGAGTTCCAGCGGCGGATGACGACGGGCGGGCCCATCTTCACGGTGAAGGCACCCTGCTGCTTGAGGTGGGCCAGCATCGGCTGGAGCCACTCCTCCAGGTTCGGGGCGTACCAGTTGATGACCGGGCCCTCGGGGAGGTAGGCGAGGTAGCGCTTCACCTTGGGCAGCTGGCGGTAGAGCACGAGTGCCGCTCCGACGAGTTCCTCGGACTCGTTGAACCAACCGAGGTTCTCGGAACGCCACTCGTTCTTCACGTCGGCCCACGCCGGGACCTGGCAGTGGCTCGCCGAGGGCAGGCTCTGGAGGTAACCCAGATGCTGCTCTCGGCTGATGGTCCTCAGGGACAGGCTCATGCGGGGCGTCTCCTCGGCGGCTTCGCTGGCTATGGCGCGAAGCCTACTGCGACAGGGGCGCCACCCTTCTGGGGGACGGGCCGTGGGCCCGGGCCGGTGTTCGGCCGGCGCCCTGCCGAGGAGGTGCCGCGGGCGGCCCGGTCAGCCCCCGAAGAGGCCGCCGTGGAACATGCCGAGGTAGAAGCCGATGGCAGACGCGCCAAGGCCGATGATCAGCGCGAAGCGCTCGCGTGTCGTGACGGAGACGAACTGTCCGTACGCGCCGGTCAGGATGCCGATCAGCCCGGCCCACGAGCTGATCAGATGCAGGTTGTGGAAGAAGGCCGTGACGAACGCCACGGCGCCGAGGGTCAGGGTGACCGCCATCAGGGCGTCCTGCAGCGGGTGGGGCTTTCCGTCGGTGGAGAGCAGGGAGATCTGAGGGGACCGCATTGCCTGTGCCATCGGAAGGCACCTCCTGGCTGAAGCTGGCAGTGCTGCGGGCTGCCTCCGGCAGGGGGCCGAGGGCATAGCACCGAGCACACCCGATGGATACAGATTGTGGCCCTCTCCTGCCGGATTTCAACCGGAAGGACGCGAGCAGGTAGTCTGTACAGCTGCGCGGTGTCTGCTCTGCGGACGCCGTGCTCACGCATCACGACCCTCCTGCCACGGAACGACCGTGGCCGCTGAGTCCAAAGGAGGTGGGTTCCACATGCGTCACTACGAAGTGATGGTCATCCTCGACCCCGATCTCGAGGAGCGCGCTGTCTCCCCGCTGATCGAGAACTTCCTCTCCGTCGTCCGTGAGGGCAACGGAAAGGTCGAGAAGGTCGACACCTGGGGCCGTCGTCGTCTCGCTTACGAGATCAAGAAGAAGCCCGAGGGCATCTACTCGGTCATCGACCTCCAGGCCGAGCCTGCGGTCGTCAAGGAGCTTGACCGACAGATGAACCTGAACGAGTCGGTTCTCCGGACCAAGGTCCTTCGCCCCGAGACCCACTGAACTTCGGTTCAGCGGTAATCGGGATCGAGTAGCACAGCAGCCCAGCAGCAATCCCCGCCGAGAGGTTCATCCATGGCAGGCGAGACCGTCATCACGGTCGTCGGCAATCTCGTCGACGACCCCGAGCTGCGCTTCACCCCCTCGGGTGCGGCGGTCGCGAAGTTCCGTGTCGCGTCCACCCCCCGCACCTTCGACCGTCAGACCAATGAGTGGAAGGACGGCGAGAGCCTGTTCCTGACCTGCTCGGTGTGGCGGCAGGCGGCGGAGAACGTCGCCGAGTCCCTCCAGCGAGGCATGCGCGTCATCGTGCAGGGCCGGCTGAGGCAGCGGTCGTACGAGGACCGTGAGGGTGTCAAGCGCACGGTCTACGAGCTGGACGTCGAGGAAGTCGGCCCCAGCCTGAAGAACGCCACGGCCAAGGTCGCCAAGACCACCGGCCGCGGTGGCCAGGGTGGATACGGCGGCGGCGGTCAGCAGCAGGGCGGCGGCGGTGGCTGGGGCGGAGCCCCCAGCGGCGGCCAGCAGGGCGGCGGAGCTCCCTCCGACGACCCGTGGGCGTCCAGCGCGCCGGCCGGTGGCCAGCAGCAGGGCGGCGGCGGGGGCGGTTGGGGCGGAAGCTCCGGCGGCTCCGGCGGTGGCTACTCGGACGAGCCGCCCTTCTAGGGCAGCTCCATCCAAACTTCTTGATCACACAGGAGAGACACAATGGCGAAGCCGCCTGTGCGCAAGCCTAAGAAGAAGGTCTGCGCGTTCTGCAAGGACAAGACCGCTTACGTGGACTACAAGGACACGAACATGCTGCGGAAGTTCATTTCCGACCGCGGCAAGATCCGTGCCCGCCGCGTCACCGGCAACTGCACGCAGCACCAGCGTGACGTCGCCACGGCCGTGAAGAACAGCCGTGAGATGGCGCTGCTGCCCTACACGTCCACCGCGCGATAAGGAAAGGGTGACCGACTAATGAAGATCATCCTGACCCACGAGGTTTCTGGCCTCGGTGCCGCCGGCGATGTCGTCGACGTCAAGGACGGTTACGCTCGCAACTACCTGGTCCCGCGTGGTTTCGCGATCCGCTGGACCAAGGGTGGCGAGAAGGACGTGGCGCAGATCCGCCGCGCCCGCAAGATCCACGAGATCGCGACCATCGAGCAGGCCAACGAGGTCAAGGCCAAGCTCGAGGGTGTGAAGGTCCGTCTGGCCACCCGCGCGGGTGACGCCGGTCGTCTCTTCGGCTCCGTGACCCCGGCCGACATCGCCACGGCGATCGAGGCTTCCGGTGGCCCGAAGGTCGACAAGCGCCGCGTTGAGCTCGGCTCCCCGATCAAGACCCTCGGTTCGTACCAGGTCTCCGTGCGTCTGCACACCGACGTGGCCGCGAACGTGGGCATCGAGGTCGTCGCCGCCTAAGGCTGCACGCGAAGGGCCGCACCCCGCCGGGGTGCGGCCCTTCGTCGTTCCCTGGCTTCTCCGGGAAGCGCCGCATGTCGGCGGCCGGGCTGTGTTTCACGTGAAACACGGCGACGGCTCGGCGATGTTTCACGTGAAACGGCTTATCTGGTGGCGCCCGCGATCGCCCATCGGCCGGAGCGGGCGCGCAGCTGCAGAGTGAGCATCCGGACCAGCATCATCAGGGTCATGGCCCACCAGAGCATCGTCAGGCCGCCGCCCAGGGCCGGGACGAGCAGCGCGACCGGGGTGAACGAGGCAAGCGTGACCAGCATGGCCCGGGCGAGGTAAGGGCCGTCGCCCGCACCCATCAGGACGCCGTCCAGCACGAAGACGATGCCGGACACGGGCTGGGCGAGCGCGACGACCAGGAGAGCGGGCAGTAGTGCCTTCTCCACGGCCGGGTCGCTGGTGAACAGCGGAGTGAACACAGGTCGGGCCAGGACCACCAGGAGGCCGAGCACGATGCCCGTGGCAATGCCCCACTGCACCATCCGGCGGCAGACGGCCTTCGCGCCGTCCGTGTCACCCGAGCCCAGGTAGCGGCCGATGATCGCCTGGCCGGCGATCGCGATGGCGTCCAGGGCGAAGGCGAGCAGGCTCCACAGGGAGAGCAGGATCTGGTGGGCCGCGATGTCTGCGTCGCCGAGCCGGGCGGCCACGGCGGTCGCGATCAGCAGGATGGCACGCAGGGACAGGGTGCGGACCAGCAGCGGGGCCCCGGCCTGGGCGCAGGCGCGGATGCCGGCGGTGTCGGGACGCAGCGAGGCGCCGTGGCGTCGGGCCCCGCGGACGACCACGAAGAGATAGGCGGCGGCCATGGCGCACTGGGCGAGGACGGTGCCCCAGGCGGAGCCGGCGATGCCGAGGCCCGCGCCGTAGACGAGCGCGACGTTCAGTCCCGCGTTGAGGGCGAAGCCGCCGATGGCCACGTAGAGCGGCGTACGGGTGTCCTGGAGGCCGCGGATGACCCCTGTGGCGGCCAGGACCACGAGCATCGCCGGGATGCCGAGGGCGGAGATGCGCAGGTAGGTGATCGCGTGGGGGGCGGCGCTGTCCGATGCGCCGAAGAGGGCGACCAGCGAGGGTGCGGCGGGCAGCACCACGGCGACGACGGCGACGCCGAGCAGAAGGCCCAGCCAGATGCCGTCCATGCCCTGCCGGATGGCTGCCGGCAGGTCTCCGGCGCCCACACGGCGTGAGACGGCCGCGGTGGTGGCGTAGGCGAGGAAGACGAAGACGCTCACGGCGGTGGTGAGCAAGGCGGCGGCGATGCCGAGGCCGGCCAGCTGGGGAGTGCCGAGGTGTCCCACGATGGCGCTGTCGGCCATCACGAAGAGAGGCTCGGCCACGAGGGCGCCGAAGGCGGGGACAGCGAGTGCGAAGATCTCCCGGTCGTGCCGTCTCGGCCCTGCCGGGGGCGCTGCGAGGGCCTGTGTCATGCGCCCAATCTAATCTTCCACAGGTAACGGACGCAACCTCGTATCAATCCTTACCTGTGTGCTGACTTGGGCGTTCGTCCCGCCCCGTTGGAGGCGTTCTCGAGACCTGGGCGAAGAATTTTCTCGCCCACTGCCGGTGGATGAGGAAATCCCAGGTCAGATGGGGTGGTGGGGTGGCCCGGGTGATTTTGTCCACAGCGCCGTCCCCCGGTCCGTGCACAGCTTCCGGGGAGTTACCCACAGCATTCGCGCCGTCGTCCACATCTCATCCACAGAGCCTGTGGATAACAAGATTGGCTGACGCCGCTCGCGGCCCTACCGTGGTGCGTTGCCCGACTCGCCGACAGCCGATCCGGGTGCCCCATATGTCAGAGCCGTGCCGTAGAAATGCCGCACGGCGAGGTCCGCGTTGCGGACGGGAGGAGGCGGCCCGTGAGCATGCCCGAGCCCATGGACGACCCCTGGGCCGACAGCGGTCCCAGTGACCGTCTGCCCGCCCGTCCCCGCCGCAACAGCGAAGGCCGGGGCCGCGGAGACGAGCAGCACGACCGGGGTCGCGAGGGCGGCTCCTGGGACGGTGGCGGCGGCGGCTTCGAACGCGTTCCTCCGCAGGACCTCGACGCCGAGCAGTCGGTCCTCGGCGGCATGCTCCTCTCCAAGGACGCCATCGCCGACGTCGTCGAGGTCCTCAAGGGCCATGACTTCTACCGGCCCTCGCACGAGACGATCTACCAGGCCATCCTCGACCTGTATGCCAAGGGCGAGCCGGCCGACCCGATCACCGTCGGCGCCGAGCTGACGCGGCGCGGCGAGATCAGCAAGGTCGGCGGCGCCTCGTACCTGCACACGCTGGTCCAGTCCGTGCCCACGGCGGCGAACGCCGAGTACTACGCGGAGATCGTCCACGAGCGGGCCGTCCTGCGGCGCCTCGTCGCCGCCGGTACGAAGATCACGCAGATGGGGTATGCGGCCGACGGCGACGTCGACGAGATCGTCAACAGCGCCCAGGCCGAGATCTACGCCGTCACCGAGCAGCGGACCTCCGAGGACTACCTGCCGCTCGGCGACATCATGGAAGGCGCCCTCGACGAGATCGAGGCCATCGGTTCGCGCAGCGGGCAGATGTCGGGCGTGCCCACCGGCTTCACCGACCTGGACTCCCTGACCAACGGCTTGCACCCGGGCCAGATGATCGTCATCGCCGCCCGTCCGGCCATGGGCAAGTCCACGCTCGCCCTGGACTTCGCCCGGGCCTGCTCCATCAAGAGCAACCTGCCCAGCGTGATCTTCTCCCTCGAAATGGGCCGCAACGAGATCGCCATGCGCCTCCTGTCGGCCGAGGCCAGGGTGGCCCTGCACCACATGCGCTCCGGCACGATGACGGACGACGACTGGACCCGGCTGGCCCGCCGGATGCCGGACGTCTCCGCCGCCCCCCTCTACATCGACGATTCCCCCAACCTCTCGATGATGGAGATCCGGGCCAAGTGCCGTCGGCTCAAGCAGCGCAACGACCTCTCGCTCGTGGTCATCGACTACCTCCAGCTCATGCAGTCGGGCGGCTCGCGCCGTCCCGAGAGCCGTCAGCAGGAGGTATCGGACATGTCCCGAAACCTGAAGCTCCTGGCGAAGGAGCTGGAGGTTCCGGTGATCGCGCTCTCCCAGCTGAACCGTGGCCCGGAGCAGCGAACCGACAAGAAGCCGATGGTCTCCGACCTGCGTGAGTCGGGATCGATCGAGCAGGACGCCGACATGGTGATCCTGCTCCACCGTGAGGACGCCTACGAGAAGGAGTCCCCGCGCGCCGGTGAGGCCGACCTGATCGTGGCCAAGCACCGTAACGGCCCGACCGCGACGATCACGGTGGCCTTTCAGGGCCACTATTCGCGCTTCGTGGACATGGCCAACACGTAGCATCCGATCATGGATGAGCTTGCCGAGGACCTTGAACTGCTCCCCGCCACCCGGCGTGCGCTGAGGCACCGGATCGCCGTCGCCCAGAGCACGGGACGAGCCCCGTCGGTCGCGGCTGCCGTGCTGCGCGGCGGGGAGGTGGTCTGGGAGGGCTCCCGGACCTCCGTCGAGGGGCACGGTCCCGACGGGAACGTGCAGTACCGGATCGGGTCGATCAGCAAGACCTTCACCGCCGTCCTCGTCATGCGCCTGCGGGACGAAGGGCTCCTCAGGCTCGAGGACCCGCTGGAGGAGCACCTCCCGGGCACCGCCGCCGGCCGGGTGACCATCGCCCAACTCCTGGCACACACCGGAGGGCTGGCCGCGGAGACCCCCGGCGAGTGGTGGGAGCGCACTCCCGGCGCGCAGCGTCCCGAGCTCGCGGACGTGCTGGGCGAGGAGCCCTTCAAGCTCACCCCGGGCAGCAGGCACCACTACTCCAACCCCGGCTACACCCTGCTGGGTTCGCTGGTGGAGGCACTGCGCGGCAAGCCTTGGGAAGAGGTCCTGCGGGCCGAGGTGCTGGAGCCCCTCGGCCTGGAGCGTACGAGCGGCCGGCCGCAGGCCCCGCACGCGGGCGGCTGGGCGGTGCACCCCTGGGCCGACGTGATGCTGCCCGAGCCGCTCGAGGACCTGGGGCTGATGGCCGCGGCCGGCCAGCTGTGGTCCACGACCCGGGACCTCGCACGGTTCGCCGACTTCCTGATGCGCGGTGACGAGCGGGTGCTGAGCGCGGAGTCCGTCCGGGAGATGCGCCGGCCGGCGGCGCCCCCGGAGCCGGGGTTGGCCGACCTCGGCTACGGGCTGGGGATGCAGCTGATGGCCCAGGGCGCACGCAGGCTGGCGGGCCACAGCGGCTCGCTGCCCGGGTTCGTCGCGGGGCTGTGGCTGAGCGAGGACGACGACGTCGCGGCGGTCGTGCTGGCCAACTGCACGTCGGGGCTGCCGGCGGCGGCTGTGGCCGCCGACCTGGTCGCGATCGTGGCGGATGCAGAGCCCCCGTTCCCGCGGCCGTGGCGGCCGTTCCGGGAGGCGGACCGGGTGCCCCTGGAGCTGTGCGGCCCCTGGTACTGGGGGACTTCGCCCCAGGTGGTCCGGCTCATCGCGGACGGCTCGCTGGAGTTGGCCCCCGTCGGCGGTACGGGGCGTACGGCCCGGTTCCGGTCCCGGCCCGACGGCACGTGGACCGGCCTGTCCGGGTATTACGCAGGCGAGACGCTGCGGGCGGTGCGCCGCGAGGACGGCTCGGTGAGCCACCTCGATCTGGCGTCCTTCGTGTTCACCAGGGAGCCCTACGACCCCGGCGCCCCGGTGCCCGGCGGGGTCGACCCGCAGGGTTGGCGCGGCATCGGCTGACGGCCCGGGGAGCCTCTCAGGCGACGAGTTCACGCTCCAGCGGACGCCGCTTCCGCGACCGTCGCGGCGCGGGCCTACGGAGCCAGGCGGTGGCGTCGGCCGAGCCGGTTGCGGCGCTCGGTGGTGCTGAGGAGGGGGAGACCGGCGCTCGTCCTCCCGATCGTAGGCCGGGCCGCCGGCGCAGCTGCCCGGCCCGGCCGACGTTCCGGCACGGTCAGAGCTGCAGCTTGAAGCCGACGTGTGACGCCGTGAACCCGAGTCGTTCGTAGAAGCGGTGTGCGTCGGTCCGGGTCACGTCCGACGTGAGCTGGACGAGCGAGCAGTTCTCGGCGCGGGACTTCTCGATCGCCCACTCGATGAACCGGGTGCCCAGTCCGCTGCCGCGCTCGTCCGCATGGACACGTACGCCCTCGATGATGGCGCGGGTGGCTCCCCTGCGGGAGAGGCCCGGGACGACCGTCAGCTGGAGGGTGCCCACGACACGGCCGGCCCGGACGGCGACGACCACATGCTGGTTCGGGTCGCCGACAAGACGTTTCAGGGCCGCACGGTAGGGGGTGAGGTCCTCCGGGGACTCGCGGGTGGCGCCGAGTGGGTCATCGGCCAGCATGGCGACGATGGCAGGCAGATCGGCGTCGGTCGCGGGCCGGATCGTCGGCTCGGGAATCTCGTTCATGAGGAAAGCCCTTTCTCAGCCCGCGGCCACGGTCAGCGGCGCCCAGCGGCGGGTCCAGTCACCGGGCAGTTCGGGGATGTCCCTGGCCATCACGGCGTTGAAGGCGACGGACTCCAAGCCGCGTTCCTTGAGCCACGCGAGCAGTTCCCCGTGCCGTACGTCGATGTCGGTGCGCAGTGCACGGTCCGTGCCCTCGGCGAGGGCGGTGATCAAGGCCTGGGCGGTTTCGGTGTCGCGGGCGATCAGCGGGCCGATGACATGGGTGTGCATATTGGGCCAGGCTGCGGCGTATCCGGTGAGCGTGCCGTCCCTCCCGCCGTCCTCGGCGACCAGCAATTGATCGGCGAAGGCGGGCAGCCGCGTGATCATGTGCGTGCGGTCCGCACCGAAGACTTCGGCGTCCAGGCGCAGGATCCGCGGGAGGTCTTCTGCGACCGCCCGCCGGACCTGTGTGCCGTGGGGGTCGGAAGGGCCTTCCTGACGGAAGGTGCCCACCAGCATCTCGGCGCGGCCCGTGGTCTTGAACCCGAGCTCTTCGTAGAGCGGGAGCCCATAGGGCGTGGCGTGGAGGGTGAGTGGCACGCCCTTGAGTACGTCGTTGCAGACATGGGTCATCAGGGCGCGCCCCAGACCCTGGCGGGCGTAGCGGTCGGCCACGAGGACCATGCCGATGGCGGCGAGTCCGGGGCCGGCGGGGAGGCTGCCGTACCGGGTGACGACGCACGCGGCGGCGAGCCCCCGGCCGTCCGGGGCATCGACGCCGAAGCCGTTGCCTGCTGCGAGCAGCAGCCCCCACTTGTGCTCCTCGCGGAGCCAGCCACGATCTTCGGACAGGTCGGCGCAGCGGCGGAGATCGTCCACGGTCAGCGCCCGGATCGGCAGATCGGTGATGTGTGGTGTCACCGGCCCAGACTGGATCATGGACTGGGAGCCGTCCAGAGGATTTGGGGTCGATGTTTCACGTGAAACATGAGCGACGGGGCGGTCGTGCCGGTCGATGTTTCACGTGAAACACGGTGTTTCACGTGAAACCAACCCACTAGCCTCGATGGCTATGACGCGCCTGCACCTCTTCGACCTCGACGGAACGCTGATGTACGGCTCGGCGGCTCCGGTGGAGATCTCCCGCCAACTCGGGGTGGGTGCCGAGATCGCCCAGCTGGAGCGGTCCTTCGCCGCTCGTCAGATCGGGCCGCACCAGTTCTCGGTGGCGGTACACGCGTTGTGGGCCGAGCTGACGCCCGCGCATGTCAGGGCGGCGTTCGACGGGGCGCCCTGGCTTGCGGGGATCCGGGACGTCTGGCAGGAGATCCGCCGGCGCGGCGAGTACTGCGCGGTGGTCTCCCTGTCGCCGTCCTTCTTCGTGGAGCTTCTGCTGGAGTGGGGCGCTCATGCCGCCCACGGGTCCGTCTTCCCGGAAGTGCCGTTCACCCGGCCGGTTGAGGAGGCCGGGATCCTGACTCCCGAGGGCAAGGTCATGGTGGCCGACCGGTTGTGCGAGCAGTTCGGCGTGACGCGCAGCGACTGCGTGGCGTACGGGGACTCGGGGACCGATATCCACCTCTTCGAGGCGGTGTCCGTCTCGGTGGCGGTCAACGCGCGGCCGCACCTGGCCGCGCGTGCGACCCACGTATACCAGGGCCGGGATCTGCGGGAGGCATACCAGATCGTGGCGGTGGCACGCCCGGAAGTTGACGCATCTTAGGAGGAAAGTGGGTTCGAAACGCGGATTTTCCGCGTTTCCCCGCAGGCCTCTGGGGCGGGTGGCACGCTGTGGAACCGGGAACCACGGATTCATGACCGTGGCGTGTGCAGACCGACCGAGATGCTCGAAGCGAGGCACCGCATGGACGCTCCGCCCACCAGATCGGCCAGACGCGAAGCGGCCCGGATACCCTCCGAGGGCGGCGCGGCCGAGCCCTCACCGGATGCAGTACTCATCCGCCGGACCCTCGCGGAGATCGCCCCGGTCGCCGACAAGGTGACCTCGTACTTCTACGCTCTGGTCTTCACCGGGCATCCGGAAGTACGGGGCATGTTCCCGGCAGCCATGGACACCCAGCGCGACCGACTGCTGAAGGCGCTCCTGACCGCCGCCGAGCACATCGACAACCCCGAAGTGCTCGCCCCCTACCTCTGCCGCCTCGGTACCGGGCACCGCAAGTACGGCACGATGGCCGGTCACTACCCCGTGGTCGGCGAGGCCCTCGTCGGGGCGCTGGCCCGCTTCGCCACGCGGAGCTGGGGTCCGGAGACCGAGGCCGCGTGGGTGCGGGCGTACACCGCGATCTCCCAGATCATGATCGACGCCGCGGCGGAGGACGAGGTGAAGCGTCCCGCGTGGTGGCACGCGGAGGTGGTCTCCCACGACCTGCGCACCCCGGACATCGCCGTGCTGACCGTCCGCCCCGACCAGCCGTACCCCTTCCTGGCCGGCCAGTACGCGAGCCTGGAGACCCCGTGGTGGCCGCGGGTGTGGCGGCACTACTCCTTTGCTTCGGCCCCGCGGGCCGACGGACTGCTCACCTTCCATGTCAAGGCAGTCCCCGCGGGCTGGGTCTCCAACGCGCTGGTACGCCACGCCCGCCCCGGGGACGTCCTGCGCCTGGGGCCGCCGGCCGGGTCGATGGTGGTGGACCACACCACGGACAACGGGATGCTGTGCCTGGGCGGGGGCACCGGTATCGCCCCGATCAAGGCGCTGATCGAGGATGTGGCCGGACACGGGGAGCGGCGGCCCGTGGAGGTGTTCTTCGGGGCGCGCAGCGACAGCGACCTGTACGACAAGGACACCCTGCTGGGGCTGCAGCGCTCGCACCCGTGGCTCTCGGTCCGGCCGGTGGTCGGGGACGGGCTGGCGGGACAGCTGCCGCACGCCGTGGGCGAGCACGGGCCGTGGAGCTCGTACGACGCGTTCATCTCCGGCCCGCCCGCGATGATCCGCAGCGGGGTCGACGAACTGCTGCGCATCGGAATCCCCGGCGAGCGGATCCGGCACGACGCGGTCGAGGAACTGGTGGGCATCGCCGGGTGAGACCGGCGGGCACGGCCGGTCCGGGACCGGCGGCAGCCCACCGGACCCGGACCGCGAGGGGCCTCAGCCCAGATCGGGCGCGTGCATGGCGCGCACGCCCTCGATGTTGCCGTCCAGGTAGTGCCGCAGCGACAGCGGGACGAGGTGGACCGCGGCGATGCCCACCCGGCTGAAGGGCACGCGGACGATCTCGTACTCGCCCTCGGGCTCGTCGACCTCGGGGCCGTGCCGGAGGCCGGGGTCCATGGATTCGAGACGGCAGACGAAGAAGTGCTGCACCTTCACGCCGGTCACCCCGCCGCCGGCGATGTGTTCGACGGTGTCGACGAAGCAGGGCACAACATCGGTGATCTTCGCGCCGAGTTCCTCGTGGACCTCTCGGTGGAGGGCGTCGACGACGGTGGCGTCCGAGGACTCCACTCCCCCGCCGGGGGTGACCCAGTACGGGTCGACGCCGGGCTTGGTGCGCTTGATGAGGATCAGGTCGTCACCGTCGAGCAGGATCGCGCGAGCGGTGCGTTTGACCACGGGACGTTCGGTCATGGGAGAAGAGTGGCCCGCCGCTCCGCTTCTGAAACGCGCCACGGGCCGGAAACAGGGGGCTCACCAGTGCACGGCGGCATCCAGCAGCCGCTCGCGGGCGCGGGCGAGGTGGGCGAGGGAGGGGCTCCCCGTCCGCAGCACCAGGAACCAGGTGCGCAGCGGTGGTACGGCAGGCTCGGCCACGGCGGTGATCCGGCCGCTGTCGAGGGCGTCCTGGCACAGGTAGCGGGGCAGCACGGCGAGCCCCGCGCCCGCCATGACGCATTCCAGTACGCCGCGCAGGTCGGGTGCGACCACGGTGGCGGCGAGGGACCTGGCGTCCGGCAGGGTGTCGAAGACGGCGCTCCAGTACCGGGTGACGAGCGGCAGGGTCTCGTGGACCTCGACCAGCGGGATGCCCTCCAGCGCTGCGGGGCCGTCGTCCCGCAGCCGGTCCGTGTCGACGAGGGCGGCCCAGTAGGGCGCTGCGACCAGCACGTGCTCCTCGTCGCACAGGGCGGTCGCCGTGAAGGGCCCGCCGCGGGGCCGGGCGGTGGTGACGACGAGGTCGTGGTGGCCGGCGGCGAGCCCGTCGAGGACGGTCGCGGAGTCGCTCTGCAGGGTGGCGCGCAGGGTGTGGCCCTGGCCCACGAGGGGCGCGAGGGCGGGAAGCACCCGCAGCGACAGGAACTCGGCGGGCCCCGCGACGTGGAGGGACCGCAGCCCGCCCGCGTCCTCCCGCTCGGACTCGGTGATCCGGAGCAGGGCGTCGAGGTGCGGGGCGGCCTTGTGGGCGAGTTCGTCGCCGACGGCGGTGGGAGTGACCCCGCGGGCCCGGCGGTGGAACAGCGGCCGCCCCAACTGGCGCTCCAGCGTGCGGATCTGCGAGGTCACGGCGGGCTGGGACAGCCCGAGGAGGGCGGCGGCGCGCGTGAACGAGCCCGCCCGGTGAACGGTGACGAAGGTGCGCAGCAGGGCCAGATCCATCGCGACACCTCTCGGTGGGGGCCTACAACTATAAATATGCAGATAGGCCCCTGTCGCTACCGTGATTGGACTCTGACGCAGAGTCAACTAGCCTTGTCGCGTGGTTCTTCGCGCGCGGAACCCGGGGCGGTCCGAGCCACTAGGGGGGAGGCTCGGACCGCCTTCCACCTCGTGTTCAGCGGTCGACTCCGGCCGGGTCGAGGGCACGGTCGAGTGCCCGCAGGACGTCCGCGACCAGGTCCTCGGTGTCCTCGGCTCCCGCGGAGAAGCGGATGAAGCCCTCGGGTACGGCGTCGCCGCCCCACCGTCCGCGCCGCTCGGCCGTGGACCGTACGCCACCGAAACTCGTGGCGTCCTCGACCAGGCGCAGGGCGGCCATGAACCGCTCCGCGTGGGCCCGGCCGGGCAGGGTGAAGGAGACCACCGAGCCGAAGCCGCGCATCTGGCGGGCGGCGGTCTTGTGGGAGGGGTCCATGGTCAGCCCCGGGTAGCGCACCCCGCTCACCTCGCGGCGGTCGCCCAGCGCCTCCGCGACGGCCTGGGCGTTGGCCCACTGGCGCTGGGCGCGCAGCTGGATCGTGGCCAGCGATCGGTGGGCGAGCCAGGCCTCCATGGGCCCGGGGATCGCGCCGACGATCTTGCGCCACCCCCTGACGCGGGCCGCGAGTTCGGGGTCGCGGCACACGACGTACCCGAGCAGCAGGTCGCCGTGGCCGGTGAGGCCCTTGGTGCCGCTCGCCACGGAGAAGTCCGCCCCGAGCTCCAGGGGCCGCTGTCCGAGTGGCGTGGCGAGGGTGTTGTCCACGGCGACCAGGGTCCCGCCGGCGTGGGCGGCCTCCGCGAGACGCCGTACGTCGCACACGTCGAGCCCGGGATTGGACGGCGTCTCGATCCACAGCATCCGGGCCCCGTCGAGGACCTCGAGCTGGGCGTCCGCGCCGGTGGGCGCGGTGCGGACGTGGATCCCGTAGGCCTCCAGCTGTTCGCGCAGGAGGGGCAGCGCCTGGTAGCCGTCGTCGGGCAGGACGACGGTGTCGCCGGTGCGGGCCTGGGAGAGCAGGACGGCGGCGATCGCCGCCATGCCGGAGGCGAAGACGACGGTGTGCACGTCCTGGCCGGGGGCCTCCAGCTCTCCGATCGCCCGTTCCAGCAGGGTCCAGGTCGGATTGGTGTCGCGGCCGTAGGCGTACGGGCCCTCGACGTCTCCGGGGAGGTGGAAGTGGGCGGCGAAGACCGGCCCCGGCAGGGGCGGTTCGTTCTTGACGACCTCGGGCAGGCCGGCGCGCACGGCGCGGGTGCCGTCGCCGATCGGCTCGCCGGGGCCTTCGGGGTAGTGCTCGTTCACGGGGTGTGCTCCTTCATCGCCTCGCGTACGGCGTCCAGCAGTCCGGGGCTCGCCGCCTCGACGAGCTCCAGGCACTCCTCGAAGCCGTCGAGCGACCCGTAGTAGGGGTCCGGCACGTCGTGCTGACCGGCCGGGGCCGCCGGATCGTAGGACCGCAGCAGGCGGACCTTCGCGGCGTCCTGCGCAGTGGGTGCGAGGGCCCGCAGGTCGCGCAGGTGCCCGGCGTCGAGCGCGATGACGAGGTCCAGGCGGGAGAACCAGGAGGAGCGGAACTGCCGGGCGCGGTGGTCCTGGGTGTAACCGGCGGCCTCCAGGACGGAGACGGTGCGCGGGTCGGCACCGTCGCCCTCGTGCCAGCCGCCCGTCCCGGCGCTGTCCACCTCGACGAGGGCGCCGAGGCCGGCCCGTGCCACATGGGCGCGGAAGACGGACTCGGCCATGGGGGAGCGGCATATGTTGCCCGTGCAGACGAAGCAGACGCGGTACATGTGCAGCCCGGTCAGTCGTTGTCGGGAAGGACCAGGTTGGCGGCCCAGGAGACGATGGAGATGATCAGGCCGCCGATCAGCGCCGACCAGAAGTTGTCCACGTGGAAGCTCAGGTCGAACTGGTCGGCCAGCCACGAGGTCAGCAGCAGCATCAGCGCGTTCACGACGAGGGTGAACAGGCCGAGCGTGAGGATGAACAGCGGCAGCGACAGCAGCTTCACCAGGGGCTTGACGATGAGGTTGACCAGGCCGAAGAGCAGGGCGACCAGGATCAGGGTCAGTGTCCGGCGGCCCATCGTGCTGCCGTCGTCCAGGGTGATGCCGGCAACCAGCCAGATGGCCACGGCCAGGGCCGCCGCGTTGGCGAGCGTCTTGACTACGAAATTCGTCATGTGTCTGATCGTGGCAGAGAAGATCCCGGTGGGACATCCGCAGATCAGCGGATGCGAGGGAACGATCGAGTACAAGGGGCACAACGACGATGAAAGCCTTCCGGCTTGACGAGCTCGAAGCGGAGCGGGCCGCCAACGACGGCGCCTATCTGCAGTTCCTGCGCGAGCGGAACATGTCGGTCGGGCTGTACGCGCTCGACGCCGGCCAGATCGATCCGCAGCGGCCGCACGGTCAGGACGAGGTGTACTTCGTCGTCAGCGGGAGGGCCGCGATCACGGTCGGGGAGGAGACCACCACCGTGGCGCGCGGCAGCGTCGTCTACGTGCCGGCGGGCGTCCCGCACAAGTTCCACCACATCACCGAGGACCTGAAGGTGATGGTGGTGTTCTCCCCGCCGGAGGGCTGAGCGGCCCGGGTGAGGGTCGCGCCCCTGCTCCCCCTAAGGGGCGGATCAGGGGACTGCGAGGGCTCGCGGGCCCCGATCGGGGCCCGCGGACTCCTAGCATCGAAAGCAGGAAGTCACGGACGGGAAGACCAGGAAGAGGTCGAGGACATGAACGGGATCCGGGAGATATTCGCAGGCATGCCCTGGTGGGTGAAGTGGGTCGCCGTTCCGCTGCTGGCGCTGTTCGTGTTCGGCGGTGTCATCACCAGCATCCTGGGCGCGCTGATCTCGTTCGCCTTCAAGCTGCTGCTCTTCGTCGGCCTCGTCGGCGGTCTGATCTTCGCCGTGAAGAAGCTCGGCGGCGGACGTTCGAAGTCCTCCTCCACCGAGTGGTAGGTGACGGGCGGGGGCGGTTCCCTCGTTAACCCAGCTGAGGGAACCGGACGCCCTGAACCGCTCACAGCCCCGGAATCGGTGGATAGAGTCGCGAACTGTGCCGTTCCTGGGCACGAGAGCCGGCGGCACCGCCTGACCTGTGGTGACGCCGACGACCCGCCGAGCGCGACCCCCAGGACCCGGCATGAGCGGGGGCGGCCCCCGCGGGGCGGGCCACCCCTGAAGGCCCGCCGCCACGCCTGGGGGTGAGCTTGTCTCCGGTCCACAATGCGGGTGTGCCGACACTGATCGGTTCGGTGCAGAGGGCGCTGAGGCTGCTCGAAGCCGCGGGATCCCACAGCGGGGGAGCCCCGGCGAAGCAGCTGGCGCGTGAGGCCGGGCTCCCGCTTCCCACCGCCTACCACCTGCTGCGCACCCTGACGCACGAGGGCTATCTGCGCAGAGAGGGCGGAGTCTTCGTACTCGGTGCCGCGGCCGGCAGGCTGGCCGGCGGGGGCCTCCAGCAGAAACGTCGCACCATGATCCGCGACTCGCTCGCGCACTTCCGCGACGCGGTCGGGGCGCCCGTCTACTTCGCGGTCTACCGCGAGGGTGAAATCGAGGTCGTGGGTGTCTCGGACACCCCGGGCAGTCCGGCGTGCGAGGAGTGGGCCGACTTCCGTGCGACGGGATTCGCGCATGCGATCGGGCAGTGCCTGCTCGGCCAGCTCGACGAGAGCGGGCGCAGGGACTATTACGACCGCCATCCGGTAGAGGCCATCACCCCTTATACCGTGCGTGATCTGCGCGCGCTGGAGAACCGGATCGGGGCCCTGGGGCGAATGCAGCCTGTAATCGAACGGCAGGAATATGCCTTGGGCACGGTCTGTGCCGCCATCCCCATCACCGCCGGAGATACGGCCGCCACGATGGCCATTTCTTTGCCCCTGCACCAGGAAGATCGATTGCTGTATGTAGTCGATCGGCTACGGAGTGAAGTAGGCGCGCTGTTGAGCACCCTCTCGTTCTCTATCAGTATCTGAAAACTCACTCCTTGTGATCCGCATGCGCTTCCACCACTCTTGTCAAGAGGGCCCTGGGGGATCATTCCTGGCCACTTCCACTACAGCGGGGTAGGCAATGCGCGAGTCCGTACAGGCAGAGGTCATGATGAGTTTCCTCGTTTCCGAGGAGCTCTCGTTCCGGATCCCGGTGGAACTCCGGTACGACGCCCGTGACCCCTACGCAGTCCGCCTGACCTTCCACCTTCCCGGAGACGCGCCCGTGACCTGGGCGTTCGGCCGGGAGTTGCTCCTCGACGGCATCAACAAGCCCTGCGGTGACGGCGACGTGCACATCGCCCCCACCAGCCCCGAGGAGCTGTCCGACGTCCACATCCGGCTCCAGGTCGGCGGCGACCGGGCCCTGTTCCGGGCCGGCGCGGCGCCGCTCGTCGCGTTCCTCGACCGCACCGACCGGCTCGTTCCGCTCGGACAGGAGCGGAGCACGGGCGATTTCGAGGAACACCTGGACGAGGCGCTCGGCAGAATCCTGGCCGAGTCGAAGCAGAACGAGCAGAACGCCGGCTGAACCGCCGCCCGGACCGGCCCACCACCCGGGCCGAACCGCCGTTCAGCGCTTGCGCCGTCGGCCCCGGCCGCCGCGTACCGGTCCCGAGCCCGGTGCGACGGCCGGGGATTCCGGCCGGTCGGCCGAAACCACCAGCGCGGCCAGCGCCGTGGTCACGGGCACCGAGGCCACCAGCCCGATCGAGCCGACGAGGGTCCGTACGATCTCCACCGCGACCAGCTCGCTGTTGGCCACCGAACCCATGCTGCTGTTGGCGATCGAGAACAACAGGAGCAGCGGGAGCGCGGCGCCCGCGTAGGCCAGCACCAGGGTGTTGACCACCGACGCGATGTGGTCGCGGCCGATCCTGATGGCGGCCCGGTACAGGGACCGCGGGCCCATCGACGGGTCCGCCTGGTGGAGTTCCCAGACCGCCGAGGTCTGGGTGACCGTCACGTCGTCGAGGACGCCGAGCGATCCGATGATGATCCCGGCGAGCAGCAGGCCGCTCATGTCGATGTCCGGGTAGAGCCCGTGGATCAGACCTGTGTTGTCGTCGGTGTTGCCGCTGAGGAACGCCCAGTCGATGAACACCGAGCCCAGCAGGCCGATCAGCAGCAGCGACACGAGCGTGCCCAGGACGGCCACCGAGGTGCGGGCGGTCAGGCCGTGGCACATGTAGAGCGCGATCAGCATGATCGCGCTCGCCCCGACCACCGCGACCACCAGCGGGTTCGACCCCTGGAGGATGGCGGGGAGGATGAAGAGCGTCAGCACGCCGAAGCTGACGACCAGCGCGATCAGCGCGAACAGCCCGCGCATCCGCCCGACCAGGACGACCGAGAGCGCGAAGATGCCGGCCAGCACCGCCAGCGGGAGCTTGCGGTTCACGTCGATCACCGAGTACTGGAGGTCGCGGGGCGCGTCGGGGGCGTACGCCACCACCACCTCCTGACCGTCCGCCAACTGCCGCGGCGCGCCCGGTTGGACGATCTCCACGAAGGTGCGTCCCTTGTCCGGGCCGCTCCCGATCTCGACGGTGGCCTTCTTGCAGTCGCCGGTCTGCGCGGGCCGGGCCCCGCCGCCCGCCGGGGTGGACCCCTCGCCGGCCGGCGGCACCTGCGAGGCGTTCACGGATTTGCAGTCGACGAGTTCCAGCGAGACGACCTTGGCCTGCTGGGTCTGCCGGTCGAAGCCCACCCCGCTGCGCTCGTGGTCCGGCGTGCCGCCCGGCCAGAGGACCGCCAGGCCGACGAAGACGGCGACGGCGAAGGGGATCAGGACGGCCGCGATGACCTTGCGCAGGTGCTTCGAGACAGGGGCGGCCGGCCCGTGACCGTGGCTGTGGGAGTGGCCGGAGGAAGGCCCGTTTCCCGTGTGTGCGTGGCCGGAGTGGCCGTGGGGGTCGGTGGGCTCGGTGGGGGGCTGCGGCGAGGACGTCACCAGCAGATCATCGCAAGAGATGAGGGGGCCCACTGTTCAGCACGCCATGGATGACGCTAGCGTGGGGGCTACTTTGCACAACGCGGGAGCTCGGAGCACCGGGCTGAGAGGGCGCTGATCACCGTACGCGATCACGAATGCGTACGGGAGGAGGCTGCGTCGACCGCCGAACCTGTTACCGGGTAATGCCGGCGTAGGGAGATCAGGTCTCATGACCATTCAGGACGCACGCACGCCTGCCGTCAGCCAGGACGCCGACGGCACGACCGAGCGCAAGCCGGGTTGGCACAAGGGCTACGTGGCGGGCTCCCGCCCCGACATCCGGGTGCCGGTCCGCCAGGTCCACCTCACCAACGGCAAGGACGTGACGCTCTACGACACGTCCGGTCCGTACACCGACCCGCAGATCGAGACCGATGTGCGGCGGGGCCTCGCGCCGCTGCGCGAGAACTGGATCATCGGCCGCGGCGACACCGAGGAGTACGCCGGCCGTCCGGTCCGCCCCGAGGACGACGGCATCAAGCACACCTCGCCGCGCGGCGGTCTCAAGAACCTCGACGCCGTCTTCCCGGGCCGCCCCCGCCAGCCCCGCCGCGGCCGGGACGGCGCCGCGGTCACGCAGCTCGCGTACGCCCGCCGGGGCGAGATCACCCCGGAGATGGAGTACGTCGCGATCCGCGAGAACGTCTCGCCCGAGGTCGTCCGCGAGGAGATCGCCGCGGGTCGCGCGGTGCTCCCGGCGAACGTGAACCACCCGGAGATCGAGCCGATGATCATCGGCAAGAAGTTCCTGGTGAAGGTCAACGCCAACATCGGCAACTCCGCCGTCACCTCCTCCATCGAGGAGGAGGTGGAGAAGATGACCTGGGCGACCCGCTGGGGCGCGGACACGGTCATGGACCTCTCGACCGGCCGCAACATCCACACCACCCGCGAGTGGGTGCTGCGCAACTCCCCCGTGCCGATCGGCACCGTGCCGCTCTACCAGGCGCTGGAGAAGGTCGACGGCAAGGCCGAGGACCTCACCTGGGAGATCTACAAGGACACGGTCATCGAGCAGGCCGAGCAGGGCGTCGACTACATGACGGTCCACGCCGGCGTGCTCCTGCCCTACGTGCCGCTGACCGCCCGCCGCAAGACCGGCATCGTCTCGCGCGGCGGCTCGATCATGGCCGCCTGGTGCCTGGCGCACCACAAGGAGAACTTCCTCTACACGAACTTCGAGGAGCTCTGCGAGATCCTGGCGACGTACGACGTCACGTACTCCCTGGGTGACGGCCTGCGTCCCGGTTCCATCGCGGACGCCAACGACGCGGCGCAGTTCGCGGAGCTGAAGACGCTGGGCGAGCTCAACACCATCGCCAAGCGCCACAACGTCCAGACGATGATCGAGGGCCCGGGCCACGTCCCGATGCACAAGATCAAGGAGAACATCGACCTCCAGCAGGAGATCTGCGAGGAGGCGCCGTTCTACACGCTCGGCCCGCTGACCACGGACATCGCGCCCGCGTACGACCACATCACCTCCGGCATCGGCGCCGCGATGATCGCCTGGTGGGGCACGGCGATGCTCTGCTACGTCACGCCCAAGGAGCACCTGGGTCTGCCCAACCGGGACGACGTGAAGACCGGCGTGATCACGTACAAGATCTCGGCGCACGCCGCGGACCTCGCCAAGGGGCACCCGGGCGCCCAGGAGTGGGACGACGCCCTGTCCGACGCGCGGTTCGAGTTCCGCTGGGAGGACCAGTTCAACCTGGCCCTGGACCCGGACACGGCCCGTGAGTTCCACGACGAGACCCTCCCTGCCGAGCCGGCCAAGACCGCGCACTTCTGCTCCATGTGCGGTCCGAAGTTCTGCTCGATGAAGATCAGCAGAAGCATCACGGAGCAGTTCGGCGGTGAAGCGGACGCCACCCCGGAGGAGATCGAGGCCGGGATGCTGGAGAAGTCCAAGGAGTTCGCGGCCTCGGGCAACCGGGTCTACCTGCCGCTGGCGGACTGACACCGGGTGGGCCGGCGAGCGTACTGCTCCGGGAGGTGAAGCGGCTCCCGGAGCAGCGCGTCGTCACTGGTCCGGGTCCTGCCGCCCGTCGGCCCACTGGTCGATCCGCCTGGTGTCGGGTGCCTGGAGGTGATCGCTAGGCTCCGCGTCATGAAGGTGCGGAAGGTGCGTAAGGTGCTGGTGTTGGGGCTGCTGGGTCTGACCGTCCTGGCGGGTTGTGGCGTGGCCGGCGTCTGGGCCGCTTCCGGGGGGTTCTACGGCTGCACCTTCAGGGACGAGGCGTTGGCAGAGGAGCTGGCGGCGTTCGCCATCCTCGATGTCCGTCCGCCGGATGCACCGAAGTCGGGCAAGCGCTACTCGAATTGTGACGAGGACGACGGCTTCGCCGCCGCCGGTCAGTACTACGAGCACACGGGTCCCCGTGAGGAGTTGCTCGCCTTCTACCGTGCCACGGCGGCGAAGGACGGATGGCAGCCGGGCCGTGACAGGCGCGACGGCCTGTGCTTCTCCAAGCCGTACGGCACTGTCACCGCCCATCTGTCGGTGTGGTTCCCGAGCTCCTACGGCATGGAGGGGGAGCCTCGGGCGAACGCCGAGGAGTACGGCCTGGAGGTGACTGCGAGCCACGATGGCTCGGCGTGGTGCTGACGGCCCGCCAGATGCGGGCGGCCTGGCGGAGGAGTCCGCCGAGTCCGCGGCTCGGGCGACGCGCGTCTCCACCTGCCGCCGGCCGACGGAGACCGGTCCGGCAGACCGGTCCGGCAGGCCGGCCACGGGGCGGACCCGCGACCCATGGGGGGAGTCGCGGGACCGCCCCGTTCCGCGTGCTGCGCAGGAACGGAGGAACGGAGACGGTCGGCGCAGGGCCGGCGCGCTCGCGCCCCTCTGCTCCGGTCCTCCGGGGGCAGGCACTGCACGGCGGACACGATGCGCGAAGCTCACCTGAACCGCTCCCGCCGGCAGAGCTCGTGCCGAGGGGCCGGACGCGTCCCGGGCCGTGGACGCCTCCGGCCCCTCGGCCGTGCGGGAGCGGCGGCCGTCAGGCCACCACCTGGTACTCCGGGCCCAGCTTGGCCAGGGCGAACGCGCGGTTCTCGCCGACCCGTTCGCGCTGGCCCTGCGGAAGCCCGCCCTCCCGCAGGAGGCGTTCGCAGCACTCCAGCGACTCCTCGTACGCCCCGACCCAGTACGCGGCCACCGCGAGCTCGTCGAGCGCGCGCCACTCGTACCAGTCGAACTCGACGAACAGGATGTCCTCGGGGCGCGGGATCCGTGCCGCCTGACGGGCGAACAGGTACGCCAGCTCGAAGCGGCCGTCGAGACGGCAGAGGCGGGCCAGATCGCCGAGTGCCTCGGCCCGCCCGGGGCGGCTCTCGTGGGCGCGGAGGTAGCGGTCCATCACCTCGGCCGGCGGGCGCCGGAGGTTCGCCGCGAGCCGTGCCGCGTAGAGCCGGGCGCAGAAGGCCTCCTCGGCGAAGCCGCCCATGGCCGCCCTCCGGTCGTAGGCCGCCAGGGACTTCTCCGGCTCGCCCGCGTCGCGCCAGCTCTGGGCCAGGTAAAAGGCGTAGCGGGCATTCTCCGGCTCTTCGAGCAGCCCCTTTTCGAGGATCCCGGCATCGCGGAGGTACTTCTCCCGGTCCCCTCCTTCGCCTTGCCGGGCTCCGCCGCCGATGACGCGGATATGGAAGCCTTCGAGAACTCCGCGGGTGAACGGCACCTCGCAGTCGAGGTACTCGTGCAGGACGCCGACGTATTTCCACGGCAATCGGGTGGAGACCAGAGCGGGCCGCCAGTGGATGACCGGCCGGTGGTGCACCGCGATGCCGTAGGAATCGAAGGTGAGCTCGGGCATGCGGAATCCGGGGTCCACCTCGATCACGTCGTCCGCGTCGACGAACAGCAGGTAGTCGGCGCTGGAGCGGGCCAGCTCGATCGCCTCGCTGCGGCTTCCGTCGAATCCCTTCCAGGGGCGTTCGTGCAGGACACCGGGGAGATCGCCGAGGAATTCCCGGATGATCTCCTGGGTGCCGTCCGTCGACCCGGTGTCGACGATCACCCAGGAATCGATCAAGGGGCGCACGGATTCGAGACAGCGCCTGATCACCGCGGCCTCGTTCTTTACGATCATGTTCAGACAGACTTTTGCGTTCAAGGATCCCGTCCACGGGGTGGGGGTGAAGACGACCGTGAGGCGACCGTAGGGACCCTGCCGGTGGCGTTCAAGGAAGCCACGGTCCGAGCCGCCATTGGGGCTCTGCCGCTGGTCCGATGAGATGACTGCCGAGCGAGGCAACCGGTGCTTCCAATCCGATTTACCGACTATGGGCGAGGCGGCCCGTCCCGGGCCGATCGCGCATCGTCGGATTCGGTTTCAAGAAGGAGCGGCGGATATGAGCCCCGTGAACAGGACCAGGTCACCCCTCGGCCCGGTGGCCCGGCGGAGTGCTGTGGTGAAGGGAGGCACGCTGGCATCGCTCGCACTGGTGGTGGCGGGAATCGCCAGCCCGGCGTTCGCCACCGCGCAGGGCGTCCAGGCGGCCACGACGGTCCGGTCGGCGAGCCCGACCGGCGGCGGTGACTGCACGGCGAAGAAGAGCACGAAGCACGATCCGATGATGGCGGACACCCAGGCCGGACCGCGCGGCGGCGGTGACGACTGCGAGGGCCAACGCGGGCCTACGGGCCCCAGGGGCCCGCGCGGCCCGCAGGGCGAGCCGGGCGAGGACGGAGCCGACGGCGCGACCGGTGCCACGGGTGCGACGGGTGCGACGGGCGCGACGGGCGCCACGGGTGCCACAGGTGCGACCGGCGCGGGCCAGTGCACCGACATCGCCGCCTACAAGCCCAGTGCTGCCACTGAGGTCAAGTCCGTACTGATCGACGGTCAGGCCTGGGTCGGCATCCGGAGCCTCACCCCGGCTCCGCCGGACGACTTCACGTGGTACGACCTCAGCGACAACACGGACTTCCCCGAGGGGGCGTGCGGCATCTCGGTCAGTGACCAGGCCGGTCTCGTCAACGTGGAGACGGTGGCTCCCAACGGCAGGGTCTGGGAGACCACCTGCACGGTGAACCCGGGCAACAACCCTCCGACCCTCACCTGCAACGACGACTGGACGCCGGTGAACGCGCTGGTCGAGACCCCGCCGCCGCTGCGCAGTCGGCCCCTGGAGGGCGCGGATCCCAACCACCTGTCCAAGACGCTGAAGTAGACCGCCGGGCCGGCCGGAGTCACAGCTCCGGCCGGTGCTCGGGGCCGCCGAAGTCCGGGCTCGTGAAGTCCGGTGGCGTGTAGCCGGGCGGGGATCCCTGCGACGGGGTTCCCGGGCTGGTGAAATCGGGCCGGGTGTACCCCAGACTGGGGATGCGCCCGGCCCCCGGCGTGCGGGGGGTCGGGAAGCCCGGGCCCGCGCTCGGGTCGGCCAGCGCGTCCCGCAGGAACGGGATGATGCCGCGCTCCAGCAGGGCGTGCCGCCAGGCCTCGCGGGCCCGCGCCACCTCGTCGGGTATCGCCTCGGTCTCGTCCGCGGCCACCTCGGTCGCACTGTTGCGGACGGCCGTGACCAGCAGCCCGATCACGGCGAAGAGCAGGGCGGCCGCGGTGAGCGCCCCGAAGAGCCAACCCGCCGTCAGCATGGTCTGCGCGAAGGCCGGTTCGGGCTCGATCAGCTTCAGGATGTAGCCGACGAGCAGGAAGATCAGCATGGCGGTGCCCGCCAGGACCGGCGCGAGGACCGCGACCACGGCGCTGACGCCCGCGCCGCCACCGCTGTCGCGGGTGTCGTCCTCGTCCCCCCTCGCGGCGGGTGCGCAGAGCGCCTCGTCGCGGCGTTCCTCGCGGACCTTCACGTAGTGCCCGTACTCGGCGGCCGCCGCGGCCGCCAGCAGGGCGCTGGCGCCCTGGGCCATGGTGCGCAGCTGTTCGGCGTTCAGCCGTTCGCCGAGCGTGGCGAGCTCGGGCCGTTCGCTCGCGGCGCGCAGTGCCTCGTCGATGAGCCGCTCGAACTCGGGTCGGTCTTCGGTCAGCAGGTGCGGAGCGCTGGTCATGTGCATCCCCCGATGCTCCGTAGAAGCCGGTTTGCCCGCGTAGACCCGGACGCCGGCTGAAACGGAGGAGAGCCTGCTACGGATAGAGCGATGGTAGAGCGCCCACACCATGCCGTGACAGGGGCTTTCCGGAAATACCCCTCTGCGTAAGCTCTCAGTCGCTCAGCGGAAGCCGTACGACGAGCAGCTTGCCGGCCATCGTCACGCCGCCGTCCATCGCGATGGCGAGCCCGTCCGCGTAGACGTGCGGGCCGTCCACGGCCTCCGGGCCGCGCGTCTCGTCGCCGTCCTCGGTGCCCACTTCGCCGAGCAGGTACGGGATGGGGCTGTGGCCGTGCACGACGCGGCTGCCGCCGTAGGTGTCGAGCAGTTCGCGGACGGCCTGCGGGCCGGTCTCCTCGTCGCGGAACGCGAAGCGCTTGGTGAACTTCCGGAAGAGGTCCCAGGTGATGTCGACGTCGCCCCGGTTGAGGAGCTCGTGGATGGTGTCGTTGACGTCCTCGATGGAGTCGCCGTAGTCGAGGTAGGCCGTGGTGTCGGAGTGCAGCAGCAGGTGGTCCTCCTCCAGCACGGCGGCGTCCAGCCGCGACATCCACTGGATGTGTACGTCCTGCAGGCGCTCCATGTCGGTGCGCTGGCCGCCGTTGAGCAGCCAGGCGGCCTGGAAGGTGGCGGTGCCGGCGCCCGAGACGACGGGGGTGTCGCCGAACCGCTTGGCGCCGATGAGCAGCAGTTCGTGATTGCCCATCAGGGCCTTGCAGTAGCCGCCTGCGGCGGCCGCCTCGGCGGACAGCCGCATGACGAGGTCGATGACGCCGATGCCGTCCGGGCCGCGGTCGGTGAAGTCGCCGAGGAACCAGAGCCGGGCGTTGCCCGCGGACCAGCGGCCCTCCCCGTCGATCAGGCCCTGGGCGCGCAGCTCGGTGACGAGCTCGTCGAGGTAGCCGTGGACGTCGCCGACGACGTACAGCGGGCCGGGGCCGGCGGTGTCCTGCGGGACGTACTGGACCTGGACGGTGTCGCCGGGGCCGCCGAGCGGGGCACGGCCGATGACGGGGAGGTCCCGGTAGGTCGGGGTGTAGCCCTCGGGCTCGTCCTCCTCGGGGCCCTTGGTCATCGAGTGCACCGGTTCGGCATCGGTGTGCGCGTGGGCGCGTCCCTGGCCCGGGACCTGCGCCTGCCCCTGCCCCGGGACCTGGGGTCGCCCGTGCAGGTGCTCCTCGTGGCGGGGATCCTGGCGCGGATCGCGGTGCGGGACCGGCGGCGCGTCGGACGCGGGCGGCTGCGGCGCGTAGCCCGGCTGCGGCGGCACGACGGCCTGTGCGCCGTCCTCGTAGTACGCGGGGTACTCGCCGTACACGGGGGCCTCGTCGGGCAGACCGGTGGATACGGCGTACGGAGCGGCGGGTTCGGTGACTGGCACCCGGAAGTCCCGCAGCGTTTCCGTCCGCATCGCGGGTCCCTGACCGGCCCCCTGAGTCATCGACCCCTCCACCACCGTCGCGCTGCCGTACACCTGCGGACCCTCCTGACCTCCGGGGAGGAGGGTCCGTGATGTCGTGCGCCCATCATAGGAATGCGGCTCGCGCTCTGTGACGCACCAGGGGTGGTGAATCCTTTGCGGAGCGTATCGTTCCTACCGTTTTTGCCCGATATTGCCGTTGCTGAAATCCTGGACCGACCGCCGATCAGGCCGACCGGGCGGTCTGCCGGTCAGTCCTGGGCGGGAGATCGGGGCGGGCTGACGGTCGTTCGGGGCTGCCTGCGCTGCGACGAGGTACGGATGATCAGCTCGGTCGGGACGACCTGTTCGACCGGGCGGCCGGTGTCCACGCCCTCGATCGCGTCGATGAGCAGCTGCACGACGGCGGTGCCGATGCGGCGCGGTTTGAGGGACAGGGTGGTGATGGGCGGCTCGGTGTTGGCGTACACGGTGGACTCGCTGCAGCACACCAGCAGCAGGTCCTCGGGGACGCGCAGGCCGTAGCGGCGGGCGGCGGCGAGCAGGTCGGTGCCGTTGGGGTCGAAGAGTCCGTAGACGGCGTCGGGGCGGTCGGGGCGGGCGAGGAGCCGGTCGGCGGCGACGGCGCCCGCGCACGGGTCGTGGGCGGGGTAGGACTCGTAGACCGGGTCCTGGCCGACGCGCTCGCACCAGTTGAGGTAGGCGGTGGTGGACAGGCGGGTGTAGGTGTCGGTGGTGGTGCCCGTCAGCAGCCCGATCCGGCGGGCGCCGGCCGCGGCGAGGTGGTCGAGGAGGCCGAGCACGGCGGCCTCGTGGTCGTTGTCGACCCAGGCGGTCACGGGGAGGGAGCCGGCGGGCCGGCCGTCGGAGACCACGGGCAGGCCCTGGCGGACGAGCTCGGTGACGACGGGATCGTGGTCGGAGGGGTCGATGACGACGGTGCCGTCGAGGGCGACGTTGGACCACACGTCGTGGCGGGAGGTGGCCGGGAGGATGACGAGGGCGTATCCGCGGGCGAGCGCCGCCGAGGTGGCGGCCCTGGCCATCTCGGCGAAGTAGGCGAATTCGGTGAAGGTGAAAGGTTCATCCCCGTATGTCGTCACGGTCAGGCCGATGAGGCCGGACTTGCCGGTACGGAGGGTGCGGGCGGCGGCCGAGGGGCGGTAGCCCAGCCGGTCGGCGACCTCGCGAACGTGGCGGCGGGTGGCGTCGGGCAGCCGTCCCTTGCCATTGAGCGCGTCGGAGACGGTCGTGATGGAGACGCCCGCCGCGGCGGCCACGTCCCTGATGCCGGCCCGGCCCTGTCGGCCGGCGGCCCGCCGGGTGGTCTCGGTCCGGCTCACCTGATGCTTCCCTGCTGCTGTCATGGCGAGCCGATAGTAGGGCTCGGTGGGGTGCTCGGTCCGGGTGCATATGCACGCGTTGACAGGCACGTTTCTGCATGGTTCGCCACCCCCAATGACCTTGGAAATGAAGGCTTTTGGCGGCGTGGGTAGCTGGTGGGGCTTGTCGGCGGGTCCGGGCATGCCAAAACGGTGGGGATTCGGGTCGGTCTCAACTCACCTGCACGAGGGATGCGCGCCACGGCGCAGGCCACCGGCGCGCGCATATATGCGTGCGCTCCCCCTCATTCCAGGCGCCCCCATTCTCGGAAGGGCGGAATCCTCATAAGGTGAGCAGTATTGAGTCGACGGCGACGTCGTACGGGACGGTCGAGGAGGACCTGCGGTGAGCGAGAACAGCCCGAAGCTGCGCGCCGAGCTGGACGGCATTCCGACATACAAGCCCGGCAAGCCGGCAGCCGCGGGCGGGCCCGTCGCGTACAAGCTGTCCTCGAACGAGAACCCGTACCCGCCGCTGCCGGGTGTGCTGGAGAGCGCCGTCACGGCGGCCGGGACCTTCAACCGCTACCCCGACATGGCCTGCACCGGTCTGGTGAACGAGATCGCCGAGCGGTTCGGCGTGCCGGTCGAGCACGTGGCCACCGGCACCGGCTCGGTGGGCGTGGCCCAGTCGCTGATCCAGTCCACCGCGGGTCCGGGCGACGAGGTCATGTACGCCTGGCGCTCCTTCGAGGCGTACCCGATCATCACGCAGATCTCGGGCGCGACCTCGGTGCAGGTCCCGCTGACCGAGGGCGACGTGCACGACCTGGACGCCATGGCCGCGGCGATCACCGAGCGGACCCGGCTGATCTTCGTCTGCAACCCGAACAACCCCACCGGCACCGCCGTGCGCCGGGCCGAGCTGGAGCGGTTCCTGGACCAGGTGCCCTCGGACGTCCTGGTGGTCCTGGACGAGGCGTACCGCGAGTTCGTGCGCGACACGGACGTCCCGGACGGCATCGAGCTCTACCGCGACCGCCCCAACGTCGCCGTGCTGCGTACGTTCTCCAAGGCGTACGGTCTCGCCGGCCTGCGGGTCGGCTTCGCGGTCGCGCATGAGCGGGTGGCCGCGGCGCTGCGCAAGACGGCGGTTCCCTTCGGCGTCAGCCAGCTCGCGCAGGACGCGGCGGTTGCCTCACTGCGCGCCGAGGACGAGCTGATGGGCCGCGTCGGGGCGCTGGTGGGCGAGCGGGCGCGGGTCCACGAGACGCTGCTGGCGCAGGGATGGACCGTGCCGGACACGCAGGCGAACTTCGTGTGGCTGCGGCTCGGCGAGCGGACCGTGGATTTCGCGGCCGCCTGCGAGAAGGCCGGTGTGGTGGTCCGGCCCTTCGCGGGTGAGGGCCTGCGGGTCACGATCGGTGAGCCCGAGGCGAACGACCTCTTCCTGCACACGGCGGGGGCGTTCTTCAAGGAGCTCTAGGCTCCACGGCCGCTACGTTGCGAGGCCTCCGGGTTCCGCAGGGCGAACGCGAACGCGAACCTGCGAACGGGAAGGCGAACGCGAGAACGCGAACGCGAACCCGGGAACGCGGACGCGGACGGCGCCGGACACGGAGGGCGCCGGACGCCGACGCGGCACGGGCGCCGACGCGGCACGGGGCACCGGGGGCCTCCGTCCTGTCGGCCGGACCGCCGCGCGGACGGGTGGGGCGGCAGCCTCAGGCCAGTTCCACGCGGACGGGATCGCCGTCGCGGACGGTGGACAGCAGGCGGGGGTCGCCGTCGAACGAGCCGAGCACGTTGCACGGGCTCGCGAGGCGGCTCTCGCCTCCGCGCGAGATCGGCGTCGGGCCGTAGGGCAGCGCGAGGGCGTCGCCCTCGGTCCAGAACGCGACCGTGCCGGGCTCGACCACCTGTCGGGCGTCGTCCTCCAGGGCCACGCAGACGCCGGTGTCGAAGTAGACCTCCTCGCCCCATGTGTTCGCGGAGGCGGAGATCGGAAGGGCCTCGGCCAGCGCCTTGCTGGTCGGGGTCTCGTCGAGGGTTGCGGTGAGCTGGCCCGCAGGCCAGGAGATTCGAATCTGCATGAGCCGCATTCAACAATCTGTTGAATTGATTGGCTAGAGGGGTACCCCGGGTGAAGGCGACCGAAAGCCGTGCGCCATAATGCTTGTGAATGTGAACGCGTTCACAAGCGTGTCTGCTTCCTCCCGGATTGGGCGGGCTCGGAAGGCAGGCCTCCCCTGTGATCACGGCGACACGAAGGAGACGAGGACGTGGACCTGGCTCTGGCGCCAGAAACCCTGGCGCGATGGCAGTTCGGCATCACCACCGTCTATCACTTCCTCTTCGTGCCCTTGACGATCTCGCTGGCCGCGCTCACGGCAGGCCTGCAGACCGCTTGGGTGCGCACCGAGAAGGAGAAGTACCTCAGAGCCACCAAGTTCTGGGGAAAGCTCTTCTTGATCAATATCGCGATGGGTGTCGTCACCGGCATCGTCCAGGAGTTCCAGTTCGGCATGAACTGGTCCGACTACTCGCGGTTCGTGGGTGACATCTTCGGAGCCCCCCTCGCCTTCGAGGCGCTGATCGCGTTCTTCTTCGAGTCCACCTTCATCGGGTTGTGGATCTTCGGCTGGGACAAGCTGCCCAAGAAGATCCACCTGGCCTGCATCTGGATGGTGTCCATCGGCACCGTCCTGTCCGCCTACTTCATCCTGGCGGCCAATTCCTGGATGCAGCACCCGGTCGGATACCGGATCAACGAGGAGCGGGGCCGGGCCGAGCTCACCGACTTCTGGCTGGTGCTCACCCAGAACACCGCGCTCACCCAGTTCTTCCACACGATCACGGCCGCTTTCCTCGTCGGCGGTGCGTTCATGGCCGGCATCTCCGCCTACCACCTGGCACGCAAGAAGCACGTCCCGGTGATGCGCAGCTCGCTGCGCCTGGGCCTCGTCGTCCTGATCATCGCCGGCCTGGGCACCGCGATCAGCGGCGACCTGCTGGGCAAGGTCATGTTCAAGCAGCAGCCCATGAAGATGGCCGCTGCCGAGGCCCTCTGGGACGGCGAGGCGCCCGCCCCCTTCTCCGTCTTCGCCTACGGAGACGTCGAGAAGGGCCACAACAAGGTGGCCATAGAGATCCCGGGTCTGCTCTCCTTCCTGGCCAACGACGACTTCACCTCCTTCGTCCCGGGCATCAACGACGTCAACAAGGCCGAGCAGGAGAAGTTTGGGCCGGGCGACTACCGGCCCAACATCCCCGTCGCCTACTGGGGCTTCCGCTGGATGATCGGCTTCGGCATGGCCTCGCTCGGTGTGGGCGTGCTGGGGCTCTGGCTGACCCGCAAGAAGTTCCTGCTGCCGCCGGGGCTGCGCACCGGGGAGGACGAGGTCCCGAACCTGGTGCTCTTCAAGAAGGCGCTGAGCCCCAGGATCGGCAACCTCTACTGGATCGTCGCCCTCTGGACCACGGGCTTCCCGCTCATCGCGAGCTCCTGGGGCTGGATCTTCACCGAGATGGGCCGCCAGCCGTGGGTGGTCTACGGGGTCCTGCGCACCCGCGACGCGGTCTCGCCGCACGTCTCCCAGGCCGAGGTGCTCACCTCGATGATCGGCTTCACCCTGCTCTACGCCGTGCTCGCCGTGATCGAGGTCAGGCTCCTGGTCAAGTACGTCAAGCTCGGCCCGCCGGAGCTCACCGAGGCCGACCTCAACCCGCCCACCAAGATCGGCGGGGACGACAAGAACCCCGACCGGCCGATGGCCTTCTCGTACTGAGGCTGAGGAGAACGCACCATGGAGCTCCACGACGTCTGGTTCGCGCTGATCGCCGTCCTGTGGATCGGCTACTTCTTCCTGGAGGGCTTCGACTTCGGCATCGGCGTGCTGACCAAGCTGCTCGCCCGCGACCGTACGGAGAAGCGGGTCCTGATCAACACCATCGGGCCCGTATGGGACGGCAACGAGGTCTGGCTGCTCACGGCGGGCGGTGCGACCTTCGCCGCCTTCCCCGACTGGTACGCCACCCTCTTCTCCGGCTTCTACCTGCCGCTGCTGCTCATCCTGGTCTGCCTGATCATCCGGGGTGTGGCCTTCGAGTACCGGCACAAGCGCCCGGAGGAGAGCTGGCAGGCCAACTGGGAACACGCGATCTTCTGGACCTCGCTGATCCCCGCCTTCCTGTGGGGTGTGGCCTTCGCCAACATCGTGCGCGGAGTGAAGATCGACCAGGACAAGGAGTACGTCGGCACCTTCCTCGACCTGCTCAACGTCTACTCGCTGCTCGGCGGGCTGGTCACTCTCACGCTGTTCACCTTCCACGGCGCGGTCTTCGCCTCGCTCAAGACCGTCGGCGACATCCGCGACCGGGCGCGCAGGACGGCGACGACGCTGGGTCTCGTCACCGCCGTCCTGGCGCTGGTCTTCCTCATCTGGACGCAGGTCTCGCACGGCGACGGCAAGAGCCTGATCGCGATGGCCGTCGCGGTGACGGCCCTGCTCGGCGCGCTCGGCTTCAACCTGGCGGGCCGCGAGGGCTGGTCGTTCGCCCTGTCCGGGATCACCATCGCGGCGGCCGTCGCGATGCTCTTCCTGACGCTCTTCCCGAACGTGATGCCCTCCTCGCTCGACCCGGCTTGGAGCCTCACGGTCACCAACGCCTCGTCCAGCCCGTACACGCTGAAGATCATGACCTGGTGTGCCGCTGTGGCCACCCCGCTCGTGCTGCTCTACCAGGGGTGGACGTACTGGGTGTTCCGCAAGCGGATCGGGACGCAGCACATCGTCGACGCGCACTGACTCCCGTGTTCGCGGACGTGCCCGCGCCCCCGCGCCACCTGCCCCGCCGGCCCGGCCGGCCCTCCCCCGGAGGATGTTTCACGTGAAACCGATCGACCCGCGCCTGCTCCGGTACGCCCGGTCCACCCGCCTCTTCCTGGGGGCGGTGGTGGCCCTGGGGCTTGCCGGGGCGGGGCTGGTGGTCGGCCAGGCGATGCTCGTCGCCGAGATCGTGGTCGGCGCCTTCGAGCAGGGCCTCGACGCTGCGGCGCTCCGTACGCCGCTGTTGCTTCTCGCGGCGGTCGCCCTCGGCCGCGCCCTGGTCGCGTGGCTGACGGAGCTGGCCGCGCACCGCGCCAGTGCGGCGGTCAAGTCGCAACTGCGGGGCCGCCTGCTGGACCGGGCCGCGGAGCTCGGGCCCGGGCGTGCGGGCGGTCAGTGCACCGGATCGCTGGTGTCGCTGGCCACCCGCGGCGTGGACGCGCTCGACGACTACTTCTCCCGCTACCTGCCCCAGTTGGGGCTCGCCGTCGTGGTGCCGGTGGCGGTACTCGCCCGCATCGTCACCGAGGACTGGGTGTCGGCGGCCATCATCGTGGTCACCCTCCCCCTCATCCCGGTCTTCATGGTCCTCATCGGCATGGCCACCCAGTCCCGGATGGACCGCCAGTGGCGGCTGCTGTCGCGGCTGTCTGGGCACTTCCTCGACGTGGTGGCCGGTCTTCCCACGCTGAAGGTCTTCGGCCGGGCCAAGGCGCAGGCCGAGTCGATCCGCAAGATCACCGACGACTACCGCCGGGCGACGATGCGGACGCTGCGGATCGCCTTCCTCTCGTCCTTCGCGTTGGAACTGCTGGCGACCCTGTCGGTCGCGCTGGTGGCCGTGACCATCGGCATGCGCCTCGTCCACGGCGAACTCGACCTCTACACCGGCCTGGTCATCCTGATCCTGGCGCCCGAGGCCTACCTGCCGCTGCGGCAGGTGGGCGCGCAGTACCACGCGGCCGCAGAGGGGCTGGCAGCCGCCGAGGAGATCTTCGAGGTCCTGGAGAGCCCCGCCGCCGGCCCGGCCGGTACGGCGGAGCTGCCCGGCGGTGCTCCCCTGCGAATCGAGATCGACGGGGTCGCCGTCCGCTACGAGGGCCGGGACGAGGACTCGCCCCGCCCCGTCTCGCTGACCGTCGGACCGGGGGAGTGCGTGGCCCTCACCGGCCCGAGCGGGGCCGGCAAGTCCACGCTGCTCCAGGTGCTGCTGGGGTTCGTGCGGCCGACCGCCGGGCGGGTGCGGATCGCGGGCGTGGACCTGGCCGAGCTGTCGCCGGAGCAGTGGCGGGAGCGGATCGCGTGGGTGCCGCAGCGGCCGCACCTGTTCGCCGGAACCGTCGCCGAGAACGTACGGCTGGCCCGGCCCGGGGCCCGGGACAGTGAGGTGGCCGCCGCTTTGGAGGACGCCGGCGCCTGGGAGTTCGTCTCCGCGCTGCCGCGCGGGGCCGAGACCCTGCTGGGCGAGGGCGGCGTGGGCCTGTCCGCCGGGCAGCGGCAGCGGCTGGCGCTGGCGCGGGCCTTCCTGGCCGACCGGCCGGTGCTGCTGCTGGACGAGCCGACGGCGGCGCTGGACGGCGAGACCGAGGCCGGGATCGTGGACGCCGTCCGGCGTCTCTCCGCGGGACGGACGGTCCTGCTGGTCGTGCACCGGCCGGCCCTGCTCGCCGTCGCGGACCGGGTGGTCCGTATGGCGGCCGGCCCCGTACCCGACGGGCCCGACACCCTCCCCCGCACCGCGGTGCCCACGGCGGCCGAGGAGCCGGCCGCCGGTGACCTCGGCCCCGACGCCGGGGAGTGGATCCTCGGCGCCGCTCCCGAGCGGGTGCGGATCGGCGGGACCTCGGCGGACGCGGGCGGAGCCGATCCGCTGCGCCGGGTGCGGGCGGTGGCCAGGGCATGGCAGGGACGGTTCAGGCTGGGGCTGCTGCTCGGATCACTGGCTGTCGGCTGCAGCGTCGGACTGATGGCCGTGTCGGGTTGGCTGATCTCAAGGGCTTCCGAACAACCGCCCGTCCTCTATCTGATGGTGGCCGTCACCGCGACCCGGGCCTTCGGAATGGGCCGTGCCGTCTTCCGGTACGCCGAACGGCTCGTCTCGCACGACGCCGTCCTGCGGATGCTCGCCGACCTCAGGGTGTCCGTGTACCGGCGGCTGGAGCGCATCGCACCCGCCGGGCTGCGTGAACACCGCCGAGGGGACCTGCTGGCCCGGCTGGTCGCCGACGCCGACGCCCTGCAGGACTACTGGCTGCGCTGGCTGCTGCCCGTCGGCACCGCGGTCCTCGTCGGAACGGGCTCCGTCGCCTTCACCACATGGCTGCTGCCCGAGGCCGGAGCCGTGCTCGCCGCCGGCCTCCTCGCCGCTGGCATCGGGGTGCCCCTGGTCAGCGGCGCCTGCGCCCGCCGTGCGGAGCGCAGGCTCGCGCCCGCGCGGGGCGAGCTCGCCACCCGGGTGGCCGACCTCCTGACCGGCACCGCGGAGCTGACTGTGGCCGGGGCGCTGGCGGACCGCAAGGACCGGGCCCGGGAGAGCGACGGCGTGCTGACCCGCATCGCCGCGCGGGGCGCCGCCGCGGGCGGGCTGGGCGGTGGGCTGTCCGCCCTCGTCTGCGGACTCACGGTTGTGGCCGCCGCGGCCGTCGCCGCGAACGCGGTCCACGACGGCCGGCTGTCCGGGGTCGCCATGGCCGTCGCGGTCCTGACGCCCCTCGCCGCGTTCGAGGCGGTGACCGGACTCCCCCTCGCCGTCCAGTACCGCCAGCGGGTGCGCCGTAGCGCCGAGCGGGTCTACGAGGTCATCGACGCGCCCGTTCCCCTTGCGGAGCCGGAGCAGCCCGCCGAGGCCCTCGCCTCGCCCTTCCCCCTCAGGCTGACAGGGCTCTCCGCCCGCCATCCGGGCCAGGAACACGACGCGCTGCGCGGGGTGGACCTCACCCTGGAGGCCGGGCGCCGCATCGCGGTCGTCGGCCCCTCGGGCTCCGGCAAGACCACGCTGGCACAGGTCATGCTGCGGTTCCTGGACCCGGCCGAAGGCTTCTACACCCTGGGAGGCGCCGACGCGCGCACGCTCGACAGCGACGCCGTACGGGCGCTCGTGGGGCTGTGCGCCCAGGACGCGCACCTCTTCGACAGCTCGGTCCGGGAAAACCTCCGGCTGGCCAGGACCGGGGCGAGCGAGGAACAGCTGAGGGACGCTCTGGCTGCGGCCCGGCTGCTGGAATGGGCGGACGGCCTCCCCGACGGGCTGGACACGCTGGTCGGCGAACACGGCGAGCGGATCTCGGGCGGCCAGCGCCAGCGCCTCGCCCTGGCCCGGGCACTGCTGGCGGACTTCCCCGTACTGGTCCTGGACGAGCCGGCCGAGCATCTGGACCTGGCCACGGCGGACGCCCTGACCGCGGACCTGCTGGCCGCCACGGAGGGCCGCACCACCGTGCTGATCACGCACCGGCTGGCCGGCCTGGACGCGGTCGACGAGGTGCTCGTGCTGGACCGCGGCGAGGTCGTGCAGCGCGGCGGGTACGCGGAGCTGGCCGCGGTCGAGGGGCCGCTGCGCCGAATGCTGGAGCGGGAACGGGCGACGGACGGGACTCTGGCCGACTTTCCCCGCTAATGGGGACTAACTACTCTCAAGGGCATGCCAGTGCAGCCGTCGCAGGAATCACCGGATCCCCTGCCGGATCCGCCGCAGGGGACATCGGATCCCCTGGCTGTCGCCACGGAGGCCACCAGGAGCCTGCACGGACTGTCCACCGAGCTGACGGCGCGGGTACCGCAGCTGCTGGAGGCCATGCGGTCGGTCGGGACCGGCCTGGAGCTGCACTCCACCCTCGACCGCATCTGCGAGACAGCGGCCGAGCTCGCGGGGGCCCGCTACGCGGCGATCGGTGTCGTCGACACGGAGGGCCGCGGGCTCTCCGACTTCGTCACCCACGGGATCAGCCCGGAGGTGTCCCGGAAGATCGGACACCGTCCGGACGGGAAGCGGGGTCTGCTCGGAGCGCTGATCTCGCACTCCGACACCGTGCGGCTCGCCGATCTGACGAAGGACCCGCGCTCGGCGGGCTTCCCGGCGCACCACCCGCCCATGAAGACGTTCCTCGGTGTCCCGATCCGGGTGCAGGGGGAGATATTCGGCAATCTGTACCTCGCCGAGAAGAACGGCGGCGTCGAGTTCAACGACTACGACGTCCACATGGTCCGGGTTCTGGCCACCGAGGCGGGCATCGCCATCGGCAATGCCCGACTGTACGAGGCGGCCACCCAGCGCGAGCGCTGGATCGACGGCTCGGTCGCCGTCACCACGGCCCTGCTGTCCGGCGGGGACGCCGACGATGCCCTCTCGGTGGTGGCCGAGCAGGCCCGCCGACTGGCCGACTCCGCCGCCGGGATCGTCCTGCTGCCGGCCGAAGAGGGCGGGATGGAGATCGTCGCCGTATCGGCGGAGAACCCGGCCACGTCGCTCGGCGTGGTGGTCCCCGGTGAGAGCCCGGTGGCCGGCCATCTGCTGCGCGGCGAGCCGGTCTTCACGGACGACGCCTCGGCGGACCCCCGTATGATCAGCCCGCTCACCAGCCAGTACGGCCCCTGCATGATGCTGCCCCTGCACAGCGGCGGGCGCGTGCTGGGCGCGCTGGTCACCCCCCGTGCGCGCGGCAAGCGACCCTTCACCGAGGCCGAACGGACCCTGGCCACTCAGTTCGCCTCACAGGCGGCGCTCGCCCTGATGATGGCCGAGGCACAACGCGACCGGGAGCGGCTGGCGGTCTTCGAGGACCGCGATCGGATCGCCCGCGACCTGCACGACCTCGTCATCCAGCGGCTGTTCGCCACCGGGATGATGCTGGAGGGGGCCCAGCGCCGGTCGATCGTTCCCGAAGTCCGGGACGGGGTGGGCAAGGCCGTGGACGAACTGGACGTCACGATCCAGGAGATCCGCACGGCGATCTTCGCCCTCCAGCAGGGGCCTGCGGAGGCACCGTCCGGGCTGCGCACCCGCGTTCTGCGGGAGATCAACATGGCGGCCGTTCCCCTGGGTTTCAAGCCCGCGCACCGCTTCCTCGGGCCGGTCGACACGGTCGTCGGCGAGCTCGTCGGCAAGAACCTGATCGCCGCGCTGCGCGAGGCGCTGTCCAACGCCTTCCGGCACGCCGACGCCTCCCGGATCGAGGTGGTCCTGGACTGCACCGTCACACTGCCCGACGGCAGGCCCGGAGTCCGGCTTGAAGTCGCCGACGACGGGGTGGGCATCCCCGACAGCGGCAGGCGCAGCGGCTTGCGCAACCTGCGGCGGCGGGCGGAGTCGCTCGGCGGCACGAGCTCCTACGGCCCCGGCATCGGGGAGGACGGTGGCGGGACCACCCTGGTGTGGGAGGCCCCGCTCCAGTAGCGCCTGGTCGCGCTGCCTAGGCCTGGTGCCGTGCGAGGCGTTCCGCCAGGATGCGCTCGATGACGAGGGCGACCCCGTCCTCGTTGTTGGCGACCGTACGGCCGGACGCGGCAGCGATCACATCGGGGTGGGCGTTGCCCATCGCGTAGGAGGTGCCCGCCCAGCTGAGCATCTCGACGTCGTTCGGCATGTCCCCGAACGCGACGACCTCGGCGGGGGAGATGCCCCGCTCGGCGCAGCACAGAGCCAGGGTGCTCGCCTTGGACACGCCGTGCCCGCTGATCTCCAGCAGGGCGGTGGGGCTGGACCGGGTGATCGACGCGTACGAGCCGGCGGCGGAGCGGGCCAGTGCGAGGAACTCGTCCGGGGTGATTTCGGAGTGGTGCGCCAGCAGTTTGAGAACGGGTGCGGCACTGCCGTCCGTGTTGTCACGGAGCAACTGCTCGGCGGTCGCGAGCCTGGCGCCCGGATCCTTGAAGAAGGGAGGGTAGGCCGGCTCGTAGTTGATGCCGGTGGTCAGCTCGACCGCGAAGGACGTACCGGGTGCCGCCGCGCGCAGGGCTTCGACGACGGACAGGGCGGACGTCCTCGGGAGGGCCCTGACCTGTACGAATTCCCGTCCTGCGTGCAGGTCGACCACCGCAGCGCCATTGGCGCAGATCGCGAGGCCGTGTCCGTGGACGTGGTCGGCGACCACGTCCATCCACCGGGCGGGCCGCCCCGTGACGAAGAAGACCTCGATGCCCGCCTCCTCGGCGGCGGCGAGCGCCGCGACGGTACGCGGCGAGACGGACTGGTCATCCCGGAGCAGGGTGCCGTCGAGGTCGGTGGCGATGAGCCGGGGCGCGGGGGTCTGCCCGTCCGGGCACTGAGGAGCCGAGGTCACGGCTCCATCTTCGCCCATGGGAGGAGAGGGCCGGACCATGATCAAGCCAGTCTGCTCGCTGGGTGATCGACGGTGTTTCACGTGAAACACGTCTGCGGGTCGATGTTTCACGTGAAACATCGGCCCCACCGTAGGCTCGATGCATGAGTCTGCGTCTGAGCACGGTGATCCTTCCGGTACGTCGATGGCACGAGGGGGGTCGGGACCAGTGGCTGCGCGCCGAGCAGCTCGGGTTCCACACCGCCTACACCTACGACCACCTGTCGTGGCGGAGCTTCCGCGACGGTCCCTGGTTCGGTGCGGTGCCCACACTGACCGCGGCGGCCGCCGCCACCGAGCGGATGCGCCTGGGCACGCTCGTCACCTCGCCGAATTTCCGTCATCCGGTGACCCTCGCCAAAGACCTCATCAGCCTGGACGACGTATCGGACGGCCGGATCACCCTCGGTATCGGCGCCGGTGGAAACGGCTTCGACGCCACGGCCCTGGGTCAGGAGGCATGGTCCCCGCGTGAGCGCGCCGATCGCTTCGCCGAGTTCGTGCCCCTGCTGGACCGGTTGCTGACCGAGGGGGCCGTGAGCCACGAGGGCACCTTTTACTCCGCCGAGGAGGCCCGCAACATCCCCGGCTGTGTGCAGCGGCCGCGGCTGCCGTTCGCGGTCGCCGCGACCGGCCCGCGGGGTCTGCGGCTCGCCGCCCGGCACGGGCAGGCGTGGGTGACCACGGGTGACCCGAAACTCTTCGAGAGCGGCACGCCCGAGCAGTCGCGGGAGGCTCTGCGAGGGCAGCTCGAACGGCTTGAGAAGGCCTTCGTGGAGGTCGGCCGGGCTCCCGAGCCCATGGAGAAGATCCTGCTGACCGGCTTCACTCCCGAGGCCAACACCGTGCTCGCGTCCGTGGACGCGTTCGTCGACTTCGCAGGACGGCATCGCGAGCTGGGGTTCACCGAGCTGGTGATCCACGCACCGATCCCGGACTCCGACTTCGCAGCGGACGAGGCCGTCTTCGAGAAGATCGCCACCGAGGCCCTGGCGCAGCTCGACAGCTGACCCACCCGGTGGTCGCCGCTCCCGTACGGAAGCGGCGACCACCGGTGCTGGAAACCGCACCGGGCCCGTTACCCGGCCCGGCCCTTCAGCTGCGTGAGCAGCCTCTCCGCGGACGGCAGGAGCCAGTCCGGCACCTCGTCCTCGGCAAGCGCCCGGGCCTCCTCGATCAGCGCGGCGACGCGTGCCGCTCCCGCTTCGGCGTCGCCGCGTTCCTGCTCCGTCCAGGCCGCGTTGTTCAGGCACTGGAACCGGTCCCGCAGGTGGTCCGGGCCGAGCTCCGCGTAGGTGCGGCCGGAGCGGTCCCACAGCTCGATCTCCTCCCGGCGCAGTGCGTCGACCTGCGCCGGGCTCAGCGGGGTCGGCCGGGCATCGTCGATGTCCTCGTCCCCGTCGGCTTCCCGGGCGGTGGCGACGTACCGGTCGAGCACTTGCGCCAGCTGGTGCCAGGTCTGGGCGAGTTCGGAGCGCAGGGCGGGGGCTCCGGGATCGGCGGCGAGGGCCGCCTCCAGTACGGCCGCGGCCTCCCCCATACGCCCCCGGGCAAGGTCCACCGCCGGGGCGGTGATCTCCTCGCGCAGCCCCAGCCAGGCCAGGGAGCGCAGAACGCGCACCTCGGCGACGGGGTCGGCGCCGGTCCTGCGGTGTAGCTCCAGGGCCCGCTCGTAGGCGGCGACCGCCTCCTCGGCCAGCCCTGCGTCGTCCAGGGTGTCGGCGGCCGACTGCGCCAGGCTCGCCTGCGGGCGGGGGTCCTCCCAGCCCTTGGCCACCTCCGCCGCCAGCAGGTACTGCTCCGCCGCGGGGCGGAGCTCGCCCAGCCGGCGCAGCAGGTCGCCCAGGAACTCCCGTACGAACACGGTCTGGCCGTCGCCGTGTTCCAGTAGGTCCGGCAAGGTCGACTGCAGTACCTCTGCGGCCTCGACGGTGCGTTCGTCGTTCGCGTACGCCCTGACCAGGAGCAGCCGGGCCTGCGCGCCGCCGTCGGTCCCGAGGCCTGCCCGGTCGAACCAGTGGGCCGCGGTCAGCGCGTGCTCCGCGGCCTCCGCCGCTGTCCCGCCACGCCGCAGCAGGATGTCCGCGAGGGTCAGCCGTACGGCGCCCTGCGCCTCGGCGTCGGTCAGCTCGGCGGCATGCTCCAGTGCGGACCGCGCCGCCTGCTCCGCCTCCTCGGTGCGGTCCAGCGACATCAGTACCCCGGCCCGCAGCACCAGCGGGTCCACCGCCTGCCAGGGGCGGCCCGCCGTGACCGCCCGCGCGGCGCTGGTCGCGAGCAGCGGCAGGGCCCGCTCGGGGTCGCCCTGGGCCAGGGTCACCCGGCCCGACATCTCCTCGGCCTCCGCCACCACATCGGGTGCGGCTTCCTCGTGGGCGGCGATGAAGGAGGCCAGCTCGGCGGCGAGCTCACCGTGAGCGTGTTCCTGGCCCTCTTCGCCGGGATGGCCGTGTTGGTGGTGCCCGCCCGGCCCGGATGCCTCCACCGAGCGAAGGTATGACTCGAGGCGGATCGCCGACAGCTCCGCGAGGGCGATCCGCCGCGCCCGCAGCGGTTCGGCGTGGTCCAGTGCCTCGGCGGATCGCAGGGCGGCCCGCAGCAGTTCGCGGACTTCGGCGGGCGCGGCTGCCGACTGAGCGGCCGCGCCCGCCATCCGCAGCTCCGCGAGGGCCGCCCGCTCCGCGCGGCCGAGCACCCGGTACTCGTCCCGGACGGCGGCAAGGAGTTCGCGGGCCTCCTGGGCCCCGCGCCGCGCGGCGGCCAGTGCCTGCTGATCGGCGAGGTCGGCGCGGACCAGCGGATCCGCCGCCGGCTGCGCGTCCAGCCGCAGGGCCACCTCCGCCCACAGCGCGTCCGCACCCGGATGGCCCAGGTCCCGGGCGTTGCGGGCCCGCGCCACCAGTTCGGCGAAGCCGTTGGGCGTCGCCGCGTCCGGCGCCGGCACGGCGGGAGCGGCCTTTCCGGTGTCGTTGGTCGGCCGGGGCAGCCCGGTGCTGCGCACCCCCAGCGGCAGGTCCGCCGCCAGCGGCTCCCGGACGACCCGGGCGCGGAAGCGCTCCGAGACCCGTGCGGTGCCGTTGCGCGCGTCGAACTGGCCGGCGACGTCCAGGCAGCCCGCGTACAGCACCTCGTACAGCCCGGAGACGGTGCGGGGGGTGCCCTCGTAGGAGACGGCCGGGAGATCGCCGTGGCCCAGCTCCCGCAGGCGGTGCAGCAGGACGAGGATGCCGCCGTGGAAGGCCAGCCGGTCGTCGAGGTTCGCGAGGGGCGCCACGTGGGAGGCGTGTTCGGCGAGGATCTCCAGGCCGCGCGAGGTGTTGCCGGTGAGCGCGCAGAACTCGATGTGCTTGCCGACCGATGGCAGCAGGCTCTCGTTGCCGCGGGCCATGCGGTAGCCGCGCAGGTGGTTCGAGCGTGCCTCGTCGTTCCGGCCGAGCCGCAGCAGCGGCAGCAGCGAACTGGCGAGGACGCGGTGCGGCTCCTCGGCGCAGACCAGTTCCCCTGTGAGGACCGGCCGCCACAGTTCCAGGGCCTCGGCGTCGTCGCCCCGCAGGACGGCGTAGTGGCCCTGGCCCCCGAGTTCGCAGGCCTGGCAGTCGCTCATGTCGTCGCGTTCCGCCGCGAGCCAGCTCCGGAAGGCACGCTCGGCGCGCTCGTCGTCGCCCGTGGCATGGGCCAGCCACAGTTCGGCGTCGCGCACCGGCCGCTCGCTGTATCCGGCGAGCCGGTAGCGGCGCTCCATCTCCTCCAGCCAGCCGGTCGCCGACTCCAGCGGGATGCCGGGCGAATCGGCGATGGCGGTTGCCACCCACTTGAACTGCCAGAACAGCGAGTGGGTCTCCCATTCGGAGAAGGCGGCCGGATCCTTGTCGTACTCCTGCAGCAGACGCGCGAACGGTACGAGGATCTTCGGCGACTCGGAGCTGTAGAGGTAGGCGTTGATCAGGTTGTCCAGGGCCTCGCGGAACAGGGCCCGGTCGCCGACCGCTTCGGCCGCGCCGGCCAGTGCCTCGGCGTGTGCGTTGCGCGCGGCACCGTTCGGCGCCTCGCGGTTCTCCGCCAGTCCCCGCACGATCTCCTCGTGCGTCAGGGTCGTCACTTCTGGTCCTCCTCGCCGTCACGGGCGTCGGTGGGGTGCGCGGTGGAGTGCGTAGCCCACTCCAGGAGCCCGAGGAAGGCCCGGTTGAGCAGGGCGGAGTCGGCGGGTCGCAGGGGTCGCTGGGACATCAGCAGGGCCTGCCCGTACAGCGATTCGACGGCGGTGCCGGTCAGTGCCTCGTCCTGCAGACCGGAGATCCTGCGGATCAGCGGGTTGTTGTGGTTGAGGACCAGTCGCGCACGGGGCGCGGATCCACGCAGTGCCCCCAGGATGCCTGTCCACAGGGAGTCGGCGCTCTCCATCGCGGCGCCGCGGTCGCGTTCCTGGCGGGCCTGGCGGTCGTCCAGGTAGAGCGCGGGCACGGTGACGGGTTGGAAGGCGCGCAGCACCACGTCGCAGCTCTGGGCTTCGAGGCGGGTGCGCGCGGTGGCGAGGAAGGGCGCGAGTGCCAGCTCGGCCGCGGTGGGCACCGGGTCGAGGCGTTCGGTGACGGCTCCGGCGTCCAGCTCGGTCACCTTGAGCTCGGGACGTACGGAGGGCAGCAGGGCCAGCAGGTCCGCGTCGTAGGTGTAGCCGGCGTTGATGACGCCGAGGCCGTGGGCCGCGGCGATCGGCGCGATCTGGCGGAACTCCTCGACGGTGCGCGTGAAGTGTATGTCGGTGTGGGCCGCCGCGAACTCCTGCAGGCTCATCGAGCCGGCGCTGGTCTCGAACGGCAGCCACGGCAGCATCAGCCCCAGCAGTTCGGAGTCGTGCCGGGCCATGGACTTCACACCGAGGTGGTGGACCCGCAGAAACGCGGCCAGGCGCTCCGGATCGCTCGCCGCGAGCTCCGCGAGCCAGCCGCGGATGCGGGCGCCGAGGGCTTCCCGTACGGCGCAGAGGGTTTCGTCGTCGTACAGGTTCTCGCGGGAGGCGGTGGGGCGCAGGGTGTCCGTGTCGATGACGGCGCGGACGAAGAACGCCCAGTCCGGCAGCAGGTTGTCGGCCCGCTGCGTCAGCAGCATCCCCTTGAGGTGGACGCGGTGTCCGGCCCGGTGGGCGGGGCTGGTCGGGTCGGGCAGGACGTACGCCACCCCGCGCACGCCGGCGACCGGCAGGTCGAGGTCGATGCTGTCGAGCGGGGTGAAGCCGTAGAGCTCCGCGCAGTGGCCGGCCAGTGCGGCGCGGCGGGCGGCGGGGGTGGGGAAGGCGCGCTCCCACACGGCGGGCCGGTCGGTGACGGGGCGCGGCCCGCCGCCCTCGCCGTCCTCGAAGGTGATGTCGTAGGGGAGCAGGGAGCCGAAGTCGCGGGCCAGTTCCTCGACCTTGGCCGGGACGGTCCATTCCGCCGCACCGGGGCGGGCCTCCAGGACGACGGTGGTGCCGGGCTCGGGGCGGGCCGCGTGGGGCAGTTCGCGCACCGTGTAGGAGCCGTCGTCGGCGGCCAGCCATTCCACGGGTGCTGCCTGGGGGTCGCGGGCGGAGCGGGTGACCACCCGGATCTGGCGGGCCACGACGAAGCACGCGAGCAGCCCGATGCCGAATTGGCCGAGGAACTCGCTCCGGGTGGCCTCCAGGGCCTGGTCGTGGAGCCCGTCCCCGCCGGCCCGCTTGGAGCTGCGGCCGATGGTGGCGAGGAAGGAGTGGGCCTCGGCGGCGGTCAGGCCGATGCCGCTGTCCTCAATGGTCACCCGGCCGCCGGAAGCCGACAGCCGGATGCGGACCGGTGCCCCCGGGTCGACCGCCTGGCGCGCGGTGACCGCGTCCACGGCGTTCTGCAGCAGCTCGCGGACGTAGACGCGCGGGCTGGAGTAGAGGTGGTGGGAGAGGAGGTCCACCAGACCGCGCAGATCGACCTGGAAGCTGTGGTGTGCGGACATCGGCGGGGGCGTGGGTGTGGACGTCATGGGGCGTCACCTCGCGTGCATGCGTGAATGGTTCGGCGATCGCGAGGTCCCCCCCTCACTGATCCCGGAGTGGGACACACCTTAGGCGGATGGTCCGACAATCTCCGCGCGATTTCAGGCGTCCGCCAGGTGCTGCCGGCCGGGCTACTGGAAGCGCAGGAACTGCGGGGGCACGGCGTCGACCAGCCACACCCCGTTGGCGCTGATCCGGAAAACGTGCCCGGCCGCCCGCATCGCGCCGGCGTCGACGCTGAGGACGACGGGCCGGCCGCGGCGTGCGCCGACGCGGGTCGCGGTCTCCCGGTCGGGGGAGAGGTGCACGTGGTGGCGGGCCATCGGACGCAGGCCCTCGGCGCGGATCGCGTCGAGAGCGCCGGCGACGGTGCCGTGGTAGAGGTACGCGGGCGGTTCGGCCTCCGGAAGGTCCAGGTCCACGGCGACGGTGTGGCCCTGGCTGGCCCGGATGCGGGTGCCGTCGACGGCGAACCGCTGCTTGTCGTTGGCGGCCACGACGTGGTCGAGCTCGGCGCGGCTGAAGTGGAAACCGTGTGCTGCGGCGGCGCTCAGCAGATCGTCGATCTCCACCCAGCCGTGCGGATCGAGCACCAGTCCGATCCGTTCCGGCTGGTGCCGCAGGTGTTTCGAGACGTACTTGGACACCTTCACGGTGCGTCTTTCATCCATGGACCCCAGCGTGCCCGCTCGTGAGGGCCTCCGGCAGGGATTTTCGGCGCCCGTGCGGCGGGCGGCGGCCGATGGACGTCCCCTATCCTCATTCCAAGATGCGGAATACATTTTCCATTGTCGCTTCCACTCTGGGGGAGAAACCATGACAGCCCATACCTCTCTGCCACGCCGGGCGGCGGCCGAGCTGATCGGGACGGCCGGCCTGCTCGTCGTCGTGATCGGCTCCGGGCTCAAGGCCGCCGAGCTCAGCCCCGACACCGGCGTCGCCCTCCTCGCGAACTCGTTGGTGTCGGCCATCGGCCTCGGGCTGATCATCACCCTCTTCGGGCCGCTGTCCGGCGCCCACCTGAACCCGGTGGTCACCCTCACCTCATGGTGGGCCCGCCGGACCGGCGGCGAGGGACTCGGCGGCCGCGAGGTGCTCGTCTACGTCGTGGCCCAGACGGCCGGAGCCATCGGCGGCGCCGTCGTCGCGGAGGCCATGTTCGGTCGGACTCCGGGCACTTTCGCCACCCGGGTGCTCGACGGGGGCCACCTGCTCGCCGGTGAGGTTCTCGCCACCGCCGGCCTCGTCCTCGTGATCCAGGGGTTGGGGCGCACCGGGCGCGCCGGTCTCGTCCCGGCGGCGGTGGCGGCGTACATCGCGGCGGCGATCTGGTTCACCTCCTCCGGCTCCTTCGCCAACCCCGCCGGCACCATCGGCCGCAGCTTCAGCGATTCCTTCACCGGCATATCGCCCGGATCGCTGCCGGGCTTCGTCGCCGCCCAGCTCCTCGGCGGGGTCCTCGGTCTGGCGCTGGCGGCCTTCCTCTACGGGTCCCGGGCAAAGGACGCCGCCGCGCCCGGGGGCCCCGAGGTCCGCAAGGCCGAGCCGGGGCCGGGCGGAGCAGCCGTGCCGGCCGTGCTCCCCGGGGCGGGGCCGGTGGAGGGCGTCGGCCCCGACAGGACCGCGTACCAGACCATCGGTTGAGACGCCGTCTCAGTTGCCCACAGGAAAAGGGGACTTGTCCACAGCCGTTTGGGTGGGTTTTGACGGCAAACGCGTGATCCGCCCTGTGGAACCTGTGGACCGATTCCGTGGAGCCGCCACGGGTCACCGCGCCGTCGGCCGTCCCCCGGCGGGGCGTCCCCCCTATCGGTCGCCCCGGCGCGCCAGATCGTTCATCGTCCGGGCCTGGAGCTCCCGCTCCGTCGCGGCCCGCACGAACTCCGCCACGTGGTCGGCTCCGACCAGCTCCTGCACCGCCCGTACCGTCCCGGCCGGCAGCGCCACCGGCGAGGGCCCCGTCGGCTGCGGTCCCCCGGCCGCTCCCAGGTGCCGCTGGAGGTGCCGGGTCGCGAAGAGCCGCATCGCCCGGGCCAGCTCCGCGTCCACGGTCTGCTGGGCCAGCGGCCGCAGCCGCCGTACCATCGTCGCCGCCTCCGCGGCGTCCGCGTCCGTGGGCGGCACCTGCCCGAGGTAGCGCGCGAAGACGTGCTCGGTGGTGAACTCCAGGAAGCGCGAGGCGATGTGCTCCACCTGCCCCCGCAGTTCCCGGAGGTGTCCGGTGATGGCCGCGAGCGGCACCCCGGCCGCGTAGAGTTCGGCCGCCACCGCCAGCTCCTGCGGGGACGGCACCAGGAACTGGTCCGGGCGTCCCGGGATCCGCTCCAGCACGCCCAGCTCGCAGGCCTCGCTCACCGCCTCGTCGTCCGGCAGGCCGCCGAATCGTTCGTTCAGCTCGGCACGGCTGATCCGGGCCGCCTCCTCGTCGGTCCACGGCCCGTGCACCTCGGCGACCAGCCCCAGTACGCCGCCCAGCCCGCGCCCGGCGTCCCAGGCCTCCAGCAGTTCCTTGATGGAGGCCAGGGTGTAGCCGCGGTCCAGCAGGTCGGCGATCTGGCGCAGGCGCGCCAGGTGCGTGTCCCGGTAGACGTTGGAGCGGCCGCGCCGCTCCGGCTTGGGCAGCAGACCGCGGTCCTGGTACGCGCGGATCGTGCGCACCGTCGCTCCGCTGTGGTGCGCCAGATCCTCGATCCGGTACTCGGCTACCGCCTGATCGGACAATCCCGGCTCCCTACGACATCGCGGCTCGGCCGCCCGCGCCGGCTGCGGCCCGGGCGGCAGGTGAAGCCGCAAGGTACTCGACCGCCCTGCGCAGCGAGCCCCCCTGCGAGGGATGGTACGACCGCCGGAAGGAGCGGGGTATGGCCGTGCCGAGCTCTCTCCACGCCGTACCTCAGCCGGCGACCCGGCGCGGGACGACCGGACACGACCCCCCGTTCACAGCCGGGGCTCCAGGCGTGCGATGCGCCGCAGGACGCGCGGGGTGAAGCGGGACATCCACAGGGCGCCCTTGGACTCGGGCGTGACCGGCACCACGGCCTCGTTGCGGACCACGGCGCGCAGGATCGCGTCGGCGACCTTCTCCGGCGGGAAGTTGCGCAGGCCGTACAGCCGCGAGGAGCGTTCCTGCCGGCGCCTCTCCTCCGCCTCGTCCACCCCGGCGAAGCGCGACGTGGCGGTGATGTTGGTGTTGACGATGCCGGGGCAGATCGCGGAGACGCCGATGGACTTCGAGGCGAGCTCCGCACGCAGGCACTCCGACAGCATCAGCACCGCGGCCTTCGAGGTGCTGTAGGCGGGCAGGGTGCGGGAAGGCAGGTAGGCCGCGGCCGAGGCGGTGTTGACGATGTGCCCGCCCTGACCGCGCTCGGCCATCTGCCTCCCGAAGATCCGGCAGCCGTGGATGACCCCCCACAGATTGACGTCCAGGACCTTCTTCCAGTCCTCGGCCGTGGTGTCGAGGAAGGATCCCGACAGGCCGATCCCGGCGTTGTTGACCAGGACGTCGACGATGCCGTACTCGGCGGCGACCTTCACCGCGAGCTTCTCCATCGCCTGCTCGTCGCTGACGTCCACGCACTCCGCCCACGCCTCACGGGCGCCGACGAGGCGGGCCATGTCGGCCGTGCGCGCCGCGCCCTCCGCGTCCCGGTCCACGGCCACCACCCGTGCCCCCGCCTCGGCGAAGGCGAAGGCGGTGGCCCGGCCGATGCCGCTGGCCGCGCCGGTGATCAGGACCAGCTGGCCGCCGAAGCGGTCGGCGTACTTCGCCGGGGCCTTCTGCCCGAGTGCCCGCGAGGTCGGCTCCTCCCGGGCCGAGACGAAGTCGGCGATCCAGGAGGCCAGCTGGTCGGGCCGGGTGCGGGGTATCCAGTGCTTGGCGGGCAGGGTCCGCCGCAGCAGGTCCGGCGCCCACCGCTCCAGGCCGTCGTAGAGCCGCTCGGACAAGAACGCGTCCCCGGTCGGGGTGATCAGCTGCACCGGTACGTGGGCGTAGGCGTCGGCGCGCGGTCGGCGCAGCCTCGGGCGGACGTTGTCACGGTAGAGCCAGGCGCCGTGCGCCGCGTCGGAGGGCAGTGAGGCCGTCGGGTAGGAGCCGGCCGGCACCTTCTCGACGCGCTGCAGCATCGCGGGCCACCTCTTGCCCAGCGGTCCGCGCCAGGCGAGCTCCGGCAGCACGGGCGTGTGCAGCATGTAGACGTACCAGGACTTGGCGCCCTGTCCGAGGAGCTGCGCCGCCGCACGCGGGGTCGGCCGCGCCATGCGCTTCTTGATCCAGTGCCCGAAGTGGTCCAGGGACGGCCCGGACATCGAGGTGAAGGAGGCGATGCGCCCCTCCGTACGGCCGACCGTCGCGAACTCCCAGCCCTGCACGGAACCCCAGTCGTGGCCGACCAGGTGCACCGGCCGGTCCGGACTGACCGCGTCGGCCACCGCGAGGAAGTCGTCGGTCAGCTTCTCCAGGGTGAAGCCGCCGCGCAGCGGCTGCGGCGCGGTGGAGCGCCCGTGGCCGCGTACGTCGTACAGCACGACGTGGAAGCGGGTCGCGAGCCGCTCGGCGACCTCCGTCCAGACCTCCTTGCTGTCCGGGTAGCCGTGCACCAGCAGCACGGTCGGGCGGCCCTTCTCGCCGAGTTCGACCACGCACAGCTCGATCCCGCCGGTGCGCACCCAGCGCTCCCGCGCACCCGCGAGCTCCGCCGCTCCTGCTCCACTCATGCCGCTCATGCTGCCTTCTCCTCCTCGGCCCAGCGCCGCACGTGCGGCAGGTCGTCGTCGAGCCAGAACGCGCTCTCCTCGGGGTCCCGTGAGTCGGTGACCACGAGGATCTCCTCGAACTTCGCGCCGGTGCCCCGGAAGCCCAGATGCGGTTCCACCGCCCACAGGCCGGGCTGCGGCGGGTGGTCGGAGAAGTGGTACGGGCTCCACAGCGGGGACCAGCCCTCACGGTGCCCGTGCAGGGCGTCACCGGCCAGCCCCTTGAGGGACTGGGTGCCGAAGCCGAACACCGTCGGCGACCAGCGCCGCTCCCGCACCCGGTCGATCTTGTGGGCGATCACGCCGAAGGGGTAGGCGCGGTGCCGGTTGGCGTACCCCTGCCGGTTCATCAGCCGCTCGACGTCCTCGTAGATCTCGCGCAGGGAGCGGCGCTCGCGCACCTGCTCCAGGATCAGCGCCCGGTGGGCCTGCAGATCGGCCATCAGCCGGTCCTGCACCGGATTCAGGCCGAGGCTGCCCGAGTATCCGATGTCGGCCGAGAAGCCCTTGTAGACCGGCGCCATGTCGAGGATGAACGGCATGCCCGGCTCCAGCCGCCGGTTGGTCGGGAAGAACTGCAGCGGGATCCGGAAGTTCGCGAAGGCGGTGCGGTCCCCGAACCAGGCGAACGGCAGGTGGAACCAGTCCCGCACCCCACGCTCGCGCAGCCACTCGCGCTGCATGCGCGCGGCCTCGCGCTCGGTCACTCCGGGCCGCAGTCGGGCCGCGACGGCCTCGGCGCACTCGTAGGAGAGGCGCTGCACCTCTCTGAAACCGTTCAGGTCGGCGCAGAGCCGTCCGGAGTGCCGCGCGGTGCGTTGCCTGGTGTCCCCAGCCATGTCAGCCCGTCCATCCGTGTAGCCGTACGCGCCCGTAAGTTGACACTGATGAATGTGACAATGACCGGAGATCACGTCAAGGGTCGTGCGGGGACCTGTGGACAAAGTTGTCCGGTCCACATCAGCCTCCAGTACGGGCATGTACGCCTGAAGGCGGAGACGGGATCCAGCTCCAGGTCTGACGCCGCGCGAGAGCCGCGCCACTAACGTCGGATCCGTGACTGTCATCGCGACTGAAAGCCTGAGCAAGCGGTACCCCCGAGTGACCGCCCTCGACCGGCTCTCCCTGGACATCGGCCCCGGCGTGACCGGGCTCGTGGGCGCCAACGGAGCCGGCAAGTCCACGCTGATCAAGATTCTGCTGGGACTGTCCCCCGCCACCGAGGGCAGCGCCGCCGTGCTCGGCCTCGACGTCAATACGCATGGCAGCGCCATCCGTGAACGCGTCGGATACATGCCCGAACACGACTGCCTGCCACCCGACGTCTCGGCCACCGAGTTCGTCGTCCACATGGCGCGCATGTCCGGGCTGCCGCCGACCGCGGCCCGCGAGCGCACCGCCGACACCCTGCGCCACGTCGGGCTGTACGAGGAGCGCTACCGTCCCATCGGCGGCTACTCCACCGGCATGAAGCAGCGCGTCAAGCTCGCCCAGGCGCTCGTCCACGACCCCCAGCTGGTCCTCCTCGACGAGCCGACCAACGGCCTGGACCCGGTCGGCCGCGACGAGATGCTCGGTTTGATCCGCCGGGTCTACACCGATTTCGGCATCTCCGTCCTGGTCACCTCCCACCTCCTCGGCGAGCTGGAGAGGACCTGCGACCACGTCGTGGTCGTCGACGGCGGCAAGCTGCTGCGCTCCAGCTCCACCAGCGACTTCACGCAGACCACCGCGACCCTCGCGGTCGAGGTCACCGACTCCGACGCCCACCCGGACGGCACCACCGCGCTGCGCAAGGCACTGACCGAGGCGGGCCTGACCCTGCACGCCGGCGCGGAGCAGGGCCTGCCCGGCGCCGGCCACATCCTCCTCGTCGAGGCCACCGGCGAGCACACCTACGACACCATCCGCGACACCGTCGCGGAGCTGGGCATCGGCCTGGTCCGGATGGAGCAGCGCCGCCACCACATCGCGGAGGTCTTCCGCGACAACGACCAGCCCGCGTACACCGCTCAGCAGAAGGGAGCCGGTTCCGATGGCGCCTGAGACCTCGACGCAGATCCACAACATCGGCTACCGGTCCTACGACGGACCCCGGCTCGGCCGCGCCTACGCCCGCACGTCGCTGTTCTCGCAGTCCCTGCGCGGCGCCTACGGGCTCGGCCGGTCCGCCAAGTCCAAGGTCCTGCCGATGCTGCTCTTCGCCGTGATGTGCGTCCCGGCGCTCATCATCGTCGCGGTGGCCATCGCGGTGCCCGGCTCCACGGACCTGCCGATCAAGTACACGACGTACGCCCTGACCACCCAGGTGGTCATCGGCCTCTACCTCGCCTCCCAGGCGCCGCAGTCCGTCTCGCGGGACCTGCGCTTCAAGACGGTCCCGCTCTACTTCTCGCGGCCCATCGAGCGCGTCGACTACGTCGTGGCCAAGTACGCGGCCATGGCCTCGGCCATGTTCATCCTCACCGCGACCCCGCTGCTGATCATGTGGATCGGCGCGCTCCTGGCGAAGTTCGACTTCGCCGACCAGACCAAGGGATTCGGGCAGGGACTCGTGTCGGTTCTGCTGCTCTCGCTGCTCTTCTCCGGGATCGGCCTGGTGATGGCCGCGCTCACCCCGCGCCGCGGGTTCGGCGTCGCCGCGATCATCGCAGTGCTCCTGATCCCCTACGGCGCGGTCACCGCGGTGCAGGGCATCGCCTACAGCACCGGGAACGCCGGAGCCATCGACTGGATGGGCCTGTTCTCCCCGATCACCCTGATCGACGGCGTGCAGACCGCGTTCCTCGGCGCCACCTCCGCCTTCCCCGGCGGTGAGGGCCCCTCGGCCGGCATCGGCTTCGTCTACCTGCTCGTCGCCCTCGGCCTGATCGCCGGCTCCTACGCCGCCCTGATGGCCCGCTACCGGAAGGCCGGGCTGTGACCACCATCGACATCGACCACACCTCCCGCTGGTTCGGGAACGTCGTCGCCGTCAACGACGTGACCATGCGCATCGGTCCCGGCGTCACGGGACTGCTGGGCCCCAACGGCGCCGGCAAGTCCACCCTCATCAACATGATGGGCGGCTTCCTCGCGCCCTCCACGGGCACCGTCACCCTCGACGGCGCCCCGATCTGGCGCAACGAGCAGATCTACAAGCACGTGGGCGTCGTGCCCGAGCGTGAGGCGATGTACGACTTCCTCACCGGCCGTGAGTTCGTCGTCGCCAACGCCGAGCTCCACGGACTCGACGACGCGGCCGCGCAGCGCGCCCTCGCGACCGTCGAGATGGAGTACGCGCAGGACCGCAAGATCTCCACCTACTCCAAGGGCATGCGCCAGCGCGTCAAGATGGCGTCCGCGCTCGTCCACGACCCGTCCGTACTGCTCCTGGACGAGCCGTTCAACGGCATGGACCCCCGCCAGCGCATGCAGCTGATGGACCTGCTGCGACGCATGGGCCACGAAGGACGCACCGTCCTGTTCTCCTCCCACATCCTGGAGGAGGTCGAGCAGCTCGCCTCGCACATCGAGGTGGTCGTGGCCGGCCGGCACGCCGCCTCCGGCGACTTCCGCAAGATCCGCCGCCTCATGACGGACCGCCCGCACCGCTACCTGGTCCGCTCCTCCGACGACCGGTCGCTCGCCGCAGCCCTGATCGCCGACCCCTCCACGGCCGGCATCGAGGTGGACGTGAAGGAGGGCGCACTGCGCATCCAGGCCGTCGACTTCGGCCGCTTCACCGAGCTGCTGCCCCTGGTGGCCCGTCAGCACGGCATCCGACTGCTGACGGTCTCGCCCTCCGACGAGTCCCTCGAGTCGGTCTTCTCCTACCTCGTCACGGCCTGAAAGGAGCTGGCACCCATGTACGTGTACGACCCCACCGTTGCCCGGCTCACCTACCGGGCCCTGCTCGGTCGGCGCCGCGCGCTGATCCTCTTCGCACTGCCCGCCCTGCTGATCGTCATCGCCTGCGTCGTCCGTGCCTTCGTCGGTGTGGACGACAAGGTCGCTGCCGACCTCCTCGGGGGCTTCGCCCTCGCCACGATGGTCCCGCTGATCGGTGTCATCGCCGGCACCGGCGCCATCGGACCCGAGATCGACGACGGTTCCATCGTCTATCTGCTGGCCAAGCCGGTGAAGCGGCCGAAGATCATCATGACCAAGCTGATCGTTGCGATCGCCGTCACCATGGCCTTCTCCGCGATCCCGACCCTCATCGCCGGATTCATCCTCAACGGCAACGGCCAGCAGATCGCCGTCGCCTACACGATCGCCGCACTCGTGGCCTCGATCGCCTACAGCGCCCTCTTCCTGCTGCTGGGCACGGTCAGCCGGCACGCGGTCGTCTTCGGCCTCGTCTACGCCCTGATCTGGGAGTCGCTCTTCGGCAGCCTGGTCTCGGGGGCCAAGACCCTCAGCGTCCAGCAGTGGGCCCTGGCCCTGGCCGAGAAGGTTGCCGGGGAGGGGTACGTCGACGCCACGGTGGCTCTCCCGACAGCGTCGGTCCTGCTCGTCGTGGTCACGGTCGGGGCCACCGTCTACGCAGGCCAGAAGCTGCGCCGCCTGACGCTGGCGGGCGAGGAGTAGGACCGGCCGCAGCGCTCGCGCGCCTGTGCCCCGCCCGGCCCACCGGCCGGGCGGGGCACAGCTTTGCGGGTCATCATCGGTGCATGAGCGAGCGC
>NZ_MQUR01000149.1 GCF_001953875.1 Streptomyces amritsarensis
GCCCCGCGACCGGGAACGGTCGCGGGGCCCCTGCCGCCGTACGGGGTACGGGACGGTCGTCACTCGCCGGCGATGGCGGCCTCGGCGTCGAGGGTGACCGCGACGGCCTGGATCACCGAGGCGATCTTGAAGGCCTCCTGGATCGTCTCGCGGTCGACGCCGGCCTTGCGCAGGACCTGCTCGTGCGAGTCCAGGCACTGGCCGCAGCCGTTGATCGCGGACACCGCGAGGGACCACAGCTCGAAGTCGATCTTCTCCACGCCCGGGTTGCCGATGACGTTCATCCGCAGGCCCGCGCGCAGGGTGCCGTACTCCGGGTCGGAGAGCAGGTGCCGCGTGCGGTAGAAGACGTTGTTCATCGCCATGACCGCGGCGGCGGACTTGGCGGCGGTGTACGCCTCCGGCGAGAGGTTCGCCTTCGCCTCGGGCTCCAGCTCACGCAGGACGCGCGGGGAGCGGGCGGCGATCGCGCAGGACAGGACCGTGCCCCACAGCTGCTGCGGCGGCAGGTCGCTGTTGCCTATGACAGAACCGAGGTTCAGCTTCAGGTCCTTGGCGAAGTCCGGGACGGACGCCTTCAGGGAGTCGAGGGACATCCGTCACTCACCGGCCAGCAGCGCGCCGGCGTCGATCGTGGCGTCGCCCTTGTTCCAGTTGCAGGGGCACAGCTCGTCGGTCTGCAGGGCGTCGAGGACCCGCAGGACCTCCTTGGGGTTACGGCCCACGGAACCGGCGGTCACCATCGAGAACTGGATCTCGTTGTTCGGGTCCACGACGAAGACGGCGCGCATCGGCAGGCCGTCCTCGCCCAGGATGCCCAGCTCGGCGGAGAGCTCGCGCTTGATGTCGGACATCATCGGGAAGGGCAGGTCGCGCAGGTCGGCGTGGTCCTTGCGCCAGGCGTGGTGCACGTACTCGGAGTCGAGCGAGAAGCCGAGGATCTGCGCGTCGCGGTCGGCGAACTCGTCGTTCAGCTTGCCGAAGGCGGCGATCTCGGTGGGGCACACGAAGGTGAAGTCGAGCGGCCAGGCGAAGATGACCTTCCACTTGCCCTCGTAGGTCTTGTGGTCGATCTGCGCGAACTCGGCACCGGCCTCGAGCGAGACGCAGGCGGTCAGGTCGAAGGCGGGGAACTTGTCACCAACAGTGAGCACGCGCTCTCCTTGTTCAATGGAAAAAGACCCCTTTTGGGGGTTTTCCGATGGGGTTGGACGTGTCTCACATGCTGGCACAACCTGCATTGATTATGGAAATAGCTAGTCTTGCTGCGGGTGATCGGAGGTACCTATCAGTGGCGGTCGGTAATAGGGGAGCGAAGCAACCGACTCTCGCTCAGCTGCGCGCCTTCGCGGCGGTCGCCGAGCACCTGCACTTCCGCGACGCCGCAGCGGCCATCGGCATGAGCCAGCCGGCGCTCTCCGGCGCCGTCTCCGCGCTGGAGGAGGCCCTCGGCGTGCAGCTGCTGGAGCGCACCACGCGCAAGGTGCTGCTCTCCCCGGCGGGCGAGCGGATCGCCGCCCGGGCGCAGGTGGTGCTCGACGCCGTCGGCGGGCTGCTGGAGGAGGCCGAGGCGGTACGGGCCCCGTTCACCGGGGTCCTGCGGCTCGGGGTGATCCCCACCGTGGCGCCCTACCTGCTGCCGACCGTGCTCGGCCTGTTCCACCGGCGCTACCCGCGGCTGGACCTCCAGGTGCACGAGGAGCAGACCGGCTCGCTGCTGGAGGGGCTGGCCGGCGGGCGCCTGGACCTGCTCCTGCTGGCGGTGCCGCTCGGCGTGCCCGGTGTGAGCGAACTGCCGCTCTTCGACGAGGACTTCGTCCTGCTGGCCCCCCGGGACCATGCGCTGGCCGGCCGCCGGGACATCCCGCTGGAGGAGCTGCGCGACCTCCAGCTGCTGTTGCTCGACGAGGGCCACTGCCTGCGGGACCAGGCCCTGGACATCTGCCGGGAGGCCGGGCGGACCACCGGGGCGGACGTCACCACGACCGCCGCCGGGCTGTCCACGCTCGTACAACTGGTCGCCGGGGGACTGGGGGTGACGCTGTTGCCGCGTACCGCGCTGCGGCTGGAGACCGCCCGCAACGAGTACCTCTCCACCGGCTACTTCGCCGAACCGGCGCCCTCGCGGCGGATCGCCCTGGCGATGCGCACGGGGACCGCCCGCCAGGAGGAGTTCGCGGCGATCGCCGCCGCCCTGCGCGAGGCCGTACGCCCGCTCCCGGTGTGGCCCACCGACCAGGGGGAGTCGTCGGCGTCACCGGGAACGGGCGTACGGGTCCAGGGGCGTACGGGCGTCACTCCGTACGCAGGCCGTCCGGGCGCATCAGGCGCAGCAGCGGCGGCAGGCTGAGCAGGGTCACCGCGGCGACGACGCCCGCGCCGACGCCGGTCATGCCGAGGACCGACGGCCAGTCGATCCGGACCGGTTGGGCGGCCATCGACATCAGGACGGCTCCCAGTCCCACGCCCGTACCGGCCGCCAGCACCAGGCCCACCACGATCGGCACGGCCGTCTGCCACAGCACCGACAGGCTCAGCGTGGAGCGCTTGGTGCCGAAGGCGACCAGGGAGGACAGCAGCTTGCGCCGCTCGCGCAGCTGCTCCAGCTGGGAGACGAACAGGCTCCCGCCGATCAGGACCAGCACGGCGGCCGCCCCGAAGAAGAGGCCGGTGCGGATCGAGGAGAAGCCGGCGGCCTGGGTGCTGTGCCGCAGCGTCATCGCCGTGACGAACGGGTCCGCTCCGAAGACGGCGTTCCGCGCCCGGTCCAGGGCGTCCGGACCGGACTCGTCGACCTGGACGAAGATCCGCGCGTCCGGGAAGTCGCCGATCTCCTTCGGCGCGGCCGACGGGGTCACCAGCAGGCCGCTGCGTAGCTGCCCCGTGGGGTCCTCCCGGCTGGCGACCGTGCGGGCGCCCGCCGGGACCGTCCACTTCGCCGGAGTGGGGCTGTCGGCCGCCGCGGCCTCGTACCGCCTGACGTTGCCGACGAACAGCTCGTCGCCGGGCTCGGCCCTGCCCCCGTAGAAGGCGTCGGTCGAGGGGGAGCCGGTCACGACGAAGGCGTCGCCCTCCGTGCACGAGTCGAGCACCGCGACCTCGCCGAGCGCGTCGCAGGTGCCGATGGTGACGTCAACGGTCTCCTCCTCCGCGGGCAGCTGGTGGGCCGCCTGCGTGGAGGTCAGCGGGACGGCGCGGGTGACGCCCGGTACGGCGGCGATCCGCTCGGCGAGGTCCGTGCCGGTCCCGTCGCGGCCGTGCAGCAGGACCGCGACGGCGGCCCTCTGGGGATCCTGGCCGGTCGGCTCCGTGTAGTCGCCCTCGACGCCGGCGAACAGCATCTGCAGGGCGATGGCGCCCGCGACGGCCACGGCGATGCCGTTGACGAGGCGGGCGGCGGCGCCGCTGTCGACCTGGAGGCGGCGTACGGCCAGCTGCCAGGAGACCGGGCCGCCGCAGACCTTCCCGACGAAGCGCTCCAGCAGCCACGGCAGCAGGGCGGTGATCCCGACCAGCAGGAGCACCACGCCACCGCCGACCTGCCACTGGTTGAACCTGCCGTGGTCGTTGCCGCGGCCGCCCATGGGCAGGAGCAGGCCGATGCCGACGAGGGGGAGCAGCAGCCGCCACCAGATGCGGCGCCGGGAGGGCTTGGCCGTGCGGACGACGCCGAGCGGTTCGATGACCACGCCGCGCAGCGCGAACAGCGTCACGGCCACCGCCGCCGCGGGCACCGCCACGGCGACCAGGGCGGCCAGCCACGGCGCCGGGTCGAGGTCGGCGGGGAAGACGCTGCGCTGGCGGAGGCTGACGCTGCCGACCAGGGAGCGGCCGACGGCGAAGAAGCCGGTGCCCAGGACCAGGCCGACCAGGGAGCCGGCCAGCGCCTCGCCGGCCGCGATCCGGCGCACCATCCGGCTGTCGGCGCCGACCAGCCGCAGTGCGGCGAGCCTGCGGTCGCGCCGCTCCCCGCCGAAGCGGACGGCGGTGGCGATGAACACGGCGACGGGCATCAGCAGGGCGACGAAGGTCAGGACGACCATCAGCATGAGGACGGGGTCGAGGCCGTCGCGCTGCGCGTCGTAGCCGAAGGCGGTGACGCGGCCGACGCGGTAGTCGTCCGGGCCGTTCTTGGCGAGGCTGTCGCTGCCGAGGTAGAAGAACAGCTCGCCGGGCCCGACCAGCCCCGCATCGCCGATCGTCTCGCTGACCGGCCCGTCCAGCCGTTCGCGCAGCAGGGCGCCCTCGGAGGACTTGAGCAGCTCGCCCAGGGCGGGGGAGACGGCCATCTCGCCCGCGCCGGGGATCCTCTCCAGGCCGGGCGGCAGCGGGGCCCGCGGGCCCTCGGCCCGCAGCGCGTACCCCTCGATGTCCTTGCCGCGGTAGGTCTGGTTGATCCGGGTGATGAGCAGGGTGTCGGGCCCGGGGGTGTCGGCCTGCGCGGTGCTCGTCGTCGAGCGGGCGTCGCCGCGTTCGTAGCGTGCGGCCAGGGCGCCGGGGATGGCCGTGCTGATGAGCAGCAGCGCGACGCCGAGGCCGACGCCGACGCCGGTGAGGAGGGTGCGGGTCCACCCCTCGCGGCCGCCGCCGAAGGCGAAGCGGGCGCCCATGCCGAGGTCGCGGGTCCACGTCCGCAGCCGGCTCATACGATCCGCTCCATGTCGCGGGACCTGCCGTCGCGTACGACGATCTCGCGGTCGGAGTAGGCGGCCACGCGGGTCTCGTGCGTGACGAGCACGACGGCGGCGTTCGCCGACCTGGCGGCCTCCGTGAGCAGCTGCATGACGAGTTCGCCGTTGAGGGAGTCGAGGGCTCCGGTGGGCTCGTCGGCGAAGATCACCCGGGGGCCGGTGACGAGGGCGCGGGCCACGGCCACGCGCTGCCCCTGGCCGCCGGATATCTCGCCCGGGCGCTTGGCACCGAGGTCCTCCACCTGGAGCTGCTCCATCCAGTGCAGCGCGGTGCGTTCGGCCTCCTTGCGCTTGACGCCGGTCAGGCGCAGCGGGAGGGCGACGTTCTCCACGCAGGTCAGCTCCGGCACCAGCTGCCCGAACTGGAAGACGAAGCCGAACTCGGTGCGGCGCAGGGCGCTGCGCTCGGCGTCGTCGAGGGAGGTGAGCTCGCGTCCGGCGTAGACGATGGAGCCGGAGTCGGGCGGGACGATCCCGGCGAGGCAGTGCAGCAGGGTGGACTTGCCGGAGCCGGAGGGCCCCATGACGGCGACGACCTCGCCGGCGTGGATGGAGAACTCGGCGCCGTCGAGGGCGAGGGTGCTCCCGTACGCCTTGCGCAGGTCCGTGGCGGCGAGCAGGGAGCCGGCCGGGGCCGTCATCGGCGTACCTCCTGGGCGAGTTGGCCGAGGCGGGCGGCGGTGAGCTCCAGCCACCGCAGGTCCGCTTCGAGGTGGAACAGTGCGTGGTCGCAGACGAGCTGGTCGGCGAGGTCGCCCTTGCGCTTGCGGGTCGTCAGCACGCGCATGAGGCGCAGGTGCTCGGCCCGCTGGGTGTCCAGCAGTTCGTCGGCGCGGCGGCCGGTGAGCAGGGCGAGGACGACCTTCGTGTAGAGGGTCGAGTGGAGGTAGGGGTCCGGCTTCTCGGGCTGGGAGAGCCAGGTCTCGACGTCGGTGATGCCGGCGTCGGTGATGGCGTACCGCTTGCGGTCGGGGCCGCCGCCGCTCTCTATGCCGTCGACCTCGACGAGGCCGTTCTTCAGCAGCCGGGACATGGTCGAGTAGACCTGCCCGTAGGCGAGGGGGCGGTCGTGGCCGAACTTCTCGTCGAAGGCCCGCTTCAGGTCGTAGCCGTGGCGCGGGCCGGCCTCGAGGAGGCCCAGGAGGGTGTGACCGATGGACATGCCAGCGACTATACATCGCGTGTATACGCGGAGTGTATAGACGTCCGGTCTGCGGAAACGCGGCAGCCGCTCCCGTGCACGGCACGGGAGCGGCTGTCGGTGGCGCTCGGTTCTCGCTCAGTTCGTGGGTTTCGGCGGCCGGCCCCGGCGGGGGATGGGGCCCGGGCCGGAGGGGAGCCGGCCCGCCTCGGCGAGGGCCCGGCGGAGCAGGAACTCGATCTGCGCGTTGGTGCTGCGCAGCTCCTCGCCCGCCCAGCGGGCCAGGGCGTCGTACACCTGCGGGTCGAGTCGCAGGAGCACCTGCTTGCGGGCCTGGCGGCCCGTGGGCTTCTCCTCGCCGGAGGGGGTCACTGGTAGAGGGTGCCCGTGTTGAGGACCGGCTGGGCGGCGCGGTCGCCGCACAGGACGACCATCAGGTTCGAGACCATGGCCGCCTTGCGCTCCGAGTCGAGGTCCACGATCTCCTCCTCCGCCAGACGGGTCAGGGCGAGCTCGACCATGCCCACCGCGCCCTCCACGATCAGCTTGCGGGCCGCCACGACGGCGCCCGCCTGCTGGCGCTGGAGCATCGCGGAGGCGATCTCAGGAGCGTACGCGAGATGCGTGAACCGGGACTCGATGATCTGCACCCCGGCGGCCTCCACCCGGGCGTGCAGCTCGACCGCGAGCTTCTCGGTGATCTCCTCGGCGTTCCCGCGCAGCGACAGGCCGCCCTCCTCGTGCGCGTCGTAGGGGTACTCGATCGCGATGTGCCGGACGGCGGCCTCGGTCTGCGTCTCGACGAACTCGGTGAAGTCCTCGACCTCGAACACGGCCCGAGCGGTGTCCTCGACCCGCCACACCACGACGGCCGCCAGCTCGATGGGGTTGCCGTAGGCGTCGTTGACCTTCAGGACGGCCGTCTCGTGGTTGCGCACCCGGGTGGAGATCTTCTCGCGCGAGGTCAGCGGGTTGACCCAGCGCAGTCCGTCGGTGCGGATGGTGCCGCGGTAGCGGCCGAAGAGCTGGACGACCCGGGCCTCGCCCGGCGCCACCGTGTTCAGGCCGCTCATCGCGATCACGGAGGAGAGGCCCAGGAGCACCCCGGTCGCGATGAGGGCCACCTTTGCGGCGGTCGCCGCCGCCACCGCCCCGGCCACGACCAGGCCCACGCCCGCGAGGAGGCCGGCCAGCCCCAGCAGCAGAGCCAGCGCACCGCCGACGCTGCGCGCGGTGAACTCCCTTACGCCGTCCGGGTTGGCTATGTGGTTCGTCATGGTTCGCCCCGTTTCTCTGCTCGCGGCCGATGGGGCCGCCTAGCAAAGTGATATCACTTTTTTGCACTATGGCAACCCATCCGCTTATCTGAGCGTCGGTTCCTGTGGTGTGGGTGCTGATTCTCACGTCCGAATTGACCGGAATTAATCCGGATTGGCCAATCTTTGTCACAGCCTGCGGTGTTAGCTTTCTGAGTTGACGTCGGGGGGTAATCGAGCGGAGCGGGAGCGATGGGCCGAGCAGAAGCGCGTAGGGCGCAGCAGCAGCGCGGTGCGCGGCGGGCGCCGAGCGGACGCGCGAAAGGCGCCAAGGGAGGCGGGGGCACCGGCAAGCGCACCGGTATACGCCGCTTCTTCACCTGGAAGAAGATCCTGGGCGCCTTCTTCGGGGTGGTCCTGCTCCTCATGGCCGCGGCGATCGCGCTGTACTTCTCGGTGGACGAACCCACCGACCCCAACAAGCAGGCGACGCTCCAGAGCAACACCTACCGCTGGTCCGACGGCTCGATCATGGCCAACACCGGCAAGATGAACCGCGAGATCGTCACCCTCGACAAGATCCCGCAGGACGTCCGCACGGCCTTCATCGCCATCGAGAACAAGTCCTTCTACCAGGACCGCGGCATCGACCTGATGGGTGTGGCCCGAGGCCTCTTCAACACCGTCCGCGGCAAGGGCACGGCCGGCGGTTCGACGATCACCCAGCAGTACGTCAAGAACTACTACCTGACGCAGGACCAGTCGGCGACCCGCAAGCTCAGGGAGCTCGTCATCTCCCTCAAGGTCGACCAGCGCATGGAGAAGGACGACATCCTCGCCGGCTACCTGAACACCAACTTCTACGGCCGCAACGCCTACGGCATCCAGGCCGCGGCCCAGGCCTTCTACGGCGTCGACGCCGGCCAGCTGACGCTGGAGCAGGGCGCCTACCTGGCCTCCGTCATCCAGGCCCCGAGCCAGTACGACCTGGCGACGGCCGGCCCCAACGGCACCAGGCTGGTCAACATCCGCTTCGACGCCGTCCTCGACAACATGGTCGAGATGGGCAAGCTGGACCCGGAGAAGCGCAAGACCATGACGCTCCCGCCGCCCATCAAGCCCAAGCCCCGCCCGGGCATGGACGGCCAGAAGGGCTACCTCGTCCAGGCCGCGAACGACGAGATGAACAAGCAGGGCATCACCGACGCCATGATCACGGCGGGCGGCTGGAACATCACGCTCAACGTCGACAAGAACAAGCAGTCGGCGCTGGAGAAGGCCGTCCAGGACGAGCTGGAGTCCAAGCTCGACCGCAAGGACACCAAGGGCAGGCCGCAGGACCAGAGCGTCCAGGCCGGTGCGACCTCCGTCGACCCGAAGACCGGCGCCGTCGTCGCGATGTACGGCGGCGTGGGCCTGGAGGAGAAGGCCGCGAGCAACGCCCTGCGCACGGACTACCAGCCGGGCTCGACCTTCAAGCCGATCGTGCTCGCCTCCGCCCTGGAGAACGCCTCCACCACCCAGGACGGCAAGCCGATCACCCCCAACGCCCTCTACGACGGCACGAGCAAGCGGCCGGTCGTCGGCAGCAAGATCCCGTTCAACCCGCAGAACCAGGACAACACCAACTACGGCAACCCGATGATGACGGTCCAGGAGGCGACCAACTACTCGGTGAACTCCGTCTACGCGCAGATGATCGTGGACGTGAAGCCGCCCAACGTGAAGAAGACGGCCCTGGAACTCGGCATGCAGGACCGCGAGGGCTGGCCCGAGGACAAGCCGGCCATGGCGCTGGGCACGATGAGCGCCAACACCCTGGAGATGGCGGGCGTCTACGCCACCTTCGACAACCACGGCAAGAAGGTCACGCCGACCATCATCAAGAAGGCCGAGCACAAGGACAGCGAGTTCACCCCGCAGCAGGCCGTCGGCAGCCAGGCCGTCAGCCGCAAGACCGCCGACACCGTCACCAAGGTGCTCCAGGGCGTCGTGGAGGACGAAGGCGGCTCCGGCAACAAGGTCCGCAGCAGCGCCTACCAGGCCGGCGGCAAGACCGGCACCACCGAGTCCAACGTGGCGGCCTGGTTCACCGGCTACACACCCGAGCTGGTCACGGTCGTCGCCATGTTCGGCGAGGACCCCAACACCCACAACCAGGTCACCCTGACCGGCACCGCCGGCCTCGGGCGCGCGGGCGGCTCCAGCTTCCCCGCCTCGATCTGGAGGGCGTACACCCTCGCCGCCCTCAAGGGCGTGGACACCGGCAAGTTCCAGCTCTCCGAGGCCGACATGGGCGCCGTGCAGACGCCGTCCCGCAGCGCCTCGCCGACGGTCTCGCCGAGCCAGTCCTCCAGCCCGCCGGCCGCCACCAACAGCCCCACCCAGTCACCCACGCAGACGTCGCCGACCCCCACCGCGACGAAGACGGGCGCCACGCCCACCGGGACGACCTCCCCGACGGCCACGCCCACCAAGACGGGCGGCCCCAAGCCGCCGGACCCGCCGGTCCTGGGCGAGCACCCCGACAACTGAGACACAGCGCCGCCCCGCAGCCGAGAAGGCTGCGGGGCGGCGCCGTTTCGTCTGCCGCGGGCGGTCAGCGACGCTCGCCCGGCCCCGGCCCCGGCAGCGGCAGCTCGAACCAGACGACCTTTCCGCTGCTGAGCCGGGTCGCACCCCAGCGCCGGGCCAGCCGGTTGACCAGGAACAGGCCGCGGCCGCCCTCGTCGGTGTCCCGCGCCCGGCGCTGGCGGGGCAGCTGCGGGGAATCGTCGCCGACCTCGCAGCGCAGCACGTCCGTACGCAGCAGACGCAGCGTCACCGGCCGCTCCGCGTACCGGACGGCATTGGTGACCACCTCGCTCACCAGCAGCTCCAGGGAGTCGCTCAACTCCTCCAGACCCCACCGGGTCAGCGCCCGGCGGGCGAACCGCCGGGCCCGGCCCGGCGCGGTCTCCTCCGGGTCCAGGAACCAGTACGCGACGTCACTGGGCGCGATGCCGTCGAACCGGGCCGCGAGCAGCGCGATGTCGTCGTCCCGGTCGCCCGGGCCCAGCATGTCCAGGACGTCGTCGCAGAGGGCCTCCAGCGGCGGCGGGTGGTCCAGCCCGGTCAGCTGCGCCGTGGTGGCCAGGCGCTCGCGGAGCTGCTCGATGCCGGTCCACACGTCCCGCAGCCGCGATTCCACCAGCCCGTCGGTGTAGAGCAGCAGGGTCGCACCCGCGGGCGCGTCCAGCTCCACGGCCTCGAAGTCCACGCCGCCGACCCCGATGGGGGCGCCGGGCGGTACGCGCAGCACCTCGGCCCGGCCGCCCAGGTGCAGCAGCACCGGCGGCGGATGGCCCGCGTTGGCGATGGTGATCCGGTGCGCGACGGGGTCGTAGACGGCGTACATGCACGTGGCCATGCGGTCCGTGCCGAGACGCTGCGCCTGTTCGTCCAGGTGGTGCAGCACCTCGGCGGGCGGCAGGTCCAGCTGCGCCAGCGTCTGCGCGGTGGTGCGGAGCTGGCCCATGATCGCGGCGGAGGTCATCGAGTGGCCCATGACGTCACCGACGACGAGCGCGACCCGGCTGCCGGGCAGCGGTATGGCGTCGTACCAGTCGCCGCCGACCCGGGCCGTCTCGGCCGCGGGCAGGTAGCGGGAGGCCAGCCGCACCCCGGTGGGCTGCGGCAGGCTGTCGGGCAGCATGGTGCGCTGGAGCTCGTCGGCGATGTACGCCTCGCGGCCGTAGAGGACCGCCTTGTCGATGCCGAGCGCGGTGTGGGTGGCCAGCTGGGCGGCGACCAGCAGGTCGTTCTGCTCGAAGGCCGGACGCTCGGGGCTGCGCAGGAAGACGGCGGCGCCGATCACCCGGCGGCGGCCGCGCAGGGGCGCGAGAACCGCCCGGTTGCCGCGCGGCAGCGGATGGTCCATGCCCAGCAGCTCGGGCAGGGCCGCCCGGGCCGCGGCGGACGCTGCGAACACGGGCCGTACGCCGCGCAGCACCTCCGCGAGCGCGCCGCCGGGCAGGATCTCGCACAGCTCGGCCGCGGGCAGGTCACCCTGCGGTCCGACCAGCGGCAACTGGCTGAAGTCGAGCTCGCCGACGGCCCCCGCGGCCCCGGCGAGGTCCATCCCCGCGCCGATGGTGCTGCTGATGTCGGTGAGGTCGTCGATCGGCCGCAGCCGGTCGGTGCGGCGCAGCCTTAAGACGACCGGGCCGACGGGCCGCTCGTCGCCCACCGGGAGAGGATCGCGCAGGTAGACCAGGATGGCGTCGGAGAAGGTCGGGACGGTGGCCCGGCACAGGCCGAGCACGATCTCGTCGAGGTCGATACCGCGGGCGATCCGCCGCGTGGCGGCCCCGACGAAGCGGAGCCGGTCCCCCTCGCGGCGCGCGGCGGTCGCCTCCGGACCGCCCCCGCCCGCCGGTGCGGGCCCGCCAGCCCCGTGGAGGCCCGCCGCGCCGGCCGCGGCGCCCGCGGGCGGCGGGCCGGCCGCCGTGCCGCGGGCGGCGGCGTCGAGGGCCTCCTCGGCCTGCCGGGGGCGGGCGTTGTCGTGGTCGTGCCCCGGGCCGGAGCCGGCGGCCGGCACCTCCGCCGACGCCGCTGCGCGCGGCCGGGGCAGCCCCGAGCCGGAGCCCGCCGCCGAGCGCGCGGCCCGTACGTCGGAAGCCGCCGCGGCGGCCGCCGCGCCCGGCTCGGCC
>NZ_MQUR01000104.1 GCF_001953875.1 Streptomyces amritsarensis
GCCGTCGGAGGCGGAGGCCGCCTCCGACGGCGGGCCGGCCGAGGTCACCGTCGCGCTGGGCCCGGTCGGTCACGTGTTCCGCGCGGGCCACCGCATCCGTCTGGAGATCGCGGCGAGCAACGCGCCGCGCTTCGACGTCCACCCGCGGGTCCTCGCCCACCACACCGTCCATCACGGCGGCGACCACCCTTCACGCCTGCTGCTGCCGAGCCTGCCCGGCGGCTGACGGCCGGCCGGGGCCGGCGGCGTCCGGGTGGAAGACCGACAGGTCGGCCACCTTCTCGATCCGCCGGCCCGCCTCCCAGTGGGCCCGTCGCAGCCGTCGCAACTGCGCACTGCTCAGCTTGGTGCTGTGCTGCGGGATCGACCGCACCATGCGGGCGCGCTTCGCCGAGGCGGGGTAGCGGTCGCGCACCTGGTAGGGGTCGTTGAGCAGGTGGTGGGCGGTGCCGACGTGGAAGGCGGCCTTCAGCAGCGCGTAGTAGGCCGCCGCGCCCACCCCCTTGTCCCGGGCGCAGTGCACCAGCGTCCGCGACGCCTCGAACAGCCGCCACACCACCGGCACCGCCGGGGTGGTGAAGACGCCGGTCTCCTGCGCGATGCCCTCTCCGACGCCGTAGCGGAAGTAGCTGCGCATGTTGCCGAAGCCGTGCTGGGCGTCGTGGAAGATCCGCGCCTCCGGCAGGTACACCACGGGGATGCCCGCCAGCTGGAGCCGGAAGTCGAACTCCCGGTCCTCGCACCAGTGGATCAGCTCGTCGAAGTGGTAGCCGCCTATGTGGTCGACGATGTCCCGGTTGTAGATCAGCGGCGGGGACAGCGCGCTGACGTAGTCGCCCTCGTCGAACTCCCGTACCCGGGCGGTCAGTTTGCTCAGTGTCCCGTCGGACTCCCCGTACACCACCTGCCCCTTGACGACCGGGTCGGTGAGCACCGCGCGGACCATCGCGCGGACCACGCCGGGGGCGAAGGTGCAGTCGGAGTCCATCAGCAGCAGGTACTGCCCGTCGGTGGCGGCGGCGCCGGCGTTGTAGGCGGCGCCCAGGTTGCCGACGTCCTCGATCTCGGTGACGGTCAGCGGGCGGGGGTGCTCGGCGATCAGTTGCAGGACGGCGTCGCTCGGCCCGTTGAGCGCGAGGACGATCTCGACGTCCTCGTCGATCGACGCGATGCAGTCCGCGATCCGCAGATCGTCGCGCAGGGCGATGATCACGCTGGTCCGGGCGATGCCCTTGTCGACCGACGCCTCGTCCACCAGGTCGGTGGCCATCTCAGTTCTCCCTCATCGAACTCGGGTGCCTACGGTGGGCCCGTCGTGCGGGCGCGGGCGCGGTCACGGCGATCCGGTCTTGAACCGCAGGGGCAGGGCGTTCAGGGCGCGTTCCGCGATGGCCTCGGCCTCCCCGGCGTCCGGGGCGTGGGCGATCACCCCGGCCAGCACGTCGGCGCCGCCGCGGTAGGACGGCACCACGGCGCCCGGCCGCAGGTCGAGGCCCCAGAACACGTCGTGCACCCCCGCCCGGCGGGCGACGTCGCGCGGGTCACCGACCCACTCGACCACACCGCCGTCCGCCGGCAGGAACCGCTGGACCGCCGCCCGGCTGTGCCGCGGGACCAGCTCCGCCGGCTCCAGGGGCCGGCCCAGCGCCAGCCGCACCACATTGGGCAGCGGGTCCACGCCCGTCGCCAGCCGCATCACCTCGGTGGCGATCCGGGCGCCGGTCAGCCGACAGGTGATCTCCAGCAGGATCACCCGGCCGTCGCGGGTGCGCAGGATGTCGGTGTTGATCACCGCCGGGTCCAGGCGGAGGGCGCGTGCCCCGCGCCGCACCACGTCGGTGACCTCCTCGATCTGCTCGGCGGTCAGCCGGCTGGGAAGCGTGTCGCCGCCCTCGAAGAAGTGCGGCGCGAACTCCTCCTTGCGCCCGTACTCCCGGTCGGCGAAGCCGAAGCGGTGCAGCTCGCCGTCGACCATGAACGCGGCGAGGGTGTGCTCGGTCCCCTCCAGGAACTCCTCCACCACGATCCGCCCGCCGGGGCTGAGCCGCAGCGCCTCCTCCGCCAGCCCCCGCACCTGCCCCGCGGTGTCCGCCTTCAGCACGCCCAGCGACCCCGTCTGGTCACTGGGCTTGAGCACCGCAGGCAGGCCGATGTCCGCGACCGCCCGCACCGCCTCGCCGACGCTCTCGGCGGTGGCGAACCGGGGCAGGTCCAGGCCGGCGGCGCGCAGGATCCGCAGCCGCCGGTCCTTGAGCGTGCAGTCCAGGGCCGTCTCCAGCGGCAGCCCCGGGCAGCCGAAGCGCCGCGCGAGGGTGCTGATCACCGGCGGGTTGTCCGCGCCCAGCGAGAACACCCCGTCGATCCGGTCGATCCCGGCCGCCGACAGCTCCGTCAGGACCGCCACGGCGTCGTTCGGATCGCACACGATCAGCACGTCGGCGGCGGCCCGCGCCCGGTCGGTCGGGTGGTCGGTGACCACCACGAGTTCCCGCCGGGGCGAGCGCAGCTCCGTCAGGGACCGGTCCATGCCCGAGCCGAGTCCGCAGACCAGCAGCCGGTCAGTCATGGCCGCCACCGGCCCGCAGCCCGACGGCCGGGGCGCCCAGGCTCAGCACCTGGAACACCTCCGCGTGCCCGGAACCGGCCGAGACCGCGCCCCGGTAGCGGGCCAGACCGCGGATGCCCTCGTCCCACGCGGCGTGCCGCAGCTGGGAGGCGTACGCCCGCATCGCCTCGACCTTGGTCTCGATCTGCCCGTCGATGTCCTCCGCGTACTGGAAGCGCGCCATCGGCGCCCACACCTCGTAGCCGAGCACCAGCCGGGGAGCGGGCATCGCCCGGCCGCCCGTCTCCTGGAAGAACTCCGACTGCGCCATCCACAGCGCCTCGGTGGTCAGCTGGTGCACCATGCGGTGCTCCACGTCGTCGTCGTTGTCGTGCGGCAGGTACACCACCTGCGGGCGCACCTCGCGCATGACCCGGACCAGGTCCAGGTGCACCCGCCGGGAGAGGACGAAGTCCCGCGAGGGCTCCTCGAAGCGCACGCAGCGGTGCACGCCCAGGGCCTTCGCGGCGTTCTCCGTCTCGGCGGCGAACTCGGCGTCGCTGACCGCGTCGTCCAGGGCGCTGCGCTCGCGGCCGATGACGATGACCACCGTCACCCGGGCCCCGTCGCGCACGTGCTTGGCGATGGAGCCGCCGCAGCCGATGACGTCGTCGTCGGGGTGCGGCGCCACCACCAGGACGTCGGTGATGCCCGTCATGCGCCCGCCTCCGGCGCTTCCCCGGCCCAGCGGGCCCACTGCCCGGTCAGCGCCGCGCCCTCGGCGAACGGCACGCGCGCCGTGTGGCCCAGGACGCGGCGGGCCTTGTCGTAGCCGGCCCGGGCCGTCGCCCGGTACAGCTCCAGCTCCCAGTCGGCGACCGGCTCCCCGGCGGCCTCGCCCGCGGTGTCCAGCGGGCCCCGCAGCGTGCGGATCCCGTCGAAGAAGGTGCCCCAGCCCAGCTCCTCGGGATGCCCCACGAGGAAGCGCTCGCCCGCGGCCGCCTCGGTGTCCACGGCCAGGAGCACCGCGTCGGCCAGGTCGTCCACGTACACGGCGTTGCACACGCCGCCCTCGGCGCCCGCCGGGAGCTGCCCGAAGTCGCCCGCCGGACGGCGGAGCTGGGCGGTGGTCCACTGGCCGCCCCACGGGCCGTACACCACGCCCGGCTGGAGCACGACCGTCTCCAGGCCCTCGCCGTGCGCCTCCAGGACCAGCTGCTCGGCGGCGAGCTTCTGCTGCTCGTACTCGCGGTCGGCGGGGTCGGCCGGGCGCGCGGGGGAGTCCTCGGTGAGGGCGCCGGTGACGGCCGGGTCGTAGACGTCGACGGTGCTCAGGTGCACCACGCGGCGTACGCCCGCGGCGCGGGCCGCGGCCAGGACGTGCGCGGTGCCCTCGACGGAGGCGGCCCAGCGGCCGGCCTCGTCACCGGCGCTGCCGAACGCGCAGTGCACGACGGTGTCGCAGCCCTCGAAGGCCGCGCGCAGCGTGTCGGGTTCCAGCAGATCGCCCTGGCGGAACTCCAGCCGGTCCTGCGGCAGGACGGACAGCCGCGCGGCCCGGCCGAAGCCGCGCACCACCGGCCGGACCCGGGCCTCGGTGCCGAGGACCAGCCGCTCGACGATCCGGCCGCCGATGAACCCGCTCGCGCCTGTCACCGCCACGGTGCGGCCGGCCAGGACGGGGCCCGCCGGGGCCTCGCCGTCCCGTACGGTCCACGGCTGCGCGGCCCGCTGGTGGCCGGGGCCGCCGTAGCACTGCTGGATCAGCTCGACGACGCGGACGCCGTCCTGCGGGGTGGAGTGGACGGCGCCGGAGCCGCGCACGGCGGCGGCGAAGTTGCCCAGCTGCTCGGTGAAGAGCAGCTCCCACTCGCCCTGCGCGGGGGCGACGGCGTCCACGTCGCCGCGGTGCAGTTCCGTCCCGTCCGCGGTGATCAGCGTGCACTCGCCGGCCGGGAAGTCGGTGCCGATGGTCACGGTCGCCCGGGTGCCGGTGACCTTGCAGCTGATGCCGAGGTCGCGCAGGCGGCTGAACTCGCAGTGCACGTCGGTGGTGCCGAAGCGCAGGTGGGCGGAGGAGTCGGTCTCCACCCCGCCGAGGGAGTTGTCCTCGTAGCGGACCACCTCGACCTCGGGGCCGAGCCACCACAGCAGGGTGTCGAAGACGTGCGAGGCGGTGTCGGTGAGCACGCCGCCGCCCGCGAGGCGCCGGTCGAACATCGACCAGGAGACCGGCTCGTGCGCGTAGGGGTGGCCCTCCGACCAGTCGACCCGCACGACGTCGCCGAGCTCGCCGCCGTCGATGAGCCGCTTGACCCAGGCGTAGGCGGGGAAGAGCCTGCGCGGGTGGGCCATCGCGAGCACCGGGGCGCCCTCGGCGGCGGCGGTGGAGGCCAGCGCCTTCGCGTCCTCCACCGAAGTGGTCATCGGCTTCTCCAGCAGGACGTGCTTGCCGGCCGCCAGCAGCGCCTGGACGATCGGCGCGTGCAGGGTGTGCGGCGCCACGACCACCGCAGCGTCGAAGGCGTCGGCGGCCTCGGCCGGGTCGGTGGCGAGCACCACCCGGTCGGCGTCGGTGCCGCCGAGCTCCCGGTAGAGGGCGAGGGCGTCCTCGGCCTGGCGAGGGTCGCGGTCGATGAGCGCGGTCAGCTGTACGTCGCCCTTGAGCGCGGGCAGGGCGGGCAGGTGGCAGCCGCGGGCGGCGGCGCCGCACCCGACGATGGCGAGGCGTACGGGAGGCATGGTTCTCTCCAGGGTTCGTCGAAGATCGGGGGTGGGGTGGGGCGGCCGGGCGCACGGCCCGGGGCCGGTCACGGGGCGCCGGGGCCGGCGGGGTGGTGCACCCACACGTTGGGCTCGGTATAGGTGCCGTGGCCGTCCGCGGTGACCCGCAGCGGCACGAGGGCCCCGGGCAGGGGATGCTCGCCCGGTCCGGGCAGCGGGTGCCCCAGGAACTCCGCCCAGCGGGCCACGGGCTGACGGATCACCAGGGACGCGCGGGCGATGCCGAGCTGGCGGGCCCCCAGCTCCAGGTGGGTGCGCAGCCAGGGGTCGAAGCAGCGCCCGTCGGGCCGCCGCCAGGCCGCGTACTCGTCGATCGGGATCAGCGGGTAGAGCGGCTTGCGGGTGGGCCGGACCGGGATGATCACCCCGCGCGGGGCGTGCCGGGCGGCGCGCCGCCGGACCTCGGTGAGCAGCCGTTCGGCGTGGCCGGCCGCCCGGTGCGCGGGGTCCACGGACACCGACAGCATGCACACGGCGTCCGGGCGGTCCGGCGGGGCCTGGTCGACTCCCCGCACCAGGACCTCGTCGCTGCCGGCCGGCAGCGACGAGGGCGTGCCGTCCCAGTGGACCGGCAGGCCGTTGGCGGCCGCGACCAGGCGTCCGTCGCCGTCCACCAGACACAGCTGGTGCTCGGCGTAGCGGTCGTACATGCCGTGCCAGCGCCAGTTGCCGGGGGACTCCCAGCTCATGAACGCGGGCATGTTGGCACCGATCAGGGCGTCGACCTCCGGCAGCAGCCACGGGTCACGGGACAGGTCGGTGAGGGTGAGGGCCACCGGCGCGTCAGCCCAGGAGCCGGGTGGCGGCCGTGGCCCGCATCTCGCGGGAGCGGCGCAGGTCGGTCGTCACGCAGACCCGCTTCAGCCAGCGGTCGGTGCCGTCGTAGCGGGCCTGGAACGGCAGCCGGCCGTGCACGGCCCGGTGGTTGTCGATGAAGAGCACGTCGCCCTGGTCCGCGACCACCTCCCGCATCCCGGCGTCGACCACCTTGAACAGCGCGTCGTACGCCCGCCGGGCCTCGGGGTCGTCCTCCGGCACGGAGGTGAAGTACGGGTCCAGGCGCATGTACGGGTCCAGGCGCGAGCCGTAGAGCAGCGGGCCGAGCGGCCGCTCGTCGATCATCCGCTGGATGGTGGCGAACCGGGCCGCCTCCTCCTCGGAGGCGATCGTGTTGTTCTTCGGCAGGTGCGACTCGTCGGGCGCGATGTAGAAGCGCGGCTCGAAGAGGATGTCGATGTCCTCGGCCGACAGGGAGGACAGGTCCAGCTCACCGACCGTCGTGGGCACGTGGTCGGGATTGCGCAGCGCGCCGAGGATCAGGTAGTCGCTGCGGTAGGGGTGGAAGGCGTCCTCGGTGTGCCAGGTCAGCAGCTCCTTGCTGCCCATGCCGAGCTGGTCGTTCTCGTGCTGGCGGATCGGGAAGATGTCGTGCACGAGGTGACCGTCCTGCTGCGTGGCCCAGCCGAAGGGCTCGCCGAGCAGCGCCGAGTAGAGCATCAGCAGCAGCTCCTCGGGGAATTCCGGTCCGGGCCGGCCGCGGCCCCGCCAGTGGTCGGGGGTGGGGCCGATGCGCTGCTGGTCGAAATCGTGACCGCGGATCACCGTGTGCCCGTGCCGGTCGGCCAGCTTGAAGTCGCGCAGGAAGCCCTGCACGCCCTCCGGCAGCCGGGCCGCGAGCCGCGGCAGGTCGTGCAGGAGACCGGGGTCGCCGAAGGACGGGTAGGAGGAGGCCAGTTCGAGGCCGAGCTCCGCGATGGCGGAGGACTCCTCGGCCGTCAGGGTGTAGCCGGGTGTGGACTGGTCGGTGAGGTTCGACATGCCAACTCTCGCTGAGTGGTCGGGGGATGGTTGCTGCTCGCGGACGGCCGAAGCCGGGCCGCGGGCCCTCGGGTGGTACGGCTGCACGGGACGGGGACGGATCCCCTCCCGCCGGAAAAGGTGCTGGTCAGGGGTGGGCGACCGCGCGGCCGGCGAGCGCGTCGGCGAGCAGCCGGGGCGTCGGGGCCGTGAAGAGGGCGCTCGCCCGCAGCCCGGCGGCGGCGGGCTGCGACTCGCGCAGACGCGCGAGCAGGCGCAGGGCGAGCAGGGACTGCCCGCCGTGGTCGAAGAAGTTGTCGTCGGGGCCGAGGGCGGGGGCGTCCAGGACCTCGCGGAAGAGGGCCAGGACGGTGCCCAGCGGTTCCTGCCCGGTGCCCGCGGCTTCCGTGACCGGTGCCGGGGCCGGCGTACTGGAGGCCGGCGTACCGGAGGCCGCCGCCGCCCACGCGGCCAGCCGCCGCTTGTCGACCTTGCCGTGCGGGTTCTTCGGCAGGACGGACACCCGGTACAGCACCCGCGGCACCGCCCAGTCCGGCAGCTGCGCCTCCAGCGGGGCCACCAGGGCGTCCCGGTCGGCGCCCGTGAGCCGGACGGCCTCGCCGGGCAGCGGCGCCGTCGCGGGGTCGGCCGGCACGGTGAACGCCCACAGGACCGTGCCGGTCTGCGGGTCGGGGAAGACCACGGCCTGGCCGACGCCGCCGCCCTCGCACAGGGCGCGCTCCACGCGCGCCGGCTCCAGCCGGTGACCGCGGATCTTGACCTGGTCGTCGACCCGGCCGAGGAAGACCAGCTGCCCGTCGGGGCCGATCCGGCCGAGGTCCCCCGTGCGGTACACGCGGGCGTCCGGCCGGGCGGCGTACGGATCGGGCACGAAGCGGCGCGCGGTGGCCTCCTCGTCGTCGAGGAAGCCCCGGGCCAGCAGCGGACCGCCGATGTGGATCTCCCCGGTCGCGCCGTCGGGGACCGGGCGGCCGTCCTGCCGGATGCTGATCTCCACGTCCCGCAGGGCGGTGCCGAGCGGCACCTCCTCGGCGTCGGAGGGCAGCAGCCCGGTGTAGAAGGTGGAGCTGACGGTGCATTCGGTCAGCCCGTAGACGTGGGCGAGGGCCGCGGGCTGCCGGGCCTGCCAGCGCCGGTAGGGGACCGGGTCCATCCGCTCGCCGCCCACCACCACCGTGCGCAGGGTCTCCGGCGTGGCCGTGCCGCTCCCGTCCAGCCAGCGGGCGTACTCCAGCCAGTACTGGGTGGACAGTTCGACCACGGTGGACCGGGTCCGGGCCAGGGCGATGTGCAGCTCCTCGGCGTCCAGCGCCCGGGTGTCCTCGCGGCACACCACCGCCGCGCCCGCGGCGAACGCGGGGAAAACCTCCTCGATCAGCACGTCGAAGCCCAGCGACGCCACCTGGAGCCAGCGGTCGTGCGCGGTCAGTTCCAGCCGGCTCGCGACCGCGGACGCGAAGCGGCGCAGCGCGTCCCGCTCGATCACCGTGCCCTTGGGCCGGCCGGTGGAGCCGGAGGTGAACAGCACGTACGCCACGTCGGACCCGCCGGCCCGGCGCCCCCGGCGCGCGGGCGCCGCGGCATCCGGCTCCCCGGAGGGGACGTGTGCCCCCTCGGGGGCGTGCGCCCCGTCGCCCAGCCACACCGCGGCGGCGGTGCGGTCCACCAGCGCCGTACGGGCGGCGGGCGGCAGCCGGTCGTCCAGGACGGTGAACCCGGCCCCGGCCTTGAGTGCCGCCAGCATGCCGAGCACCGTGCGGGCGGGGTCGCCGAAGGCGAGGCCCACCAGCTCCCCGGGGCCGGCGCCGTGCTCCGCGAGGAAGGCGGCCCAGGCGTCGGTGAGCCGGTCGGCGTCCCGGTAGGTCAGCACCCGGTGGGGGGTCACGAGCGCCGGCCCTTCGGCGTGCTCGCGGACCGAGCGCTCCCACAGGTCGAGCACGTCGGGCTCGGTCACGTCGGGTTCCGGCACGTCGGGCTCGGTCACGGCGGTCACCGTGCGGCCTTCCGCGCCAGCAGGAATTCCGACAGCCCGGCGAGACCGGCCCGGAAGCCCTCCTCCGGGCCGCCGAAGCCGAGCCGGGCGCCGTGCGGCGCGCCGAAGGCGGTGCCGGGCACCAGCAGGGTGCGGTGGCGGGCGAGCAGTTCCAGACAGAAGCGCTCCACCGCCTCCGGTCCGGCCGCCGCCTCCTCCAGCTCGCGGAAGACGGGCAGGGCGCACACCCCGCCCTCCGGCGGGGTCCAGCGGACCAGCTCCTCGTGTCCGGCCATCCACTCCGTCAGGTGCGCGAGGTTGCGCCGGGCCTCGGCCGCCCGGCGGCCGATGAGCTCGTCGGCGTGCCGCATGGCCCGCTCGGCGACCAGCTCGACCAGGGGGGAGAGGAAGAGGGTGGTCCGGTCGCGCAGGGGGAAGGTGGCGGTGATCAGCTCCTTCGGCGCGACGGCCCAGCCCACCCGCAGACCGGGCAGGCCGAAGGTCTTGGAGAAGGTGCCGTAGGACACCGTGTCACCGCCCTCGGCGCCGGGGTCCGCCAGCACCTCCCAGCGGTGGGCGATCTCCGCGGTGGCGGCGTCCCACACGAGCACGGCGCCGGTGGCCGCGGTGTGCTCCGTCAGCGCCTTGAGGCCCGGCGGGGACAGCGTGACGCCGGTCGGGTTGTGCGGGAAGTTGACGATCACCGCGGCGGTGCCGGGGGTGACCAGCTCGTCCAGCACCTCGGGGTCGATCGCGCCGTCGCGCACGGCCCGCGCCGGCAGTTCGACGACATCGCATCCGGCCGCCCGCGGGTAGTGGCCCAGCGAGTGGTAGATCCCCTCCTGGACGACGACCCGGTCGCCCGGGTGCAACAGGGCGCTCAGCGTCAGCGCGATGGCCTCGCTGGACCCGTGGGTGATCAGGACCCGGTCGGCGTCGCCGCCGGCGTAGCGGTCGGCGACGGCCTGGCGGATGCCGGCCCCGCCCTGGGAGACGCTGTCGTCCATGACGATCGCGTCGAGGTCGGCCACCGGTATCCGGCACAGGTCGCGTATCTCGGCGAAGGTGTACGGATGGACGCCGCTGGAGCTGATGTCGTGGATGTCCGGGCCGAGGTGGCGGCGGTACCACTCCTCCAGCACCGGAGGGTCTTCACGCCGTGGACGGAGACTGCTCATGCTGTGCAACTGTCCCTTCTCTACCCCTGACGGGCTTCCCGCCACCAGCGCTGCCCGGAGAGCGGGAGCGTGTCGATGGGGTCGTAGTACTGGTAGGAGCCGCTGTGGGCGTCCGGGTCCGCCGCCTCCAGCGGGGTGAGGTAGCTCTTGCTCCAGTGCGACACCCCGAGCTCGCGGTCGTAGGAGTCGGCCTGGTCCACCCACCGCTTGCCGGCCATCGGTACGTCGCAGACGATGCGCGGCGTGGAGAATCCCGGGAGGTAGCCAAGAATCTGATGCTGAATCAGCTGGGCGCGGTGCAGCGGCACGCGCCAGTGCTCGGCGTTGGGGATCATGTCGCACATGTAGAAGTAGTACGGAGTGATGCCGGCGTGGTCGATGAGCGCGAAGCAGAGGTCGAGCAGGTCGTGCGCGTTGTCGTTGATGCCGCGCATCAGCACGCCCTGGTTGCGTACGTCGTGCAGACCGGCGCCCAGGAGGGCCCAGGAGGCCCGCGCCACCCCGGGCGTCACCTGCTGCGCGGCGTTGGCGTGGGTGTGCAGCGCGACGCGCACCCCGCGGGAGCGGGCCTTGCGGGCGATGCGCTCGACGCCCTGGAGCACCGGCGCGGAGTTCCAGTGCTGGGGCAGTCCGATCAGCCCCTTGCTGGCGAGCCGGATGTCGCGGATCGACTCGATGTCCAACAGCCCGTCCACGAAGCGTTCGAGCCGCGGCCAGGGCATGTTGGCCAGGTCGCCGCCGGAGACCACCACGTCCCGGATGCCGGGCGAGGCGCGCAGGTGCTCCAGGATCCGGTCGGCCCGGTCGACGGGCTTGAGCTGGAGCTTGTTCTTGACGACCTGGGGCGTGGAGTTGCCCACCAGGTCCATGCGGGTGCAGTGGCCGCAGTACTGCGGGCAGGTCGACAGCAGTTCCGCCAGCACCTTGGTGGGGTAGCGGTGGGTGAGACCCTCCACCACCCACATGTCCTGCTCGTGCAGCGAGTCCCGGCTGGCCATCGGGTGCGAGGGCCACTGCGGGTGCCGGTCGGAGAACACCGGCAGCATGTAGCGGCGTACCGGGTCGTCGTAGAAGGCCTTGGTCAGCTCGCCCGGGCGGGCCGCAGCGGCCTCCGGGGCGATGGTGTTGACCATCTGGGGCGGTAGGAGCACCGACATAGTGGCCCGGTGCAGCCTGTCCCGTTCCCAGTCCTCGTAGAACGCCTCGTCGAGCAGGTCGCCGACGACCGCGCGCAGTCCCTTCGCATCCTTGACGCAGTGGGCGCGCTGCCACTGCGGGTCCGCCCACTGGGCCTCTGTGACGTCGCGCCATCCGGGGAAGCGCCGCCAGTCCGGTTCCACGAGCCGACTGCTTCGGTACTCGTAGACGCCCTCGAGTGCTGTTGGTTCCGTCTGGCTGCGTGCTGTGTCCACCAACCCGCCACCCATTCCCATCGGTTTCGGCCGTATCGCCTGACAGCAACCGATCTTGCAGAGCCCCGGCGTTGTACACGAGAGCCAGTTGTACGGGGCACTCGGCGCGAGCGCCCCTGTACAAAAGACCGCCGAAGGCGGATGGTTGTGCGGGCAACGAACCGGGGCCGCACTTGTACGGGGGCACGTTCCGGGGGCGGGAAGGGGAACGTCCGGGGAACGCTTCCGGACGGGTGTTGCGGCGGTGTTGCGCCGAGGATTCTCATTCGGACGAACCGCCTTCCGCGTGGCCGGAAGCATCGACTGCCGATTGATGGATATGTCAGTGGCATGTACCAATGTCCGAGAGATCCGGTGCGACGGTTTCCGGTCGCGTCCGGCGCGTCGGACCGGTTCTCACGTCGGATCCGTACGCCACTGACCAGGTTGTACGGCACGGGACAGCCGGCGCTTCACTCGGCACCGTCGATCATTCAGGGGAGAGGCATGCCCAGGCCAGAGCGGTTGTTAGACCCCACAGCCGGACCGCTGGAGGAGTTCGCCCACGCATTGCGCGCCTTACGCAAGCAGGCCGGGAACCCCTCCTACCGGACCATGGCGAAACGAGCCCACTACTCCGTGGCCACCCTCGCGGAGGCGGCCCGCGGACTGCACAAGCCCTCCTTGAAGGTGACGCTCGCCTACGTGGCCGCCTGTGAGGGCGATCCGGAAGCCTGGACCCGCCGCTGGTACCGCCTCAGCACGGCCCTGGAGGGACGCGATGTCCCCGCCCGGGGCCAGCCGGGCGGGAACGGCCCGGTCCCCACCCGGCCGCCGGCCGTCCGCCGCCCCGGACCGGGCGCCCCCGCCGCCCCGGCCCGGCGGCCCGAGCCGGGCGCCGCGGCCCGCGCCGTCGCCCCGCCCGTCGCCGCCGCGCGCCGTCCCGCCCAGGACGGGTTGACCGTCGACGAGCGGGCCGAACTGCGGCGGCTGCGCAACGAGGTCGAGGAGCTGCGGCACGCCAACGCGGTGCTGAAGGCGGCGTCCGCGATCTTCGCCGCGGATCTCCGCACAAACTCCCAGGTCGTGTACAACCCGGCGGACCGACAAGATCCGTTGGCGTGACCGGACGCCGAGCGCCCCACGGGCCCGAGGCGGATCCGGCGGATGCCGACCGACCTTTGGGGACTGATCATGCGTGTGCTCGGAGTCAACGGCTGGCCCGGCGCCAGCCACGACGGTGCGGCCTGCCTCGTCGTGGACGGTGAGGTCGTCGCCCTCGCCGAGGAGGAACGCTTCACCCGCAACAAGCACGCCTACGGGGAAGCGCCCCTCCACGCGGCCGCCTACTGCCTGGCGGAGGGCGGTCTCACCCTGGACGACATCGACGTGGTCGCCCACGGCTGGGACCTGCCCACCCTCTTCGCGGACCGCGGCCTGGACTGGTTCGACAGCGACGCGGCCGCCCTCGAACACCTGCTGCCCAAGGCGCTGTTCCCGCGGTCCCGCGACCCCCGGCTGACCTTCGTCAACCACCACATCGCGCACGCCGCCAGCGCCTACCACCTCTCCGGGCGCGACCGGGGCGCGATCCTCGTCCTCGACGGCCAGGGCGAGAACGAGAGCACCACCCTCGCCGTGGGTATCGACGGCGAGATCAAGACACTGCGCGCGCACACCCCCGGCTGGTCGCTGGGCTACTTCTACGCCGCCGTCTGCGAGTACGCCGGCCTCGGCGCCGACGCCGCCGGCAAGATGATGGGCCTGGCCTCCTACGGCACCCCCGGCGACCTCGGCTTCGGGGGCGCCTTCGGCTTCACCGACGAGGACTTCACCATCGGCGTGGTCCCGCCCGACCTGCGCTCCACGGGCACCACGGACGAGGAGACGGCCACCATCCGGTACTGGCTGGAGCACCTGGAGAAGACCCTCCCCGAGGCGCCCAACCGCGGGGTGCGCCGCTTCGACCCCCGCACCGGCCGCTACGGCAAGGCCACCGACCGGGACCCCTTCGAGTACCGCGACATCGCCGCCACCGCGCAGGCCGCCCTGGAGCGGGCCGTCATGGGCCTGGTCCGCGGCCTGCTCCGGGAGACCGGCGAGACCACGCTGCTGATCGCCGGCGGCGTCGGCTTCAACGCCACCCTCAACGGCAAGATCATGCGGATGCCCGAGGTCCAGGACCTCTTCGTGCAGCCCCTCGCCGGCGACCAGGGCGTCTCGCTCGGCGCGGCCGTCTGGGCCGCCGCCCAGGAGGGCGACCGCATCCGGCCCATGGACGGCTCGGTCGCCTGGGGCCCGCAGTGGTCCCCCGACGAGATCCGCCGGATCCTGGACGCCTCCGGCACCCCCTACACCGAGCCCGCCGACATCGCCGCCGCCACCGCCGACGTCCTGGCCGCCGGCGGGGTCTCGGGCTGGTTCCAGGGCCGCGCCGAGGGCGGCCCGCGCGCGCTGGGACACCGCAGCCTGGTCGCCGTACCCGACCCGGAGTCCACCCGCGACCGGGTCAACGTACGCATCAAGGACCGCGAGGCGTGGCGGCCGTTCGCGCCGAGCATGCAGGAGGAGGCCGCCGAGGCCCTGATCGGCACGGCCACCCCGCTGCCTTACATGATCGTCACCACGCCCGTCACCGAGGCCGGCGCCGCGGCCATGCCCGCCGTCGTCCACAGCGACCGCACCACCCGCCCCCAGACCGTCTCGGCCGCGGTCGACCCGCTCTACCACCGCCTCATCGGCGCGGTCGGCGGGCACACCGGGACCCCGGTCATCATGAACACCTCCTTCAACGGCCGGGACGAGCCGGTCGTGTGCAGCCCCCGCGACGCCCTCGCCACCTTCCACCGGCTGCCCCTGGACGCCCTCGCCCTCGGCCCGTTCCTGATACGCCGCCCCGCCGGGTTCCCGGGGGAGGCCGGCGCGTGACCGCCCCGGTACGGCAGGAGAGCGCCCCCGAGGCCGCCGCCCCCGACGCCCGGCCCGAGGCCGCCGCCCCCGACGCCCCGCGCGAGGGGGAGATCCACGCCCTGCTCGCGGGCTGGATCACCGAAGCGGTGCTCGACCCGGACGCCGACCTCACCGGCCCGCTGATCGATCTCGGCGTGGACTCCCTCGACCTGATCCGCACCGCCCGCCGCATCGAGGCGTCCTTCGGGGTACGGGTGCAGCTGCGCGAGATGTTCACCCCCGGGCTGACCACCGCCGCTCTCGCCGCGCTCGTCGCCGGCCGGGCCGCCCTGCGCGCCGGGGCCGAGGCCGCCCCGCCCGGCACCGCCCACGGGCCCGTCGTCCTCACTCCCTCCCAGGAGCAGGCGTGGGAGGAGCAGACCGGCGAGCGCGGCCAGTGGAACCAGGCCCTGCTCTTCACCACCAAACCGGGGATCGACCCCGGCCTGTTCGCCGAGGCCGTCCGCCGGCTCGTCGCCGGCCACGCCTCGCTGCGGCTGGCCGTCGAGGACCGACCCGCCCGCCGGCCCCGGCAGCAGACCGCCGCCCTGGACACCGACGGCCCGCCCGGCGCCGCCCTCGGAGCGGCGCTCGACACCGTCGACGTCTCCGAGCTGGCCGACGCCGACCTCTCGGCCGCGGTCGCCCTGCGCTGCGCCGTCGAACAGCGCTCCCTCGACCCGGGGCGGGGCCGCGTGGCCCGCTTCGTCCGCTTCGACGCCGGCCCCGCCCGCGCCGGCCGGCTGCTGATCGTCGTCCACCAGATCGCGATCGACATGGTGTCCTGGTCCGTGCTGCTCGCCGACCTGGAGGAGGTGTACACCGCCCTCGAGGAGGGCCGCCACGACGTGTGGCCCGCCGAGGGCACCTCCTACCCCGAGTGGGCGCAGGCCCTCGCGGCGCACGCCCGCACGCCCGAGGCGGAGGAGCAGGCCGAGTGGTGGACCGAGGTGGTCCGCACCCCCGCGGCACTGCCCCCGGACCACCCGGTGGCCGACCCGCGGGCCGTGAACACCGCCGCCACCGCGGCCACCCACCGCGAGGAGTTCCCCGCCGAGCTCACCGCCCGCCTCCAGACGGCGGCCCGCGCCCACCGCGCCCATGCCGGCGACCTCGTCCTGCACGCCCTGGGCGAGGTCCTGGCCGAACGGCTCGGGGAGCCCGCGGTCCGCGTGGACGTGCTGCGCCACGGCCGCGAGGAGAGCGTCGGGGACACCCATCTGGCCCGCACCACCGGCTGGTTCACCACCACCGTCCCCGTCCGCCTGGACCTGGCCGCCGCCACCCCGGCCGAACGCCTGGCCACGACCGTGGGCCACCTCGCCGCCCTCCCCGGCGGCGGCGTGGGCCACGGCGCGCTCACCCGGCACGGCCGGCCGCGGATCGCCGCCGCCCTGCGCGCGGCCCCGCCCAGCGACGTCTCCTACGACTTCGAGGGCGACGACGCCGACACCCTGCCCCTGGGCACCCTCCTGCCGGACGTGGCCCCGGAACCGGTCGGCGACATCACGGCCCCGCACTGGACCCGCCCGCACGCCGTCGAGGTCATCGCGACCACGGAGGACGGGACCCTGCGCGTCGAGTGGTGGTACTCCACCGCCCTGCACGAGGAGGCGACCGTACGCACGCTCGCCGCCCGCCACCGGCATGCCCTCATCACCCTCGTGAACGCCCTGGCCGGCCCCGGCGCGCCGGGCGCCGAGACCCCCACCCGCTGACCGCCGCACGGACGGACCGGAAGACACCTGCCATGACCCTGCCCAGCATGCTGGACCCCTTCTTCGCCATCGCCCGCTCGGACCCGGACCGGCCCGCCGTGGTCGACAACGGCGTGACTGTCGGATACGGCCAACTGGCCCGCTGGGCAGGGGCCGTCGCCGACCTCGTGGCCACCCGCGGCCCGGCGGCCGACCGCCCGGTGGTGGCCGTCCAGACCCACCACAGCGTCCGCGACATCGCGGCGATCCTCGGCGTCCTGGCCGCCGGCCGCGGCTACGTCCCCCTCGCCGACGAGCCGCTCGGCCACACCGAGGCGGCCCTGCGCGCCCTCGGCTGCCGCGAGCTCGTCGCCACCGCCGAGACCGGCCGGCTGCCCGCCGTCGACCGCGTCCTGCGGCCCAACTGGGGCCGCTCCCAGGCCCCCCCGCCCGAGACGGGCGAGCCGGTCCGGCCGCAGGACCCGGCCTACGTCCTGTTCACCTCCGGCTCCACCGGCGCCCCCAAGGCGGCCGTCGTCCCGCATGGCGCGCTGCATGCCGTCCTGCCGCACCTGGTCCGGCAGTACGGCGTCGGCCCCGGCACCGTCGCCCTCAACTTCCACCGGGCGGACGGCGACACCAGCCTGGAGGAGATCCTGCCGACCCTGCTGTCCGGCGGGCTCGTCATCCTCGACGAGGACAGCGAGGCGGACCTCGACCGGGTGCTGACCGACCACGAGGTCACCCTCGTCAACCTGCCCGTCGACTACTGGCACGTCTACACCGGCCATCTGCTGGACACCGGCCGCCCGCTGCCCGGCTCCGTCGAGACCGTCGTGATCGGCGGTGAGGCCGTCCGGCCCGACATGCTGGAGCGCTGGCGCCGCCTCGGCGCCGACCACGTCGTCCTGCTCAACACCTACGGGTCCACCGAAACCGCGCTGGTCACCCACAGCGCCGTCCTCGCCGGCCCGGGTGCGGCCCCGGCCTTCCCGGACGGGGTGCCGATCGGCCGCCCGCTGCCTTCCGTACGGCAGGCCGTGGTGTCCGGGCCCGACGCCCCGCACGGGACCGGCGAACTCCTCGTGGCCGGACCCCAGCTGGCCACCGGATACGTCGACGACCCCGAGCGCACCGCCGCCCGGTTCGTCGAGACCGATCCCGGCGGCGGCACCGACCGGTGGTACCGCACCGGGGACCTCGTCACCGAGAACGACGGCGGTTCGCTCGTCTTCCACGGCCGCATCGACCACCAGGTCAAGATCCGCGGGCACCGTGTGGACCTGCTGGACGTCGAAGGAGCCCTGGGACGGCTTCCGCAGGTGACGGCCGTCGCCGCGGCGGCGCACGCCAAGGGAGAGCACACGGCCCTGGTCGCCTTCGTGGTCCTCGCGCCCGAAGCGGCCGCGGCAACCGAGGAGACGGCCGCAGATGGGGCACCCGACGGACGGGACGCGCCGCGGCAACCGGACGCGGCGGCCGGCGGACGGCGCGCCGACGGCGTCGCCGCGGCCCTGCGCGAACAGCTGCGGGCCACCGTCCCCGGCCCCTTCGTGCCCGACCGGATCGTCGCCGTGCCCGAGCTGGTGCACACGCGGACCGGGAAGGTCGACCGTGCGGGCACCCGGGACCGGTACCTGTGACCAACCGACTCTTCGACGCCTCGGTCGCCCCTGCGGCCGTCCCCGAGGCGGAGGCCGGCGGCCCCTGGGCCTACCTGTGGTGGCTGGCACGGATCCGCCCCTGGCCGCTGGTCCTCGCCGCCGTGCTCGGTGCCCTCTGGATGGTCCCCCTGGCGCTGATCCCGCTCGTCCTCGGGCGGGCCATCGACGAAGCCGGGCAGGACACCGGCCAGGCCGGGATCTACCTGTGGTCGCTGCTCGCCCTCGGCCTCGGCGTCCTCCAGGCCCTCGCCGGCGCCGGACTGATCCAGGCCGCTGTCGGCGCCGAGGCCCACGCCCTGTCGGTCACGCACCGGGTGCTGATGCGGCAGGTCGTGCGGCTCGGCGCCACCCTGCGCGGCAAGGCCCGTTCAGGGGACGTGGCCGCCTCCGCCACGGCCGACGTGGAGAGCATAGGCAACGCCTTCGAGGTCGTCGGCCGCACCATCGGGGCGGTTGTCGCCGCCGTCGTGGTGGCCGTGGCCCTCACCCTCACCTCGCCCGTCCTCGGGCTGGCCGTGCTCATCGGCGTCCCCGCCGCCGTCCTCGGGATCGGCCCCCTGCTGCGGCCCCTCCAGGAACGCGACGAGGCGCAGCGCGAGCAGATGGGCATTGCCACCTCCCAGGCCGGCGACATCGTGGCCGGGCTGCGCATCCTGCGCGGCATCGGCGGGGAGGCCGGCTTCGCCGAGCGCTTCCGGCGTACCAGCCAGCAGGTACGCCGGGCCGGTGAGTCCGCCGGCCGGATGGAGGCCTGGCTCCAGGCAGCCGGGGTCTTCCTGCCGGGACTGGTCACCGTCGGGATCGTCTGGCTCGGTGCCCGCCTCGCGCTGAACGGCACCATCACCGCCGGGGAACTCGTCGCGTTCTACGGTGCCTCCGCCTTCCTCACCCTGCCGGTCAGCACGGCCACCGAGGCCGCCGAGACCCTCAGCCTCGCCAAGGTCGCCGCCGGGCGCATCTGCAACCTGCTGCGGCTGGCACCCGACACCGTCCGCCCCGCCCACCCCACCGCCCTGCCGGCCGGGGCCCTCGCCCTGGCCGACTCCGACACCGGCATCACCGCCGCCGCGGGCCGCCTCACCGTGGTCACCGTTCCCGCCGACCGCATGGGCGAACTCGCCGACCGCCTCACCCGGCCCGGTGCCGGCGGCGGCCCCTCGGCCGTCCGGCTCGGCGGCGTACCCCTGGACCGTGTCGATCCCGAGGAGCTGGCCACCCGGCTGCTGCGCTCCGGCCCCGCCGACATCCTCTTCAGCGGCACCGTACGGGAGGAGCTGACCGCCGGGTCCGCCCGGTCGCGGGAGGCCCTGGACCGGGCCCTGTTCGCCGCCGACGCCGCCGACGTCGTCGATGGCCTGCCCGGCGGCCTCGACGCCTGGCTGGACGAGGGGGGCCGCGCCCTGTCCGGCGGCCAGCGCCAGCGGCTGGTCCTCGCCCGAGCCCTGTTCGCGGCGCCCGACCTCCTGATGCTGGAGGACCCCACCGCCTCGGTCGACGCCCACACCGAGGCCCGCATCGTCGACCGGGTCGCGACCTTGCGCGCAGGCCGGACCACGGTGGTCCTCACCGACAGCCCGCTGTGGCGAGCCGCCGCCGACCACGTGGTCCGCCTCGATGCGGAGCCCGCCCCCGGCGGCACCGACCGCCCGGCAGGAGTGCCCTCATGACCACCACCCCCACCCAGGTCCCCTCCGCGGGCCCGGGCACCTCCCCGGACCCCGGGCCCACCGGCCCGTCCGGCGGCGGCAGGCTCCCGCTCGCCGGCCGGGCCGAGGTCCGCGCCTGGACTCGCGTCTTCCTCCGCGGCGAGGGCCGTCGACTGGCCGTGACCTTCTGCCTGTTCGCCGCGGCTCTGGTGGCGAGTCTGATCGGCCCCCGACTCCTGGGACACCTCGTCGAGTCGGTCAAGGACGGCACCACCACCGGCCACGTCGACGTGCTCGCCGTCGCCTTCGTCGCCATCCTCGTCGGCCATGCCCTCCTCGCCCGCGCCGCCCGCACCCAGGCCACCCTGCTCGGCGAACGCGTCCTCGCCCGCACCCGTGAGAACTTCGTCCGACGGGTGCTCGGGCTGCCGCTGTCCGAGGTGGAGGCGGTCGGTACGGGAGATCTGCTCAGCCGCGCCACCACCGATGCCGACCGGCTGAACGAGAGCATCCGGCAGGCCGTCCCCCGCATCGCGCTGGCTGCCGTCACCCTGGTCTTCACCTTCGCGGCCATCCTGCTCACCTCACCGCTGCTCGCCCTCGGCCTGCTGGCCGGCGTACCGTTCGCCGTCCTCTCCACGTGGTGGTACCGGCCGCGCGCCACCCGTGCCTACGAGCTCCTCCTCGCCCAGGAGGCCGACGTGCTGGCCGTCACCCACGAGACCACACGCGGCGCCGCCACCGTCGAGGCCCTCGGGCTCGGACCGCGCCGGATCCGCCGGCACGGCACGGCTGTCGACCAGGTGGTGCGCACCCGGCAGCGCACCACCTGGCTGCAGACCATCTGGTTCCCGAGCCTGGACCTGGCCACCATGGTCCCGATGGCGCTCACCCTGCTCATCGGCGGACTCGCCTACCAGCGGGGCGAGGTGGGGCTGGCCGAGCTGACCGCCGTCGTGCTCTACGTCCAGGCCCTCGGTGAGCCGCTGAACGACCTCCTGACCTGGACCGACGAACTCCAGATCGGCAACGCCGCGCTGCGCCGGATCCTCGGTGTCGAGCGGTTGCCCCGCGAGAAGCCGCAGCCGCCGGCCTCCCTCGACGGCCATGCCATCCGCCTCGAAGGGGTTGGCTTCGGCTACGGACCGGGCCGCGAAGTCCTCACCGGCATCGACCTCGACATCGCCGCCGGCGAACGTCTGGTGGTCGTCGGTGCCTCCGGCGCGGGCAAGTCCACCCTCGGCAAGCTGCTTGCGGGCGTGCACCACGCCACCCGGGGGTCCGTACGGATCGGCGGCGCCGACATCACCGGCCTGCCGGTGGACCAGCTCAGGCGGGAGATCGTGCTCGTCACCCAGGAACAGCACGTGTTCACCGGAACGGTGCGGGACAACCTGCTGCTGGCCGACGGCGTCGAGGACGGTGGCGAGTACGACACCGGGGGGAGTGCAGCGGACGCCCGGCTGTGGGAGGCGCTGGAGACCGTCCTCCTCGCGGACTGGGCGAGGTCCCTGCCCGACGGCCTGGACAGCGAGATCGGACCGGGCGCGGCCCTGGTGTCCCCCTCCCACGCCCAGCAACTGGCCCTCGCCCGGCTGCTGTTGTCGGACCCCTACGCGCTGGTCCTCGACGAGGCCACCGCCCTGCTGGATTCCACGGCGTCGCGCCGGGTCGAACGCTCGCTCGCCGCCCTGATCGAGGGCCGTACGGTCATCTCGATCGTGCACCGCCTGGACACCGTGCGCGACGCGGACCGGATCGCGGTCATGGACGGCGGACGGATCGTCGAGCTCGGCAGCCACGACGAACTCCTCGCGGCTGACGGGGCCTATGCCGCCTTGTGGCGCTCCTGGGACTCGGCACGCCGATCCTGAGCCGGGCGGGGCTCGTCGCGGCGACGGCGCTGCCGTCTCGGGCGGGCGGTCATCGCGCCAGGTCGGTCCGCTACCGGCCGGCGTACGGGAGCAGGGCCATCTCTCGGGCGTTCTTGATGGCCAGTGCCAGCCGGCGCTGCTGCTGCGCCGTGACGCGGGTGACCCGGCGGCTGCGGATCTTGCCGCGGTCGGAGATGAACTTGCGGAGCAGGTCGGTGTCCTTGTAGTCGATGTAGGTGATGCCCGCCGTGTCCAGCGGGTTGGGGCGGGGCTTCAGCGGCTTGCTGGGGGAGGGGCGGCGGGCCATGGGTGTCGTCCTCTGCGTGCGGGTTACGGGCTTACGGGCTTACGGGGTTTACGGGGAGCAGGTGGGCGGGGTGGAGCATGGAGGGTCAGGAGACGGAGTCGAGCAAGGGACCGAAGGCGGCGGGGAGCTGCTTCCACGCCTGCCGCCCGGCCGTGTACTCGGCGTCGGTCAGCAGGCACGAGTCCAGGAGCTGTTCGATCCCGTGGCGGTCGAGGCCCGGTGAGGTGAAGACCAGGTGCTGGCAGCAGTCGCCGTGCTCGGGGTCCCAGTCGAGGGCGGCCGCGGCCCGGCGCACGGCGGGGACCAGGTCCCAGGCGGCGTCGGGGAGCGAGGCCAGCCAGGGGCCGACGCTCTCCACACACAGCGCGCCACCGGCCGCGTCCCAGGCCAGGAGGGTGTCGGGGCGGTCGGCCAGCCAGAACCGGCCGCGGCTGCGGGCCGCGGCGCAGGTCAGGTCCTCCAGCGCTTCGTAGAGCCGCTCGGGGTGGAACGGTCGGCGGCGCTGCCACACGAGCGTGGCGACCCCGGCCTCGTCGGCCTCCTGGGGGAGGAGCGCGCAGGCGGGGTGCTGGGCGGCGGCGGCCGTCTCCACGTCGAATCCGGCGAACGCCAGGCGGGTGAGTTCGCTGGAGCCGGTGGGCACCTGGCGGGCCGTCGGGTGCAGTTGGGCGAGCAGGGCGCGGTCCTCGTCGTCGGCCTCCCCGCTGTCGGCGATCGCGAGCACCGGAGCGTATTCGAGCTGACGGGCCCAGGTGTCCCCGACGGTCCGCTGGTCGGCGGCCGCGGCGGCGAGTCCGGCCTCGGCGAGGTCGTCGCCGTTGCCGAGGCACGGCAGGACGAGCGCCGGGTCGACGGCGGTGATCACGTTGGTGAGTTCCAGCGCGTCACCGGCATGGGCGGCTACGACCTCCGCCATCGCCCTGGGCTCGACGGAGTCCCAGAGCTCCACGACGGCCAGGCGGGTCAGACCGCCGGCCGCCAGGCGCTCCAGCTCGGGAACGAGGTCCTCGCGCAGCGCGCAGCAGGCGCAGTCGTTGACCAGGGGAGTCTCGTCGGCGGATATCGGGCCACCCGAATCGCGCAGGGTGCGAAGCACGTTGCCGCCGGCTGCGGGGGACAGATCGTGGTGCAGGGCGATACTTCCCGGCACGGCGCGCAGCAGGTGCTCGACGGTCTCCTTGCGCGCGTCGCGGTGCATACCGCCGACGATCACGACGGGGAGGGTCACTTGCGCCCTCCGTAGCGGCGCTCGAAGCGTTCGACACGGCCGGCGGTGTCCAGGACCCGTGCGGTGCCGGTGTAGAAGGGGTGGCTCTGCGAGGAGATCTCGACGTCGATGACGGGGTAGGTGTTGCCGTCCTCCCACTCGACCGTCTTGTCGCTGGTGGCGGTCGAGCGGGTGAGGAAGGCGAAGTCGGCGGCCTTGTCGCGGAAGACGACGGGGCCGTAGGCGGGGTGGATTCCGGGCTTCATGGGGCGGCTCTCTCTGGGGAAGGGGGTCAGCGCTCTTCGCGGAAGTCGACGTGTCGGCGTACGACGGGGTCGAACTTGCGCAGCACCATCCGGTCCGGGTCGTTGCGCCGGTTCTTGCGGGTCACGTAGGTGTAGCCGGTGCCGGCGGTGGAGCGGAGCTTGATGATCGGGCGTACTTCGTTGCGTGCCATGGCCTCGTCGTTCGTGCTGGGAAATCGGTGTCTGCGGTCGGAAAGGCCGGGCCGGACGGTGCCGTGGCTGCGACCACCGTCCGGCCCGGAGGCTGGTAAGGGCTGTCCCGTAATCCCCGGCGGGCGCACGACGACAGCTA
>NZ_MQUR01000067.1 GCF_001953875.1 Streptomyces amritsarensis
AGGTTCGAATCCTGCCGAGGGCACAGTCGAGGCCCTCCCGCCGTAAAACGGCTGGGGGTCCTCTTCGCGTTGTGGTTGTATGGCGCCCGTGTCGCGTGACGCCGCCTACTGAGATGTGGGCCGGGCGGTGGTTGGGCAGGCACCTGCTTGTGAAGGACCTGGCCATGGGCACATACGCCACCGGCTACGGGTGATCTCCCTCGGTTGTAACGCTGCCGTCGCACGCACACACAACGTGAGGACATCCACACCCCGTGTCATCTTTCAACGAGAGCGTCATCGCAGAGTTCAGGGCCAACGCCGGCAAGGTCGGCGGGCCCTTCGAAGGGGCCGAGCTGCTCCTTCTCACCACCACCGGCGCCAGGTCCGGCAAGCCGCACACCGTCCCCCTCGGGTTCCTGCGCGACGACGGCGGCACGCCGCTCGTGGTCGCGTCCGCCGCCGGGGCCGACCGGCACCCCGCCTGGTACCACAACCTCCTCGCCCGCCCCCTCGTGCAGGTCGAGACCGGGACCGAGGAGTACGAGGCCGTCGCCGTGCCCGCCGCGGGCGCGCGGCGCGACGAGCTGTTCGCGCAGGTCGTCCGCGCGGAGCCCGGCTACGGGGAGTACCAGGGGCGCACCGCGCGGGTGATACCCGTCGTGGCCCTCCAGCGCACGCACGAGGTCCCCGAGGAGGAGGGCGGGATCGCCGGCAAGCTGCTCGCCGTGCACGGCTGGCTGCGGGCGCAGCTGGCGCACGTACGGGAGCTCGCGGGCGAGGGTCCGCGGGAGGGCGGGGCGGCCTCGCTCGGGCTGCAACTGCGCCAGCACTGCCTGGCGTTCTGCCACACGCTGGAGTTCCACCACCGCAGCGAGGACGCGGGGCTGTTCCCGTACCTGGAGCAACAGCATCCGCACATGCGGGAGTTCTTCCGCCGCGTCGGCGCGGAGCACGCCGTCATCGCGCGGCTCCAGGAGGAGCTGGTACGCGCCCTGGACCCGCCCGGCGACGGCTCCGGCGACGGCTTCAACGGCCGCGTCGAGCGTATGAGCCGGGAGTTGGAGTCCCATCTCGATCGGGAGGAGGAGCAGTTGCTGCCGGTGCTGCGGGCTCTGGAAGGGTGACGCGGGCCTCGGCGCCGCCCTCGGTCCGGTTGCGGAAGGCGAGGGTGGCGCCGAGGACGCGGGCCTGGCCGACGGCGATGGTCAGGCCCAGCCCGTGGCCCTTGCCCGTGCCCTCCGTACGGAACCGCTGCGGGCCGGCCTCGATCAGGTACTCCGGATAGCCCGGCCCCGCGTCGGTCACCGTCACGGTCGGGCCGTCCACCGTGACCGTGACCGGGGCGGCGCCGTGGCTGTGCGCATTGGCCACGAGGTTGCCCAGGATCCGCTCCAGGCGCCGCCGGTCCGTCTCCACCCTCGGGGAGGCGAGCACCGTCAGGGCCGTGTCGGTGCCGGACGCGCGGATCGTGCGGGCCGCCAGGTCGGCGAGGTCGTGCGAGTCCAGCTCCACGCGTTCGCTGCGCGTGTCCAGGCGGGAGATCTCCAGCAGGTCCTCGGTCAGCGAGCGCATCGCCTGCACCCGGTCCCGTACGAGCTCGGCCGGGCGGCCCGGCGGAAGGAGCTCGGCGGCCGCGTTCAGGCCGGTCAGCGGGGTGCGGAGCTCGTGGGCGACGTCCGCCGTGAAGCGCTGCTCCGCCTCCAGCTTGCGCTGGAGCGTCGAGGCCATGGTGTCCAGGGCCCGGGAGACCGCCGCCACCTCGTCCTTGGTGCGGGCCTTGTCGCCGACGCGGGCGTCGAGGTCGCCGGCGCTGATCCGGCGGGCCACCTGTGCGGTCACGTGCAGGCGCCGGGTGATCCGCGTGACGCCGACCGCGCCGATGAGGAGGGTGACGGCGATGGCCAGGCCCGAGGAGCCGAGGATGGCCCGGTCGAGGTTGGCGATGGTCCGCTCGGCGCCGCGGAAGTCCACGGACACGGCGAGCGCGGTGCCGTCCTCGGCGGGCGCGGCCGCCCACATCACCGGGCGGCCGCGGTAGCTGCCGACCGCCGTGCCGCGCTTCCCGTCGAGCGCCAGCGCGTGCAGCCCGGGCGGCAGGCCCGCGGGGTCGATGCCCTCCCCCCGGGGCAGGCGCGCACCGGTCTCGTACGCCTGGACGGTCCGCTCCAGCTTGGTGAGGGCCTTCTCGCGCGCCGTGCCCACGGTCTGGCGGGTCATGGCGCCGTGCACCAGGCAGCCGAGCAGCGCGGCGAGCCCGCAGCACATCAGGGTGATGAAGACCGTGGCCTTCCAGGTCAGGGTCGAGGTCCAGGCGGGCAGCCGCAGGCGCGGCCGCAGCCGCGCTCTGCGCTGCATCTCGTTCATGGTCAGGTCACGGTAATGCGCCCGCCCGGGCGGGCGAGCGGCGGGATCCGGCCGGATCCCGCCAGATCCGGCCATATCATGCCCTGCCCTACGCCGTGGGATGCTCGAAGCCCTCCCGACCGGAGCCGGAAGGGCTGCGCCACCACGGATGTGACCCCCTGGAGGTCAGCTCAGGCCGCTGGTGCGTTCGCCGATGCGGTCGCCCTGCGGAGTGCCGGCCCGCTTGAGAGCGGCCTTGGTGTGCAGTCCGCCCTTGACCTTGCTCCGTACAGGACCGTCGAAGCCGTGACCCGGGTGGCGCGGCGGCTGCGAAGCCTCCTGCGCCTTGGCGATGGCCGCCCGGACGTCCCGCTTCTGCTCTTTGTTCATCCCGTCGTCAACTCCCTCAGGAAGCACCCAATCGGACTACTGGGATCGTATGCATATATACGGAGCAACGCACCCGGACCGGAGCGTAAAGAAATCAAGGAGTCGAGCCGGACGCCGGTGAAGAGGCCGGACGCTGCGGAGTCCCCAGCGCCGCCTGGACGATCTCCTCCGGGCAGGGCGTGCCCCGCGGCAGCTGGTACTTCGCCGCCACCCGGTACTCCCCCGGCGCCGGGACCAGCAGCTCCGTCCACACGTCACCCTCGCTGTCCGGGAGCGCCTTGAACAGGCACCCCGCGGTGTTCGCGAACTCCTTCGGCACGGCCCCGCGGGCCTTGGACCCGGCGGTCTCCTGGGGCGGCGGAACCGGCTTGCCCGCCCCGTCCACCAGCCCCAGCCACGGCGAGTGCGGGATCCGCACCCGCACCCGGCCGGCCTGCTTCGCGTCGATGACCAGCTGGTCGGCGCCCGCCCGCACCACGCTGGCCGGTCCCGTCACCAGATTCGTCGGCGTGTCGACCTTGAAGAGCCGCCAGTTCGCGTCGCCCCACACCTGCTGGAGGTACGGCAGCCCGGCACGCACCAGCTTCGCCTCGTCCTCGCCACCCGAGTCGGGTTTGTCGGCGGGCAGCACCACATAGTGCACGGCCCAGCGCTCCAGCCAGGCCCGGTAGCTGTCGGCGGTGAGGGTGTCGTCGTAGAAGAGCGGGTTGCGCTCCAGGTCGGCCTGCCGGTTCCAGCCGCGCGCGAGGTTCACGTACGACGGGAACGCGGAGGACTCCCGGTGGCTGCTCACGGGGACGACCTCGACCCGGCCGCGGTCGGCGCCCGCCTTCTGCAGCTGGTCCACGAGCGGGGCGAGCTCCCGGTTCCAGGCGGCGACCGGGGTGGTGCGGACGATGTCCGTGATGCTGTTGGTGGTGATCCAGGCGTTCAGACCGACGAACGCGAGCAGCACCCCGTACCAGCGCCGCGAGCGCGGGACCTCGTACGGGAGGGCCGCCAGCAGCACGGCGCCGCCGAACAGCATCACCATCCTGGTGACGTTCGATCCGACCTGGGAGTCGACGACCCAGGTCAGGAACACCCCGAGGGCGTAGACCGCGGAGGCGATCCGGACCGTCTTCCAGCGCCGCGGCACGAGGAGGAAGATCAGCAGCCCGAACAGGAACGGCAGCCCGGCCGAACCGATCTTCATGGGCTGCGTCCCCGAGAACGGGAAGAGCCAGGCCGACAGCCCGACCACGGCCACCGGGGCCAGCCCGAGCGCGTACGCACCCGGGCGCCGCCCGCTCAGGAACAGCGCGGCCGCGATCACCCCAAGGAAGAGGCCCGCGACGGGACTGGCGGCGGTCGCGATCCCTGCCAGCGGGGCCGCCACCGCGGCCTTGGCCCAGCGCCGCCGCGCCCACTTGCGGGGCCAGCAGAAGACCGCCGCGACCGCGCCGAGGGCGAACATCGCGCCCAGCCCGAAGGTGACCCGGCCGGAGAGCGCGTTGCAGAACAGTCCGTACGCCCCGGCCAGGGCGGGCCACACCGGCTCGCGTACGGCTCCCCGGCAGCGGGTCAGGATCAGGGCGAGCAGCCCGGCCGAGACCGTGCCCGCGATCATCATCGTGGTGCGCACGCCGAGCATGTGCATGAGGTACGGCGAGACCACGCTGTACGAGACGGGGTGCATGCCGCCGTACCAGGCGAGGTTGTAGGCCGAGTCCGGATGCCGGCCCACGAACTCGGCCCAGGCGTCCTGCGCGGCGAGGTCGCCGCCGCTGTTGGCGAAGGCGAAGAACCAGACGACGTGCAGGACGGCGGCGAGCAGGGTGGCGACGAGCACCGGGTGCCGGCGCAGCGGATCGAGGGCGCGCGTGCGCCGCCGGGGCTGCCCGTGCGGCCACTGCTGCGGCGGCACGGCGCCACGGCCGGGGCCGCCGCCGTCCCGCGACGGGATGGCTGCCCTGGGCCGGCCCTGCTGCTCAGCGGTGGTCACTGCCGCACTCCCAACATGGATCCCCTCCGGCACGCGTCTGGCGTCCCGGGTCCCTCGGCCGTCTCTTGCGGATCTCGTCCGGTCGGCGGGACCGAGCGGACACTCGCTAGACGCGCCCCGGCGCCCCGGGGTTGCCCGGGGCGCCGGATCAGCGCTCGTGGCCGCGCCGTCCGCGGCGGGCGCGGACGGGCCCGGACGGGCGCGTACAACTGCGGACGTCTGCGGACGCCGCGGACGGCGGTCAGCCGATGCGCGTCAGCTTGCTGCCGATGCCCGGTGAGGCCAGGTCGCTCTTCAGTGCCACCGGCACCTTGACCTGGCTGGCACCCTCGCCGACGGTCAGCACGCCGACCTCGGTGCCGGCCCTCGCGGTCTGCGGCATCGCGCCACCGCCGTCCGCGAGCTTCACGGTCACGGTCAGCGAGGCCCACCCGATGGCCTGCACGTCGGCGGTGGCGACCACCGGCGTCCGGCCGCCGAGCCCGTCGTCGACGTAGCCCACGACGTCGCCCTTCTTCACCACGGTGGCACCTTCGAGGGCCTTCTGCGTGCCGACCATCAGCTGCTTGCTCGCGGCGAGCACGGTGTCGATGATCGACGGCTTGTGCTGGCCGAGGACGGCACCCACGATCAGCTGGTTGGTGTTGCCGATCTTCTTCTGCGCGGCGAAGAGGAGGTTTCCGCCCGCCTTCGTCGTCGTACCGGTCTTGATGCCGAGCGCGCCGCTGGGTCCGGTCAGGCCGTTCCAGTTGCGCCAGCTCTTGCCGGAGGGGTCGACCCAGTTCGGCTTCTTGGTGATGTCGAGCAGCGTCTCGATCTCGACCAGCTTCAGGCCCAGCTTGACCTGGTCCTCGGCGGTGCTGACCGTGGTCGCGTCCAGACCCGAGGGGTCCGTGTACGTGGTGTTGGTCATGCCGAGTTCCTTGGCGGTGTCGTTCATCTTCTTGACGAACGCCTCCTGGGAACCGGAGTCCCAGCGCGCGAGGAGCCGCGCGATGTTGTTGGCCGACGGGATCATGAGGGCGGCGATCGCGTCGTATTCGGAGATCTTGTCGCCCTCCTTCACCGTGTCGAGGGTGGACTCGTTGTTGACGGAGTCGTTCTTCTTGCCCTCGGTCTCGGCCGTCTTGTCGACGTCGATCATCGCGCCCTGCTCACCCTTCTTTATGGGGTGGTCGCGCAGGATGATGTAGGCCGTCATCGACTTGGTGACGCTCGCGATCGGCACCGGCTTCTGCTCGCCGGACTGGCCGAGCGTGCCGAGGCCGGCGGCCGCCATGTACGCCTGCCCCTCGCTGGGCCAGGGCAGCTGCGGCATCGCGCCCTCGAAGGTGTACGAGGACTTCGCGGTCATCACGAGCTTCGGCTGGGGCAGCGGGCGTACCAGCTGCACGATGGCCAGGATGATCCCCAGGAGCACGACCAGCGGCGCGTAGATCTTGAACCGGCGGACGGCGGTGCGCAGGGGGCTCGGCGGCGGGGGCGGGTTGTTCGTGAGGTCCGCCAGCATGTCGAGCGGCGGCTTGGGCGGCAGCGGCTGCTGGGTGGTCCGCTCGCTGCGGTCGCTGTGGTCCAGGCGCTCGGTGGCGGTCGAGGCGGACGCCGGGGCCGACGGCCTCGACGGGGCCGGCGGGGTCGGCGGGGTCGGGCGGACCGGGGGCTTCGGCTTGACCTCCGTCGCAACGTCACCGTCGGTGCGCAGCGGCACGAAGGTGCTGGCCTTGGGGGCGTCGGGGCGCGGCGCCGCCGCCGGCTTCGGGGCGCGGAAGACGGCGGTGCGCTCGCTGTCCTCGGCCGGGGCCGGGGCCGACGCCGGGGCCTGGCCCGAAGCGGAAGGGGAAGCGGAGCCCGGCTTCACGGCGGCGGGCTTCGACTTCTGCCCGCCGTCGGGCTTCAGCGCGTCCACCTTCGGCACCCGGAACACGGCCGTGCGCTCACTGTCGGCCGGCTCACCGGCCGCAGCCGACGGCTTCGACGCAGCGGCCGCGGCACCGGAACCGGAACCCGCCTCACGAGACGCAGCCGACCGCCCCTCCGAGGACTTCCCAGCGCCCTCCGAACCCGGCCTCACGGCACGGAACACAGCCGTACGCTCACTGTCCACCGGCTCACCGGCGGCAGCCGACGGCTTCGACGCAGCGGCAGCGGCAGCGGCAGCGGGGCCGGACGCGGCGGGGCGTTCGTCAGCCTGCGCCGGCGGCTCCTCCGCGTCGGCGGAGCGGGGCTTCGCCCCACGGAACTCGGCCGTACGGCCGCTGTCCGCCGAATCGGGCTCGGGCTCCGCCTTGCCGGCCGGAGCCGGAGCCGGATCCGAAGCGGAGTCGGAGTCGGAGTCGGAAGCGGAGTCCGAAGCGGAAGCGGAACCAGGAGCAGCGGCCTTCGCCGAGGCCGCCGAGTCGGCGGCCTCGGCGGCCTCCGGCTCCTCAGCCGTCGTGGCGACCCAGGCCGCCACGGCCTCGCGCAGCGGATCCTGCCGGTCGGCCTCGCCACCGGCACCGGTCTCAGCCTCGACCTCGACCTCGACCTCGGCCTCGGCACCCTTGTCGCCCGCACGGGCGACGGCACCGTCCTCGGATTCCCTCGGCCGGAGCACCGAGAGCCTCGGGTCGTGCTCCGCGGACGACTCCGCCGCCCCCGGCGTTCCTTCATCTACCGACTTGTCGGGGGACTCGCCCGCCACCGCTCCTCCTCATCGCCGCCACGTTCGGCTGTCCGAATGTCTAACAGTGTCCCGTCTCGGGAGCATCGCCCCCGTGCCAGACGAGAACGACATAGCTGCGGGTTCCCCCACAAAGCGGCCACGCGCTCTCGACAGATGAATGTGAGAGGCGTCACCCTGTCACTCATCCACGCGGGGAGGCATGGATGGGCAGGAGCCGCAGAACAATTCCGGAGGAGCTTCTGCTGCTCGCCTTGGACCCGGCCACGGGTACCACGGCGCAGCCGCAGTCGCTCGACCTCGGCCTGGCCGGGGCACAGCTAGTGGAGCTGGCTCTGGCAGGACGGATAGCCCCTGATGGGGATCGTATCGCCGTGGTGATGCCACGGCCGACAGGAGATCCGACTCTGGACTCCGCACTGGAACTGCTGCGCAGGCGCGGCAGCCCGGTACGGGCCGTCCACTGGATCGGCGGACCCCGGCTGGGGCTTCGTCAGATTTACCTCGCGCACCTCGAGCGCTGCGGCATGGTCCACGCCGTCGCGGGACAGATGTGCGGAGTGTTGCCGACGACTCGCTACCAGGCGACGGACACGGAGATCAGCCGGGAGATCCGAGCCCGGCTCGACAGTGCGATCCGCACCGGCGTACCGCCGGACCCGCGGACCGCGGCGCTCGCTGCGCTGGCCCACGCGGTCGGACTCGGCAAGCACCTGTACCCGGGCAACGAGGGTCGCTCGTCCAGGTCCCGGCTGCGGGACCTGATCAGGCACGACCCGATGGGCGGACTCGTGGCGCACGCCGTGATGGACGTCCAGAACGGTGTGGCCGCTCAGCCACGCCGGGACCGCGCGCCGGCACCGCAGGCCCGGCCCGCGGCGGGCGGCGTCCCGTTGCAGCCGCGCCGCACAGGAGCGATGGCACGCGTGCCCGCGCACTGATCCACCCCCGGTGAGGCCCGGACGGTTCCCGGGTCCCCGTTGCACCGCTCCACCACCGCATCGCCGCACCACCGCACCACCGCAGAGCAACACCACCGCCGGGACCGGCATCCGCGAGGATCCGGTCCGGGGGCCCCGGCGCNNCGCCGGCTCCGCCGTCCCGCGCGTCCGTGTTTTCCCTGCCGTTCCCCAGCGGCGCCGCCCGCTTCGGTGGCAGTCTGCTGAACATCAGACACGCAGAGAGACACTGCACGACAGAAGAAGGCGGAGGTGCCGTTCACGTGGCGTCCAATGTCAATCCCACCGTCCGACGCCGCCGACTGGGAATGGAGCTGCGCAAGCTCCGCGAGGACAAGGGCATGACGGCCGAACAGGTCGCCGAACGCCTCCTCGTCTCCCAGTCGAAGATCAGCCGACTGGAGAACGGCCGCCGTTCCATCAGCCAGCGCGACGTCCGCGACCTGTGCGACGTGTACGAGGTCGAGGACCGCCGGCTCATCGACTCCCTCATGCAGATGGCGAAGGACTCCCGCCAGCAGGGCTGGTGGCACGCCTTCGGCGACATCCCGTACAGCGTGTACATCGGGCTGGAGACCGATGCCGCCAGCCTGCGCACGTACGAGCCGCTGGTGATCCCGGGCCTGCTCCAGACCACGGAATACGCGCAGGCCCTCGTACGGGGCGCGTGGCCGGAGACCGCCCCGGCCGATGTGGACAAACGGGTCCAGGTCAGAATGCACCGGCAGAAACGTCTGTCCGAGACGGAGAACAACAACCCGGACCTCGGTCCGCTGCGGCTGTGGGCGGTGATCGACGAGGCGGCGCTGCGCCGGCACGTGGGCGACGCCCAGTTGATGATCCGGCAGCTCGAATACTTGATAGAGCAGTCGGAGCAGCCGCACGTCACGGTGCAGGTGATGCCTTTCGAGCTGGGCGCGCACCCCGGCGTGAACGGCCAGTACGCGATCCTGGAGTTCCCGGACGCGTCCGACTCGACGGTCGTCTACATCGAGGGTGTCACCAGCGACCTGTACCTGGAGAAGGCCAACGACGTCCAGAAGTACAGCGTGATGTACGAGCACCTGCGCGCCCAGGCTCTGGGGGTCGACAAGACACAGGAGTTCATCTCGCAGATCATCAACGAATATGCCGAAAAGGTTGAATAGTCCTGTGGCGCAGGGGACCGGCGGGTGAGGGGACGGGGCACCGTACACCGTCGATCCCCGGCCACAGAAGGCTTGAATGGAATATGCCACTCGGTCGGGTGAATGCCTCCTTCACCCGTCAGGAGCTGCGGGTAGCGTCGATCAGGTCAGCCGGAAATGGCCGACAAGACACCGGAACTACTCGCTCACCGGAGAGAAACATGGCTATTCGCCAGGGCGCCACCGACAACTGGGTCAAGTCCTCCTACTCCGCCAACGGCGCCTGCGTCGAGGTCAAGTCCCCCGTCATGGAGGCGATCGCCGTGCGTGACTCGAAGGTGCAGGACGGCCCGTCCCTCACCTTCGCGCCCGGCTCGTGGACCTCCTTCGTCACCGACGTCACCGAAGGCCGGCTGGGACGCCTCGCCTGAAGATCACGACGCGTCCCGCGCGTCCCGCCGGCATTGCCTTGAGCCCTCTCGACCGACCCGCCGTCTTGGCCGAGGGGGCTCGGCCATGCCCGCGTCAGCGCAACCGGTCGACGTACCGGTCCGTCCCCGGCACCGTCGGGATGAACGGGGCCACGAGCTCCACCCGGCCCAGGCCCGCCTCCGCGACCTCCGCGTCCAGCCCCTGGAAGCGGTCCCAGCAGGTGCGGGGGTCCTGCTCCAGGAACCACAGCAGCGTGAGGCGGGTGTCGACCCCCTCCACCTGCTTGACGTACGTCATCCGGTCACCGGGCAGCGGTGTCGGCCGGAAGACGGTCACCATCGCCGCCGGGGACCCGTGCAGCCGCCTCGACAGGGCGCGCGAGCGCAGCCACTCCAGCAACTCGGCCCGCCGGTGCGGGCCGTCGGCGTCGACCACCTGCATGACCAGCCCCGCGTAGGGGTGGTCGAGGGCGTGGTAGTCCCGCGGGCCGGCGGCGCCGTCGCGGTAGACCGTGGCCGCGTGGTCCTGGAAGGCCGTGAAAACGTGGGTCCGGTCCTGGTAGACGCGCCCGTCGCGGTTGAGCCGCTTGTTGATGCCGACGGTCCACTTCATGTGCTCGTCGTAGCGCCCCGCGGTGACCCAGTACGTCGACAGGTAGCAGCCGGCGGTGACCGGCTGGGCGACGGCCGACTTCTCCGGGTAGCGCAGCTCCTGGAGGTCACGGGTGGCCACCCAGCGGCGGCCCGCGTACATCCACGGCATGGCCATGGCGCCCGCGTAGTAGTGGTCGTCCTCGTACCAGCGGTTGTACGCGTACTCGTGGCCCGGGTGCGGCTCCACCATGGTGATCAGCGCGTGGCCGGGGCGGACGCCGTAGGGGCCGACCGCCGCCAGCGCGGCGTAGTCGTCGACGCGGGTGTCCTGCCGTGGGTCCTGCCGTGGGTCCTGCTCTCCTGTCGTCATGGGAACGGTCTAACTGATGCAGCGTCAGGTGGGGAGGGGGCGGGCGGAGTCGGGGTGTCCGGGTGGCCGGCGTCCACCCCTCGGCAGATCCACGCGCACCCGTCTCCCCGAGGAGTTCCCGTGCCCGAGGGCGCGCCGGAGCTCCGCGCGGCCGTCGTGCTCGCCCCGTCCGGCTCCCAGCGGGCCCTCGCCCTCATCATCCGGTGCTTCGGGCCGGCGGGAGCGCGGGTGGTGCCCATGCCCTGCGGCGAGGAGAGGGTCGCACCCTGCCGGCGGCCCGACGGGCCGCGGTCGCGCAGATCGCGGCCGGGCTCGGCCTGTGGCTGGTGGAGGGCCACCCGTACGGGGACCTGCGGTACGAGGGCCGGGAGGTCGCGTGGCCCGCCGGCCACCCGCCGGGGCGGCGCCTGGGCCGACTGCGTGCGCCACGGCGCTCCTGCGGGCCGCGGGGTGGCGCAGCAGGCGGCGGACCTGCACACCTCCACGGTGGACCTGGACGCGCACATGGCCGCCGTGCACATCGCGTACCGCGAGCGGCGCGACGCCCTGCACAGTGCCCGGAGCCGGATCCTGTCGGCGGACTGCGCCGGGAGCCCGAGGGCGGGCGGGATGTTCGTGTGGGCCCGGCTCCCGGCGGGTCCCCGACGCGACGGCCCTGCCGAGGGCGGGCTTGGCACACGGGCACACGACGGCGGAGTGCGGCGCTGCGCCGCGGGATGTCAGTGCTGGAGCCCGACCTTGAGCAGCACGATGAGCAGCCCGAGGAAGAGGTTGATGGCTCCGGCGACCAGCATCAGGCGGCGGGAGGCGCCGGCGCGTCGGGCGGCCAGGGTCGCCCAGCCGATCTGCCCGGCCAGGGCGACCAGGAGCGCCAGCCATGCGATGCCTTGCGGTCCCAGACCGAGCAGCGGGGCGACGGCCGCGGCGGCGGCGGGCGGCACGGCCGCCTCGATGATCGGGCGTTCCTCCCGGGCCGTACGGCGGACGGTAGTCCAGCTCAGCCGGCTCACCATGCGGGCGCCGAAGAGGCGGGCGAAGACGTGCGAGGCCCAGAAGACGACGCCGGTGCCCAGCAGCAGCGCGATGAGCTGCAGCCTCGGGAACGAGCCGAGCGTCCCGGCGCCGACGACGACGGAGGCGGCGAGCAGCGAGCCGTAGACGGCGCCCGTGTAGTCACCCCGGACCTCGTCCGAAGCGACTGCCGGAGCCGCGTACGAAGCCTCCTCCAGGGCGGGCTGCCGTGCGGCCTCCGGGCGGGACCCTCGCGCCGGCCCGCGCTCCGGGCCGACCCCCTGGCCGCTCTCCCGGATGGGCTCCGGACCTTGACCCCGAACGGATCCGGGACCGCTCTCCCGGGCAGGCTCCCGGCCGGGCCCGGCACCGGGCTCCCGGACGGGCCCGGGGCCGGGCTCCCGGACGGGCCCGGGGCCGGGCTCCTGGCCGGGCTCCCGGCCGGGCTCCGGGATGGGCTCCCGGAGGGGCTCCTGGCCAGGCTCCCGGACGGGCTCCTGGCCAGGCTCCGGACCTTCACCCCGAACGGGCCCGAGACCGCCCTCCCGGTCGGGCCCCTGGCCACTCCCCCGGACGGGCTCCGGGCCTTGGCCCCGAGCGGGCCCGGGACCGCTCTCCCGAACAGGCTCCCGGACGGGCCCGGGGCCGGGCTTCTGGCCGGGTTTCCGGACGGGCTCCGGACCTTCGCCTCGGACGGGCCCGGGGCCGGGGTCCCGGACGGGCCCGGGAACGCTCTCCTGGCCGGGCCCGGGGCCGCTCCCCCGGACGGGCTCCGGCGCTTGGCCCCGGCCGGGCCCGGCGCCGGGCTCCTGGCCGGGCTCCTGGTTGTCGGCCGGGGCCACTACGACGCGGCTCCGGACCGGGTGGTGGGCCACTTGAGCTCGATCTCCATCTCGATCTCGCCGTCGCCGACCTCGACCTCGATCTCGGTCCTGAGTTCGTCGGGGACCCGCAGGCTCATCGTCCCGGGGCCGAGTTCCAGTTCGGCGTTGCCGCCGTGCCGCAGCGCCTCCGCGAGCGCGGCGAGCTGATCGGCGGCCTCGAGGCGCGTAAGGGAACTCTTCTGCTCGAACTTCAGGTCCTTCACGGCTGTCTCCTATCCGCGCACGACCAGCGGGACCCGCACCGGGGTGTACCGGGGTCCAACGGGACGCACCGGTATGTACCGGGTAAGGCTCATTGTGGCGCCGCAGCGGAGGCCGGGCATCCCGGGGCCGTCCCGCCTCGCCGTCACCGCAGCCGGTCGAGGGCCAGCGCGAGGACGTCGCGCCATTCCATGGGCGGGCCGCCCACCGGGGCGCCGGGCCGGCCTGCGGGCACCCGTACGCGCAGGGCGCCCGGGCGGATGGAGCAGGTGACGGGTGTCGGCAGGGTCAGGGCCTCCCCGTCCACGGCGACCGGGATGCTCTCGGCCTGCGAGCCGATGACGACCTGCCGGGAGGTCAGGACGTGCAGGCCCGCCGCCCGCGCGCCCCGCAGAGCGACGTCCGCCGCCTGGGCCGCGTTGTTCACCCGGATGCCGACGACGCCCAGTACGCCGAGGTCGAGGCGGGCCCGGCGTGCGCCCACGGCCATCGGCTCGGGGGACGAGTAGGGGTTGTTGCTGACCAGCAGTGCCTGCTGGCCCTCCAGGCGCGTCCCGTCGGCCGTCGCGTCGAGGGGGTGGCCGGCGTAGCCGAGCAGCAGGTCGGGCAGTGCGTTCAGCGCCGAGTCCGCCTTGGCGTCCCGGTACTCGGGGCGCTGCACGACCTCCGCGTAGACGCCGAACGAGGCCGTGTTCACGAAGGCGCGGCCGCCCACGAAGCCCAGGTCGATCCTGAGTTCCTCCCCGTCCGCGAGCGCGTCCAGGCACCGGGCCGGGTCCTCGCGGTCCAGGCCGAGGTCCATGGCGAAGTGGTTCCTGGTGCCGGCGGAGATCACCAGGAACGGCAGGCCGTGCTCGGCCGCCACCTCGGCCACCCGGGCCTGGGTGCCGTCGCCGCCGGCCACCCCGAGCAGGTCCGCCCCCTCGGCGACCGCCCGGCGGGCGATGGCGGCGACGTCCGTGACGACCTCGGTGTCGAGCAGCACCACGCGGGCGCCGAGCGCCTCGGCCTTCTCGACGAGGCCGAAGCGGCCGACCTTCCCGCCGCCGGACTTCGGGTTCATGATCAGCACGGGGTGCCGGGGGCGGTCGGCGGCGACCGGCCGCATGCCGGCGGGTGGCCGGGCCGCGCGCAGCGCCGTCCGCGCGCACCCCACGGCGACCGCCCACAGCACGATGGCGGCCAGCGCCGTGGGCCACAGGTCGGCCCGGGCGTAGATGACGAGGATGGCGACCGGCGCGGCCACGGCCAGCACGGTCCCGGCCAGCCGGACCGGCCCGCGGTGGGCGACCACCCACCAGGTGCCCACGGCGGTGAGCGCCGCGCCGGCCACCCCGACCGCGATGACGATCAGCCCGCCGCCCTCGCCGGCCGCGACCAGCACCACCACCGCCGCGAGCGCGCACACCAGCGCCAGCAGGGCGAGCAGCCGGGCGCGCGGGGGCGCGCCGGCAGGGTGCGAGAGCGACATGGTCCTCACGTCCTCCGACCAGGTCCCGGCGCGGTGGATCGTCCCCGCCGGATGCGTTTCCCATCCGATCATCCCCCGAACACCTCCGACCGTCGACGCGGACGAGCCGGTCGACGGCCCGGACACGCGCGCGCCCGTCCGGGCCGTAGCGGGCCGGGTGCTCGGGCGGATCCCCGGCCTCCGGGCACGGGCCCGGCCCGCCGGCGGTGCGCGCCCCTTCCCATGGGGGCGGGCGCGCCCTAGCCTGACGGGTCGTCAGATGTGGCCGCATCCGCCTGGAGGTACGCCGTGCTGTTGCGAGGGAAGACCGTCATCGTCTCCGGTGTCGGGGCCGGGCTCGGGCATCAGGTGGCCGCCGCCGTCGTCCGCGACGGCGGGAACGCCGTGCTCGGGGCGCGGACCGAGGCCCATCTCGCCAAATCCGCCGCCGAGATCGACCCCGACGGCGCCCACACCGCGCACCGCCCGACCGACATCACCGACGAGGCGCAGTGCGAGGCCCTCGCCGCCCTGGCCGTGGAGCGGTTCGGGGGCGTCGACGCCGTCGTGCACGTCGCCGCCTGGGACTCGTACTTCGGCGGCCTGGAGGACGCCGACTTCGGCACCTGGCAGCAGATCATCGACGTCAACCTGCTGGGCACCCTGCGCATGACCCGTGCCTGCCTGCCCGCCCTCAAGGAGCGGGGCGGGTCAGTGGTCATCATCGGGACGCAGTCCGCCGTCGCCGCGCCCAACGAGGTGCAGCAGGCCGCGTACGCCGCCTCCAAGGGGGCGCTGACCTCCGCCATGTACTCCATGGCCCGCGAGCTCGGCCCGCACCGGATCCGCGTCAACACCGTGCTGCCCGGCTGGATGTGGGGCCCGCCCGTTCAGGCCTTCGTCACCTTCACCGCCCACACCGAGAACGTCCCCGAGGCCGAGGTCCACGCCCGCCTCACCCGGCGCATGGCGCTCCCCGACCTCGCCACCGACGGGGACGTCGCCGACGCCGCCGTCTTCCTCGCCTCCGACCGCGCCCGGGCGATTACCGGCCAATCACTGCTGGTCAACGCCGGTGAGTTCATGAGATGACCCACTCCTGCGCCGGGACGTCGGATCGTATGCTCGCCCCATGACCACTCCGAGTGAGGCTCCGACCGAAAACGCGATGCGCCGCGCGCTGCGACGGGCCCGAGACGGTGTCGCGCTCGACGCGGCCGAGGCGGCCGTGCTCCTCCAGGCGCGCGGCGAGGCCCTCCGGGACCTCGCCGCGTCCGCCGCCCGTGTCAGGGACTCCGGGCTCGCCGCCGCCGGGCGGCCCGGCGTCATCACGTACTCGCGCAAGGTCTTCATCCCCCTCACCCGCCTGTGCCGCGACAAGTGCCACTACTGCACCTTCGTCACCGTCCCCGGCAAGCTCCGCAGGAGCGGGCACGGGATGTACCTCTCCCCCGACGAGGTCCTCGACATCGCCCGCCGGGGTGCGGCGATGGGCTGCAAGGAGGCCCTCTTCACCCTCGGCGACCGCCCCGAGGACCGCTGGCCCGAGGCCCGCGAGTGGCTCGACGCGCACGGCTACGACGACACCCTGGCCTACGTCCGCGCCATGGCGATCCGGGTCCTGGAGGAGACGGGGCTGCTGCCGCACCTCAACCCCGGCGTCATGTCGTGGTCGGAGCTGCAACGCCTCAAGCCCGTCGCCCCGTCCATGGGCATGATGCTGGAGACCACCGCCACCCGCCTGTGGTCCGAGCCCGGCGGACCCCACCACGGCTCCCCCGACAAGGAACCGGCCCTGCGGCTGCGCGTCCTGGAGGACGCGGGGCGCTCCAACGTCCCCTTCACCACCGGCGTCCTGATCGGCATCGGCGAGTCCTACGAGGAGCGCGCCGAGGCCTTCTTCGAGCTGCGCCGCATCCAGCGCAGCTACCACGGCATCCAGGAGGTCATCGTCCAGAACTTCCGCGCCAAGCCGGACACCGCCATGCGCGGCATGCCGGACGCGGAGCTGGAGGAGCTGGCCGCCGCGATCGCCGTCGCCCGCCACATCCTGGGCCCGAGCGCCCGCATCCAGGCCCCGCCGAACCTGGTGGACTCCGAGTACGCCCTGCTCATCGGCGCGGGCATCGACGACTGGGGCGGCGTGTCGCCGCTGACCCCCGACCACGTCAACCCCGAACGCCCCTGGCCGCACATCGAGGAGCTGGCCGCGCGGACCGCGGCCGCCGGCTTCCAGCTGCGCGAACGCCTCACGATCTACCCGGAGTTCCTCCGGCGCGGCGAGCCCTGGCTGGACCCGCGGCTGCTGCCGCACGTACGGGCGCTGGCCGATGCGGAGACCGGCCTGGCCGACGAGGGGGCCGTCGTCGAGGGCCGCCCGTGGCAGGAGCCCGACGAGGGCTTCGCCGCGTACGGCGCCGGCACCGGGCGTACGGACCTGCACGCCACCATCGACACCGAGGGCCGCACCGCCGACCGGCGCGAGGACTTCGACCACGTCTACGGCGACTGGGACGCGCTGCGCGAGGCCGCGGCCCCCGGCATGGTGGCCGAGCGCATCGACACCGACGTACGCGCCGCCCTCGCGCAGGCCGCCGACGACCCGGAGAAGCTGACCGACGCGCAGGCGCTCGCGCTGCTGCACGCGGACGGGCCGGCCCTCGACGCCCTGTGCCGGATCGCCGACGACCTGCGCCGGTCGGTGGTGGGCGACGACGTCACCTACATCGTCACGCGGAACATCAACTTCACCAACGTCTGCTACACCGGCTGCCGTTTCTGCGCCTTCGCGCAGCGCCGCACCGACGCCGACGCCTACACCCTCTCCCTCGACCAGGTCGCCGACCGGGCCGCCCAGGCCTGGGACGTCGGCGCGGTCGAGGTGTGCATGCAGGGCGGCATCCACCCGGACCTGCCGGGGACGGCGTACTTCGACATCGCGCGGGCGGTAAAGCAGCGGGTGCCGGGGATGCACGTGCACGCCTTCTCGCCGATGGAGGTCGTCAACGGCGCGACCCGCACGGGCATGTCCGTACGGGACTGGCTGACGGCGGCCAAGGAAGCCGGCCTGGACTCGATCCCGGGGACGGCGGCGGAGATCCTGGACGACGAGGTGCGCTGGGTCCTGACCAAGGGCAAGCTGCCGGCGGCGGACTGGATCGACGTCGTCACCACCGCGCACGAGCTGGGGATCCGCTCCTCGTCCACGATGATGTACGGGCACGTGGACCAGCCCCGGCACTGGCTCGGCCACTTCCGCACGCTGGCCCGGATCCAGCAGGAGACGGGCGGCTTCACGGAGTTCGTGACGCTCCCGTTCATCCACACCAACGCTCCCGTGTACCTGGCGGGCATCTCCCGGCCCGGCCCGACGGTGCGCGACAACCGTGCGGTGACGGCGATGGCCCGGATCCTGCTGCACCCGCACATCCCCAACATCCAGACGAGCTGGGTGAAGCTGGGCAGCGAGGGCGCGGCCGAGATGCTCCGCTCCGGGGCGAACGACCTGGGCGGGACGTTGATGGAAGAGACCATCTCCCGGATGGCCGGGTCGGGTTACGGCTCGTACAAGTCGGTCCGGGACCTGGTGGCGGTCGCCGAGGCGGCGGGACGGCCCGCGAAGCCCCGTACGACGCTGTACGGGGAGGTGCCGCAGGAGCGGCAGCGGGCGGCCCTCGCCTCGGACGGGCACCTGCCGGAGCTGCTGCCCGTGCTGGACTGAGCGCGGCGGAGGGGGTCCGAGGCCCTGGGCCCGGGCCCCCTCGGCCACCGCGCCGGTCAGCCGACGAGCAGGTCCTTCTTGAGCTGCTTCAGCTCGCGGGCGTCGATGCCGAGCCCGTCCCGGAGGTAGCGGTCGAAGGAGCCGTACGTGGCCTCGACCTCGTCGTAGCCGGCGTTCAGGTACTCGGGGCGTACGTCGAGCAGCGGCTTGTAGACGGCGGCCTGCTGGGCGGGCAGGTGCGAGAGGATCGCGTCGTTGGCGGCCCTGCGGTAGTCGTTGCTGGCCAGGTAGTCGGCCTCGACGGTCTGGCGGGGTACGCCGAGGGCGGTCAGCAGGGCGGCGCCCGCCCATCCGGTGCGGTCCTTGCCGGCGGTGCAGTGGAAGAGGACGGAGCGGGCGCGGTCGTCCCCGACGCCTTCGAGGACCTGCGTGTACGCCTTCCTGCCGCCGCCGCCGGAGACCATCGCCCTCTCGGCGTCGACCATGGCCTTGACGGCCTCGTCGGGGGTGCGGGGCAGGGTCTGGAAGGAGCCGGAGCCCGCGAAGACGTCGGCGACGACGTACGCGGCGCCTGCGGGGACCTTGTCGGCGTCCTTGGTGCGCTCGTCCTCCGTGCGCAGGTCGAAGACGGTCCTGACGCGCAGGCGCTGGAGCTTGGCGAGGTCGTTCGCGGTGAGCTTGTCGAGGGCGTCGGAGCGGTAGACCTCGCCCATCTTCACCCACTGGCCGGTGCCGGTGCGGTAGCCGCCGGCGTCGCGGAAGTTGACGGTCCCGTCGAGCGTGACCAGGCGGTCGGCGAGGCGCAGGCCCCGGCCGTGCCGCGGCGTGAAGTCGAACCACTGGCGGTCGGTGGCGGGCAGGCCCGTGACCACGGCCCGGCCCTGGGCGCCGCCCTTGGCGACGACCTTGCCGTTCGCCCTGATCTCGACCCGCTCGGCGCGCGGGGCCTGCCATTCCAGGGTGTAGGAGCCGTCGGCTCCGGCGGTGACGGTGGCCTCGGTGAAGGGGATGGCGGAGCGGTCGCCGGCGTGGGCGGCGGGAGCCGTGACCAGGGCGGCGGTGAGCGCGGTGGCGACGACGGTCGCGGCGAGGAGGGCCTTCTTCATGTGGTCGAGGCTCGGCGGGCGGGGAGAACGCCGGATGAACGCGGTGTGGCCGAAACCGGCCCCGGCGAAGGCAAGTGGCAAAACGTGCCACCGGCCAGGCTGCGGCCGGAACTGTTCACTTGGCGGACCGCTTCCGGTTTCGATCGAACGTGTCCACTACAGTGCGGATTTCGCATGCGCGGCGGTTACAGGTCAGCGGGGGGCGCGGTGCCGGGGGTGGACGACGTGATCGGTACGGACGACGACAAGGGCATGACCGGCGGCGCCCGCACGAGCCCGGTGCACCTCCCCCCGGGATTCACCCCCGCCACTCCGCCGGGCGGTACGACCCTTCCCGCCCCAGCCCCGGAGGCAGCCCCCGGCGCAGCGGTCCCGCACGGATCCGCCACCCCGGCAGCCGGCCCGATCCCCACCGCCGGCCAGGACGCCGGGGCGGCAGCCGTCGACGCCACCGACCCGGCCCGGGGCCAAGTCCCGACCGGAGCCCAACGGCAGGCCGTAACCCCGGCCACGCCGGCAGGCGGTATCGGCGCGTCAGCCCCGCACAGCACCACCACCCCGGCCGAAGGCCAAACGCACGCAGGCGGGCCCGCAGCACCCCAGCCCACCACCCCGGCCGGAGGCCAAGGGCACAGCACCGCCACCCCGGCCGGAGGCCAGACGCACGCGGGCGGGCCCGCAGCACCCCACCCCGCCAACCCGGCCGGAGGCCAAGGGCACGGCACCACCAACCCGGCCGGAGGCCAAGCGCAGGCGGGCGGGTCCGCAGCACCCCAGCCCGCCCGCCCCGCCGGAGGCAGGACGCTCGGGCGGGGGATCGTCACCGGGCTCTGGGGGCGGGTCGAGCAGCAGGACTTCCGCAGCCGGATCCGCGGCACCCTTCTCGGCGCCGCCCTCGGCGACGCCCTCGGCGCGCCGCTCACCGGCCTGTCCCTCGACGCCCTCCGCACCGCCCACGGCCCCGACGGCCTGACCGCCCCGGCGCCGGCCGTCGCCGACGGCCGCCGCGGCCGGGTCACCGCGGCCACCCAGCTCATGCTCTTCACCGTGGACGGGCTGATACGGGCCCACGTACGCCGGGACACCGGCGCCTGGCACCCGCCGTCCGACGTCCACCGCGCGTACCGCCGCTGGGCCGCGACCCAGCACGACTGGGGCCCCGACGAGCGCCGCAAGGACAACGGCTGGCTCGCGCAGGAGGAGTGGCTCTACGCCCGCCGCGACCCCGACCGCGCCTGCCTGACCGGCTTCGGCGACGACGTCCTCGCCACCCTCGACCGGCCCAAGAACCCGGCCGCCCGCGGCGCGGCCGCCGCCGCCCGCTCGGCCCCCTTCGGCCTGCTGGTCGGCTGGGAGCCCGCCCTCGTCCTCCAGCTGACCGTCGAGTGCGCCGCCCAGAGCCACGGCCATCCCACCGCCCACCTCTCGGCGGGGGCCCTCGCCGTCATCGTCCACGGCCTGACCCGCGGCGACTCCCTCGACGCCGCCGTCCAGCGCACCCTGGGTCTGCTGGGCGCCCGGCCCGGCCACCAGCCCGTCACCGACGCCCTCCAGCGTGCCCTGTCGGCGGTCACCCGGGGGGCGCCCGGTCCCGACACCGTCGAGGCCCTCTCCCCCGGCCATGCCGAGCCCGACGCCTCGGACGCCCTCGCCGTGGCCGTCTACTGCGCCCTGGTCGCCGAGGACGTCGCCCACGGCCTGCGCCTCGCCGTCAACCACGGCGGCGACTCCGCCGCCTGCGGAGCCCTGTGCGGGGCACTGCTCGGCGCGCTGCACGGCGAGACGGCCCTGCCCCCCGCATGGCTCGCGGAACTCGAAGGCCGCGCCACGCTCCTGGAGCTGTGCGACGACTTCGCCCTGGAGATGACGCAGGGCCCGGCCCTGCACAGCCCGTCCGCCTCCTCCCCCGGCTGGCTGGCGCGCTATCCCCGCGGCTGACGCGAGCGGCCCGCGACCTGACGCCCCCTCAACATCGGTGTCCGCAGCCCGTACCGTGGCGGCGTTCCCACGTCCCGGCTGCCGGAGGTGCCAGCACATATGCGGATCGCCACGACCGTCTTCCTCACCGACCGCACCGTCTCCCCCGTCCGTCTCGCCCGCAGCCTGGAGGAACGCGGCTTCTCGGGCCTCTACCTCCCCGAGCACACCCACATCCCCGTCTCCCGTGAGACCCCCGCCCCCATGGGCGGCGAACTCCCCGAGATGTACGGGCGCACCCTGGACCCCTTCGTCGCCCTCGGCCAGGCCGCCGCCGTCACCGAGCGGCTGCACCTGGGCACCGGCATCACCCTGGTCGCCCAGCACGACCCGATCGGCCTCGCGAAGCAGGCCGCGACCCTCGACCACCTCTCCGGCGGCCGTTTCACCCTGGGCATCGGCTACGGCTGGAACGTCGAGGAGGCCGCCGACCACGGCGTCGACTGGCGCACCCGCCGGGACCTGGTCCGCGACCGGATGGCCCTGATGCGCGCCCTGTGGGCGCCCGAACCGACGGCGTACGTCGGCCAGTACTGCTCCGTCCGGGCCAGCAGCGCCCACCCGAAGCCGGCCCAGGCTGCGCGCGAACTCGGGCCCGGCTCCGCCCTGCACGGCCCCCGCACCCTGATCGGCGGCGCGGCCGGCCCCAAGCTGTTCGCCGCGATCGCCGACCACGCCGACGGCTGGCTCCCGATCGGCGGCGGCGGCCTGACCGAGTCACTTCCGGTGCTGCGCCAGGTCTGGGAGACCGCCGGCCGCGACCCGAAGTCCCTCCAGGTGGTCCCGTACGCCGTGCACCCCAGCCCGGGCAAGCTGGCCCACTACGCCGACCTCGGCATCGAGGAGGTCGTCCTCCAGCTCCCCTCGGCCCCCGAGCCGGAGATCCTGCGCGCCCTGGACGGTTTCGCCCAGTACCTCTGACCTGTCCGCTCCCCCGGTTCCGTACAGCGGCGGGGCCCGCCCGATCGTGCGATCGGACGGGCCCCGGTGCTCACTTCGGCAGCGGATCCTCAGGACGTGAAGTAGCCGTTCAGGTCGGCGATCACGTGGACGGAGCCGGAGTTGTTGAAGAACGTCACCCGGCCGTCCACGACGGGGACGACGACCAGGTTGGAGACGGTCTGCCCGGCCGTGTAGTTGAGGTTCGACACGCCCGGTCGTCCGGTGCCGTGCGGGTGGACGATCAGGTGGCCCGCGTCGGTCGGACCGGTGACGGTGACGTTCAGGACCACCGCGGTCACTCCCGTCAGCGGCACGCCCTCGACCCCGGCCACCTGCAGGCTGACGATGCTGCCCCCGCTGACGGCTCCGGCGCGGGCGCCGGTGCCGTCGCGGGTGTCGAGCAGCCTGACCGGCGCGCCGGCCGAGAACGCCGACCCCTCGGCCGCGTAGTAGCCGGTGACATCGGCGATCAGGTCCACCGACCCGGAGTTGTTGCGCAGGTCCACCTTGCCGTTCACCACCGGCACCGTCACCAGGTTGGGGACGATCTGTCCGGGAGTGAAGTTGAGGTTCGACACGCCCGGCGCCGCCTGCCCGTTGGGGTAGACCGTCACATGGCCCGCCTCGGTCGGCTGGACCGCGGTCACGTTCATCACCACGGCCGTCACCCCGTTCGCCGGGACGCCCTTCACACCGGCCACCTGAAGGGTGACCACCCCGCCCGGTCCGACCCGCTGCCTCGCCGCACCCGTACCGTCACGGGTGTCCAGGAACCGCGACGGCGCGATCGGGTTCAGTGCGGAGCCCGCGCCGGCCTGGTCGGTGTAGTAGCCCGTCACGTCGGCGATCAGGTCCACCGACCCGGCGTTGTTGCGCAGGTCGACCTTCCCGTTCACCACCGGCACCGTCACCAGGTTGGGGACGATCTGCCCGGGTGCGAAGTTGAGGTTCGACACCGAGGGTCTGGGCTGCCCGTTCGGGTAGACCATCACGTGCCCGGCCTCGGTCGGCTGGACCGCGGTCACGTTCATCACCACGGCCGTCACCCCGTTCGCCGGGATGCCCTTCACACCGGCCACCTGAAGGGTGACCACCCCGCCCGGTCCGACCCGCTGCCTCGCCGCACCCGTACCGTCACGGGTGTCGAGGAACCGCGAGGGGCCGTGCGGCACGAATCGGCTCTTGGCGGCCGTCGTCGGCGCCGTCACCGTGTACGCCTTGGTGATCCGGTGCCCGATGTAGGGCCCGACGTCGTACAGGCCCGGCTGGAGGCCGGTCGTGTCGACCAGCACCTTCATCGAGGTCCCGTCGGGGCTCACCGACAGCGGCTTCAGGTAGGGGCCCTGTTCGTACTGCGTACCGGTGGGCATGAGCATCAGCTCCGTGCCGAGGGTGAGGTTCTGCCCGTGGACGACCGCCTGGTTCCACGTCCCGGCGGGCCCGGCCGCCGGGCTGATCCCGGACACCCACAGGCTCGGCTGCTGTCCCGTGCATCCCGTGACACAGGAGCCGTTCATGGTGAACTCCACCGGCGGGGCGGCCCTGCCGGCGCTCAGCATCAGGACGGCCTGGCCGGCCTGCGCATCGCTCTCGGTGGAGCACAGGCCGTACCCGTCGCACCCGTACTTGGACGTGGTGCCGGTGCCCTCCCATACGCCGGGGCCCAGCAGACTCCGTTCGGGAGTGGCCGCGACGGCCAGGTCGTTGGATGTGAACTGCCCGCCGACGCCGAAGCTCTGCGAGGGCTTCATGTCCAGGACCGCGCAGTAGGCGGTGGAGGCCTGCGTCAGCACCCCGCTGCGGTACGGGAAGCCCGCCGCCGAGATCCGGTTCGCGGTGCACTCCGGCACCCACCCCGTGGACGTGGCGACCTTCCAGGTGTCCACGTCGGCGTGGATCGGCTTGCCCGCGTAGCCCGTGGTGTGGACGATCGCGACGTACGACGTGGATCCGGCGACCCGGCAGGCCGCGGTGTACTGCTGGCACCTGAAGGTGCCACCGGCGTCGACCACCTGCAGCGTCGCCGAGGGGGCGTCCTTGCCGCCGGCGGTGCGGGCGCCCAGCCAGAACTTGTCCGCGGCCGCACCGCTCACCCGCACGCAGCGCGCGTCGAGCGCCGAGGTCAGGTCGAAGGACGCGGCCTGGCCGCCGACCTTCGTCGACCCCGGGGCGGTGCATTTCGCGGTGGCCGAGATGTCACGCCGGGCCAGCTTGTAGGTGTCCGCGGTCTGTCCGACCAGCATCACGGTGTACGGGGTGCCGGTCGTGAGGGGGCACGTCAGGACGGAGCCGCCGATGCAGGCGACGTTGCCCGCGGGGTCGGCTGCGTAGAAGGTCGCCGACGCCCGGTTGTAGGGGGCGGAGTAGGCCAGCACCTCGGCGGCCGCGTGCCGGTCGGCCGGCAGGCTCAGGCAGGTCTGCAGTCCGCCCGAGGTCAGCGACGCCTGTGCGCCCACCGTTGCGTCGAAGCCGGTCTGCGGCCAGGCCGCGCATCCCGCGGCCTCGCCGGTCCGGTGGACCGCCAGCGCGTACGCCTTCGCCGGCGTGCCGGTCAGCACGGCCCGGAAGGGCGCGGTACCGGTCAGCTTGCAGACCGGGTGGTAGCCGGAGTACTCGCACTGCTTGAGGCCCGAGGCGTCGTACACCACGGCGCTTACGGCCTGCCCGCCGTCGGGCGTCCGGTCGAGCAGGTACACGCCCTTCCCGGAGGCCGTCGGCAGGGTCAGGCACAGCCGCTGCCCGGGTCCGCCGAAGGTGCCGGTCGCCGGCCCGGCGACGAGCCCGTTGTCGTGGGTGGCGGTGCAGCCCCGGGTCTCCTTGGCGGAGTGGAAGGCCATGCCGAACGCGGCGGGCGCCTCCGGCTTCGGAGCGACCGCCCACGTGTGGTCGCCGACGGGCAGATCGCAGCCGCCGTACTGGCAGGGGCCGGGCATCGCGGCGCCGGCCGCGTTGAACAGCGTGCCGACGGGGGCGGGGCCGGACGCGACCGGGCCGAAGGAGTGCCAGGCGGGCTGGGCGACCCGCAGGGTGCGGCAGCGCACCGTGGAGCTCAGGTCCGGGGAGACCCCGAACGCCTGCGGCTCCACCACCGCGCAGCCCTCCGGCTTCGACAGCCGCGCCAGGGTGACGTCGTAGGCCGCCTGGCCCGCTCCGAGGGCGCTGAGCGCCGTCATGCGGAACGGCGCGGTTCCGGTGAGCTTGCAGTCGAGGGCGACGCTCCCCGTGTTCTGCCAGTCGTACGCGTCGGCGCAGATCTGCTTCCCGGTCGCGTCGTGCACGATGTGGTGGATGTCCTTGGAGGACGAGTAGCTGCGCAGCACGTCGTTCGCGACGAGGTCCAGCGTGTAGCAGTCACCGGCCGAGCCGGCCGGCAGGGAGCCCTGGAACACCTTGGGGGCGCCGAGGGTGCGGTCCGCAGGAGCGACCGTCTTGCAGGTGGTGGAGGAGGCCAGCGGCAGGTACGAGGTCCAGACCTGGGTCTGCGAGCCGGTGCCGTTCTCGACCTTCATCGTGTAGGTGCCCGCCTGGGCGGCGGGGCAGCGGACCGCCCCGAACGCGTAGTCACCCGAACCCAGCACGTGCTCGCATGTGACGGTGGCGCCCGTGGGCGACACCAGCTTGGGCCGGATGATCCCGGGCGACGTGACGACCTGCAGGACGACCACGTCCGGCGCGGGCAGTGTGAGGGAGAAGGACGCCGTCGTGTTCGGCTCCACCGCGCAGTTGACGATCACGCTCGGCTGCAAGGCCGCCGGGCAGCCGCCACCGGCCTGAGCGCTCTGCTGGAGCGAACGGACAACGGCCTCGCGGTCGCCCGCCGGATCGCTCTTCGGCGCTGTGGCCTCGGGCCCCGACACGGGAGCGGCAGCGACAGCGGGCGGCGGCGTCGCTGCGGCAGCGGCTCCGGCCTGACCGGAGAACGACCCCAGGAGGCCGAGCAGCAGGGCCCCGGCCGCGACCGCGGCCCTGCCCCTCCCCGGTCTCTCGCGTCTTCTTCTGCCCGACGGCAGCAATCTCAAGGGAGCCCCCAGCTCAGCATGTTCCCGTCCGGTGACTGTCACGACGGGCAGGCGGAGCTTATATGCCCACTACATGAGCCCCGCAGGGGGCATGCTCGACGGGTCAGCTCGGCCCAGACCGTCTTGCCGACGATGCGCTCCGTGACGCCCCAGTCGGCGGCGACGGCGTCCACGATGCGCAGGCCGTAGCCGGACTCCGCCTGGTAGGCGTGCGGCTGGACGGCCGGGCGGCGGTCGCGGCGGGCGTCGGAGACCTCGATACGCAGGAGCTCTTCCAGGAGCGTCAGCTTCAGCTCGAAGTCCCGCCCCGGGACACGTCCGTGCCGGACGGCGTTGGCCGCGAGCTCGGCCACGAGGAGCCCGGCGTCGGCGGACAGCACGGTGGATTCGGGGAAGCCCCACGCGTCGAGCTCGACAAGGGCCAGCTGTCGGGCGAGCCGGGCCCCGCGGCGGGTGCTGGTGAAACGCTGAGTGAACACGCGTACGAGGGTCCGGGCGCGGCCGGAGGGTGCGGTCATGACGCCAACATCCCGCCCGACCAGGCCCGTTCAACACCACCCGGACTCGTACAAACCAACTGTACGAGTCCACTCCCTGGACAGGCGTGGTCACGGTGCGTGAGGCTGCCTGTCGGGGAGGTGGCCGCCATGGTGAGTGCCGAGGACAGCGGTGACGGAGGGGTCGAGCCGGACGACAACCTGCGCAGTTTCGGCGAGACGGTCAAGGCCTCCCGCAAGCGCGCCGGCCTGCCCCAGGAGCAGCTGGCCCCGCTGATCGGGTACTCGGTGCAGTACGTCGGCTCGGTCGAGCAGGGCCGCCGCCACCCGTCGCAGAAGTTCGTGCACAAGACGGAAGCGGTCCTGGACACCTTCGGCGTCATCGACATCGCGGCGCGGCAGCTGACCCGGCGGCGCGGCCTGGCGACGTGGTTCCGGCGGTGGGCGGAGCTGGAGGAGGTGGCCGTCACCCTCAACACGTACGAGTGCCGGTCCGTACCGGGGCTCCTCCAGCCGGAGTCCTATGCCCGCGCCCTGATCGACAACGTCCCGCCCCTGGCCACCCCTGAGGAGGCGGAGGCCCGAGTCGCGGTCCGTCTGGAACGGCAGAAGCTGCTCCACCGCACCCCCTACGCCCTCTTCAGCTTCGTCATCGAGCAGGCGCTGATCGAGCGGCGGACGGGCGGGCCGCAGGTCACCCGGGAGCTGATCGACCGGCTCCTGGAGTGCGGGGACCTGCCCAACGTCGACGTCCAGATCATGCCGCTGGTCCAACCGGTGCACGCGGGCACCGACGGCCCCTTCCAACTCCTGGAAACCGATGAACACGAGTGGCTGGGCTACAGCGAGGGGCAGAAGACAGGCCAGGTCATCACCGACCCGAAAGCCATCAGCGTGCTCCACCAGCGGTATGCCAAACTTCGCATCCAGGCCCTCAATCCGGCGGACAGCACGGGCCTGTTGATGCGAATGCGAGGTTCCCTGTGAACAGCTCCGACTTGCGGTGGTTCAAGAGCAGCTACAGCGGAAGCGAGGGCGACAGCTGCGTCGAGGTCGCCCTCTCCTGGCACAAGTCCACGTACAGCGGCAGCCAGGGCGACGACTGCGTCGAGGTCGCCGCCTGCCCCGGCGCCGTGCACGTCCGGGACTCCAAGGTGACGGCCGGCCCCGAGCTGGCCGTCACCCCTGGCGTCTGGACCGCGTTCCTGGGCGGCGTCACCGCCACCCGCTGAGCGGCGGCGCGGCTACCGCTCCCCGGTCTCCTCCTCGGAGGGGAACCGGGCGAGCGGGGCCTCGCGCTCGAAGAAGGTCTTGGCGCGGGTCAGCGCACGCTCGTCGCCCCGTACCTGGCCGGGTCGGGAGCCGTTGCCGAGCAGGACCCCGCCGAAGCGCATCCGCAGGTAGGCGGCGGTGTTGTTCAGGCTGGCGATCATGCCGTCGGCGGTGTCCTCTTCCTCCTCGGCCATGACCGTGACGCCCCACAGGGTGCGGCCGGACATCCGCTTCTTGAAGTCGAGGGCGGGCACGCCCAGCCAGCCGGACCAGTAGTCGAGGTAGCGCTTGGTGTTGGCGGAGACGGCATACCAGTAGAGGGGCGAGGCGATGACGATGTCGGTGGCCTCCAGCGTGAGCCGGCGCAGCTCCTCCTCCTGCTCGCTCACCGGCCAGGTCCCGTCCTCGTGCCGGCCGTCCTGGAAGTCGGGCAGCGGGTGCTTCGCCAGGTCGACCCAGCGCTGCGGGATGCCTGCGGGAAGCTGTTCGGCGGCTGCCCGGGCGAGGATCTCGGTGTTGCCCTCCGGCCGGGAGCTGCCGAGGACGAAGAGGAACGAACGGTCGGTGTCGTCAATTCTGTCGGTCGTCATGCGGCGTGCAACTCCCCGGCCCCCGGACCCATTCCGTCCGCAAGCAGGGGCGGGCCCATGACCACCACAGCCGGACACATCGAGGGGAACGGATCGGCATGGCCGGCGCGCAGACTCAGTACGCGGAAAGAGGAGGCCGGTCCACGTGCCCGGGCAACGCAGACGCAGGCAGAGGCGGCAGCGGCACGAGGAGCGGCACCGGCCGGAAGCCGTCCCCGGCCGCTGGGAGCCGCTTCTACGAGACGCAGGAGCAGGCGGAGCTGAGGGAGTTCCTGCGCCGCCTCCGGGACGAGGGCAGGGTCACCGACCCGGCGCACATCCGGATCGACACCTTCTGCGGCCGCCTCACCCACCCGACGGCCTACCGGGTCAGCGTCTACGTCCCCGACGCGTCGTTGGGGAGGTAGACGCCGGTCGCGGGTCACCTGTGTCCCCGCCGGGCGGGATTCCGTACGCTGGCGATCGTGATCGATCCGCGTACGCATGTCCGCGTCGCCCGCCCGTCGCTGGACCTGGCGGCAGCCGAGCGCTTCTACGTCGACGGGCTCGGCCTGGAAGTGCAGTGGCGGAGCGTCGAGAGCGTGCCCGGTGAGCACGACCTGCTGATGGTCGGACCGGCCGGGGGCGGCTGGCACTTCGAGCTCACCCGGGACCCCGCCCGTCCGATCCTGCCCGCGCCGACCGTGGACGACCTGTTCGTGCTGTACCTCGGCGAGGAGCCGGACGAGGCCCTCGTGCGGCGGCTGGTCGAGCACGGCGGGACGCGGGTCGCCGCCCACAACCCGTACTGGGACCAGTGGGGGGTGACCGTCGCCGACCCCGACGGCTACCGGCTGGTGCTCTGCTCGCGCACCTGGGGCTGAACCGCCGGGGCGTCGCCGTCGGGCGCCCAGAACCGCGCCAGGACCGCCTCCTTGTACGGCCTCGGGCTCACGCTCAGGTCCCCGGCGAAGGGCCGGTCCAGGGCCACCACCAGCAGCAGGCTGAAGCCGATCAGTCCGGCCACCGCCGACACGAAGAGCAGCTGCATCTTCAGGCTGCGCAGCCCGAAGCAGAAGGTGAGCGGGACGATCACGAAGGCCCCGCCGTACACCAGCACCTGGAGCAGGACCGGCAGGGAGGTCTCGGCCATCGTGATCCGGGCGCGGCGCTGCGAGTTGAGGTCGTTCAGGCGGGTGACGGCTTCCGCGTAGAAGGTCTCGGCGCGCGGGCCCTGCGGCTCGTAGGCCAGGAGGGCCCGGTACAGGCCGTGCGTCTGCGCGCCGGTCGCCTCGTAGCTCGGCCGCCCCTCGCGCATCAGGGGCCACTGCACCTCGACGACGGCGTGGGAGTAGGCGCCGACGGCCGCGTGCACGCGGGCGCGGTCGGCCGCGGGGAAGGCGTCGGCGCTGCGCACGACTGCGGCCAGGTCGCCGGCCTCGGCGGCGACGATGTTCTGGGTGTTCTCCCGCTGCGTCCACAGGGTGACGACGACGAAGGCGAGGATGATGCCGTAGATCGCGCCGAACATGCCGAGCGCGACCCCGACCATCTCGTTGTGCTCGCCCTGGGCGAGGTGGGGGAAGCGGCGGCGGGCGGCCACGCTCCCGGCCGCGGCGAGGCCGGTGAGGCCGCCCACGAGCAGGACGGCGATGAAGAAGATGCTGACGTGGTTGAGCAGCCAGAGGATCATGCGCTGCTCAACGAACGCCTCCGGCCGCCGTACCGCGGCCGGTAGACGGCCGGGGTCAGCCGACCTTCGGGGTCTTCGGCAGTCCGGCGTCCAGGGCCGAGCCGGCGCCTCCGAGTGAGCTGTCGGTCGCCTTCGTGGCGGAGCCGACCGCGCCCTGGGTCACCGCGACCGCCGTCTTCGCGTCCTGGACGGTCTGGGCGGGGTGGTCGGCGATGTCGACGACACGGCCGACGAGCGGCGCCGCCCCGGCCGCCGGCTCGTCGGCGGCGTGCGCGGCGGCGGGAACGAGTGCGAGGGCGGCACCGCCGGACAGGACCAGGGCGGCAAGGGTGCGCTTGATGGCAGTCATGCCCGGCCCAACGACCTCCCGCGGCCGAGGTCACCGCCGGCCCACCCCTTAGGAGTGACTCCGGTCATCGACCGGGGCCCTCGCCGCCTATGTCCGCGCTCTCGGCGGCAAGCTCAAGATCGTGGCCGAGTTCGGGGACGAGCAGTACGTCCTCGGGTAGGAAGTACGGCCGCCGGGAACGCCGGCGGCCCCGGATCGGGGGAATCGATCCGGGGCCGCGGGGATGACTCGGCGGGTGTGTTCGGGGCAGGGGTCAGTCCTCGACCACCAGGGCCGGGGTGGACTTCGTCAGGACCTCGCCGCGGAAGAAGGCCGGGCTGCGGCGCTGGGTGATCAGCATGATGACCGCGCCCAGGAGGAGCAGGCCCACTCCGATGACGAAGACGCTGCCCACGCCGAAGAGCGAGGAGCCGGAGCCGTAGGCCGGGTCCCACATGTCGTACATCGTCTGGAAGAAGACCGCGGCGAGCATGAGGCCGCCGACGCCCGGCAGGATGCCCTTGACGAGGAGGTCGCGGGCCGAGGAGCGCAGGTCCGCGCGGAAGAACCAGACGCAGGCGAAGGCCGTGATCGAGTAGTAGAAGCAGATCATGAGGCCGAGGGCGTAGATCGTGTCGATCAGGACGTTCTCGCTGACCAGCGTCATCACCGCGTAGAAGAGGCCGGTGGCGATGCCCGCCATGACGGTGGCGCGGCCCGGGGTCTTGAAGCGGGGGTGGACCTTGGCGAAGGAGGTCGGCAGGGCTTCGTAGGTGCTCATCGACAGGACCGTGCGGGCCACCGGGATGAAGGTGGTCTGCAGGCTCGCGGCGGCGGAGGCCAGGACCGCGACGAAGAGCAGCACCCCGAGACCGGAGCCCATGATCGGCTCGGCGAGGGAGGCGAAGACGTTGTCCGCGGTCTGCTCGTTGCCGAGGCCGTTGCCCTCGGTGCCGACACCGGCGTACATCTGGGCGGCGATGGCGACGACCAGGTACGAGGCGACGATGACGACCATGGCGAGCATCGCGGCGCGGCCGGGCGTCTTGGCGCTGCCGACGCTCTCCTCGTTGACGGACAGACAGGCGTCCCAGCCCCAGTAGATGAAGATCGAGAGGGAGAGGCCGGCCGTGAAGGCGGCGAGCGACTCGACGGCGAAGGGGTTCATCCAGGACCACGAGAAGGCGAGTGAGCCCGCGACCTCGTCGGACTTGGTGATGGCCATGTAGGCGAACATCGCCAGCACCGTGAGCTGAAGGCCGACCAGGACGTACTGGACCCACTTGGTGGCGGTGATGCCGCGGTAGCTGATCGCGGTGGCGATCGCGATGAAGACCAGGGTGGTGAGGATGTGGACGAACTTGTTGTCGTCCAGCGCGGCGAGGTCGGCGCTGCCGCTCAGTTCGCCCACGAGGAGATAGAAGAAGTTGGTGGCCACGCCGGCGAGGTTGGAGAGCACGACGACCGTGGCGACCAGCAGGCCCCAGCCGCACATCCAGCCGACGCGGGGGCCGAAGGCCTTGACCGACCAGGTGAAGGAGGTGCCGCAGTCGGGGATCGCCTTGTTCAGGGCGCGGTAGGCGAAGGCCACCAGCAGCATGGGGATGAATCCGGCCAGAAAGATGGCCGGCATCTGGACGCCGACCTCGCTGACCGTGGGACCGAGTGTGGCCGTCAGGCAGTAGACGGGGGCGACCGTCGATACGCCGATGACGGCGTTGCCCACGAGCCCGACGGAATTGCCGCCGAGCCCCTTGCCGCGTACGCCCCCGGCGACGCCGCTTACCGTGTCTCCGGCCTGAGGCCGAACATCCAGCTGAGTCATGGGTCAGGACGTTAGAGGGTGCGTTTTCCACATCCGGACGATCGAAGTCCGGAAGGGAAGGGCCCACGGCTCCTTGGAATCTTGAGGCCGAGACAGTTCACGAGCACTTAATACAAGGTTCACTTAGCCATCCAGCCGCGATTCAGCAGGCCGAGCCTGGAGGCTTTCGGGATGCGGAAACCGCAGGCATGTCCGATTTGCACCTTTTCAAAGTTTCCGTCGTGACTTTGCGGTGACCACTGGTAACCGGATAAAGGACACCCGGCCTGCCGGGCGATCCGCGACACTGTCCCCATGCCCACCGCCGATGAGCTCCTCAGCGCGGACACCGTCACCACCCTCGCCGGCCTGCTGGCCCAGGCCGGCGGGCGCCGGTCCGCGCCCGCCCTGACCGCCCGCGCCGCCGCCCTCGACGGGCTGTCGTACAGCGGCCGGGTCGCCGCGATCCGCGACGCCGTCCTCGCCGACCTCCCCGAGGACTGGCCCGGCTTCGAGGCCGTCGTGCGCACGGCCCTCGCGGAGCCCGCCTTCGCGGGATGGATGACCTTCCCCGTGAACGAGGCCGTCGCCGTCCGCGGGCTGGAGGTCTTCGAGCCCGCACTGGAGCTCCTGCGCGACCTCACCCCCCGGCTGACCGCCGAATCCGCGGTACGCCCCTTCCTGCGCGCCGACCCCGACCGCGCCCTGGCCGTCGTACGGAAGTGGACCGACGACCCGGACCCGCACGTACGGCGCCTCGCCAGCGAGGGCACCCGGCCCCGGCTGCCGTGGGCCCCGCAGCTGCCCGCGTTCGTCGCCGACCCCCGCCCGGCGCTGCCCGTACTGGACGCCCTCCACCGCGACCCTTCCGAGTACGTCCGCCGGTCCGTCTCCAACCACCTCAACGACATCTGCCGCGACCACCCCGCCCTCGCCGTCGAGACGGCGGCCCGCTGGCTGGCCGAGCCGGACGGCACCACCGACCGCGTCGTCCGGCACGGACTGCGCACCCTGGTCAAGGCCGGCCGGCCCGAGGCGCTGACCCTCCTCGGGCACGCGCCGGACGCGCCGGTCAGCGTGCGCGGGCCGGTCGTGACGACGCCGCGCGTCGCCGTCGGGGAGTACCTCGTCTTCGACTACGCGGTCACCAACACCGGGGAGCTCCCGGCCGAGCTGGTGATCGACTACGTCGTGCACCACACCAAGGCCAACGGCACCCGCACCCCGAAGGTGTTCAAGCTCGTCACCCGCCCGCTGGCGCCCGGCGAGACCCTGGCCGGCACCAGGCGGCACTCCTTCAAGCCGATCACCACCCGCCGCTACCACTCCGGCGAGCACCTGGTGCAGCTCCAGGTCAACGGCCGCGTGCGCGGCGAGGCCGCATTCTCACTGGACGCCGGATGATCACTACGGCATGCTCCGGAACATGACCCACGGAATCGAGTCCCACCCCGCCCGGTGAGCGCCCGCGCAGAGCGCCCGGCGCTCACCTCCCGGACGACCTCCCTGTACGACTACGCCCTCTTCCGCCACGGCATCGAGCCGGACGGCAGGATCCCCTCCCGCGGCTTCCCCCTCCCCGGGGAGTTCCCCGAGATCGACGAGGACGACGAGCTCGAATGGGGTCCCGCCGAAGCGGCGGTCGGTGAAGTCCTCGCCCCGCTGCTGGCCGACCCGGACACCGGCCGGGCCGCGGAAACCGCACACCTGCGACTGGCCGCGCTGCCCATCGAGCCCGCCACCGTCCACCGCATCACCTACTGGATCGGCCGCCGCCTCGCGCCGGACGACCCGGTCACCGGCACCGCCCGGTGCCTGGCCCGCCGCCTTGCCCGCACGGGCACCCACCCGGCGGCGGTCCACGCCGGGATGGGCCTGCTGATCCGGCTCGGCGAGGCCGAGGACGTCCCCCTCCTGCGGACGCTCGGGATGCTCGAGGACTTCGCCGATCCGGCGGTCGAGGCCCTCGACCGGATCGACCGCCACGCGGCCGCCCTGGTGTGGCTGACCCGCCGCAGCGACGAACCGCGCGTCCGGCAGCTGATCGACGCGGTGACCCGCGAGGACTCCGCAGCCGTACGGGACCTGCTGCTCCCCCGCTCGGGAGCGGCGGCGGACCCGCCGCCCGCACCGTGGCCCGTACCCGTCGCCCGGCTCGCCGAAGTCGTCCGGCTCGACGGCCTGCTGCGCACGTACCCGCAGGACACGGCGCTGGTCGGGCTTGCCGCACGCCTGCTCGCCACGATGGCCGACACCTTCGTCCACGGACCGCGGTTCCCCGACTACTCACGTCCGATGCCCCTGTACGAGGCGGTGGTCGCCGGGGCGCACCGGCTCGTACCGGACCTGGACGCCCACGCCACGCTGGTGTCCCTCGCCGTCGACCTGTACTGCGGTGCCGGGGCGGTCCTCGACTGGCCGCCGGGCCGCCGCGAGGAACTGCTCGACGCCCTGGGCGGGCTGCTGGACCGCCCCGCCTGGGCGGCCGTGGCCGCCCGGGCTGCGGAGGGCGGGGGCGGCGAGGTCGGCGACGTGCTCCGGGCCCGCTGGATCCGCCGCACCGGGCGGCGGCCGTTCGCCCGCCGCGGCGGGCCGGACCCGTTCCGCCTGGAGGTCGTCGTGACCGACCCGGCCGTCCGCGGCCTGGTGGAGACGCGCATCCTGGCCGACGGCCTGCCTCTGGTGGCGTCACTGTTCCCCATCGGCGTGGGCGAGCACCCCCGGGCCCTCCTCGACCGAGGCCTGTTGCGGGCGGGTGCGGAGCCCCGCGAGGTGAAACTGGCCTGGCCGCACTGCGGCGAGGGGTGCTGCGGCGCGCTCCACGTCACCATCCGCCGGGAGGGACACCATGTGGTCTGGGACGGCTGGCAGGGCGTGCAGGGGCCGCAGCCCGGTGCCTTGCGGTTCGACGCCGTCGCGTACGACGCCGAGATCAGCCGGGCCGCACAGGACCGGGAGTGGGAGTGGCAGGCCCACACCACCGCCCTGCTCATCGCCCAGGGGCTGCGGGACAGGCCCGAGGTACTGGCCGCATGGGACTGCGGCGACGTCAGCGCGCACCCCGCCTGGGACGATCCCGGAACGGTCGTGGTCTCGTTCCGCCACGGACCCGGCCTCGGTTCCGGGACGCAGGTCCCGGACGGACCCCGGCTCTCCTTCGAGTGGCTCGTCCCGGACGACGGCTCCCCGCCGCAGGCGCAGGCGGACTCGGCGATCCGGCGGCTCGCGGCCGGCGATCCCCGCTTCCTCGCGGACCTGCGCCATGCCCGGCGGGAGGACGCCGAGGCCCTCGGCTTCCCCTGGCCCGGGGAGGAAGAGGCGTAGCGGCGCGGGCGGGCCCCTTGCGGGGCCCGCCCCCGGCCGGATCCGCCGCGCGGGCTACGTCGTCCAGACGATCGACTGGATCTCGCTGTAGGCGTGCAGGGCGTACGAGCCGACGTCGCGGCCGACCCCGCTGCGTTTGAAGCCGCCGAACGGGGCCTCCATGTTGCGGCCGACGGTGTTCACGCCGACCCCGCCCGCGCGCAGCCTGCGCGCCATGCGGAAGGCGCGCGCCGAGTCCCCGGACCACACGTAGCTCAGCAGGCCGAAGTCGCTGTCGTTGGCCAGCCGGACCGCTTCGTCCTCGTCGCCGTCGAAAGGGACCACCACGACGACCGGGCCGAAGATCTCCTCGCGGACCACCCGCATGTCGGTGGTGCAGTCCACGAGCAGGGTCGGGGCGACGTAGAAGCCGCGCCCGTCGCCGACCACGGGACGCTCGCCGCCGTAGGCGATCCGGGCGCCCTCCTTCTTCCCGAGCTCGATGTAGGACTCCACGCGGTCGCGGTGCGCCGCCGAGATGACCGGGCCGACGACCGTCCCGGCCGCCGCCGGGTCGCCGACCTTCATGAAGGCCAGGTAGCCGGTGAGCTTCTCGACCAGCTGCCCGTACACCGACCGGTGGACGATCACGCGGGTCGGGGCGGTGCAGATCTGGCCGGAGTAGAAGGAGAAGGTGGTGCCGATGCCCATCACCGCGGCGTCCAGGTCGGCGTCGTCCATGACGACGGCCGCGCCCTTGCCGCCGAGTTCCATCAGCTGCCGCTTCATCGTGCGGCCGCAGACCTCCGCGATGCGCTGTCCGACACCGGTGGATCCGGTGAAGGACACCATGTCCACGTACGGGGAGTCCACGGCGGCCTCGCCGACCTCCACCGACTGTCCGCCGACGACGTTGACGACGCCCGCCGGGACCCCGGCCTCGTGCAGCGCCTGCGCCATCTTGAAGACGGACAGCGGGTCCTGCGGGGCCGGTTTGACGACGACCGTGTTGCCCATGGCGAGGGCGGGGGCCACCTTGCCGGCCGGGTTGGCCCACGGGTTGTTGTAGGAGGTGATGCAGGTGACCACGCCGACGGGCTGGCGGACCTCCAGCGCGCCCAGGATGCCCGCCCTCCCCATCGGGCCGGCTTCCGTGACCTGGGGCGGCAGCCCCTTCTCGACGGGTTCCAGGGCGCCCTTGGCGTACCTGCGGAAGCGGGCCACGCCGACGCCGACCTGCATGCCGCGGGCGATGCCGGCCGGGGCGCCGGTCTCCGCCCGGGCGAGCGCCGTCCACGGCTCGAACTCACGCTGCATGATGTCCGCGGCCCGGTCGAGGATCTCCGCCCGGGCCTGCGGCGTCGTGCGCGACCAGGTCTCGAAGGCCTCGGCCGCGGCGCGGGCCGCGTCCGCGACCTGTGCGCGCGAGGCCTCGGGGGCGAGCCCGACCACCGACTCGTCGGCCGGGTTGACCACGTCGTAGTGGCCGCCGGCCGGCTCCACCCACTCGCCGCCGATGTAGAGGGGCTGTGCGTTCAACGGGTGCTCACCGTCCTCGTGTCGCGGCCCGACCTGAGCACGATGCCGGGGACGGCCCCGGTCACCTCGTCGTCGCGGATGGTCTCCACGCCGTTGACGCGCACCGAGACGATGCCGATGGCACGCGCGTCCAGGCGGGGGCTGTCGCCGGGCAGGTCGTGGACGAGGGTGGCCGGGCCCGCCTCGATGCGTTCGGGGTCGAAGAGGACCAGGTCGGCGTGGTAGCCCTCGGCGAGGCGGCCGCGCTCGCGCAGCCCGAACAGCCGGGCCGGGTCGTCCGTGAGCATCCGTACGGCCTGCTCCAGCGGCACCAGCTTGCGGCCGCGCAGGCAGTCGCCGAGGAAGCGGGTCGTGTACGGGGCGCCGCACATGCGGTCCAGGTGGGCGCCGGCGTCGGAGCCGCCGAGCATGACGTCCTCGTGCTGCCAGGTCTCGGCGCGCAGCGCCCAGCTCGCCGGGTCGTTGTCGGTGGGCATCGGCCAGAGCACGGTGCGCAGGTCGTCGTTGGCGCATATCTCCACCAGGCACTGGAAGGGGTCCTGGCCGCGTTCGGCCGCGATGTCGCCCACGACCCGCCCGGAGAGGCCCTCGTTCTCCTTGCTGTAGGTGTCGCCGATGACGTAGCGGCCGAAGTCGGCGAGGCGGCGGAAGACGCCGGCCTCCTTGCTGTCGGCGCGGCGCAGCATCTCGGCGCGTACGCGAGGGTCGCGGAGTTCGGCGATCCGCTCGGGGACGGGCAGGCCGAGGACCTCGCCCCAGCCGGGGATGAGGTTCAGCGCGCAGAAGGTGCCGAGCGACATGTTCATGGGGGTCAGGATCGGCATCGTGAGCGCGACGATACGGCCGCCGGCCTTGCGGGCGCGTTCGCTGGGGATCAACTGGCGCGGCACCCGTTCGGGGACAGCGGCGTCGATGGTGAGGACGTTCCAGTTCAGGGGCCTTCCGGCGGCGGCGCTCATGTCGACGAAGAGGTCGATCTCCTCGTCGGAGAACTGGTCGAGGCAGCCGGCGACGATCGCTTCGAGCTGGGTGCCCTCGTGTTCGGCGACGGCGCGCGAGAGCGCGAGGAGTTCGGCGGGCCCGGCGTGCCGGGAGGCGACGGGGGCGCCCGCGCCGTCGGAGTGGGTGGAGGACTGGGTGGTGGACAGGCCCCAGGCGCCGGCGTCCATGGCGTCGTGGAGGAGGTCGAGCATCTGCTGCATCTGCTCGGGGGTGGGTTGTCCGCCGACGGCGTCCTCGCCCATGACGTGGCGGCGCAGGGCGCAGTGCCCGACCATGAAGCCGGCGTTGACGGCGATCCGGCCCTCCAGTGCGTCGAGGTATTCGCCGAAGGTGGACCAGGTCCAGTCGACGCCCTCCTCCAGGGCCTTGAGGGCCATGCCCTCGACCTTGCTCATCATGCGGCGGGTGTAGTCGGCGTCCTCGGGGCGGGCCGGGTTGAGCGGGGCCAGGGTGAAGCCGCAGTTGCCGCCGGCGACGGTGGTGACGCCGTGGTTCATGGAGGGTGTGGCGTACGGGTCCCAGAAGAGCTGGGCGTCGTAGTGCGTGTGCGGGTCGACGAAGCCGGGGGTGAGGACGAGGCCGGTGGCGTCCTCGCTGGTGCGGGCCTCTTCGGTGACGGTGCCGGGTGCGGCGATGACGGCGATGCGGCCGTCGCGTATGCCGAGGTCCGCGACGCGGGCGGGGGCGCCGGTGCCGTCCACGACGGTCGCGCCCTTGATCAGGTGGTCGAGCATGACGTCCCTTCTGCCGGTGTTCGCGTTGCGCGCCGTGCGCCGGGGCTCCGCCCCGGGCCCCGCGGGGTGCGGGGGCGGGGGCGGAGCCCCCGCATGCCCCGGCCGGAGGCCGCCGGGCGGCCGCGGCCTCGGCACGGCCTCCGGCCGGGGCCGGTGCGGGACGGCGGTCCGGGAAGACGCCGTCCCCGCTGGTGCGTCCGGCAGGGGTCAGGCCGACTGCCGGAAGCGCGTCGTGCGGTGGACCGGGTCCGTGTCGATGTGCGGGATCACGTGCTCGCCGATCAGCTTGATCGTGGTCATCGTGTCCTCGTAGCCGACGCCGGTCGGCAGGCCGAAGGAGAGCTGGTCCGCGCCCGCCTGCTCCCAGCGCTTGCACTGGGCCCGGACCTCCGAGGGGTCGCCGCAGATGAGGAGTTCCTCGGCGATCAGCAGCTCGATGATCTCCGCGTTGTACTCCGGGAGGGTCTCGGGCCACTGCGGGATCGCCTCGGGCCGCGGGAAGGTGTCGTGGTAGCGGAAGACCAGCGACTGGAAGCGGTTCATGCGGGCGTTGACGGCGATCTCGACCGCCTTGTCGTGGGTCTCGGCGCAGATCGCGGTGGAGGTGACCATCACGTTGTCGTTGACGAAGGCGCCGATGGCCTTCGCCTCCCTGATGGCCGTCTTGTACTGGTCGAGGACCCACTCCATGTCGGAGACCTTCTGCACGCTGAAGCCCAGCACGCCGAGGCCCTTCCTGGCCGCCATCGCGTAGGAGGAGGGCGACCCGGCGGCGTACCACATGGCCGGGTGGGCCTTGCCGTACGGCTTGGGGAAGACCTTCCGCGGCGGCAGCGACCAGTGCTTGCCCTGGAACCCCTCGTACTCCTCCTGGAGGAACATCTTGGGGAATTCCGCGATGGTCTCCTCCCATATCTCCTTGGTGGCGTTCATGTCCTCGATGCCGGGCAGGAAGCCGAGGATCTCGTGGCTGCCCGCGCCGCGGCCGGTGCCGAACTCGAAGCGGCCCTTGGAGAGGTGGTCGAGCATCGTGACCTTCTCGGCCACCTTGACCGGGTGGTTCACCGGGGCGAGCGGGTTGAAGATGCCGGAGCCGAGGTGGATGCGTTCGGTGGCGTGCGCGAGGTAGCCGAGGAACACCTCGTTCGCCGACAGGTGCGAGTACTCCTCCAGGAAGTGGTGCTCGGAGGCCCAGGCGTACTTGAAGCCGGACTTGTCGGCCTGGATGACGTACTCGGTCTCCTCGACCAGCGCCTTGTGCTCTGCCTCGGGGTCGACCTCGGACCGCGCCTCAGGCACGTATCCCTGCACGAAGAGCCCGAATTCCAAGGGGTTCACCGTCCTCTGTTTTCTGACGTTGCGTCAGATTCGATGTCCCGACTGTTCCACCGCGGGGCCCGGAGCGTCAATACCTGACGCTCCATCAGCTCTCGGCGGCTACAGGATGCTGACGCCCGCCATCCAGCCGCCGTCGATGACGAAGGGCTGCCCGGTGATGTACGAGGAGTCCTCGCCGGTCAGGAAGAGCGCCAGCCTGGCGATCTCCTCCGGCCGGCCCACCCGGCCCATGGGGACCACCCGCCGGTAGAGCTCCGCCATGGCGTCACGGGCCTCGTCGGTCATGTTCGCCGGGTCCAGCAGGCCGGGGTTGGCCATCGGGGTGTCCACCGCGCCGGGGCACATCGCGTTGACCCGGATCCCCTTGGCCGCCAGCTCCAGCGCGGCCACCCGGGTCAGCCCCAGGATGGCCGCCTTGGTCGCGGCGTAGGCACCGACGTACGCCATGCCCGTCAGGCCCGTGTAGGAGGAGGTGTTGACGATGGTGCCGCCGCCGGCCTCCTCGATCTCGGGCGCCACCGCCTTGATCCCGAGGAAGGCGCCCACCTGGTTGACCTCGACCACCTGCCGGAACTCCTCCAGCGGGGTCGCGGCCAGCTCGTTGAAGCGCAGGATGCCGGCGTTGTTGACCAGGCCGTCGATCCGCCCGAAGGCCTCCTTCGCGGCGGCGACCGCGGCCGCCCAGTCCTCCTCGCGGCTCACGTCCATCCGCACGTACCGGGCCCGGTCCTCGCCGATCTCCTTGGCCACCGCCGCGCCCTGCTCGTCCAGCACGTCCCCGAGGAGCACCTTGGCCCCCTCGGCGGCGAAGAGCCGCGCCTCCTGCTCGCCCTGGCCGCGCGCCGCACCGGTGATGACGACGACGCGCCCGTCCAGCTTGCCCATGCCCGTGCTCCTAGTCGTTGAGGTGCGGGGCGACCTCGGCCCCGAAGGCGGTGATCTGGTCGACGAGTTCGGCGCGGTCGCGGCTGCGGAAGCGGACCTGGATCTGGTCCACGCCGAGCGCCCCGTACTCGCGCAGCGACTCGGCGAGCGCCTCCGCCTTGCCGGTGAGGGTGCGCCGGCCGGTGTCCCAGCCGGGCTCGCCGACGTACAGCGCCTCGGTGATCGCGCCGACCTCGAAGGCTCCGGTGACGCCGGCCTCGGCGCGCAGCTGCGCGATACGGGCGATCTGCGCCGGGAGCTTCTCGCGCGGGTCGCCCTGCGGGAGCCAGCCGTCCCCGCGGACGGCGGCCCGGCGGACGGCCGCGGGCGAGGAGCCGCCCACCCAGACGGGGATCCGCTCCTGGGCGGGCCGGGGCAGCTGCCCGAGGTCCTTGAAGGAGAACCGCGCGCCCTCGAACTCCGGGTACTCCTCGGGCCCCAGCGCCGCCCGCAGCGCGTCCAGGGTCTCGTCGAGGACGGCGCCGCGGCGCGCGAAGTCCACGCCGAGGACCTCGAACTCCTCCTGGACGTGGCCGGCGCCGACGCCGAGGATCAGCCGGCCGCCGCAGAGGTGGTCGAGGGTGGCGTACTGCTTGGCGCTGATCAGCGGGTGGCGCAGGCCGAGGATCGCCACGTGGCTCAGCAGGCGCACGTGCTCGGTGACCCCCGCGAGGAAGGACAAGGTGGCCACCGGGTCGTACCAGACGGTGCTCATGGCTCCCGCGAGCCGCCGGGGGATCGCCACGTGGTCGCAGGTGGCCAGGTATGCGAAGCCGGACCGGTCGGCGGCCCGCGCGATCTCGGCGAGATCGGCGGCTCCGGCCGACGCCTCCCAGGGTTCGGCGTAGATGGTGCTCTGCGACTGGACCGGGAGCTGCATCCCGTAGACCAGCCGACCTTCCGCAAACACGCGCGCCATGGCGGGCCCGCCTCGCCTTCGTCTGCCGATTCGTCATATCGGTGCCGGGCCATCGTGATACCTGATGGTCCGTCAGACAAGAGGGAGAGACGATCCCGCGGGACCCGGCACCACGGAGTCCGGCCCGCAAGGCCTCCCGCCTTGCGGGTACGGGTACGGGTACGGGTGCGTACCCGCACCCGCGAACCGCGGGGGTCCTTGATCTCGGGGACCGGGCGGGGCCCGCGTCAGAAGCCTTCCGGCCCCATCACGATGACCGGCTTCGCCGCCGGGTCCAAGGTCTCCAGGACCTTGCGCATGGCCTCCTTCGGGATGCCGACGCAGCCCTGGGAGGGGCCGTCGTGGTCCACGTGCAGCCAGATGTTGCCGCCCTTGTCCTCGCCGTCCGGCTTGACCGGGTCCAGCGGGGAGTGGCCCGGGCGGCGGTTGAAGTCGATGGCGACGACATAGTCGAAGGAACCCACCAGGGACTCCCCGTTCACCCCGCGTCCGGTGGCCACGAAGCCCCGGTCCTCGTCGTACGGGAGCCGCGTGCCCGGCGGCGGGGAGAGCAGGCCGCCCGCGTCGGTGAGCGCGAAGACGCCCTGGGGCGACGTCAGGTCGCCGTACGTGCGCTGCACGGACCAGCCCCTGGCCCCGTTGCGCGCCGGCCAGCTCTCGACCTTGACCCAGTCGGCCCCGGCCTCGGGGCGGGTGTACAGGGTGGCCGTGGACTCCGAGGAGTCCACCGCCCTGCCGGTGACCAGGATCAGCTGGCGGGACTCGGCCGGGATCCTCGCCCGGGTCTGCTCGCTGATCCCGGTCAGGCCCTGCATGGGCGAGCGCAGGGTGTCGCGCGCCACCCGGTCCACGGGCTGCGGGCGGGAGTCCGTACGGGCCTGCGCCACGCCCGCGGCCTGGTCCGGGTCCTGGGCGACGTACACCCACCCGGCGGTGAAGGCCACCAGGCCGACGGTGGCGGCCAGGGCGGCGCGGCGGGCCGCACGGCGGTTCGTGCGGGCGGGGCGGGAGCGTGCTCGGGCGTGCTTGCTCATCCACCCGACCGTACATCAGCGCACCTTCAGACCTGGTTTGTCCGCGTTGTGCGCGCCACGCCGGACACCGGGAAGCGCACACGGACCGTCAGACCGACCGCCCTCCGGTCCGGGAGCGGCGCCGGCCCTCGGCTCCGCGTCGTGCGCCCACGCGGGCGACACGCCCCGAATGGCCCCCGTGCGGACGGTGGGCGGCTGCTTCGCCGACACCCCCCGGTGGCCGGCACGCCGGCCGGCCTCTGTACGGCGGTGCGCGCCTGTCCGCCTGCCGCCGGTCGCCTGTCGCCTGTCACCTGTCGCCGGCGGAGCGATCGGCTCCGGGGGCACACGGGGAGCGGGGCCGCCCCCCGAAGCCGATCACCGACGTACCCTGACTCGATGAGGCGAACTCCACGTCACGCGGCACGCGTTGTCATCCTGTCCCCCACCGGGTCGGTGTTCCTCTTCCGTGAGGACAACGTGGAGGTGGGCATCCACTGGCTGCCGCCCGGCGGCGGCATCGACCCCGGCGAGAGCCCCGAGGACTGCGTGCGGCGCGAGCTGCGCGAGGAGACCGGGTGGACCGATCTGGAGCCGGAGCGCCTGCTGTGCACCTGGGAGCACGACTTCACCCACCAGGGCATACCGGTGCGCCAGCACGAGCACATCTACGTCACCAGGGGCCCGCACCGGGAACCGGTCCTGGAGGAGCCCGGCATCCACTGGCAGTGGCTCTCCGCGCAGCACCTGGCCACCCTGGGCGAACCTGTCTGGCCGCCCCGCCTGTCGGACCTCCTCACGAACACCCCGCCCGAACCGGTCCACCTGGGCCTGCTGGCCTGACCCCCCGGCAGGCCGTTACCCCGGCCTGACTCCTCCCGGGGGCGGGCCGGCGCCCCGGCCCGCCCAGCGGTCCAACTGCAATGACAAGCCGTCCAGATGCACTCTCACCGGGCTGCCTTGAACGGTCGGCCGAGCACAGTGCGCCACGGAACAATCACTCTCCGTCATGTATTTTGTGTACACGTGAAGGACGTTCCGTGCGCATCTTGAACAGGCTGAGGTCGGCCGTCACGGCGATGGCGGTCGTGACCGGCACGCTGGCGGGGGTGGTCACCGGTGCCCCTGCCTCGCACGCGGTGATGGTGACGGACGGTACACCGCCGGCGTCGGGTCCCTTCCTCGGCATGGAGATGGTGAAGAAGACCGCCTCGGTGGGCGACGACCAGGCGGTGACAGTCAGCTGCCCCCCGGGGCAGGTCCCCATCTCCGGTGGCGCCTTTGCGACGGTCGGCCAGCCGCTGTACTCGGACATGGTGGCCCTCGTCGAGAGCATGCCCGCCCAGAACACCCAGGGGGCGTACGGCTGGACTGCGGCGGCCCGCAGCGGGCCGAAGCCGCTGACCGTGACGGTCCACGCGGTGTGCATCTACGCCCCCGCCGGTTACGAAGTGGCCGAGCAGTACCACTTCACCATCGACCGCAACGCCCCGCTCGTCACCACCTGCCCCACCGGCAAGGTTGTTCTCGGCGGCGGAACGGTCTACGGCGGGACTCGGAACCTGAACCAGTCGCACCCCGGCCCGGCCGGGAGCGCCCATCCCAACCAGTGGGTCGTCTCCGGCTACGACGTCCATGCGGAGCAGTTGCGGGTCGACGGCTACGCGATCTGCGCCGACCCCATCGCCGGCCTGACGACAACCCGCTACACCCACACGACCTCCGATGACGTCGCCGGCGGCATCTTGCAGTGTGCCACCGGCAAGAAGGTCGTCGGCGGCGGAGCGGCTGTCACCGGGTACGACGACACACTGGTGACCAGCAGGCCCCTGACCGCTGCGGAGAGCGGCGCCCGCGACGGCTGGCAGGTCCAGGCGACCGGCAACGACACGCCGCACGGCGTGGACCTGTACGTCACCTGCTACTGACCGCAGACCGAGCACGGCCGGTGCCCGGCAGCGCAGTTCGCTGCCGGGCACCGGCCGTTT
>NZ_MQUR01000041.1 GCF_001953875.1 Streptomyces amritsarensis
GCCCGTCCGTGGTGGACGGAGCCCGGGGGCCGCGGGAAGGGTGTCCCCCGAGAGGCTAGTTCCAGCTGGCGTGCAGCGGCTTGCCCTCGGCGTAGCCCGCGGCGGACTGGATGCCGACCACGGCCTTCTCCTCGAACTCCGCGAGGGAGCCGGCACCGGCGTAGGTACAGGAGGAGCGGACGCCCGCGATGATCGAGTCGATCAGGTCCTCGACGCCCGGGCGGGCCGGGTCGAGGAACATGCGCGAGGTGGAGATGCCCTCCTCGAACAGGCCCTTGCGGGCGCGGTCGTAGGCCGACTCCTCGCTCGTGCGGTTCTGCACCGCGCGGGCGGAGGCCATGCCGAAGGACTCCTTGTAGAGGCGGCCCTCGGCGGACTGCTGGAGGTCGCCCGGGGACTCGTACGTACCGGCGAACCAGGAGCCGATCATGACGTTGGAGGCGCCGGCGGCCAGCGCCATCGCCACGTCGCGCGGGTGGCGGACGCCGCCGTCGGCCCAGACGTGCTTGCCGTACTTCTTGGCCTCCGCGGCGCACTCCAGCACCGCGGAGAACTGCGGGCGGCCCACGCCGGTCATCATGCGGGTGGTGCACATGGCGCCGGGGCCCACACCGACCTTGATGATGTCCGCGCCGGCGTCGATGAGGTCCTTGACGCCCTCGGCGGCGACGATGTTGCCGGCCACGATCGGGACCTGCGGGTCCAGGGCGCGGACGGCCTTGATCGCGTTGATCATCGACTCCTGGTGGCCGTGGGCCGTGTCGATGACGAGCGTGTCCACGCCCGCGTCGAGGAGCTGCTTGGCCTTGGCCACGAAGTCGCCGTTGATGCCGATGGCGGCCGCGATGCGCAGCTTGCCGTCGGCGTCGGTGGCCGGGGTGTAGAGGGTCGCGCGCAGGGCGCCCTTGCGGGTGAGGATGCCGACGAGCTTGCCGTCCTTGTCGACGGCCGGGGCCAGCTTGCGGTGGCCGGCGTCGAGCTGGTTGAAGGCCTCGCGGGGGTCGATGTCGGCGTCGATGAGCAGCAGCTCCTTCGACATGACCTCGGAGAGCTGGGTGAAGCGGTCGACGCCGCTCAGGTCGTGCTCGGTGACGACGCCGACCGGGCGGCCCTCGTCGTCGACGACGACGCCGGCGCCGTGGGCGCGCTTGGGCAGCAGGGACAGTGCGTCCGCGACGGTCTGGGTGGGCGCCAGCGTGATCGGGGTGTCGAGCACGAGGTGGCGGGTCTTCACCCAGGAGATGACGTCGGTGACGACCTCGATCGGAATGTCCTGGGGGATGACGACGATGCCGCCGCGGCGGGCGACGGTCTCGGCCATCCGGCGGCCGGCGATCGCGGTCATGTTCGCCACGACCAGGGGAATGGTGGTGCCGGTCCCGTCGGGCGAGGAGAGGTCGACGCCCTGGCGGGAACCGACCGCGGAGCGGCTCGGCACCATGAACACATCGTCGTACGTCAGGTCGTACGGCGGCTTCAGGTCATTGAGGAAACGCACGTGCTGAACATCCCAGTCAATCGGAGGTACCTCGACAGGGGGTGCAGCCGAGGAAACGCACGTACTTCATTCTCCCACGACCTGGCCTTCACACCGCCCGGGCCGATCGTCCAAGGCAGTGCGGGCCCGCGTTGTGGGTTCCTACGGGACCTTGGTCCCGCGGGGGTGCGGCCGCCCGTTCCCTGAGGGGCAGGATGCACCCGTCCGGGCCACAGTGGAAGGGTCGGGACAGGTCCCGGGGCGTCCGGGCCGAGCAGCGCTGGAGGACCCATGGCGGCGACGACGCGGGACGAGGCACCCGTGGCGATGGAGGGCGACGGGCTGGAGGTGCGGGTCCGGGAGCTCGGCGGCGACCTCACCGTCGGATTCTTCCGGCTCCCGCAGGGCACCGATCTCACGGAGGCCCTCAAGGGGCTTCCCGGCGACATGTGCCCGTGCCCGCACTGGGGCTACCTCCTCAAGGGCCGGCTGTTGATGCGGACCGCCGACGGGGAGGAGGTCTACGAGGAGGGGCAGGCCTTCTACTGGGGCCCCGGGCACGTCCCCGTGGCGCTCGCCGACACGGAGTACGTCGATTTCTCCCCGACCGCCGAATTCCACCGCGTCGTGGAGCACGTCACGGGCGGGGCGGGCTGAGGGCGGCCGGGGCCGCGCGGCGCGTGGCGGGGGCGGGTACCGGTCTTCGGTGGATGGGGGCCGCGCCGCCGGTCAGCGGGAGCGCGGTTCCGCCGTGCCGGAAGGCCGTGAACTCGGCGGCGATGGCCAGGGCGGTCTCCTCGGGGGTGGCGCCGCCGAGGTCGAGGCCGATGGGTGAGCGCAGCCGGGCCAGGGCGGAGTCCGTCACCCCTTCGTCGCGCAGCCGTCCGAGGCGTTCCGCGTGGGTGCGCCGCGAGCCCATGGCGCCGACGTAGCCCAGCGGCAGCCGCAGGGCCAGCTCCAGCAGCGGTACGTCGAATTTCGCGTCGTGGGTGAGGACGCAGACGGCGGTACGGGCGTCCAGCCGGCCCGCCTCCCACTGTGCGGCCAGATGGCGGTGCGGCCAGTCGACGACCACCTCGTGGGCGTCGGGGAAGCGCGCGGGGGTGGCGAAGACGGCCCGGGCGTCGCACACGGTGACACGGTGGCCGAGGAAGGCGCCGATCCGGGCCAGGGCGGCGGCGAAGTCGATCGCCCCGTAGACGAGCAGCCGGGGAGGTTCGGCGGCGGACTCGACGAGCAGCGTCAGGGGCTCCCCGCAGGGCCCGCCGGCGGCGGAGAGCTCGGTGGTGCCGGTGCGCCCGGCGAGGAGCAGGGCCCGGGCCCGGCCGGCGGCTGCCCGGTCGAGGGCGGTGCCGCCGGCGAGCCCGCCCTCGTAGGAGCCGTCGGCGTGGACGGCGAGCGCCCGGCCGAGCTGGCGCGGCGGGCCGGACACCACTCGGGCGAGCGCGGCCCGGGTGCCGTCGGCGGCGGCGTCGAGGACCGAGCCGAGCACGGGCCGCACCGGGTCGCTGCCGCGCACCGGGGTGACCAGGACGTCGAGGACTCCGCCGCAGGTCAGGCCGACGGCGAAGGCGTCGTCGTCGCTGTAGCCGAAGCGGTGCAGGCCGCCCCGGCCCGAGGCGATCGCGTCGAGGCAGAGCTCGTGGACGGCGGATTCCACGCAGCCCCCGGAGATGGAGCCGAGTGCGGTGCCCCGGTCGTCGACGGCGAGCGAGGCTCCGGGGCCGCGCGGCGCGCTGCCGCTGACGGCGACCACGGTGGCCAGTGCGAATTCCCGGCGGGCGGCGCACCACGCGCGTAGCTCCTCGGCGATGTCGAGCATCAGCGGATGTATTCGCGGCGCGGGGTCTGTCCGGGCAGGTGCGGGTGCGGCGGCAGCACGGCCGGGGTGGCCGGTCGGGCTGCGGCGGGCCGGGGCGCGAGCGCGGCCGGCCGGGTCATGGGTGCGGGGCGGGCGGGGCCGGGGTACCGGTCGCGGGCGTGCGGGCGTGCGCCGAGCAGTTTCGCTGCGTGGGCGACGCTGGCCAGGGTGGCGTGGTGGTGCCAGCCGCGGAAGGAGCGTCCTTCGAAGTCGCGGATCCCGACCGGTTCGCAGGTCTCGGTGAAGTCCAGGGAGACCCGGTCGGTGAGTTTGGCGAGCAGGAAGAGCTGGGCGAGCGGCCGGTCCCCTATGTTGGTGATCCAGAACTCGGAGGGGAGCAGGGCCGTTTCGGTCCAGGCCCCGAACAGCAGCAGCGGGGTGGGCGAGGCGGGCGCGGGGCGGTCCTCGTAGGGGGTCGCGAAGATCGGGGCCGAGGTCAGCAGGGTCACCGCTCCCTCGGCGCGGCCGTGCCGGGTCCATTCGACGACGCGGCGCTGGGAGCGCAGGGAGTCGATGAGTTCGCGTGCGGGTGCGGTGTGCGGGCCGGGTTTGTGGCGGCCCGCACCGCCGAAGGAGACGGGCAGCGAGCCGTCGACCTTGAAGACGAACGGGATGTCCTGGAGGGCGAAGGAGTCGATGCTCTGGGCCAGGTCGCAGTTGGCGACCTCCATCACCACGGGCCGGCGCTGGAGTTGCCAGGTGGCGGCCATCCGCTGGACGGCGTGCACGGCGTCCTGGGCGGGGGTGAGGGAGCGGGCGGTGTCCGGGATGCCGGCCCGTCGGCGGCGCATGAGCTCGCTGGTCCAGGGTCCGGGGAGGGTGAGGGTCCATTCGACGGGGAAGCTGGCTTCGCTGGAGGCGAGCCAGATCCCGCCGGCCTGCTGGCAGTTGGCGGTGCGGCCGAGCTGGGGGACGAACTGCCGGCCGACGCCGACCGAGCGGTCGCCGGCCTTCTCGATGACCATGGGCTGGAGCACCCAGGCCAGCGGGCGCTGGGCCGTGCGTTCGAGGTGCTGGGCGAGGGAGCGCCGTACGGGCGTCCAGTCCCAGGGGGACTTGCTGATGAACTGCTGGAGGCTCTGCTCGACCGAACTGGCTCCGGTTCCGGCGATGTTACGGATTGTTTTCTTCCCGTTGGTCCGCACGAGGCCGTTCAGGTAAACGCGGGCCCAGTTTCGCTGGTCCCGCCGGGGTAAGGACTCAAAGAGAAGAGAGATCATGACATCGATCAATTCGGAGACTTCCTCGACGGAATCCTCCGGCAGGACTGCGCGAGCCATCTGGGCCTCCCCCGCGACCAGCTAGATCCAATACCCTACTTGACCGCCGAGAACGGCCGTAGGCCCCTGCGGCTACTTCCTGAGGTCGCTGGCAGATTCGAGCCGCTCTTCCTCTACCACGAGGGGGATGGGGATCTGGTTCGCCGCATAGTAGATCGCGATCAGGAAGTGTGCGACAAGCGTGAGAGGTGCGGAGAAGAAGGCCAGGACGACCGTGCAGGGGTAGGCGATGGCGCCGAGGCCGAAACGCATCCGGGTGGCCCGTGCGCCGGCCTTGTCCACCTGTTCGTGGAAGAGGTGCCCCACCCGGGTCACGTACCACCAGAACAGCAGGAACGCCAAGGCGTAGGCCACGGTGACGAGGCTGTAGAGGACCGCGGCCGGGTTGGCGTCGCCGCCGTCGATGAGGTGCTCGGCGAGCACGTTGGTGGTGTACGGGATCACCGAGACCACCATCAGCACCATGAGGTTCAGGAACAACAGAGGGCGGTCCACCCGCTTGAGGTGACTGAAGATGGTGTGGTGGTTCACCCACATCACGCCGATGATGAGGAAGCTCACCACATAGGCGGCGTAATGGGGCCATTGTTCACGGACTCCGTGCCAGAAGGCCGACCCGGTTTCTTCCGGAACCTTTAATTCCAGGACGAGGATCGTAATAATGATGGCAAATACACCATCACTGAATGCCTCGACCCGCCCGGTTTCATTTTCCATGACCTCCCCTTTACCGTTTCCCGACGTGCGCACCGTGGGCCGCGCATACGGGGAGAGCGCGTTCAACCGCTCTCCCCGCACACGCTACCCAGATTTCCGGTCTCAGCCGCCGAATCCGGCGGTCTGGCGCCAGATTCGGCCATCGCGGACCACGAGTGTCCCGAACGCGTGCTCCGGTTCGCCGTTCAGGTTCATGATCGCCCGGTAGAAGATGGTGTCCTCGGTCTCGATGTACTCCTGGAGTTCCACCAGCGTGGGCTTCACGGTGAGATAGCCGGTGAACGTCTCGCGAACCGCCTCGATGCCCACCGAGACCCCCTCGAAGCGCAGCAGCACCGCGTCGTCGGTGTAGTTCTTCATCACCGCCTCGATGTCCAGGGCGGCCAGCGCCTCCATCTGGCGGACGAACACCGGGTGCAGCTTGGAGATGTCGTACTTGGCCATGTCGACTCCGTTTCAACGGGAAGAGGTGCCCTCGGCAGGTGCGGTTTCCAGTGCGGTATCGGGTGTTCGCGCAGGTGAGACGCAGGACTGGGCGCTGCCCGCGAAGGGCAGCCGCACGACCATCCGGGTCTCGCCGGGACGCGAGCGGGCGGTGAGCGACCCGCGGTGGCGCTGGGTCACGATGCGGTAGCTGAGGTGCAGGCCCAGACCGGTGCCCTTGCCCACGTCCTTGGTCGTGTAGAAGGGTTCGAAGATCCGCGGCAGGGACTCCGCGGGGATGCCCCGGCCGGTGTCGGCGACCTCCACGACCATGCAGACGCCCTCGGACCGGGCGCTCAGCGTGAGCACGCCGGCGCCCTCCATGGCCTCGACGGCGTTGTCGACCAGGTTGGTCCACACCTGGTTCAACTCACTCGGGTAGCCCGTCAGTTCGGGCAGGTCCGGCTCGTACGCACGCACGATGCTGATGCCGTCGAGCTTGGCACGCAGCACGACCAGCGTGTTCTCCAGTCCCTCGGTCACCGGGAAGCGCTGTTCGGGCGCCCGGTCGAGATTGGCGTAATCCCGGGTGGCGGAGACGAGTTGGGAGATCCTCGGACCCGCCGCCCGCAGCTCGGCGGCGAGCGAGCGGACCTCCAGCAGCGCCGCCAGGTGGTCCAGGGCTCGGGCGAGGGACTCCTTGCCGACGCCCTCGATCCGCTCCAGGAGCCAGCCCAGTTCCAGGCCGAGGTCGGAGACGCCCGAGCCGAGCAGGCCGGAGCGCTCGGCGCCGGCCCCTTCGGCCCAGTCGGCGATCTCCTCCTCCGCGTCGGCCTGGGCCAGCGGATCGGTGGTGGCCGGCGGCGGCAGCGCGTCCAGTTCCCCGGTGAGCCGGTCGAGGACCGAGCGCTCGGCGGCGGTGGCGGCCGCGCCCCAGTCCTGGGCGGTCCGGGTGAGCCGGTCCAGGGCGGGCGCCAGTTCCTGCGCGGCCCGGGCCACCGCGGCCGCCGGATTGTTGAGCTCGTGCGCGAGCCCGGCGGCCAGCGTGCCCAGCGCCTCCACGGTGGCCCGCTTGCGGGCCTGCACCTCGGAGGACTTGATGCGCCACGCCAGGACGGGGATCAGTACGGCGGCCACCCCGTGGCAGCGCGTGAGCATCTCGAAGAAGACCTCCTTCGGGTATGCCACGACCGTGGTCGACGGCCCGCTCGCGGCGGCGGTGGCCACGTACGCGCCGTCCGTCAGCAGCGGCAGTTCACCGGTGAACCGGTGGGCGGCCGGCGGCTTGCCGTCGTGGTCCTCGGAGGCGGCGCTCTCCTCCTCGGTGGAATGCCGGGTCAGGACCTCCTCCCGGCCGTCGACGACCTTGGTGACGACGAGCCCGCCCGAGAGCAGCACGTGGAAGCCGGTCGCCTCCTCGCCGTCCCGGAAGAGCACCTCCCCGTCGGAGAGGACCTGCGGCCGGGACACCGAGACCAGCCAGTCCAGCTGGTCCTCGGTGATCCCCGCGAAGACCTCCAGTCCGCGCAGGGCGGTGCGCAGCTCCGCCCTGGTCATGCCTGGTGCGGTCATACGGTGCTCCCCTCGGCCTTGGTACGGGCGGCCAGGCGCAGGGTGGCCAGCAGGGCTCCCGCGCACACCGCGGCGACGGCGGCCATGAAGCCGACCGAGGTGCGGTGCAGCCCGTGGATGTTGGTGAGCATCCCGGCGAGCACGGCCGGCACGCTCATCGCGAGGTACGCGAAGACGTATACGGCGGCGGTCAGTTCACCGCGGTGGGCCGGTTCGGCCAGCCCGCTCAGCGCCCGGAAGGAGCCGAGGAAGGCGGCTCCCCAGCCGCTCCCGAGGACGGCCGTGGCCACCAGGAAGACGGGGGCCGAGCCGAGGCCCAGCGAGAGCAGCACCAGCGCCAGGCCGGCGAGCAGGCCGAGCAGCCCCAGCACGGCGGTGCGCAGCGCCGCGGTGCGGCCGAGCACCAGCTGGGCGGCGGTGGCGGCGCCGGCGAGCAGCGCGACCGTGGCCCCGCCGACGAGGTAGTTCGTGGACCGGAGCAGGGACAGGGCCAGGTGCGGGCCGAGGGAGAGGTAGAAGCCGCCCACGGACCAGACGGCCACGATGGTGGAGACGAGGACCAGGAAGCGGCCCCGGGCACCCGCCGGCACGCGGATCCGGTGGGGGACCACCCGCAGCCGGCCGCCGGCGCCGGGAGCGCTCTCTCGCATGCGGGCGACGCCCACCAGGGTGACGGCGAAGGCCACGATGAGCAGCAGATAGCTCAGGACGGTCGGTGCGGGCGCGTACTGGACGAGCAGTCCGGCCCCGATCCCGCCGAGCCCGATGCCCACGGTCGGTCCGGCGCTGTTGACCTGCGCGCCGAGGGCGGGCCGGGAGGCGGGGCCGAGTTCCAGCAGGGCCGCGCCCATCGCGCCGGTGGCGAGGCCCACGGCGAGCCCCTGCACGGCGCGGGCGGCGAGGAGCAGTCCGAGTCCCTGCGCTGCGGCGAACAGCGCCATCGAGACGATCGCCAGGACCAGTCCGGCGCCCAGGACGGGGCGCCGGCCCAGGGTGTCGGAGAGGGATCCGAAGAGCAGCAGCCCGGCCAGCACGGTGACCGCGTACAGGGCGAAGACCACTGTGATCGTGCCGGAGGACAGGCCCCACTCCTGCTGGTAGAGCACGTAGAGGGCGGAGGGCACGGAGGAGGAGAGCATCAGCAGGACGAGGACGGCGGCCACCACCCAGAAGCCTGAGCCTCCGGGCGGCGCGCCGGCCGCGTGGGCGGCCGGCGGCGCGGTCGACCCCGCGGTCGTTCGGGACGGTTCGGCCACTGCTTCACTCAACTCCCCCGTGAGGGGCCCCGGGCGGGCCCTGTCGGTCGGTCGGTCAGGCGAGGGCCCGCTCGGCCCTCTGCAGCGCTCGGGCGGTGAGGACTCCCGCGAGGTGGCCGAGGTATTCGGCCGAGGTGCCGCGCCCGGGGACGAACAGCTCCCGGGGTTCGGCGCGGAAGGCGGCGAGTACGGCTTCGGTGGCGTACGGGCCCCCGCGCAGCCGGTCCTCGACCCGGCGCAGGCGCAGGGGCCGGGGGGTGGCCCCGGTGACGGCGATGCGCGGCCCGTCGGGGGTGATGCGTACGGCGGCGGCGCAGACGGGGTAGCGGGTGGCGCGGTCGGCGGACTTCTCGAAGGCGGCGGCCGCGCCGGCCGCGGGCACGAGCAGCGCGGTGAGGATCTGGCCGGCGGGCGGGGCGCCGGCGGCGAACTCCTCGGCCGGGAGGCCGGTGCGCCCGCCGGGGCCGGCCAGTTCGACGACGGCGTCGGCGGCGACGGCGGCGACCGGCAGGTCGGTGGCGCGCCCGGCGGCCGCCAGGTTGCCGCCGACGGTACCGAGGTTGCGGACCTGCGGGTCGCCGTTGGCGCGGGCCGCGGCGGCCAGTTCCGGTGCTTCGGCGAGGACCAGCGGGTCGGCGGCGAGGTCGGCGAGGGTGGTGAGGGCGCCGATGCGCAGGTGGCGGCCGTCCGGGGTGCGGGTGGAGCCGCGCAGCTCGGCCAGCTGCCGGATGTCGACGAGCAGGCGGGCGCTGTCGGCTCCGGTGCGCAGGTCGGGCAGCAGGCTCTGGCCGCCGGCCAGGACCCGGGCGCCGCGGGTCGCGGAGAGGAGGGCCAGCGCCTCGTCGAGGGCGGCGGGGCGGGCGTAGTCGAACTCGGTGAGGATCACTGGGCTTCCCCTCTCAGGCGGCGCCAGACCTTCTCGGGGGTGAGCGGCATGTCGATGTGCCGGACGCCCAGGTCGCCGAGGGCGTCGACGACGGCGTTGACGACGGCGGCGGCGGGCGGGACGGTGGCGATCTCGCCCGCTCCCTTGGCGCCGAGCGGGTTGTGCGGGCTGGGCGTGACGGTCTTGTCGAGCGCGAAGAACGGCACGTCGGCCGCGCGCGGCAGGGCGTAGTGGCCGAGGTCGGCGCTGATCAGGCGGCCGTTCTCGTCGTATTCGGCGGCCTCCATGAGGGCCTGGCCGAGGCCGTGCACGATGCTGCCCTCGATCTGCCCCTGGACGATCTTCGGGTTGCCGATGTTCCCGGCGTCGTCGACGGCGGTGTAGGCGACCACTTCGGTCTCGCCGGTCAGTTCGTCGATCTCGACGACGGCCACGTGCGTGCCGAAGGGGTAGTTGAAGTCCGGCGGGTCGAAGTGGGTGGTCTCGTCCAGCGCCGGTTCGATCTCCGGGGGCAGGCCCCAGCCGTACCACATGGCCATGGCCAGTTCGGCGAAGGTCTTGGTGTTCTGCGGGTTGCCCTCTTCGTGGATCGCGCCGCCCTCGTAGACGACCTTGTCCTCGGGCACGCCCAGGAAGACGGCGCCGGCCTTGACCAGTTTGGCCTTGAGCTTGCGGGCGGTGAGGGCCACGGCGGGCGCGGCCATGCTGTAGGAGCGGGAGCCGTAGGTGCCCTGTCCGTAGGGGGCCTTCTGCGTGTCGCCCTCGTGGACCTGGACGGTCGCGGGGTCGATGCCGAGCTCGTCCGCGGCGACCTGCGCGAAGACGGTGCCGTGGCTCTGGCCGGTGGAGGCGGAGCCGACGGTGACGGTGACCTCGCCGGTGGGGTGGACGCGGATGTTGGCGCTCTCCCAGGTGCCGCCGAGCATGCCTTCCTGCGACATCCGGGTCGAGGGGCCGACGCCGCAGATCGCGACGTAGGTGGCGATGCCGACGCCGAGGCGTTTGCCGCGGGCGCGGGCCTCGGCCTTGCGGGCGGGCATGTCGGCGTAGCCGGACAGTTCGAGGGCCTTGTCGAAGTTCCGCCGGTAGTCCCCGGAGTCGTAGGTCCAGCCGAGGCCGTTGTCGTAGGGGAACTTCTCCTTCGGCACCAGGTTCCTGCGCCGTACCTCCGCAGGGTCCATGCCGATCTCGCCGGCGTAGCGGTCGACGAGCCGCTCCATGAGGAAGGCGGCCTCGGCGCGTCCGCTGCCGCGCTGCGCGCCGAGGGGCACGGTGTTGGTGAAGGCGGCGTACACCTCGCAGAAGGCGGCGTCGATGTCGTACATGCCGCTGATGGAGCGGCCCATCAGGGCGGTGGCGACGCCGGGGCCGATCGTCGAGGGGTACGCGCCGAGGTTGGCGTAGCTGGTGCAGCGCACGGCGGTGATGCGGCCGTCGCGGGTGCCGGCGAGGGTGACGTGCTGGCGGTGGTCGCGGCCCTGGACGGTGGAGTTCATCAGCCCGGTGCGGGTGTCCACCCATTTCACGGGCCGTCCGAGCGCCTTGGAGAGCAGCAGGACCAGGGGCATGTCGGGGTACAGGTAGCCCTTGGTGCCGAAGCTGCCGCCGACCGTCGGGGCGATCACCCGGAGCTTGTTGAAGGGGATGCCGAGGACCAGCGCGGAGAGCAGGAAGCGGTGGTTGTGCGGGCCCTGGGTGGAGGCGTAGAGGGTGTACTCGCCGGTGGCCGGGTCGTAGTCGCCGACCGCGCCGCGCGGTTCGATGGGGCTGTTGATGGTGCGCTGGTTGACCAGGTCGAGTTCGACGGTGACCTCGGCGGCGGCGATGGCCGCGTCGGTGCGGTCCTTGTCGCCGCAGGTCCAGTACGCGTTGAGGTTGCCCGGGACGGCCTCGTGGAGCTGGGGCGCGCCGTCGGCGAGGGCCTCGTCGGCGCGGGTGACGACGGGCAGCGGCTCGTACTCGACGGCGATGGCGGCCAGCGCGGCGGCGGCCTGGCGGGGGGTCTCGGCGACGACCGCGGCGATGGGGTCGCCGACGTGGCGGACGGTGTCGCCGGTCAGGACCGGGCGGGCGCCGGGAAGTCCGTAGGGGTGCGGCGGGAAGTGGCTCTCGACGCCGCCGGGGATCCAGATGCAGGGCAGCGGCATGACGTCGGCGAAGTCGGCCGCGGTGGCCACCTTCAGCACACCGGGCAGCTGCTCGGCCGCCTTGGTCTCGATGGACAGGATCCGCGCGTGGGCCACCGGGCTGCCCAGGATGGCCATGTGCGCGGTGCCCGGCAGGTCGATGTCCGCCACGTACGTGGCCTCGCCGCGCAGCAGTTGCGGGTCCTCGCGGCTGTCCAGCGGCTGCCCGAGCACGGCGCCCCGGTCGGCGGGGGCCTCCCCCGTCACTGTGGTCATGTCCCTCACACCTCCGTGGCGGCTGCGGTGGATGCGGCGGAGCCGGCGGGCACCTCGTCGCGGCCGGCCGCGCAGGCGCGCTGCACGCCCCGTACGACGCTGTGGTAGCCGGTGCAGCGGCACAGGTTGCCGGTGAGCCACTCGCGGATCTCGGGCTCGGTGGGGGCCGGGCCGTCGGCGGCGGCGTCGACGAGCTCGCCGAGGGCCATGACCATGCCGGGGGTGCAGAAGCCGCACTGGGTGCCGTGCTCCTGGCGCAGGGCCTCCTGGAGGGTGGAGAGTTCCCCGCCGCGGGTGGTGACGCCTTCGATGGTGGCGACCTCGGCGCCGGCCGCGGCGGCGGTCAGGACCAGGCAGCTCTTGACGGACCGGCCGTCCAGGCGGACCACGCAGGAGCCGCACTGGCCGGTGTCGCAGCCGACCTTGGTGCCGGTCAGGCCGAGGCCGTCGCGGAGCCGTTCGACGAGCAGTTCGTTCGGCTGCGCGGAGAACTGCTCGGGTCTTCCGTTCACGTTCAGTGTGATATCCATGCCAGCGCCTGCGCTTCCGTGAGCGGCCGGTTGAAGAGGGGCCCGCCGGGCTGCTGGAGAATTCCCCCGGAGTGCAGCGGGCCTGTGTCGACGGGTGCGAATCCGAGATCCGCGATGATTCCCGCGACGATTTCCTTCGCTTTTCCGTCGTCGCCCGCGGTGAAATGTGCCAGGCGCTCTCCGGGTGCGGTTCCCGCGACGGCGAGGGTTTCGAAATGCATGGTGTTCAGTGATTTCACGACCTGCGCGTCCGGGTACCACTCGGCGACCAGGTCGCTGGAGCCGCGCCCGCCGAGGTCGGCGGGCGCGNNCCTCGGCGGGGTGCGCCGCCGAGGCCGCCGCTCCCAGCTCGGCCACGAGCGGGCCGAGGGTCTGCGGGCCCCGGGCATTGGCGAGGACCACCTGGTGGCCCGCCGCCACGAGGATCCTGGCGAGGACCGTGCCGATCCGCCCGGTGCCGATGATGCCTGTCCGCATTGACGCTCCTCGGGAAAAGGGTGTTCGGGCTACGGTCCGGGCCCGCTCAGTCCATGCCGATCCAGACCGACTTGGTCTGGGTGTAGCTCTCGAGGGACTCCGGGCCGCACTCGCGTCCGAATCCGGAGGCCTTGTAGCCGCCGTAGGGCACCGCGGGGTCGTACTGGTTGTAGCAGTTGACCCAGACCGTGCCGGCCTTGATCTGCGAGGCGACGCGGTGGGCGCGGCGCAGGTCCTTGGTGTGGACGCCGGCGGCGAGGCCGTACGCGCTGTCGTTGGCGATGCGCACGGCGTCCTCCTCGGTGTCGAAGGGGATGATCGACAGGACGGGGCCGAAGATCTCCTCCTGGGCGATGCGCATCCCGTTGTCGACGCCGGTGAAGACGGTCGGCAGGAAGTACAGGCCCTCGGCGGAGGCTCCCTCGGGGGTCCAGCCGGTGCCGCCGGTCCGCAGGACCGCGCCCTCCTTCTCGCCGATCTCGATGTACGAGCTGACCTTGTCGAACTGGCCGCGGTGGGCGAGGGGCCCGAAGAGGGTGGCCGGGTCGCGCGGGTCGCCGGGCCTGAGGGCTGCTGCCCGGCGGACGAGGCGTTCGACCAGCTCGTCGTGGATGGGGCGCTGGAGCAGCAGCCGGGATCCGGCGGTGCAGATCTCGCCCTTGTTGTAGTAGATGCCGAAGAAGGCGAGCTCCTCGGCGGCGTCGAGGTCGGCGTCGGCGAAGACGATGTTGGCCGACTTGCCGCCGAGTTCCATCGTGACCTTCTTCAGGGTGCCGGCCGCCCTGCGGATGATCGACTGGCCGACGACGGTGGATCCCGTGAAGGCGATCTTGTCGATGCCGGGGTGGTCGGTAAGCGTCTCCCCCAGCTCCACGCCGGGGCCGGTGACCACGTTCAGCACCCCGTCGGGGATCTCCGCCTCCTGGAAGAGCTCGGCGATCTTCAGTGCGGTGAGCGGGGTGGCCGGGGAGGGCTTGTGGACGACCGTGTTGCCCGCCGCCAGCGCCGGTGCGATCTTCGTCATCGACAGCAGCAGCGGGAAGTTGAACGGGGTGATCGCGCAGACCACGCCCAGCGGTTCGCGCAGGGTGTAGGCGAGCTGGCCGCCGGCCGGGGCGCGTGAGGAGCCGTCGACGCGGGTCACGGCCCCGGCGTAGTAGTGCATGAGCTGGGCGGCCATGGGGGCGTCGACCGTGCTGGAGAAGGCGAACGGCTTGCCCATGTCCACGGTCTCCAGCAGGGCGATCTCCTCCAGGTCGCGCTCGATGAGCTCACCGACCCGGTTCAGCCGCAGCGCCCGCTCCTGGGCGGACAGTCTGCTCCACGGGCCTTCCTCGTACGCCGTGCGGGCGGCGGCGACGGCCGCGTCCGCGTCGGCCGCGGCGGCCTGGGCGACGGGCACGATCTCCTGTCCGTCCACGGGGCTGACGTCCGGCTCGGTCCGGCCGTCCAGGGCCGGGACCCATGTGCCGCCGATGAACAGTTTCCCGGGGTTGGCGAGGGGCGGGCCGCTCAGCTCACGCTTGGTCATGGCTGCCTTCCGGTGTCGGTTGCGAATCGGGCGGGGAGGGGGTGTCCGGCGGATCGGGGCCCGGCCCTGGTCCGCCGGACGCCCCCTAGCCCTTCGCGAGCTGGGCTAAGAACGTCTCCGCGAGGGCCTTGGAGGAGTAGGGGTTCTGGCCGGTGGTCAGCTTGCGGTCGACGACCACGTGCGAGTCCCAGATCGCGTCGGCCTTCTCGTAGCGGGCGCCGAGGCGGGTCAGCTCGACCTCCAGGATCAGCGGGAGCCGGCCGGCCATGTTGGTGACCAGTTCCTCGTCGTGGGAGAAGGCCGTCATCCGGTAGCCCTCGAACGGCCAGCGGCCTTCGCCGTCGCGCAGCGCGAGGAGCGAGGTGTGGCCGTGGCAGACGGTGGCGAGGGGCTTGTCCTGGGCGATGACCCAGCGCAGGATCTGGGCGAGTTCGTCGGACTTGGGCAGGTCGCCGATCGCGCCGTGGCCGCCGCTGACGTAGACGCCGTCGTAGTCGGCGACGTCCTTCTCGGTGAGGGACTCCAGCGCCAGGGGGGCCTTGAGCTGGGGGGTGTTCTCGATGACCCGGACGTATGCGGCGGCGTTGGCCGCGTCCTCGTCGGGGGAACCCTGGGGGCGGACCCACTGGAGGAATTGGGGGTCGATGCTCGTCCGGTCGACCGTGGGGGCGCGGCCTGCGATCGTCGCCACGTCCACGTCGTGGCCGGCCGCCTTGAAGAGCGAGAAGGGAACGACGAATTCCTCCGCCCAGAATCCCGAGGGATGCTGTTCGCCGTCCAGCAGGTGCAGGGTCGCCTTGGCCGTCATGACGACGAGAATCTTCATGATTCTCTCCTTGTTCTGGATTCGCTGCCGATTCAACACGCCCCCCGCAGGGGGCGTAAGGGGGTGACGTCAGGCCCGCGATACTTCGTCACGTGCGTCCAACGCCGAGATGATGGTGCGGAATTCACCGACCAGGGGGTGGTCGGGATGGGCTTCTGCAAATATGCGCTCCCCGTACAGGGAGGCCATTTCCGGCGAGTAGGGGAGGATTCCGGCCACGGGTGCGCCGTAGACCTCCTCGGAGCGCCGCCGGGCCGACTCACGGTCGATGCCGGCGGGTGCCATGCTCAGCACCAGGGTCCGCCTGCAGGCCAGGCGCCCGGCGAGGGCGATCGTCTCCTCGACCCCGGAGAGGTCGATCCGGTCCGCCCGGGCCATGATCATCAGCACGTCGGCGCTCGCCATCGCAGTCACCGACTCGTTGTTGAGCCCGGCGTGGGTGTCCAGCAGCAGCACGTCCAGCGCGTAGTGCTCGGCCAGCCGGTCGAAGCCCTCCGGCAGCAGGCCCACGTCGTAGCCGCCGGCCATGAGCTCCCGCAGGGCCGCCGTCCCGGTCCGGGCCGGTACGACGTACAGCCCGGGCACGCCGGCCGGCTGGGCGGCGGCCTCGATCTCGCAGCGGCCGAGCAGGTAGTCGGCCAGGGAGGGTCCGGGGCCGAGCCGGAACAGCAGGTCCAGGGTGGGTGACTGGATGTCGGTGTCCACCACCCCCACCCGGCGTCCCCCGGCCGCGATGAGCAGCGCGAGGTTGGCCAGGACCGAGGACTTGCCCGTCCCGCCGCGGTGCGAGTGCACCACGATGGTGCGGGCCATCTAGGCCACCACCTGATGGCCGGGGCCCTCCGCGTACGGCCCCCGCGCCGTACGCGGGCGGTGCAGGGCGAGCATGGTGACGTCGTCGTGCTGCTCGGCGGTGCCGGTGTGCTCGCGGACCGCCAGGTCCATCCGGTCCACCAGGTCCTTGCCGCTCGCCAGTGGTCCGGCGAGCAGTTCCAGCATGCGTTCGTCGCCGAGGAAGCTGCCGTTCGGGCAGCGGGCCTCGGGCACTCCGTCGGTGAACACGAAGAGGGTGTCGCCCGGGTCCAGCTGGGCGTAGCCGAGCGTGTAGACGCAGTCGGGCAGGACCCCGACGGCCGGTCCGGTGATGTCCAGGGCCGCGGGCGGGCTGCCGTCGGCGGGTCGCAGCAGGGGCGGGTTGTGGCCGCCGTTGATGTAGACGAGGCTGCCGGTGAGCGGGTCCAGCACCCCGAAGAACAGGGTGGCGAAGTAGCCCTGCCGCAGGTGGTTGCTGGTGAGGTAGCCGTTGGTGGCGGTGACCGCGTTGAGCAGCGGTGTCGCACCGACGACCGGGATCCGCCGGCTGCCGCCGGCCCGGCCGGCGGCGACGAGGTGCTGCAGTCCGCTGTTCTGTGCGGTGTGGCGGAGCAGGGAGCGGATGAGCGCCATGAAGAGTGCGGCGCCGACCCCCTTGTCGCAGACGTCGGCGACGACGAAGGCGAGGCGGCGGCCGCGGGAGAGCTCGAAGACGTCGTAGAAGTCCCCGGCGACCTGCCGGGCGGGCCGGAAGCGTACGTCGATCTCCCAGCCGTCGGGGACGGGCAGCGATTCGGGCAGGAAGCCCGCCTGGATCTCGCGGCCGATCTCCAGTTCCTTCTCGTAGCCCATGAGTTCGGCGCGGGCGTCGGCCTCGCGCAGGGTGCGGCCGAGTCCGGCGCGCTCCGAGCAGCTGTGCAGCCGGGCCCCGACGAGGGCGGGGAGGAAGGGTGGGACGAGGTAGTCGTGCCCGATCCGGACGTGCTCCTCCAGGGAGGCGAACTCCGTCACGGTCCAGACCACCACGATGGGGGCCCCGGCCCAGCGGCGCAGCCGGCGTACGGCCATCCGTACGGCCTCCCCGTCGGACTCGGCCGGGGCGAGCAGCACGTCCGCGACGGGAAGCAGCTCCAGCGGGCCTTCGCGCAGCTCCGTCAGCGTGCGGGTGACGAGGGAGGCGTCCATCGTCCGCAGGGCGTCGAGCAGTTCGGGCGGCGGTGCCGGGTGCGCGTCGAGGATGATCACGGTCGTGGAGGGCATGGGTCCGTCCCCTCAGCCTTCACAGTCAGCGTGCTGATGTTGCGGCCGTTCCTGTGCGCATAGGCGAACTCGTCCACGCTGGTCAGGGCGAGGTGGATGCCGAGGCCGCCGATCCGCCGGTCCTGCGGGGGGACCCCGGGGCAGGGCGGCAGGCGGCCCGCGACGGGATCGAAGGCGGGGGCGGAGTCCTCGATGGCGATCTGCACCCCGCCCGGGCCGGAGCGGCCGCGGACGGTGATCCGTCCGTCGCCGCCCCGGTACCCGTGCATCACGATGTTCGTGGCCAGTTCGTCGACGGCCAGCCGGAGCCGGTAGGAGGCCCGCTTGTCGAGCCCCGCCCGGCCGGCCAGCCGCAGGACGAACGCGGCGATGTCGCCCAGTGCCTGCACCGTCGCGGGCACCTCCAGTACGACGGGCGTCCTCGCCAGCTCGACCATGTCACTCATGGTCGTCACTCATCGGAGAGGACGATGCTGCGGTCGAGGCCGGCCGTCCGGATGGTCCGGGAGACGGGCTCGATGGCACCGACCACCTTGATGGTGACGTGGTCCGCGATCTTCTGCTGGGCGAAGACCAGGGAGCGCAGTCCGGCGCTGGCCATGTAGCCGACGCCGGCCATCCTGATCTCGACGGTGGTGGTGCCGTGGCCGGCGGCCTTCTCGATGGTGCGGTGGAAGTCCGGCGCGGTCTTGGCGTCCAGCTCGCCCGACAGGTCGATCACGGTGGTGTCGCCCTCGATGCTCAGGGACACGGAAAGCGGCATGTCAGGTCTCCTTCGGTCAGGGCGTGTCGGATGCGTCGGGATCGTTGGTGCGGCCCACGAGGATCACCACCGACCGCGGGCCGATCAGGTACTTGCCGGCGTTGTCCAGCTCCGGCTCGGCCCCCGGGGTGTGGATGTCGTACGGCGCCTCGGCGCCGGTGTCGGCGAACAGGTGCCAGCTGCGTCCGCCGGGCAGGGCCGGGAGTTCCAGGTCGTGCGACTCCCAGTGCGCGTTCATGGCCACGTACACCACGTCGTCGTCGCCGGCGCCGCAGCGGGCCACCGCCACCAGCCGGCTCTCCGCCGACCAGTCGGGCTGCCAGGCCCGCTCCCCGTGCCAGCTGATGTCGGGCAGGCCGAGGTGTTCGCGGACCCGTCCGGTGGGGTGGGAGGTGGAGCGCAGCTCGCGGTGGCGCTTTCGGAAGGCGATCATCTGCCGGGTGAAGCGGAGCAGTTCGGCGTTGTCGTCGACCTGGTCCCAGTCGAACCAGGACAGTTCGTTGTCCTGGCAGTAGGTGTTGTTGTTGCCCTGCTGGGTCCTGCCGACCTCGTCGCCGGAGAGCAGCATCGGGATGCCCTGGCTGGTGAGGAGGATGGCGAGGGCGTTCTTCATCTGCCGCATGCGCAGGGCGTTGATCTCCGGGTCGTCGGTGGGACCCTCGGCACCGCAGTTCCAGCTGTTGTTGTCGTTGGCGCCGTCGTTGTTGCCCTCGCCGTTGGCCTCGTTGTGCTTGTCGTTGTAGGAGACCAGGTCGGCGAGGGAGAAGCCGTCGTGCGCGGTCAGGAAGTTGACCGAGGCGGCGGTGCCGCGGCTGGAGTAGAGGTCGGGCGAGCCGGCGAGGCGGGTGGCCAGTTCGCCGGTGACCCCGGGGTCGCCCTTGAGGAAGCGGCGCACGGTGTCGCGGTACTTGCCGTTCCACTCCGCCCAGCGGCCGTACGCCGGGAAGTTGCCGACCTCGTAGAGGCCGCCGGCGTCCCAGGCCTCGGCGATGAGCTTGGTGTGGCGCAGGACCGGGTCGTAGGCGAGCAGTTCCAGGAGCGGCGGGTTGGGCAGCGGGGTGCCGTCCGGGGACCGGCCGAGGATGGCGGCGAGGTCGAAGCGGAATCCGTCGATGTGGTAGTCGGCGACCCAGTGGCGCAGGCAGTCGAGGACGAAGTTGCGTACGACGGGGTGGTTGCAGTTGACCGTGTTCCCGGTGCCGCTGAAGTTGAAGTAGTAGCCCTCGGGCGTGAGCATGTAGTAGGTGGCGTTGTCGAGCCCCTTGAAGGAGATCGTCGGCCCCTGCTCGTTGCCCTCGGCGGTGTGGTTGAAGACGACGTCGAGGATGACCTCGATGCCGGCCGCGTGCAGGTCCTTGATCAGGGTGCGGAACTCGTCGCCCTGCATCCCGTAGCGTCCGGTGGCCGCGTAGCCGGCCTTGGGCGCGAAGAAGGAGACGGTGTTGTAGCCCCAGTAGTCGAAGAGCTTCTCGCCCGTCTCCGGGTTGGAGCGGGGGTTGTCGCTCTCGTCGAACTCGAACACGGGGAGCAGTTCGATGCAGTTGACCCCGAGCTCCTTGAGGTACGGGATCTTCTCGCGCAGCCCGGCGAACGTGCCGGGCGCGGTGACGCCCGAGTTGGGGTGCCGGGTGAAGCCGCGCACGTGGGCCTCGTAGACGACGAGGTCCTCGGCGGGGATGCCCAGCGGGGTGTCGTCGCCCCAGTCGAAGTCCTGGAGGCAGACGCGGGAGCGGTACTGGTAGCCGCGGCTGTAGTCCGGCTCCACGCCCCACACGTCCCGGCCGGCGATCAGCCGGGCGTAGGGGTCGGAGAGGACCTGGCGGGCGTCGAAGCGGTGGCCGGTGACCGGGTCGTAGGGGCCGTCGGCCCGGTAGCCGTATTCGATGTTCTCGTGGTCGAGGCCGAAGACGGTCATGGCGAACACGCTGCCGGTACGGAATTCCTGGGGGAACTCCAGTTCGGCCATCGGCTCGGGCTCTCCGCGCTTGTAGATGACCAGGGTCATGGAGGTGGCCTGGTCGGAGAAGACGGAGAAGCTGACCCCGCCGGGGACCACGTTGGCCCCGAAGGGGAACGGTTTGCCCGCGCGGACGCGGTACCCGCCCACCTCGTGGGTCGGGTACGCGTCGACGCGCAGGACCTGCTCGGACCGGGTCTCGCTCATCGCGCGGCCTTGGCCTTGGCGGCGGCCGCGGCGGCCTCGCCGGTCTCGAAGAAGTCGAGGAAGCCGGTGGCCGACATGACGAACCGGACTTCCTCGCTCACCCCGTAGAGGGTGACGGCCACGCCGGCGTGCTGGGCCTCGCGGTAGACGACGAGCAGGGTGCGCAGGCCCGCGCTGGAGACGTAGGTCACCGCCGTGAGGTCGATCCGCAGCGGCTTGCCCTCGCGGACCAGCGGCAGCAGGGACTTCAGCAGCGTGCCGGACGTCTCGCTGTTGATCTCGCCGGTGGCCACGAGCACGGTGCCCGTCTTGTTCCGGCGTTCCTTGACGTTGAGAGTCATTGCCTTCCCCTCTGGTTGGGGCGCCCCCCGTTGAGCGCTACTTCTTGGCCGTCGGCCGCAGCCGGACCTTCACCTTGACGCGGCTCTCGACGTCGGGCAGGCGCACGGTGAGCGCCTCCGCGTCGAAGTCGGTGTACGGCTTCTCGTCGATCTCCACGGACGCGATGCGCACCGAGCCGGCGGGCAGCAGGTCGGGCGAGACGCGCAGGATGCGGTCGGGCAGGCCGGTCGGGTCGGGCTGGAAGTGGAAGTCCATCTCCCGGCCGTTGATGAGCAGGTTGTTGTAGACGGCGGCGAGGTAGCAGAGCTCCGCCGAGTGGTACATGGACATCGAGTGGCTGCCCTTGAGCCGCTCGGTGCCGAGCAGGTAGGGCGTCCCGCTGGCGAGGACGTTGAAGTAGACGGCTCCCTCGTCGTGGTCGAGGAAGAAGGTGTTGTAGAAGGCCTGCGCCTGCCGGGCCTCGCGCAGGTTCGCGTCGCCGCCGACCGTGCCGTTCAGGATGAGGTAGGCGAGGATCGCCTGCTCCTGCTGCCACCAGGCCTTGCGGTCGTGCCAGGCGAAACGATACGTCTCCTGGTCGTCCTGCTTCACGCGCTCCACCACGTCGTACCAGCCGCCGCGCTGCACGTCGCTGCCGACGGCCGGCATGATCTCGCCGATCTTCCGGGCGAGCTCCTCGTACGCCGGCTTGGCCTTGAGCGAGTTCATCCGCATCAGGTTCCAGGCGATCTTCAGGTTGTGGCCGACGACCGCGCGGTCCTGCTGCCAGCTGTGCGCCTTGTCGTGCGACCAGTCGCGGAAGAAGCGCTCCTGGACGAACGGGCTGTTCTTGTAGTCCGGGAACCTGTCCGCGATCGTGTCGAAGGTGTACTCGAGGAAGTCGGCGTACTTCTGGTCGCCCGTCGCCAGGTACAGGTTGATCAGGTAGGCGGGGGCGTGGTCGCCGACCGAGTTCCAGTTCTTGCGCTCGGCGTTCTCACCGAGGGACTCGTGGTCCGCGCTGAAGAGGATCGGGTCGATGTGGGAGTAGTAGCCGCCCTGCTCCGGGTCGAAGAAGAACTTGTCGAACAGCCGGATCGTGGCGTCCGCGTCGTTCTTGATCCGGACGTCGCCGGTGACCCGGTAGGTCTGGACGGGGCCGGCCAGCGCGTAGATCTGCTCGTACATCGGGATCGCGTCGTAGTCGTCGGAGAACTCCGAGGTGAACAGCTTGCGCTCGCTGTCCCCGTCGACGCTGATGCCGTGGTACCAGAAGACCACGTCCTCCTCGCCGTCCACGACCCGCATGTGCTTGCGCAGGTACTCGGTGCCGCGCTCGGCGACCTCCAGGTACTCGTCCTTCCCGGTCAGCAGGTAGGCCGAGGCCATGCCGTAGACCAGGCGGGAGATCGTGTCGGTCTCCTGGACGTGGCTGGCGGTCTTGTCGCCGCCGAGCCGGATCTCGGTGCGGTACTCGGTGAAGTCCACCGGGCCGTCGCCGAACTGCGCCCGCTTGTAGAAGTCGGCCAGCGACTCGATCTGCTTGATCCACCAGCTGCCCTCCTCGAAGCGGTAGTCCTCGGCGCCGCGGCCCAGGAACACCAGGCGCTTGGCTTCGAAGCGGCCGCCGTGCTCGGGGTAGTGGACGCCGTAGACGAAGAGGAACCGGCCCGGCGAGAGCATCTCGTCGATGTGCCCGGAGGCGTCGATGTAGGGCTCGTCCAGGTTGCGGACCAGCTCGGCGCTGGGGTCGCCGGCCAGCGAGACGTCGAACTCGCGGCCGTCGGAGGTCTTCAGCCGCAGCAGGCGCGTACCGGAGTCGAAGCGGACGACGTAGCCCGCGATGGTGTCGGAGAAGGAGAAGCTCACGGCGTCCGCCATGTCATGCACCGTCTTTGTCGTGAGTGCTGTCGTCCTCGTATCCCTGGCTCACTTCGACGATCACCCCGTCGGGGTCGCGGACCCACACGGTCCGCCAGCCGCAGATGAAGTCGTCGAAGTCCAGCGGCCCCAGGGTCACTTCCGCCGCGTCGCCCAGCTCGGCCAGGAACGCGTCCACGCTGTCGGTCTGGAACGCCAGGTGGCGCATCCGGCCCGGGGCCTGCGGCCCGTCGTCGTCCGCCCGGCGGGCCGGTTCGGTCCCGCCGGCCGCGAAGAGCTCCAGGTAGGCGTCCCCCTTGCGCAGGAACACGATCTGCGCCTCCCCCAGGTCGACCACCCGGGCCCGGGAGAAGCCGAAGTACCGGGTGTAGAAGTCCTCGGTGGTCTTCTGGTCCGTGCAGTTCAGGCCTACGTGGGACCACCGCAGCCCGGCGGCCATCAGCCGGCCCCCCGGCCCCGCCCGGCCGAGATCAGCTCGATGATCCGGCGGGCGAACAGGTGGTGGTGTGCTCCGGTGCGTCCGGTGACCAGGTCCGCGTCGACCACCACGTCCTCGTCGACGTACTCCCCGCCCATGTTGCGGACGTCGCCGATCAGGTTGTTGTGGCAGACCACCTTGCGGCCGCGGATCTTGTCCGGGATGGAGGACGCCAGCCACATGCCGTGGCAGATGATCCCCTTGAGGACCGTCGGCTCCTCGAAGGCCCGGCGCAGCAGCTCGGTCGCCGGGGCCAGGACGTCCACGTCCTCGGTGTAGCGCAGCCGGTCGGCCACCATGCCCGAGGGCACGATGATCGCCGCGTACCGGCGCAGCTCCTCGTCGTCCAGCCCCTCCAGGGACCGGTCCACGGTGAACGGCGCCCGGTACTCGTGTCCGGTGAAGGTGAGGGAGTCGTTGCCCCACAGCCGGGTCAGGAAGTCGACCTCGGCGCCCTCCTCCGCGAACCGGTGCTGGTAGTAGAAGATCTCCGGCTCGTAGTAGTCGCTCTCGACCAGGACCGCGATCCGGGTCCCGGACAGGGCGCCCTCGCGCAGGACGGCATCAGGCACGGGAGGTCCCCCTCAGGAAGTCCGCCGCGCGCTCGGCGATCATCGCGATGGCGGTGTGGCAGTTGCCCGACGGGACGGCGGGCATCACGCTGGCGTCCACGACGCGCAGGTTGCGCACGCCGTGCACCCTCAGCTCGGGGTCGACGACGGCGAGGTCGTCGATGCCCATGCGGCAGGAGCCGGCCTGGTGGTGGTAGCTCTCCGACTTCTGCTTCACGAAGGTCCGCAGGTCGTCGTCGCCGGTGTATCCGGGGCCGGGCTGCAGCTCCTGCTTGTACCAGGGCGAGAACGCCGAGGTCGCGAAGATCTCCCGGGCGATCTTGACGCCCTGCACCATGCGTTCCAGGTCCCACCGGTCGCCGAGGTAGTTCGGGTTGATCAGCGGGTGGGCCAGCGGGTCGGCGCTCGCCAGCCTGATCCAGCCGCGCGAGACCGGGCGTACGACACCGGGCAGGATGGACACCGTGTTCGGGTGGTCCTTGCCGACGATCACGTCGAACGGGACGTGGACGAAGGCGATCTGCAGGTCGGGGGCGGGCAGACCCGGCTGCGAGGACAGGAACAGAGCGCTCTCGGAGAGGTTCTGCGCGGGCGGCGGGAGCTCCTGGGTGACCTCGGCCATCAGCCCGGTCAGGACGTGGTTGTGGAAGTTCTCGCCGACCCCGGGCAGGGCCGCGGTGACCTCGATGCCGTGCTCGCGCAGCTGCTCCGGTTGTCCGATGCCGGAGAGCAGCAGCAGCTTCGGCGACTCGATCGCCCCGGCGGCCACGACCACCTCGCGCCGGGCCCGTACGGTGTGCAGCCCGGGCGCGGGGGTGCTGCTGCGGCCGTCCCGTACGGTCCGGCCGGCGAACTCCGCGGGCGGCCGGAGCTGGACGTACTCGACGCCCGTGCAGGTGTCCCCGTCGAGGAGCAGCCGGCTGCTCTGCGCGTTGGTGCGCAGGGTCAGGTTCGGCCGGTCGAGCGCGGGCTCCAGATAGGCGGCCAGGGCGCCCTGGCGGCGGCCGTCGGCCACGTCGATGTGGTGCCAGCCGGTGCCGAAGAGGCCGCGCCGGGGCCCGTCGGTGTTGAAGTCCGCGATCTCCTCGTGCCCCAGCTCGACGGCCGCGTCGATGAAGGCGCGGGAGACCGGGTTGGGGCCGTGCAGCCCGGCGTTGGTGACCCGCTGCGGGCCGCGGGTGCCGGTGGTGGCGGCCGTGACGTCCTCCTGGCCCTCCAGCAGGGCGAAGTACGGGAGCACGTCCTCGTACGCCCAGCCGGCCGCGCCCTGGTAGGCCCAGTTGTCGAAGTCCGAGGCGTGGCCGCGGATGTGCATCATGATGTAGAGGTTGCTGCTGCCGCCGGGGGCCTTCCCGCGCGGCTCGTAGGTACGGCGGCCGTCGAGCCCGGGCTGCGGTGTGCTGGTGTAGCCCCAGTCCACGGGCCCGCCGAGGAGCTTGTACCAGGAGGACGGGTCGTCCACCTCCGGCGGGATCCGGGACCCGCCCGCCTCCAGGACGAGGACGGAGACGTCCGGGTCCTCGGAGAGCCGGTTCGCCAGCACGCTGCCCGCGGTGCCCGATCCCACGACGATGTAGTCGTACTCTTCCACGCTCACCCCTGCCCCCTCAGTCCTGGCTCAGCACCTGGAAGGGGACCGTGTCGTGGTAGTTCGCCATGTAGGCGATCTTTCCGTCCACGATCCGGAAGAAGTTCATGACCTCGGCCTCGATGGGCTCGCCGGAGGCGCTGACCGCGGTCAGGTGGGAGACGGCCGCGGCCTTCTCCCCGTCGACGAGGAAGTGCACGGGCTCGTTGCGGAAGACCCGGTACATCGTCCCCATGCCCTTCATCATCGAGCGGAGCACCTCCAGGCCCTCGATGTGGCCGGCCAGCTGCTCGTCCATGACCTGGTCGTCGGCGAACAGGTCGCACCAGCGGTCCCAGTCCCCGGCGTTGGCGTACTCGTAGTACTTCTGCAGGATCTGTCGTGCGTCCATCGCGCTCATCCCCTATCGGTCCCTGCGGGTTCCGTCCGGCGCGAACGGCGCCCAGAACTGGCTGAAGGCGGTCGCCGAGTCCCCGAAGAGCCCGTCGCGGCCCTCGACGATCCGGCCCTCCCGCCACCGCATGAAGTGGAAGACCGGGTAGTCCATCCGCTCGTACGGGGATCCGCTCACCTCGGCCGCGCCGGCCCGCAGGGCGACGTTGCGGCACACGTCCGCCGAGCAGTCCTCGCCGACCAGCACCGCCTCCAGGTCCATCCGGAAGGTGCCGCCCGTGAGCTTGTGGGTCTGGCCCATCAGCTCCAGGAAGGCGTCCAGGCTCTCGTACCAGCCGGCCAGGGGGTGGTTGCCCGGCACCAGCCAGCGCAGGTCCTCGGAGTAGTACTCCAGGATCCGTGCCCGGTCGCCGGAGCCGAGGGCCGCGTAGGCCTCCCGGACCCGCTCCCGCGTCACTTCGGTCATCGTCGGTCCTCCTTCACCGCGGTCGCGTTCACGTTCGCGGTCGCGGTCGCGGTCACAGGGAGCCGGAACCGGGCATCGGGGCCAGGTCGTTGACGGTGTACTGCTTGATCAGCGGTCCGTCGGGGCCGGCGACCACCGTCCAGGTCTGGTCCGCGTCGAAGCCCAGCCACTGGCTGCGGGCGGCCGGCGGGTCCCAGATCTTGGCCTGCCAGTTGACGAGGACCCGGACGACCGCCCGGTCGCCCTCGATGACGGGCTCCACCTTCGTGACCGTGTGCACCTCGTCGAAGAAGCGGTGGGTGACGGCCTCGTACCAGCGGCCGAAGCCCTCGTGTCCGAGGAAGGTGTCCTCGGGGACCTTGAACTCCAGGTCCTCGGTGATCAGGGCGAGCACATCGGCCAGGCCCACGTGCTGGTCCAGCGCCACGTACCAGTTCTCGGCGAAACTGCGGATCGCGTCCTCGGTCAGCTGCCGCTCGGCGGGCATGCGGTCTCCTCCTGTCGCGTCTGATGCGTCTGTCGCGTCTGATGCCTCTGTTGCAGCCGTTGCGCTTCCTTGAGTCCCGGTGCGTCAGATCTGCACGTCGACGAGGAACGGTCCGGGGTGGGACAGCATCCGGCCCACCGCGGCCACCGCCTCGTCCGGCTTCTCCACGCGCATCCCGCCGGCGCCGAGCGAGCGGGCCAGCCCGGCGAAGTCGATCTCGGGGTGCGAGAGGTCGAAGGAGCCCGGGAATCCGTGCTCGGGGATGTCCCGCTCCCGCCAGTACTGGGCGATGTTGTCGTCCAGCAGCCGGTACTTGCGGTTGTTGCAGACGACGAACTTGGCGTCGATGCCGTGCCGGGCCGCGGTCCACAGCGCCTGGTAGGTGTACATGGACCCGCCGTCGCCCGCGAAGCCCACGACGAGCCGGTCCGGGCGGGCCAGCTTGGCGCCGACCGCGCCGGGGAAGCCCACGCCGAGCGAACCGCCGCGGGTCAGGTGGTAGTCGCCGGGGCGCTCGGCCGGCAGGTGGCGGGTGACCAGCGGCGAGGTGGTCAGCGCCTCGTCGAAGACGATCAGGTCCCCGCCGGTGCGCTCGGCCAGGGTCCGCAGGAAGACGGCCATCGGCGTGCCGTCGTCCTCGGCGGGCGCCCCCGCCGACCGGGCCCGCTCCCGGGTCCGTGCGTCGAGCCGGGCGGCCGCGGCGGCCCGCCGCTGCGGGGTCAGCTGCCGCTCCAGTACGCCGGCCAGCGCGCGCAGCGCCTGGCGCGGATCCGCGGCGAGGCCCAGGTCCACCGGGTGGTTCTTGGCGATCTCGTAGGCGTTCAGGTCGATGTGGACGACCTTCGCGCCGGCCCGGAAGGGGCTCTCCAGCTCGGGGAACACCTCCGGGAAGACGTAGGTGCCGACGATCAGCACCCCGTCGGCGTCCGCGACCAGCTCCTTGCTGTGCGGGCCGAACATGTGGCCCGTCTGGCCGCGCCGCAGCGGGTGCGAGGCCGCGATGTTCACCTCGGAGGAGTCGACCTCGTAGACGTCGGCGCCCAGCAGCTCGGCGACGGCGGCGAGCTCGCGCTGCGCCCCGGAGAGCGCCACCCCGTCCCCGACGAGGACGACCGGCCGCTCGGCGGAGGCGAGCAGCGCGGCCGCCCGGCCGACCGACGCCGGCGAGGGCGCCACGTCCGTCAGCGGGACCGTGGCCGGCAGGACGGGCTCGGAGTTGAGCTCGTCCAGCACGTCCATCGGCAGCGCGACGAACACGGGCCCGCGGGGCGGGGTGAGCGCGATCTTGACGGCGCGGCGGACGGTGCGGAGCACCGAGCGCGGGTCGGTGACGCGGGTCGCGTACTTGGTGACGGGCCGGGCCATGGCCACCAGGTCGGACGCCATCTGCGCGTCCATGGCGTCGTAGCGGACCCCGGCGTCGCCGGCGACGACGACGAGCGGGGTGTGGCCGCGCAGCGACTGGTAGAGCATCCCGATGCCGTTGCCGAGGCCCACCCCGGAGTGCAGCTGGAGCAGGGCCGCGCCGCCGGTCGCCCGGGCGTACCCGTCGGCGATGCCGGCGGCCACGGTCTCCTGGAGGGCGAGGACGTAGCGGAAGTCCTCCGCCGCGTCCACCGCGTCGAGGAATCCCTGTTCGACCGTCCCGGGATTGCCGAACATCACCTTCAGGCCGTCGGCCTTGAACTGCTCGATCAGCCTTTCCCGTCCGGGAGTGGCTTCCATGAATTCCCCCTCGCCTGTCCGAAATCCCGGCGGTTTCCGGGACTACCAGCCGTATCGGGTGAGGCCGTCCTCCAGGACCTCCACGATCTTCTGCCCCGTCAGATAGGAGTCGGGGGTGGAACGTCCGGTGACGAAGGGGAAGTCCACGATCACCGAGACCGGCTTACCGAAGTTCCCGTGGTAGGCGCCGCGCGGTCCCGTCGCGTCGCGCAGGATGTATTCCAGCGGATACGGCGGCGGGCCCATGTTGAAGTCGGTACCGAGGAATCCGGTGCCGTCCTTGTAGTCGTACTCCTTGCAGTGGCCGGTCACGTGCTTGCCCCAGATGATGCTCCTGCGGTCGTCCCAGTCCCGGGCGAAGGCCAGGCAGGCGACCCCGTAGCACTCGGCGGCCACGACCTTGCCGGCCTTCCGGAAGGCCAGGATCAGGGCGTGCACGCGCTCGTTGTTGGCGAGGTCGGCGATCGGGCCGCTGCCTCCGACGATGAGGACCGCGTCGTACCCGGCGATGTCGGCGTCGAGTTTGTCGAGATCACGGTGGTACTGCTCCAGCTTGGGCAGGTAGGCCGTGTCGCTCGTGTACGGGCGCTCGGGCACCCACGCCTCGATGTCGAGCGGCGAGTCCAGCCGGCTCGACCGCTCGAACTCGCGCCCCAGCCGGGCGTTCTCCTCGGTGGTCACCGAGCGTCCGAGCGGGGGGTCGATGTAGTTCGCGTCGAGGCTCGGCGGGAGAGCGTGCGCACGCTTTCCGGTCGGCGTGGCGAATATGACCTCGTAGCCCCGCTCGTCGAACTTCGATACGGGCCCTATCAGTTCTTCGGCCCAGTAACCGTGTTCGGAGACAATGACCAGAATCTTTCTGCTCACGTATTCCTCCAGGCGCCGCCTGTTGTCGTTGGCGTCCCCCACACTGGCCGGGCCCCGAGCCTTCGTCAAAGCGCTGGCATGCGACTTCGTGAGGTAGCCGGGCAGCCGACCGGGGCACCTCAGGAAGTCGTTCGCGGAGGTCATGAAGTAGCCGCAGGACTAAGTGACTTCGGCCGAATCGGTGAACCATTTCGCGGGGCCCGCCCTAAGGTCTGGACGCGCCGTGAACCGCGGGCGCGCGAGCCGTGTTGCTGTGACGAGCATGAGCACGAGGAGAGGGACGGCGACGATGACGATGGACCTTTTGTGCACACACATCGATCAGATACGTCCGGTGAAGCCCACCGCGGTGGGCTGCGAGGAGTGCCTCGTCGCCGGCGACACGTGGGTGCACCTGAGGCTGTGCCTGAGCTGCGGACACGTCGGGTGCTGCGACTCGTCGAAGAACCGTCACGCCACCCGGCACTACCGCACCTCCGAGCATCCGATCGCGGCCTCCCACGAGCCGGGCGAGGACTGGGCCTGGTGCTACGCCGACAAGCTGATGCTGGACCCGGCATGAGCACGGCCCGGGAGAGCTCCCCCGCACCCGCCGCCCCTGCCGCGGCCGCAACCTCGTCCGCGGCCGCCGCCGAGCGCGCGGAGAGCCGCAAGCCGGTGATCCTGGCCGTCGACGACGACCCGCAGGTGCTGCGGGCCGTCCGCCGCGACCTGCGCAGCGCCTACGGCGACCGCTACCGGGTCCTCGGGGCCTCCTCGGCCGCCGACGCCCTGAAGATCCTCGACTCCCTCGACGAGCGCGGCCACGATCCGGCGCTGTTCCTCGTGGACCAGCGCATGCCGGACGTCACCGGCGTCGAGTTCCTGCTGGAGGCGGTCAGCCGCTTCCCGGACGCCCGCCGGGTGCTGCTGACCGCGTACGCCGAGACCGACGCGGCGATCACCGCGATCAACCGGGTCCGGCTGGACTACTACCTGCTCAAGCCCTGGGACCCGCCGCACGAGCGGCTCTTCCCCGTCCTGGACGACCTGCTCTCGGACTGGCTGGCGACCTACCGCCCCGCCTACGACGGGATCATCGTCGCCGGCCACCTGGTCTCCCCCGGCACCCACGCCGTACGGGACTTCTTCACCCGCAACGGCCAGCCGTTCCGCTTCCTCAACGTCGAGCGGGACCCGGAGGCGCTGACCCTCATCGCCGCCCAGCCCGACGGCGCCCTGCCGCTGGTCCGCTTCCCGGACGGGTCGGTGCTCTCGGCGCCGACCGACACCCAGCTCGCCCAGCGCCTGGGCCTGGCCACCACCGCCTCGCGCCCGCACTACGAGTGCGTCATCGTCGGCGCGGGCCCGGCGGGCCTGGCGGCCGGCGTCTACTCGGCGTCCGAGGGCCTGTCCACCCTGATGCTGGACTCCCGCGCCCCGGGCGGCCAGGCCGGCACCTCCAGCCTGATCGAGAACTACCTCGGCTTCCCCTCGGGTCTCTCGGGCGGCGACCTGACGCGCCGTGCGACCATCCAGGCCTCCCGGTTCGGCGCCGAGATCCTGCACCCGGTGGAGGTGGTCTCGCTGACCCGCGACGACCCCGCGAAGATCCTCACCCTCGCCGACGGCACGGAGATCTCCGCCGAGACGGTCCTGCTCGCGACCGGCGTCTCGTACAACCGGCTCGACGCCCCGGGCGCCGAGCGCTTCGAGGGCGCCGGCCTCTACTACGGCGCGGCGACCACCGAGAGCTCGGCCTGCATCTCCCAGCACGTCTTCATCGTCGGCGGCGCCAACTCGGCGGGGCAGGCCGCCGTGCACTTCGCGAAGTACGCCGCCCGCGTGACGGTCCTGGTCCGCGCGTCCTCCCTGGACGCGAGCATGTCCCGCTACCTCGTCGACGAGATCGAGCGCACCCCGAACATCGAGGTCAGGGTGCGCACCACGGTGGTCCGGCTGGACGGCGAGGAGCACCTGGAGCGGCTGACCCTCCACGATGCGGAGTCGGGCCGGGACACCGAGGTCCCGGCGCGCTTCATGTTCACCTTCATCGGGGCCCGCCCGCACACCGACTGGCTCGCGGGCGTCGTCGAGCGGGACGAGTACGGCTTCGTCCTCACCGGGTCGGACCTGATCGCGAACGGCGGCGAGCTCCCGGCCGAGTGGAGCCTGGAACGCGCCCCCTACCCCCTGGAGACGAGCGTGCCCGGCGTCTTCGCGGCGGGCGACGTCCGCGCCCACTCGGTCAAACGGGTGGCGTCGGGCGTGGGCGAGGGGGCGATGGCCGTCTCACTGATCCACCGCTACCGCTCGATGGGCTGAGAGCGAACGCTGTGCCCTTGTGATCAAGGGCACAGCGGATGCAACGTTGATTACATGATTACAGCCGAACAGAGCGAACAGCTCCGCGGGTGGTTCGCCGAGCGCCTGCCGGTGGACGTCTACGAGGCCCTGGACTCGGTCACCGTCGACCGCGAGGAGATCACGGTCGTCGGCGTCATCCCGGCATCCGAGTCGGTCGGGGAGTTCCGGATACGCACCCGCGAACAGCGCATGGAAGTGGCCCGCGAGGCCGAGGAGCTCTACCGCCGCAAGGTCGCCTGGGGCGTACGGGTGGGGGACGAGACGACCCTCTTCACCCACCTCGCCGTCCCCGTCATGACCCGTCTGCGCCAGTCCGAGCGCCAGGTCCTCGACACTCTGGTCGCCGGCGGCGTGGCCCGCAGCCGGGCCGACGCACTGGCCTGGTGTGTCCGCCTGGTCGGGCGCAACACCGACAGCTGGCTGACGGATCTGCGCGACTCCCTGGACCGGGTCGGCCGGGTCCGCGCGCAGGGCCCCGACGTCTCCGGCCCGACCGACTCCATGAAGTCCGGGTCCGAATGACGAATCCGCCCCACGGCGCCGTGTGATCGCGTAAGGCTGGCCGAGACCTACACCCAGGGAGAGGTACGCACCATGACGACCACCGTCGAATACATCCGCTACCGGATCGCATTGGACGACCAGCAGGCCTTCGAGGACGCGTACGCCCGGGCGGCCGAGTCCCTGGCCGCCTCACCCGAGTGCATCGACTACGAACTGGCCCGGTGCGAGGAGGAGAAGGAGCGCTACATCCTCCGGATCCGCTGGACCTCGATCGAGGCCCATCTGGGAGGCTTCCGCAAGGGGGAGCACTTCCCTGCCTTCTTCGCCGCGATCCGCCCCTACGTGACGGCCATCGAGGAGATGCAGCACTACCTCGTGACGGGCGTCGTGGGCACGGGAAAGGGCGCCGGTCAGCGATGAGCACCACACCGACCATCTACGAGTGGATGGGCGGGGCGGAGGCGATGAACCGCCTCACCGACGCCTTCTACGCCCACGCCCTCCAGGACGAGGTCCTGGCCCCGGTGTTCGCGGGCATGGACGCGGAGCACCCCCGGCACGTCGCGGTCTGGCTGTCGGAGGTCTTCGGCGGCCCGGCGGACTACACCGACCACCACGGCGGCCACCAGCACATGGCCACCAAGCACCTGGGCCGGGCCATCACCGAGCGGCAGCGCCGCCGCTGGGTGGACCTGCTCATGGACACGGCCGACGAGGTCGGCCTCCCGACGGACCCCGAGTTCCGCGGGGTCTTCGCCTACTACATCGAGTGGGGCACCCGCATGGCCCTGATCTACTCCGGCCCCAACCCCCCGCCGGTCGACGCGGCCAAGATCCCCGTCTGGTCCTGGGGCCAGACCCCGCCCTGGATCCCGAAGGCGGACTGAGGACGACGGAACGGGACGGCGGGCAAGCCGAGCCCCCGTCCAGGGCCGGGGCGAAGCCGCGCGCCCTCAGCCCCGCGCACCACTCGGCCCGACCGGCGCTTGAGGCCCGGGGGGCCGACGGTCCGGGGCCCGGGGCTGAGCCCCGGGCTCTCAGCCCCGCCGCACCGTCCAGCCCGGCCGGCGCTTGAGGCCCGTGCCCCCGGGGGCAAGGGGGCCGGGGGGCGGCCGGGGCGAAGCCCCGCTCTCAGCCCCGCCGGCGCTTGAGGCGCGGGGTCCGGGGTGGAGCCCCGGCGGCCGGCCCGCGCCCGGACTTTGGCGTCGGCTCCGGCTCGGCCAGCAGCACCGTGAGCCCCGGCTCCCCGTCCTGCCGCCCCCGCCAGAAGTCCACGGCCTCCTCCAGCACCTCCACGAAGGTCTCCCACTCCGCAGGCCGCGCCCCCGCGTACCCCTGCCACGAGGTCACCGCGACCAGCCGCCCCGCGGCCCCCGCGTCCGGCAGCCAGGACAGGTCCTTCAGGACATCGGCCAGCGCGTCCCAGTTCCCGCCGAACCACTCCGGCAGCCGCAGCGCGGCTCCGCACCGGCCCATCAGCCCGGCCTGGTCCCGTACGCCGTCCAGGTCCAGCCGTACGGCCGTCCGGCCCGCGGCCTCGGCGGCGGCGAGCGCCGGAGCGAGCGGCTGCGGGTACAGGGTCATCGGAGAACCGCCTTGAAGGTCTGGTAGTGGTCGTCCGTGTAGTAGAACTCCCCGCCCCCACCCGTCACGATCCGCCGGGCCCCGCGGTCCCGCTCCCCCCGCGTGCGCACCGTGAACTCGTGGTAGTAGCCGCGCTTCTGGCGCGGCAGGACCTTCTCGAAGTTCCCGAAGACGGTGCCGTCCTGCCGGTACGGGTACGGGCCGCCCCTGTCGACGAGCGCGAGGACGTCCCGCGCCTCCCGCGGCAGCGCGCCGACCCGTACGACGGCCATCCCGCGCGCCCAGTCCGCAACCGCGTCGGGCACGGCGCTGGGAGCCGTACTGAGCTCGGTGCTGCCGCCGGCGACGGCGGGGCCGGGTTTCTGCGCACCACATCCCGCCGTCGCGACGAGCGCGACACAGAGGAACACAGCCCCCAGTGAACACACCAACCATCGGGGCACGTTCCGGAAGATCATGCGCCGATGGTGTCAAATATCCGATTCGCCCGCGAATCGCTCGGTCGCGTCAGAGCGCGGCCATCTTGCTGTAGGGGCTCAGGATGCGCTTCTGGACCGAGCCGAAGTCGACGAGAACGGCGATCCCCTCCTCGATTCCGACGACACGGCCGAGGCCGTGCTCGTCGTGAGTGACCCGATCGCCGACGCTGAACTGCCGGATGGGCTGTTCCACGGGGGCTTTGAACGGGCTGGACGGCAAATGGCGGCGAGGAACTGCTGATTTTGTCATTGGATTCAGTATGCGCCCCGCGGGCCGCCGCGCGGCGACCCTTCGGATCTCGATCCGGGCACCATCCGCCCCACCGGCCCTCCGCGGCCTGTGCATCGCCCGCGCCGAACCCGCCCCGGATCGCACACGGGAGCGACGACGCGGGGCGACACGGGCCCCCGGGCCGCGCCCCTCCGTACGCGGCGCGGGACCCGGCCGAGGGGGCCTACAGGTCGTCCGGGTCGGCCCGGTCCAGTGCCGGCCGCAGCCCCGGAGCCGACTCGGTCAGCAGGTAGTCGGCGACGGCCGTGTCCGTGACCAGGCTGGTCACCAGCCCCGACCGCAGCACCGCGCCGATCGCGGAGGCCTTGCGCAGCCCGCCCGCGATCGCCACGACCTCGGGGATCCGGCGCAGCCGGTCCGCCTCGACCGTGATGCACCTCTCGCCGAGGTCCCGGCCGACCCGCCGGCCCTCGGCGTCGAAGAGGTGTGCGGACATCTCCGCCGCGACGCCGAGGGAGGCGTAGTGGGCCCGCTCCTCGTCCGTCAGCATGTCGTGGACGGTCGAGATGCCCGGCTCCCACGAGCCGATGGAGACGGCCGCGACCGTCACCTTGTCGAAGTAGTCGAAGGCGCGGGCGATCCCGGTCTGGCTGCGCAGCGCGGCCGCGGTCGCCGGGTCGGGCAGCAGCATGGGCGCGTAGATCGGGTGCGCGTCGCCGCCCGACACCTGCGCGGCCCTGCGTACGGCCTCCACCGATCCGCGCTCCGCGGTCCCCGCGTCGTACACGCCGGTCAGCTGGACCACGGTGCACTGCGGCAGGCGGTGCAGGGAGGCGGCCATGTGGATGGTGGACCGGCCCCACGCGAGGCCCAGCACGTCACCTTCACTGACGAGTTCACCCAGCAGGTCGGCGGCGACGGCACCCAGGTTCTCCGGGTCCGGGGCGTCCTCGGTGGCGTCGGCCGGCGACTCCACCACGACGGCGTGCCGGAGCCCGTACCGGGCCCGGAGCGCGTCCGACCGCTCCGCGTCGAGCTCGGCCGGGACCCGGATCTCGATGCGCACGAGGTCGCGTTCGAGGGCGGTTTCCAGGACCCGGGCCACCTTGAAGCGGCTCACGCCGAACTCCTCGGCGATCTGGATCTTGGACTTGCCCTCCAGGTAGAAGCGGCGCGCCATGGCCGCCGCCTGCACCAGCTCCGCGGGTCCCATCCGCAGGGCTGACCGTCCCGCCGACATTGCAGACACCGCGTTCTCCTCACTGCTGTTCACACTCTCGTGTTCACACTCTCGACTCGTCGTTCATCCTGTCAGATCCGACGGCCGTTGATCAGCCTGGACAGCTCCCGTTCACCGAGCTGTTCATCAACGCTCGGCTCAGTGGTCGCAAGCCCACGGCGCCGCCGCGATCGCCGCACCCGCCTGGTCACGCAGCGTGCGGACGGCGGCCCCCGGATCGACCGCCCCGTAGACCGCGCTGCCCGCCACGAAGACGTCCGCGCCGGCCTCGGCGCAGCGCTCGATGGTCGAGGCCGATACCCCGCCGTCGACCTGCAGCCACAGCTCCAGACCGTGCTTGGCGATCAGCTCCCGGGTACGGCGGATCTTGGGGAGCATGATGTCCAGAAAGGGCTGGCCGCCGAAGCCGGGCTCGACAGTCATGATCAGCAGCATGTCGAGCTCGGGGAGGATGTCCTCGTACTGCTCGATCGGCGTCGCGGGCTTGAGCGCCATGGACGCCCGCGCCCCCTTCGCCCGGATCTCCCGCGCGAGGCGCACGGGCGCCGCCGCGGCCTCGGCGTGGAAGGTGACCGATCCCGCACCGGCCTCCACGTACTGCGGCGCCCAGCGGTCCGGGTTCTCGATCATCAGGTGCAGGTCCAGCGGGATGTCCGTGGCCCGGCTCAAGGACTCCACGACCGGCATGCCGAGGGTGAGGTTCGGGACGAAGTGGTTGTCCATGACGTCGACATGCAGCCAGTCGGCCCCCTCGACGGCCTTCGCCTCCTCGGCGAGACGGGCGAAGTCGGCGGACAGGATGCTGGGATAAATCTGAGCGGCCATGCCCCAAGCCTGCCATGCCTGCGGCCGGTTCCGGCCACGACCCCGCAAGTCGAAGATCCCGTAGCGACGCTTAAGTAACCGCGCAGGACAATTAACCTTCTCTTGCAATGAGCTCGGCGCGGTTCCGTCCATGACACCGTCGCCGCGCCTCCCCCGGCCGGCGGCACCGGCTGCCGTGTCCCGCCCCGCCTCGTGGACCTGCGCCGGGCCGAGAACGAAGGCGTACGGCAGTGGCGGGTGCTCGTAGCGGGGCGGGGCGCTCAGGTCCCGGCGGGCTTCGCGCAGCTGGCACAGCATGGTCTTGAGAGCCCGTACCGGCTCACCAGCTCCTCCGTGCCGACGACAACGGTCCAGGTGGGCCGAGGGGCCCGCTCGTAGGCCGGCTCGGTCAGCTGGCGCCGCGACCAGGTCAGGCCGGCGGGCTCCGAGGCCCCCCAGCCGGCCGGCAGGCCGCCCGTCAGCGCCTGCCAGGCGGCTTCCAGCGCGCCGCCGAGGACCAGGTCCGCCGTGGGGCGGTGCAGGGTGCGGAAGGAGACGCTGAGCTGACGCTCACCGGTGGGTCCGGCTCCGGCCTGCGTGAAGGCGTCCGCCACCGGGGTCTCGCCGTTCTCCCCGCGGGCCGGGGAGAAGGCGTCGTCCTGCCAGGTGAGTACGGCACCCGTGAGGCCGTCGTAGTAGCCGCAGCGCTCGTCCTGCACCACCCACCGGGCGGGCATGGACTGCAGCAGCAGGCGGGTGGGCGTGGAGAGGCGGCAGTGCGGCGGGGTGACGATCTGCAGTCGTTGGATTGGAGCAGCGTGGGTCCGAGGTAGCCGCTTGTGTCATGCCCTTCCGCGAGGTCGGGAAATTTCCTGACGAAGCACTCGAATCGCTCGCCCATTCGCCCCTTCCCGTCCAACGTCCCGCGGCCTGAGGGCGTCGCACAGCCCCTACACCGACACCCGAACGCGACATCGGTCCTCACCAGGGACGTCGTTGCATCCGCCGCCGGGCCGCCCGTCCCGGTCGCGATCAGAGCGGGCGTCGGGGGAGGATCTTCACGTTCCGAGGCAGTCGCGAATACCGGCCAGCGGATCGCGACCGTGCTCCTCAACGTACTCGCGGCGACGCAAGTCGGCCTTCTCCGGATTCGCCACGCAGCAGTAGTCCCAGAAGTCGACCAGTACGCGGAACGCGTCGTCGAGCGCGTACTCGCCCTGAACGTGCTCGACGAAACAGTTCTCCACCCTCACGCCTTGCGGGCTGATGGTGACGGTGTGCGCGTTGCCGTCCAGGTCCTCCGGCGTGAATCCCGGATTGGCCTTGGCCTCGGCAACCAGGTCGATCGCCTCCAAGACGGACAGCGGCGAGAGCTGGATGTCGGCCGTGACCCACTGCCCCAGGATGTTCAGCTCGGCAGGGCCTGAGAAGGACGGCGCCCCGAAGGCGTCCTCGACGTAGTACTGAGTGCGGATCACCACTCTGTTCTCCTCCTTGCCTACCGCGTGCCGGGGTCGGCGGGGTCGTGGGCCGAGGCCCCATGACCGGCCGGGCCATGGGGGTAGCTTGCGTCACCGGAACCGGAGTCGTGACCCGTGGAGTCGCGCTGACCGGTGCCTTGGCCACTACCGCCGGACGAGCGTCGCCGTGCCCGCGCCGGAACCACCGTGCTGGTGACTCCCGCCACCGGTGGCGGGAGTGGCCACCCCCAGCACCCGTATGCGGTGCACCGTGCCCGGCGCCACAAGTCGCCGCCCAGCGCCTGGAAGGCGTTGAGCACGTCCTTGCCGGTAGCGCGGATGCCGGAGGCGGGCCTTCAGCGCGGCCGCGTGAGTCTCCTGAGTCTCCAGGTCGCGGTGAACGGACAGGTTCGGGGCCGGCCGTCATGCCGCCGCGGGCGCCGGACCGCCGGCGGGCGTCGTCACCGCGACGCGCACCGCGCCGGTGGCCGAGGCCGCGACCTGCGCGACCGTGCGCTCTTCGGGGTGGCCCGCGACGAAGCCCGGGGCGTCCGCAGGCGCCGACATCGGTCGAACGCGCCATCCCGCGCTCCGGAAGTACTCCTGCGCGCGCCCGACGGCGGCGGCCCTCTCGGCCTCCGGCAGCGGGACGGTGGACCAGGCGTGGTGGACCGAGGCGCCCGACTCGTCCCGGACCGTGCTGAGGCCTTCTCGGGGCTGCGTGGGCGCCGATCCGACCTGCAACACGTCGTAGATCCGGCTCGAGTGGCCCAGGGCTCGGCGGGTGGCGGGATCACCCGCCGGCGGGGTCTCGAACTCGGCGGGAGCGGCCGGGGCCGCCCCCGAGGCCTTGCTCTTGCCCGGCGGGAGGAAGCACGGCGACACCACCTTGAGAGTGGCGAGGCCCTCGCCCTTGGCGCGGTCCAGGACCCCGGTGATGGCTTCCATCCAGAAGTCGTCCGGCTCCGTACGCATGCTCACCCAGGGGAAGGGGCCGGACATGTCCTCCTCGTTCGAGGAGTTGTACTTGTAGCCCTGCTTCAGCCAGGCGTCCCGCGCCTGCAGCACGAGGTTCTTGGCGTCGGTCCCGGGAACGCCGGTGAGCTTGTAGAAGAGAGTCGCCTGCAGCCGGTCGTCATTGCGGCTGTCGTCCCTGGCGATGCAGGGACCGATGGTCGCGGGGCCGAACCGCTCCAGCGTCGGCTGGGGCGACATGGTGTCCACCGCCTGCCGGATGATCTCTTCCGCCCGGTCGATGGCCTGCTGCTCGTTCATGGTGACCTGCTTCGCCTTCTCTCCGTTGCCCGACCCCCCGCACCCGGTCACCGTGACCGTCAGTGCGAGCAGTGCGCCGACCGAGAATGCCTTCCGTAGTTTCACGGCTTTCCTCCGGTGACTATCCCTGCCAGGCTCCTGAGGGGCTTGTCGTCCCAGTACTGGGAGTGCGCGGGCATCATTTCCCAGTCCTCGACCGGCCACTTGCCGTCGGGGACCTCGAAGACCTGGCCGCCGAAGTCGTCGGTGGTCGGGTCGGTCCCGTGAACGATCGTGTGGTCGTCGAAGGTGTCCCACCACGCTTTCGGGCTGAGCGGATCCCGGCCCACCGGCGGGGCCAGGTTGATGAGGTCGTGGTCGGCCGTGGCCGCGAAGATCCGGTCGGGTGGGATGTTCAGGTCCTTCGCGTGGTCCACTCCCACGCCCGGACTGCCCAGCATGATTGCGCTGTCGACCGGCAGGTCCACGTGCATGCTCAATGCGAGCAGCCCCCGAACGTTCCTGTCGATCACACCGGTCAGGAACGCTACTTCGTTGTGCAGCGCGGCTCATGAGTACGCGTACTCAGGCGCGTGAGCATCTGCCCCGGGCCCGAAAGTGCAGATGGAACGACTGCGGGCACGGAAGACTCCGTGCCCGCAGTCGGTCGAGGGGGATCAGCTCGCGGCGGCCGGTGCCGCGGGGTCTACGCCGTGCGGCGCAGCAGGGCCAGGTACATCGCGTCCGTGCCGTGCAGGTGCGGCCACAGCTGGACGTCCGGGCCGTCGCCCAGACCGGGGACGCCCGCCATGAAGGGCCTGGCGTCGATGAGTTCGGCGGACACCGGCGCGTTGCCGGAGCCGCGGCCCTTGAGGACGTCGTCCACCACGACCCGGGTCTCCGCCAGGTGCGGCGAGCACGTCGCGTAGCCGACGACCCCGCCGACCCGCACCGCCGACAGTGCCTGCCGCAGCAGCCCGCGCTGGAGCGGCGCGAAGCCCTCCAGGTCCTCCGGGCGGCGGCGCCAGCGGGCCTCCGGGCGGCGGCGCAGCGCGCCCAGGCCGGAGCAGGGCACGTCCATCAGGACGCGGTCGAAGGAGCCCGGCAGCCACGCCGGGCGGGTGCCGTCCGCCGTGATGACCTGGTACGGGCCCGGGTTGCCCGCGAGGGCCCGCTCCACCAGGCGCGCCCGGTGCGGCTGCTTCTCCGAGGCCAGCAGGAACGCCCCGCGCTCGGCGGCGAGCGCGGCGAGCAGGGCCGCCTTGCCGCCCGGGCCGGCGCAGCCGTCGAGCCAGCGCTCGTCGCGGCCCTCGACGGGCACGGCCGCCAGGGCCATCGCCACCAGCTGGCTGCCCTCGTCCTGCACGCCGGCGCGGCCCTCGCGGACCGCCTCCAGCGCGCCCGGTTCGCCGCCCTCGGCCATCCGGACGGCGTACGGCGACCAGCGGCCGGGCAGCGCCGACTCCTCGCCGACCGCCTCCAGCAGCTCCTGGGGCGTGGACCGGCCGGGCCGGGCGACCAGCGTCACCTCGGGCCGCTCGTTGTCGGCCTCCAGCAGGTCCTCGATCCCGGCGCGTCCGCCGCCCAGCGCGTCCCACAGGGCGCTGACGACCCACCTGGGGTGCGAGTGGTAGATGGCGAGGTGCTCCTCGGCGTCGTCCTCGTAGGGCGGCGCGACCCGTTCCAGCCAGCCCTCGAGGTCGTGCGCGGCGATCTTGCGCAGCACGGCGTTGACGAATTTGGCGCGCCCGTCCCCCAGGACCACCCGGGCCAGCTCCACGCTCGCCGAGACGGCGGCGTGGGTGGGGATCCTGGTGCCCAGCAGTTGGTGCGCGCCGAGGGAGAGGACGTCCAGGACCGGCGGGTCGACCTCGCGCAGCGGGCGGTCGATGCAGGCCTTGATGACCGCGTCGTAGGTGCCCTGGCGGCGCAGCGTCCCGTAGACCAGTTCGGTGGCCAGTGCCGCGTCGCGCGCCTGGAAGCTCTCGTCCTGGCGGGCCTTCCTGAGCAGCGGCGGCAGGACGAGGTTGGCGTAGGCGTCGCGTTCGTCCACCGCCCGCAGCACCTCGAAGGCCAGCATCCGGACGGGGTCCTTCTGAGGCCGTCGGTACGGCTTGGCCTGCTTGCCGCCCGCTCCTGCGGGAGCGGGCTTGCGACGGGGCTGGCGGGGCTGTTCGCTCACGTGAAAGGTGCTCCGGATGTACGAGTGCTACGAGTGCTACGAGTGGTGCGGTGCCGCAGGCTGTGCGGGTCTGGGAGTGCTGCGAGTGGTGCGGCTGCCGGTGGCGCGGGCGCTGCGGCCCCGCCCGTGGCGCGGGTCTGCGGCACGGCCGCTGCGTTCAGCCTACGTCGGCTCCGCCGAGCCGCTCGCCGGGGGCGATCCGCACGCCGCGCGCCCAGTCCGCGGCGCGCATCGGCTTCTTGCCCTGCGGCTGGACCCAGAGCAGCTCGACGGCGTGCGAGCCGGTGCCGACGTGGACGTTGTTCTTGGCGGCGGACAGCGCGCCCGGCTCCAGCTCCGTACGGTCGGCCACCATGCCCAGGGAGATCAGCTTGAGCCGCTCCCCACGGAAGACGGTCCAGGCGCCCGGGGCCGGTGTGCAGCCGCGCACGACGCGGTCGACGCGCATCGCGGGAGCCGTCCAGTCGATCCGGGCGTCCTCCACCGTGATCTTGGGCGCGAGGGAGATCCCGTCGAGGGGCTGGGCGACGGCGCGCAGGGTGCCGTCCTCGATGCCGTCCATGGTGGCGGCCAGGAGTCCGGCGCCGGCGAAGGCGAGCCGCGTGAGCAGGTCGCCGCTGTTGTCGGTCGGCCGGATCTCCTCGGTGAGGACGCCGTAGACCGGGCCCGAGTCGAGGCCTTCCTCGATCTGGAAGGTGGAGGCGCCGGTCAGCTGGTCACCCGCCATGATCGAGTGCTGGACGGGGGCGGCGCCGCGCCAGGACGGCAGCAGCGAGAAGTGCAGGTTGACCCAGCCGTGGCGCGGGATGTCGAGGGCGCTCTTGGGGAGGATGGCCCCGTAGGCGACGACGGGGCAGCAGTCGGGGGCGATGTCGCGCAGCCGGGCCTGGAACTCGGGGTCGCGCGGCCGGGTGGGCTTGAGGACCTCGATGCCGGCCTCTTCGGCGCGTTCGGCGACCGGGCTGGCGACGAGCCGCCGGCCGCGGCCGGCCGGTGCGTCGGGCCGGGTGACGACGGCCGCGACCTCGTGCCGCCCGGAGGCGATCAGGGCGTCCAGGGCGGGTACGGCGACCTCGGGGGTGCCTGCGAAGACGAGCTTCACTGGGGGTCCTACCTCGCTATGTCGGCTGTCAGCAGCGCACCAGTCTATGGGGCGTCAGCCGGACGCCCCACCTGTGGCGCCGAGGGGGCGTGCGTACACGCGCGCGCCACTCGCATATGCCGACACGCCCCCACAGCGTGACCTGCACGACGGGTGGCGCGTTGGTCAAGAGAGATTGACCGAAACGGGCCGCGTGTGAACGATGTCTGCGGCCCGATCCGCCCTTCAGCACCGGTTCGAGAGGCTTCTTCATGGCCGACCACGCCACCCACGACGCCCAAGCCCGGGCCAGCCTGCACCTCCTGGTGCGGGACATCGAGCGGGTTCGCCGGCAGGTGGATGCCCTGCGTACGCTCACCGCCCAGCTCGGCAACGTGTACCGTCCGCGTCGCTCGGGTCCCTCCACGGGTTTCGTCGTCTACGGCCGGGCGCCCGCGCCCACCGTCCGCCTCGCCCAGGAGCTCCGGGACAGCGTGGAGACGCTGGTCACCGCCGCGGTGGACTTCGACCGCTCGCTCGGATTCTCGTGGGACGCGGTCGGTTCGGCGCTCGGTGTCACCAAGCAGGCCGTGCACCGCCGCTACGGTGCTCGGCGGGCGCAGTCCGCTGAGGCCGCGGAGCCGCTGGCCGAGGGCACGACCACGCGGACCCTGGGGCCCCTGCCCACCGTCCCGGCAGCCCGGTCGGTGCCGCCGCAGCCCGTGCGCGAGGAGGCGCAGGCCGCCGCCGGCGGCTCTCCCGGACGTGTCCTGGGGGACGCGCCGCGCTCCCCCGCCTTCCCCGGTCCCCGCAACGGCTGACGCTGTCCCGCCGCCGGGACGCCGACCCCCGACGGCCGCGAGCAGCGGGCCGCAGCACCGGATTCGCCCCGGCCGGGACGCCCGTACGGGTGCCCGCCGGGGCTTCGGCGTTCGGTGTGGAGCAGGCGCGGAACAGGGCGCGACAGGTGCGGACCATGCGCGACTGGTGAGACAGATGCGACAGGTACGACAGGTGGGGACGCTGCGCGACAGGTGCGCCACAGGTGCGCAGGCGTCAGCCGATGTCCGCCGGGTCGATCCGGATCCGCACCGCGTCCGCCGCCGGGACACCGCGGGCCAGGCGCGCCGCCTGCGCGGATTTCAGGGCGGCTGCCAGGGCGGCTCCGCTGCCGGGCGGGACCCGGACCAGGACCCGCTCCCCGGGTGAGGGCTCCCCGCGCCGGCCGGGCAGCGGTACCGGGCCGAGGATCTCGGCGTCGGCCGGCAGCCCGGCCCCGGCCAGGAAGGCCTCCAGCGCTTCGCCCGGTCCGGCGACGGCGGCCATCCGGGAGACGGGCGGGAAACCGAGCTGGGCCCGCTCCGCGAGCTCCCGTACGGCGTGGCCCACCGGATCCCACCGGACGAGGGCCTGTACGGGCCGCAGCGTCGGCTCGGCGACCACCACGACCTGGCCGTCCGCGCGGACGAGGGAGGCGGCGGCGATCCAGCGCCGCAGCGCGTCCTCGCCGGCCCGCAGGTCGGGGCGGGTCAGCATGGCCCAGCCGTCGAGCAGCAGCGCCGCGGCGTACCCGGCACCTGCCGCCACCGGCTCGGCGCCGGGGGTGCTCACCACGAGCGCCGGCCGGTCCGGCACCTCGTCCAGCACGTGGTCGCGGCCGGAGGTGCGCACGGGCACGGCCGGGAAGGCCCGCCCCAGTTCCTCGGCGGTGCGCCGGGCGCCGACGACCTGGGCGCGCAGGCGGAAGGACCCGCATTCCCCGCAGTGCCAGGACGCCTCGCCGCGGCCGCACCAGCCGCAGGTCAGGTCCCGCTCGTCGGGAGCTTCCAGGGGTCCGGCGCAGGCGGTGCAGCGGGCGGGGGTCCGGCACCGTTCGCACGCCAGTCGGGGCACATAGCCGCGGCGGGGCACCTGGACGAGGACGGGCCCGCTCTTCAGCCCTTCCCGTACGGTCTCCCACGCCAGGCTGGGGAGCCGGGCGGCGCGGGCGGCCTCGTCCCGGGCCAGGAGTTCGTCGCCGACGGTGCGGATCCGGGGCGCGGTCGCCCGTACGGTCTCGCGGGCCGCCACGAGCGGCCGGGCCCAGCCCGACTCCACGAGCTGGGCGGCCTCGACGGTGCAGCTGGTGCCGCCGGCGAGGAACGCGCAGCCGTCGCTGACCGCGCGCAGTTCGAGCACCTCGCGCACGTGCGGGAAGGGGGCGCGGTCCTCGCTGTGGCTGGAGTCGCCGTCGTCCCAGATCGCGACCAGTCCGAGGTCGCGGACGGGGGCGAACATCGCGGCCCGGGTGCCGATGACGGCGCGGACGGAGCCCCGGTGGACGGCGAGCCACTGGCGGTAGCGCTTCTCGGGGCCGGATTCGGCGGTGAGCAGGGCGTGGCGTCCTTCGCCGAGCAGAGCGGTGAGGGCGGCGTCGACCCGGCCTGCGGTGCGGCCGTCGGGGAGCACGGCGAGGGCTCCGCGGCCCGAGGCGAGGGTGGCGGCCATGGCCCGGGCGAGTTCGTCGGCCCAGCCGGGGCCGGGCAGCGCGGTCCACACCGCGCGCGGAGTGGCGCCGGTGGCGAGGGCGCGCAGGAAGCCGGGGCCGGCTCCGTACCGCTCCCAGCCGGCGGGCTCGGGGGCGGCGGGCGGGGGCAGCGGCTGCGGTGAGGGCTCGGCCTCGGCCTTGGCGTTGCGCGGAGGCAGGGCGAGTTGCAGCACGTCGGCGAGGCTGCCCGCGTACCGGTCGGCGACGGCCCGGGCGAGGGCGAGCATGCGGGGGCCGAGGACCACCTCGGGAGAGACCACCTGGGCGAGCGCGGCGAGGGCGCCGTTGTAGTCGGACTCTGCGCGGCGCTCGACGATGAACCCGTCGATGAGGCTGCCGCCCTCGCGGCGGCCCCCCCGTACGTGGTGGGAGCCCGCGCCGAAGCGGACGCGGACGCGGACGCCGGGCTGGGCGGCCTCGGAGAGCTCGGCGGGCACGGCGTAGTCGAAGGTCCGGTCGAGGTGGAGGACGCCCTTGTTCACGAGGACCCGGGCGACGGGGAGCTCCTCGGCGAGGGCCGCGCCCCGCCAGGTACGCGGCTTCGCCTTGGGCGCCTTGGCCTTCGCCTCGGCGACCATCTCCCGGATCAGCGCGAGCTGCTCCGGCGGGGAATCGTTCGCGCTGCTCACACCAGCATTCTTACCAAACCGCACTGACACGCGGGGGGGGCCGCCGGGGCCGCCACCGGGGCGGGCGGGTACGGGCGAGGCCCCGGACCGTGGGGTCCGGGGCCTCGTCGCGCGGTGTCCTTCGAGCGGTGCCTACAGACCGGCGGCGGTGCGCAGGGCGTCCACGCGGTCGGTGCGCTCCCAGGTGAAGTCCGGCAGCTCGCGACCGAAGTGGCCGTAGGCGGCGGTCTGGGCGTAGATCGGGCGCAGCAGGTCCAGGTCGCGGATGATCGCGGCCGGGCGCAGGTCGAAGACCTCGCCGATCGCGTCCTCGATCTTCTGGACCTCGACCTTGGCGGTGCCGAAGGTCTCGACGAAGAGACCGACGGGCTCGGCCTTGCCGATGGCGTACGCGACCTGGACCTCGCAGCGCGAGGCGAGGCCGGCGGCGACCACGTTCTTGGCGACCCAGCGCATGGCGTAGGCGGCGGAGCGGTCGACCTTGGACGGGTCCTTGCCGGAGAAGGCGCCGCCACCGTGGCGGGCCATGCCGCCGTAGGTGTCGATGATGATCTTGCGGCCGGTCAGGCCGGCGTCGCCCATCGGGCCGCCGATCTCGAAGCGGCCCGTCGGGTTCACGAGCAGGCGGTAGCCCTCGGTGTCGAGCTTGATGCCGTCCTCGACGAGCTGGGCCAGGACGTGCTCGACGACGAACTCGCGGATGTCGGGCGCGAGCAGCGAGTCGAGGTCGATGTCGGAGGCGTGCTGCGAGGAGACCACGACCGTGTCGAGGCGGACGGCCTTGTCGCCGTCGTACTCGATGGTGACCTGGGTCTTGCCGTCGGGGCGCAGGTACGGGATGGTCCCGTTCTTGCGGACCTCGGACAGGCGGCGCGAGAGCCGGTGCGCGATGTGGATCGGCAGCGGCATCAGCTCGGGGGTCTCGTCGCAGGCGTAGCCGAACATCAGGCCCTGGTCGCCGGCGCCCTGCTTGTCGAGCTCGTCCTCGTCGCCCTCGACGCGCTTCTCGTAGGCGGTGTCGACGCCCTGCGCGATGTCCGGGGACTGGGCGCCGATGGACACCGAAACGCCGCAGGAGGCGCCGTCGAAGCCCTTCTTGGAGGAGTCGTAGCCGATCTCGAGGATCTTGTCCCGGACGAGCTGCGCGATCGGCGCGTAGGCCTTCGTCGTCACCTCACCCGCGATGTGCACGAGACCCGTGGTGATGAGGGTCTCCACGGCGACGCGCGAGGTCGGGTCCTCGGTGAGGAGTGCGTCGAGGATCGTGTCGCTGATCTGGTCAGCGATCTTGTCGGGGTGGCCCTCGGTCACAGACTCCGAGGTGAACAGACGACGGGACACAACGCTCCCTGGGGTTGCAGCGGCTGCTGGCTGATCATTTGGCGGAACCACATCGGGGGCTGCGCCCGATCACGTTCCTGGTGCAGTTTATCGGTCGCCACCGTCGCCCGGACCATCCGTCTCGCCTTATGGGAGCCGTGTGACCTGCGGCACTCCCATTCTTACGTACGGAGGTGACCGAGTGAAGGGGAATCCGCTCAGGCGCGTCGCGGCATATACCGGCGCGTAACCTGGTCCCATACCGCTTCCGCCAGGGCTTCCTTCGGACCGTAGGGCACCGGGATCTCCGACCCGTCCGAGGAGAGGATGATCGCCTCGTTCTCCTCGGATCCAAAGGTGCGTGTCTCGCCGACCTCGTTCACGACGAGAAGATCACATCCCTTGCGGCGGAGCTTGGCCCGGCCGTTGTCGAGGACGTCGTCGGTCTCCGCGGCGAAGCCCACGACCACCTGGCCCTCGCGGGCCCGGTCGGCGGAGATCTCGGCGAGGACGTCCGGGTTGCGCACGAGCGCGACCGGGGCCGGGTCCTCGCCGTCCTTCTTCTTGATCTTGCCGCCGGCGTACTCGGCGGGCCGGAAGTCGGCCACGGCCGCGGCCATGACCACGACGTCGGCGTCCGACGCCGCCTTGAGCACGGCCTCCCGCAGCTGTACGGCCGTCCCCACGCGGACGACGTCCACCCCGGCGGGATCGGCCAGCGCCGTGTTGGCCGCGATCAGGGTGACCCGCGCCCCGCGGGCCACGGCCGTACGGGCCAGCGCGTAGCCCTGCTTGCCGGAGGAGCGGTTCCCGAGGAAGCGCACCGGGTCCAGCGGTTCGCGCGTGCCGCCCGCGCTGATCACGACGTGGCGGCCGGCGAGGTCCGGGGCGGCCACCCCGCGGCGCAGGACCTGGCGGCACACCTCGAAGATCTCCTCCGGGTCGGGCAGCCGCCCCTTGCCGGTGTCCTTGCCGGTGAGCCGGCCGACGGCGGGCTCGATGACGACGGCGCCGCGGCGGCGCAGCGTGGCCACGTTCTCCTGGGTGGCGGGGTGCTCCCACATCTCGGTGTGCATCGCCGGGGCGAAGACCACCGGACAGCGGGCGGTGAGCAGCGTGTTCGTGAGCAGGTCGTCGGCGAGCCCGTGGGCGGCCTTGGCCAGCATGTCGGCGGTGGCCGGGGCCACGACGACGAGGTCGGCGCCCTGGCCGATGCGTACGTGGGGCACCTCGTGGACGGTCTCCCACACCTCGGTGGAGGCCGGGTTCCCGGACAGGGCGGCCCAGGTGGCCTCACCGACGAAGTTCAGCGAGGACGCCGTGGGCACCACCCGCACGTCGTGTCCGGACTCGGTCAGCCGGCGCAGCAGCTCGCACGCCTTGTAGGCGGCGATCCCGCCGCTGACACCCAGCACGACCTTCGGCTTACCCATCCGCGCACACCCCTTTTGACACTCTCGGCTCGTCCGCCGCGTCCGGCTCTGATCGTCGTACCCACCCATGACACACCACAGGCCCGGCAGATGTTCTGCCGGGCCTGTGGTGAAGGAAACTCTCGGTGCCTTACTGGGCCGGGGCCTCGATGGCCTCGGAGGTCAGCAGACCCGCGTTGATCTCGCGCAGCGCGATCGAAAGCGGCTTCTCGTGGACGTGGGTGTCCACCAGCGGGCCGACGTACTCGAGCAGGCCCTCACCGAGCTGCGAGTAGTACGCATTGATCTGACGCGCGCGCTTGGCCGCGTAGATCACGAGGCTGTACTTCGAGTCCGTGGCCTCGAGCAGCTCGTCGATCGGCGGGTTGATGATGCCCTCGGGCGCAGTGATGGAAGAGGACACGCTCTACCTTCCGAAGATGGATGAAAGATTGGGCCGTCTGTGGTCGGGCGCTTCGGTGGAGATCGACCGACGATTCAGACAACTTCCATCAAGGCTAGCAGCTCACGTGCCACGTCCTCGACGGAGGTGTTGACCAGGGTGACGTCGAACTCCGACTCGGCAGCGAGTTCGATCGTGGCAGCGCCGAGCCGGCGCTCGATCACCTCGGCCGATTCGGTGCCCCGGCCGGTGAGCCGGCGGACCAGCTCCTCCCAGCTCGGCGGGGCCAGGAAGACCAGCTGGGCCTCGGGCATGGACTCGCGGACGAGCCGTGCGCCCTGGAGGTCGATCTCCAGCAGTACGGGCTCGCCGTTTTCCAGGCGCTCCAGCACCGCGCCGCGCGGTGTGCCGTAGCGGTTGCCCGCGAACTCGGCCCACTCCAGCAGCTCGCCATTGGCGATCAGCTTGTCGAACTCGTCGTCGTTGACGAAGAAGTACTGGACTCCGTGTCGCTCACCGGGCCGCGGCTTGCGGGTGGTGGCCGACACCGAGAGCCAGACCTCGGGGTGAACCTTGCGCATATGCGCGACGACCGTGCTCTTGCCGACCCCTGAGGGGCCGGAGAGCACGGTCAGCCGCGGACGTACCTCTGCTGCCATAGAGCGATTATCCAGGTTCCCAGGACTGCCTGAGAACGCCGGGAGAACTTCAGTCGACGCTTCAGGCGCCGGTGCTGCCGAACTCGCGCTCCAGAGAGGCGATCTGGTTGGAACCGAGACCTCGGACACGCCGGGACTCGGAGATGCCGAGACGCTCCATGATCTGCTTGGCGCGCACCTTGCCCACGCCAGGCAGGGACTCCAGCAGGGCGGAGACCTTCATCTTGCCGATGACGTCGTTCTCCTGGCCCGTCTTGATGACCTCTTGGAGCGAGGCGCCGGAGTGCTTGAGTCGATTCTTCACCTCGGCCCGCTCCCGGCGAGCCGCGGCGGCCTTTTCGAGCGCGGCTGCGCGCTGTTCAGGGGTAAGGGGCGGAAGAGCCACGCCTACGTCACCTCGGATGTCGAACTGTCGGATACGGACCGGTGGGGAACCCCAGGGCACCACACCAGGCGAGCTCCCGAACAGCGATGGAACTCGTTCGCTGCGCGTTCACTCTGCTCGGAGACTAGCGGCCAACACCGCTCCAGTCAGCGAGAACGAACGAAAAGTCCTGGTCAGCCTCTGCTGAACCGTACATCACGGACAAAATACCCCTGTTTTGTCCGGTGAAGGGCGTTCGAATTTCGTCAGAAAGTGCGAGACCCCGCTCCGCGCGGATGCGGAGCGGGGTCCCACAGGGGTCTCTCAGGGGTCCTTGCGGCACTCCTTACGCGGAGACGGCCTCGCGGATCTCGTCGGAGAAGCGGTGGGCCGCGTCGCGCAGCGCCGTGACGTCCGGGCCGTGCCGCAGGACGCCCCGTGAGACGTTCGGGACGACGTTGCGCACGGCCTTGCCGAAGACCGCCGGCAGGTCCGCCGCGGTCGCGCCCTGCGCGCCGATGCCGGGAGCCAGGAGCGGCCCGTTGATGTCCAGGTCGAAGGAGGACAGATCGCCCAGGGTCGCGCCGACCACCGCACCGAAGGATCCCATCGGGGAGGCGTCCGCGTTCTCCGCCGCCAGGTGCGCCAGCATCGTGGCCGCGATGGTCCGGCCGTCCTCGCGGACCGCGCGCTGGACCTCGGCCCCCTCCGGGTTCGACGTCAGGGCCAGGACGAACAGGCCCGCGCCCGACTCCCGGGCCAGGTCCACCGCCGGCGCCAGGGAGCCGTAGCCCAGGTACGGGGACACCGTCAGTGCGTCGGAGAACAGCGGCGAGGCGGGGTCCAGGAAGGCCGAGGCGTACGCGGCCATGGTCGAGCCGATGTCGCCCCGCTTGGCGTCCATGACGACCAGGGTCCCGGCCGCCCGGGCGTCCGCCACGGTCTGCTCCAGGACGGCGACTCCCTTGGAGCCGAACCGCTCGAAGAAGGCGGCCTGCGGCTTGAAGACCGCCACCGACTCCGCGAGCGCCTCCACGACCGTGCGGGAGAAGCGCTCCAGGCCGGCGATGTCGTCCTGCAGGCCCCACTGCGCCAGCAGGGCGGCGTGCGGGTCGATGCCGACGCACAGCGGGCCGCGGGAGTCCATCGCGGCGCGCAGGCGGGTGCCGAACGGGGTCAGGGTCACTGTGCGGCCTTTCGGGTCTCGGCGCCCACCGCGTCGGCGAGCGTCGCGTAGGGGCTGGCGGCCAGGCGCGCGGCCAGGCCCTTGTGGATGGCGCGGGCGTAGCAGGGGCCCTCGTAGATGAAGGCGCTGTAGCCCTGGATCAGCGTGGCGCCGGCCAGGATCCGCTGCCAGGCGTCCTCGGCGTTTTCGATGCCGCCGACGCCCACCAGCACCATGCGGTCGCCCACGCGGGCGTACAGGCGGCGCAGGACCTCCAGGGAGCGTTCCTTGACGGGCGCGCCGGAGAGCCCGCCGGTCTCCTTGACCAGGGACGGGGCGGACTTCAGGCCGAGGCCGTCGCGCGCGATGGTGGTGTTCGTGGCGATGATGCCGTCGAGGCCGAGCTCCAGGGCCAGGTCGGCGACGGCGTCGACGTCCTCGTCCGCGAGGTCGGGTGCGATCTTGACCAGCAGGGGGACCCGGCGGTCGGTGACGGTGCGGTCCGCGGCCTCGCGCACGGCCGTCAGCAGGGGGCGCAGCGACTCGGTGGCCTGGAGGTTGCGCAGGCCCGGGGTGTTCGGGGAGGAGACGTTGACGACGAGGTAGTCGGCGTGTCGGGCCAGACGCTCGGTGGAGGTGACGTAGTCGCCCACGGCCTCCTCCTCGGGCACGACCTTGGTCTTGCCGATGTTGACGCCGACGACGGTCCGGAAGAGCGCCCGGCGGGCCGCCAGGCGGGCCGCGACGGCCGCCGAGCCCTCGTTGTTGAAGCCCATCCGGTTGATCAGGGCGCGGTCCGGCACGAGCCGGAAGAGCCGCTTCTTGGGGTTGCCGGGCTGCGGCTCGGCGGTGACCGTGCCGATCTCGATGTGGTCGAAGCCGAGCATCGACATGCCGTCGATGGCGACGGCGTTCTTGTCGAAGCCGGCCGCGAGCCCGAAGGGGCCGTGCATGCGCAGGCCGAGGGCCTCGGTGCGCAGTTCCTTGTACCGCGGGGCCAGGGCGGCCGCCACGAAGGTGCGCAGCACGGGGGTGCGGGCCGCGAGGCGGATCCAGCGGAAGGCCGTGTAGTGGGCGGCTTCCGGGTCCATCCGCTTGAAGACCAGGTTGAAGAAGATCTTGTACATCGTCGAGAGGATCCCTCTGCGCTCGTGAAGAGGGGGACACCCGTTCATGGAACCGGTGTCCCCCTCCCCCTGTCCGGGCTGTTCGGGTACTAGTCGCGGGCCGCGGTCAGGTGCTCCGCGTGCTCCTGGAGGGAGCGGACGCCCACGTCGCCGCGGTTGAGCGCGTCGATGCCCTGGACGGCGGCGGCGAGCGCCTGGACCGTGGTCAGGCACGGGACTCCGCGGGCCACGGCCGCCGTGCGGATCTCGTAGCCGTCGAGGCGGCCGCCGGTGCCGTAGGGGGTGTTGACGATGAGGTCGACCTGGCCGTCGTGGATGAGCTGGACGATGGTCTTCTCGCCGTTCGGGCCCTCGCCCTCGCTGAGCTTGCGGACGACGGTGACGTTGATGCCGTTGCGGCGCAGGACCTCGGCGGTGCCGGAGGTGGCCATCAGCTCGAAGCCGTGGGCGACGAGCTCGCGGGCCGGGAAGATCATCGAGCGCTTGTCGCGGTTGGCGACGGAGATGAAGGCGCGGCCCTTGGTGGGCAGCGGGCCGTAGGCGCCGGCCTGGGACTTGGCGTAGGCGGTGCCGAAGACGGCGTCGATGCCCATGACCTCGCCGGTGGAGCGCATCTCCGGGCCGAGGACGGTGTCCACGCCGCGGCCGTGGATGTCGCGGAAGCGCGACCACGGCATGACGGCCTCCTTGACGGAGATCGGCGCGTCGATCGGCAGGGTGCCGCCGTCGCCGGTCTTCGGCAGCAGGCCCTCCTCGCGCAGCTCGGCGATGGTGGCGCCGAGGGAGATGCGGGCGGCGGCCTTCGCGAGCGGGACGGCGGTGGCCTTCGAGGTGAAGGGGACGGTCCGGGAGGCGCGGGGGTTGGCCTCCAGGACGTAGAGGATGTCGCCGGCCATGGCGAACTGGATGTTGATCAGGCCGCGGACGCCGACGCCGCCGGCGATGGCCTCGGTGGAGGCGCGCAGCCGCTTGATGTCGTAGCCGCCGAGGGTGATCGGGGGCAGGGCGCAGGCGGAGTCGCCGGAGTGGATGCCGGCTTCCTCGATGTGCTCCATGACGCCGCCGAGGTAGAGTTCGTTGCCGTCGTAGAGGGCGTCGACGTCGATCTCGATGGCGTCGTCGAGGAAGCGGTCGACCAGCACGGGGCGGGTCGGGGAGATCTCGGTGGATTCCGCGATGTACGACTGCAGGCGGGCCTCGTCGTAGACGATCTCCATGCCGCGGCCGCCGAGCACGTAGGACGGCCGGACGAGGACCGGGTAGCCGATCTCGTCGGCGATCGCCTTCGCGCCGGCGAAGGTGGTGGCGGTGCCGTGCTTGGGGGCGGGCAGGCCGGCCTCGGCGAGGACCCGGCCGAAGGCGCCGCGGTCCTCGGCGGCGTGGATGGCCTCCGGGGAGGTGCCCACGACGGGTACGCCGTTGTCCTTGAGGGCCTGGGCGAGGCCGAGCGGGGTCTGGCCGCCGAGCTGGACGACGACGCCGGCGATGGGGCCGGCGAGGGACTCCGCGTGGACGATCTCCAGCACGTCCTCGAGCGTCAGCGGCTCGAAGTACAGGCGGTCGGAGGTGTCGTAGTCGGTGGAGACGGTCTCCGGGTTGCAGTTGACCATCACGGTCTCGTAGCCGGCCTCGCTGAGGGCGAAGGAGGCGTGGACGCAGGAGTAGTCGAACTCGATGCCCTGGCCGATGCGGTTAGGGCCGGAGCCCAGGATGATGACCGCGGGCTTGGTGCGCGGGGCGACCTCGGACTCCTCGTCGTAGGAGGAGTAGAAGTACGGGGTCTTCGCGGCGAACTCGGCGGCGCAGGTGTCGACCGTCTTGTAGACCGGGCGGACGCCGAGGGCGTGGCGGACCTCGCGGACGACGTCCTCGCGCAGGCCGCGGATCTCGGCGATCTGGGCGTCGGAGAAGCCGTGGCGCTTGGCCTCGGCGAGCAGCTCGGGCTCCAGCTTCTCGGCGCCGGCGAGCTCGTCGGCGATCTCCTTGATCAGGAAGAGCTGGTCGACGAACCAGGGGTCGATCTTCGTGGACTCGAAGACCTCTTCCTGGGTGGCGCCGGCGCGGATGGCCTGCATGACGGTGTTGATGCGGCCGTCGGTGGGGCGGACGGCGGTGGCGAGAAGCTCGTCCTTGTCGCCGGGCTCGCCGACGAAGGTGAACTGCGAGCCCTTCTTCTCCAGGGAGCGCAGGGCCTTCTGGAGGGCTTCGGTGAAGTTGCGGCCGATGGCCATGGCCTCGCCGACCGACTTCATGGTCGTGGTGAGGGTGGCGTCGGCGAGCGGGAACTTCTCGAAGGCGAAGCGCGGGGCCTTGACGACGACGTAGTCGAGGGTCGGCTCGAAGGAGGCCGGGGTCTTCTCGGTGATGTCGTTGGGGACCTCGTCGAGCGTGTAGCCGATGGCCAGCTTGGCGGCGATCTTGGCGATCGGGAAGCCGGTGGCCTTCGACGCGAGCGCCGAGGAGCGCGAGACGCGGGGGTTCATCTCGATGACGATGACGCGGCCGTCGACCGGGTCGATCGCGAACTGGATGTTGCAGCCGCCGGTGTCGACGCCGACCTCGCGGATGATCGCGATGCCGATGTCGCGCAGCCGCTGGTACTCGCGGTCGGTGAGCGTCATGGCCGGGGCGACGGTGATGGAGTCGCCGGTGTGGACGCCCATCGGGTCGAAGTTCTCGATGGAGCAGACGACGACCACGTTGTCCTTGGTGTCGCGCATCAGCTCCAGCTCGTACTCCTTCCAGCCGAGGATGGACTCCTCCAGGAGCACCTCGGTGGTCGGGGAGAGCGTGAGGCCCTGGCCGGCGATGCGGCGCAGCTCGTCCTCGTCGTGGGCGAAGCCGGAGCCGGCGCCGCCCATGGTGAAGGAGGGGCGCACCACGACGGGGTATCCGCCGAGGGTCTCGACGCCCTTGAGGACGTCGTCCATCGAGTGGCAGATGACCGAGCGGGCGGACTCGCCGTAGCCGATCTTGGCCTTGACGGCCTCGACGACGCCCTTGAAGAGGTCGCGGTCCTCGCCCTTGTTGATGGCCTCGACGTTGGCGCCGATGAGCTCGACGCCGTACTTCTCCAGCACACCCTGCTCGTGCATGGAGATGGCGGTGTTGAGCGCGGTCTGGCCGCCGAGGGTGGGCAGGAGGGCGTCGGGGCGCTCCTTGGCGATGATCTTCTCGACGAATTCGGGGGTGATCGGCTCGACGTACGTGGCGTCGGCGATCTCCGGGTCGGTCATGATCGTCGCCGGGTTGGAGTTGACCAGGATGACCCGCAGGCCCTCGGCCTTGAGGACGCGGCAGGCCTGGGTGCCGGAGTAGTCGAACTCCGCGGCCTGGCCGATGACGATCGGGCCGGAGCCGATGACCAGGACGGACTGGATATCGGTGCGCTTAGGCACGCTCGGCCTCCATCAGGGTGACGAAACGGTCGAAGAGGTACGCGGCGTCGTGCGGGCCGGCGGCCGCTTCGGGGTGGTACTGGACGGAGAACGCCGGCTGGTCGAGCAGCTGGAGGCCTTCGACGACCTGGTCGTTCAGGCAGACGTGGGAGACCTCGGCGCGGCCGTAGGGGGTCTCGGAGACCCTGTCGAGGGGCGCGTCGACGGCGAAGCCGTGGTTGTGCGCGGTGACCTCGACCTTGCCGGTGGTGCGGTCCTGGACGGGCTGGTTGATGCCGCGGTGGCCGTACTTCAGCTTGTAGGTGCCGAAGCCGAGGGCGCGTCCGAGGATCTGGTTGCCGAAGCAGATGCCGAAGAGCGGGGTCTTGCGCTCCAGGACGCCCTGCATGACGGCGACGGGGCCGTCGGCGGTGGCCGGGTCGCCCGGGCCGTTGGAGAAGAACACGCCGTCGGGGTTGACGGCGTAGACGTCCTCGACGGTGGCGGTGGCGGGCAGCACGTGGACCTCGATGCCGCGCTCGGCCATGCGGTGGGGGGTCATGCCCTTGATGCCGAGGTCGACGGCGGCGACGGTGAAGCGCTTCTCGCCGATCGCGGGGACGACGTACGTCTCCTTGGTGGCGACCTCGGCGGAGAGGTTCGCGCCCTTCATCTCGGGCTGGGAGCGGACCTTGGCCAGCAGGGCCTCGTCGCGGATGCCGACCCAGGCCTCGCCGGAGAAGATGCCGACGCGCATGGCGCCGCGCTCGCGCAGGTGGCGGGTCAGGGCGCGGGTGTCGACGCCGCAGATGCCGACGACGCCCTGCTTGACGAGCTCCTCGTCCAGCGTGCGGCGGGAGCGCCAGTTGGAGGGGACGCGTGCGGGGTCGCGCACGACGTAGCCGGAGACCCAGATGCGGGAGGACTCGGGGTCCTCGTCGTTGACGCCGGTGTTGCCCACGTGCGGGGCGGTCATGACGACGACCTGGCGGTGGTACGACGGGTCGGTGAGGGTCTCCTGGTATCCGGTCATGCCGGTGGAGAACACGGCCTCGCCGAAGGTCTCCCCCACTGCGCCGTAGGCGCGGCCGCGGAAGATGCGGCCGTCCTCCAGGACGAGTACGGCGGGAGCTTTGGCTGCTCCCCTGGTGGAGGTCGTCATCGTTCGGCGCCTTCCGTCGTGATGGATGGGTTCATGAGGTTGATCGCTTCGACCCATGCGGCGTGTTCGGCCGCGCGGTCGGAGCGGAATCCGGAGTCGATCAGCTTGTCGCCGTGCGCCCATGTGACGACGAGCAGACCGCCCTCGGTGAGTACCTTGCCCGCGATTCCCTTGTCGAGGCGGGCGCCGCGCAGCTGCGCGGCCGGTACGAAGAAGTCGCCCGCACCCGGTCGGACCACGTCGAGGCCCGCGTCGGTGAGGGTGAGCTCGACGCGGCTGCGGACGCCCAGGCCGTGGGCGACGATCCGGTCGAGCCACTGCCCGGCGGTGGTGGACCCGTGGTACCGGCCGGTGAGTGCCAGCCGGTGCTCGGGGAGGCCGTCGGGGGCGGCGGGGAGCTCGGGCAGATCGTTCTGCAGGGCCCCCCGCCATTTCCAGCCCTGCCGCATCAGCCAGTACACGAACGCGATGAAGACGACCAGGCCGATCACCCATGCGATGCGGGCGCCTACGTTGGTCACCTCCGCCGACTGTCGTTCGGCGGCCTCGGCGGCCAGTTGGATCACTGCAGGTGTCACGCCAGTTTCCCGTCCACGACCGTTGCCCGGCCCCGCAGGAAGGTGTGAGTGACGCGTCCCGGCAGCTCACGGCCCTCGTAAGGCGTGTTGCGGCTGCGGGAGGCGAAGTGTGCGGGGTCCACGACACCACGGTACGAGGTATCGACCAAGGTCAGGTTCGCGGGTTCACCTGCCGAGACGGGACGGCCGTGGTTCTCGAGACTGCCGATCCGGGCCGGGGCGAAGCTCATGCGCTCGGCGACGCCGGCCCAGTCGAGCAGGCCGGTCTCCACCATCGTCTGCTGGACGACGGAGAGCGCGGTCTCCAGGCCGACCATGCCCATGGCGGCGGAGGCCCACTCGCAGTCCTTGTCCTCGTGCGGGTGCGGGGCGTGGTCGGTGGCGACGATGTCGATGGTGCCGTCGGCGAGGGCCTCGCGCAGCGCCATGACGTCGCGCTCGGTGCGCAGCGGCGGGTTGACCTTGTAGACCGCGTTGTAGGAGCGGACGAGCTCGTCGGTGAGGAGGAGGTGGTGCGGGGTGACCTCGGCGGTGACGTCGATGCCGCGGGACTTGGCCCAGCGGACGATCTCGACCGAGCCGGCGGTGGAGAGGTGGCAGATGTGGACGCGGGAGCCGACGTGCTCGGCGAGGAGGACGTCGCGGGCGATGATCGACTCCTCGGCGACGGCGGGCCAGCCGCCGAGGCCGAGCTCGGCGGAGACGACGCCCTCGTTCATCTGGGCGCCCTCGGTGAGGCGGGGCTCCTGGGCGTGCTGGGCGACGACGCCGCCGAAGGCCTTCACGTACTCCAGGGCGCGGCGCATGATCACCGCGTCGTCGACGCACTTGCCGTCGTCGGAGAAGACGGTGACGCGGGCGGCGGACTCGTGCATGGCGCCCAGCTCGGAGAGCTGCTTGCCCTCCAGTCCGACGGTGACGGCGCCGATGGGCTGCACGTCGCAGTAGCCGGACTCCTTGCCCAGGCGCCAGACCTGCTCGACCACGCCGGCGGTGTCGGCGACGGGGAAGGTGTTCGCCATGGCGAAGACGGCGGTGTAGCCGCCGGAGGCGGCGGCGCGGGTGCCGGTCAGGACGGTCTCGGAGTCCTCGCGGCCGGGCTCGCGCAGGTGGGTGTGCAGGTCGACGAGGCCGGGGAGGAGCACCTGGCCCGCGGCCTCGATGACGGTCGCGCCCTCGGCGGACAGGTCCTGGCCGACCTCGGCGATGGTCTCGCCGTCGATCAGGACGTCCTGCGCCTCGCCGCCGAGTACCTTCGCGCCACGGATAAGGATCTTGCTCATGGTTACTTGCTCTCCTCGGTACGGGCGGGGGCGGCGGGGGTGGTCGTGACGGCGGGCTCGGAGCCTCCGAGCAGCAGGTAGAGGACGGCCATCCGGGTGGAGACGCCGTTGGCGACCTGCTCGACGGCCGTGCAGCGGTCGGAGTCGGCGACCTGGGCGGTGATCTCCATTCCGCGGTTCATCGGGCCGGGGTGCATCACGATGGCGTGCTCGGGCATCTTGGCCATGCGGTCGCCGTCGAGGCCGTAGCGGCGGGAGTACTCGCGCTCGGTCGGGAAGAAGGCGGCGTTCATGCGTTCGCGCTGCACACGCAGCATCATCACCGCATCGGACTTCGGCAGCACGTCGTCGAGGCTGTAGGAGACCTCGCACGGCCAGGTCTCGACGCCGATCGGGACCAGGGTGGGCGGGGCCACCAGGGTGACCTCGGCGCCGAGGGTGTGCAGCAGGTGGACGTTGGAGCGGGCCACGCGGCTGTGCAGGACGTCGCCGACGATGGTGATGCGGCGGCCGGCGAGGTCCTTGCCGAGGCCGGCGTCGCGGCCGACGAGTCGGCGGCGCATCGTGAAGGCGTCCAGCAGGGCCTGGGTGGGGTGCTCGTGGGTGCCGTCGCCGGCGTTGACGACGGCGGAGTCGATCCAGCCGGAGGTCGCGAGCCGGTAGGGGGCGCCGGAGGCGTGGTGGCGGATGACGACGGCGTCGGCGCCCATCGCCTCCAGGGTCAGCGCGGTGTCCTTCAGGGATTCGCCCTTGGAAACCGAGGAGCCCTTGGCGGAGAAGTTGATGACGTCGGCGGAGAGCCGCTTGGCGGCCGCCTCGAAGGAGATCCGGGTGCGGGTGGAGTCCTCGAAGAAGAGGTTGACGACGGTGAGGCCGCGCAGGGTGGGCAGCTTCTTGATCGGCCGGTCCGCGACGCGGGCCATCTCCTCGGCGGTGTCGAGGATCAGGACGGCGTCGTCGCGCGTGAGATCGGCGGCCGAGATGAGGTGGCGCTTCATCTGGATGGCTCCGTAGGTCGGGAGGGCATGATGCACGCGGACTGACGTGCAGCGGACTGACGTGCAGGGGTGCGGCGGGCAGGGCAGGGCTCGGCGCGGACCCCGCCGGGGCCCGTCGTCGTGGTGGGCTACTGCCCTGCTGCCTGGGCGGTCCGCTGGCCGAGCAGCACGGCGTCACGGCCGTCCTCCTCCTGGAGCTGGACCTTGACGGTCTCCCGCAGCGACGTGGGGAGGTTCTTGCCGACGTAGTCGGCGCGGATCGGCAGTTCGCGGTGGCCGCGGTCGACGAGGACGGCGAGCTGCACGGCGCGGGGGCGGCCGAGGTCGCCGAGGGCGTCGAGCGCGGCGCGGATGGTGCGGCCGGAGAAGAGGACGTCGTCGACGAGGACGACGAGGCGGCCGTCGAGGTCGTCGCCGGGGATCTCGGTGCGGCCGATCGCGCGGGCGGGCTTCATCCGCAGGTCGTCGCGGTACATGGTGATGTCGAGGGAGCCGACCGGGATCTTCGTGCCGGTGATCTCTTCGAGCTTGGCTGCCAGCCTGCGGGCCAGGTACACACCGCGGGTGGGGATGCCGAGGAGCACCACGTCGTCGGCGCCCTTGGCGCGTTCGACGATCTCGTGGGCGATGCGGGTCAGGACCCGCGCGATGTCCTGCGCCTCCAGTACGGAGCGCGCGGAATCGGGATGCTGCTGGGCGTCCATGAAAAGGACCTCCTTCTCCGCCTCACGGGACGGACCTTAAAGGACGTCTGATGTACGTCTCCCACGGTACCAGGGCGCCGGTGGTGGGTCGGCACCCGGGGGTTGCGCGGGGGCGCCCACGGGGCTGCTGGCGCCGTCCTCGCGGGGGGATGGGGACCATTCGGCTTGACGCACCCAAGTAACGCTGCGTAACCTCACAGTGAGTTACCAGCCGCGCGGCGGAGCCGCACAGTTATGTAGTCGCAGTGTCCATGCAGTCACAGCGTCACAGCGTCCGGGAGCGTTATGTCCAGCGAATACGCCAAACAGCTCGGGGCCAAGCTCCGCGCCATCCGCACCCAGCAGGGCCTTTCCCTCCACGGTGTCGAGGAGAAGTCGCAGGGCCGTTGGAAGGCCGTGGTGGTCGGGTCGTACGAGCGCGGGGACCGCGCCGTGACCGTCCAGCGCCTTGCCGAACTGGCGGACTTCTACGGGGTGCCGGTGCAGGAACTGCTGCCGGGCACCACTCCCGGCGGAGCGGCCGAGCCGCCGCCGAAGCTGCGCCTCGACCTGGAGCGCCTGGCGGGCGTCCCCGCCGAGAAGGCCGGCCCGCTGCAGCGGTACGCGGCGACGATCCAGAGCCAGCGCGGGGACTACAACGGCAAGGTGCTGTCGATCCGCCAGGACGACCTGCGCACCCTGGCCGTCATCTACGACCAGTCGCCCTCGGTCCTGACCGAGCAGCTCATCAGCTGGGGCGTGCTGGACGCGGACGCCCGTCGCGCGGTGGCGCACGAGGACGCCTGATCCTCACGCCCCACACCAGCAGAAACGTTACCGGTGGCGGCCGGACCCCTGCGGGGGTCCGGCC
>NZ_MQUR01000073.1 GCF_001953875.1 Streptomyces amritsarensis
CACCCCGGGCCCCGCCATGCCCACCGTGCAACGCCAGACGGAGCACGCCACCACCGGCCCGGCAGCACCGGCCATTCCCACCGTGCAGCGGCAGGCCGAAACCGCCGCAAGCGGGCCGACGGCCGACAAGCCGATGCGCACCCGCGCCCCGCTCGGCGCCCCCTTGGCCGAACTCCCGCCCACCGCGACGCCGTCCCACCCCGCACCAGCCGCCCCGGGCCCGGCCATGCCCACCGTGCAGCGCCAGACGGAGCACGCCACCACCAGCCCGGCAGCACCCGCCACACCCACCGTGCAGCGGCAGGCCGAAACCGCCGCAAGCGGGCCGACGGCCGAGAAGCCGATGCGCACCCGCGCCCCACTCGGCGCCCCCCTGACCGAACTCCCGCCCACCGCCACACCGTCCCACCCCGCACCGGCCACCCCGGGCCCCGCCATGCCCACCGTGCAACGCCAGACGGAGCCCACCACCGGCAGCCCGGCAGCACCCGCCACACCAACCGCCGAGCCCGCGGCGAGCGGGCCCGTGGGACGGGTCGCGCCGCGCGTGCGTTCGGGGCTGGGGGCGCCCCTGCCCTCGCTGCCGGCGAGCGCCGCAGTGCCCCGGCCGGCCGCTGCCCGGCCGCAGGCGCCCCTGCTGGGCGGCGCGGCGGGCGGGGTACACCCCCGGGCCGCCGCCCCGCCGGTCCAGCGGGCCACCGCCCCCCGGAGTTCGGGACCGGTCCCGCTCGTCGCCGCCCGCGCCGTCGGCGGCGCGGCGGCCGCCGCGCCGGCCGCGCCCCCGTCCCTCCAGCTGCTGGCGGCGCGGCCCCTGGCCCTCGGCACCGGTGACGCGGCGGGCCTGGGCAGCGCGCCCGCCGCCTCCCGCCCGGCCGGCCGGCCCGTGGTCCCCGCACGCTGGTCCGCGCCCTCGGCCGCCGCACCGCAGCCGGTCCAACGAGCCTCCGCGCCCGCCGCGCCCGCCCCCGTCCCGCGGCCCGCGCGCGCCGTGCGCCCCGCGCCCGCGTCGGCCGCGGCCCCCGCCACGGCGGCTGCACCTCTGCCGGTGACCGGCCCGTACACGCCACCGCTCGTGGTCCAGCCGGCCCCCGCCGCCCCCGCCGCCGGATCCGTACCCGTCGTGCGCCCCCGGGCGTCGGCTCCCGCCGCCGTCCCGGGCCCGCCCGTCGCCGGCCCGCCCGTCCCCGTACCGCCGCCGAGCGGCCCGCCACCGCCCGTACAGCGCGACACGGGCCGGGCCGGCCGGGCCGGCGGCGGGCGCGACGCCGCGGCCCACGGCGGCGGCGACCTCGACCTGGACGACCTGGCGCGGCGGCTGCTCGACCCGGTCGCGCGCCTCCTGCGCACCGAGTTGCGGCGCGGCCGGGAACGCGCGGGCAGGCCCTTCGACGGGCGCCGCTGAGAACACGTACGAACGAGAAACGGACGACGACGGACCGATGACGGACAACATCTTCGCGACCAGCGTGTTCTTCCGGCTGGCGATCGGCGGCAACGACCTGGGCGCCTTCCACACCTGCTCGGGCATGGGCGCCGAGGTCGAGATGGAGAGCTACGCCGAGGGCGGCAACAACGGCTTCACCTGGCAGCTGCCCGGCCGTGTGACCTGGTCGAACATCACGCTGACCCGGCCCGTCACCACGGACACGGCGAAGATCGGCCGCTGGCTGGACGAGACGCTGCGCCGGGTCGAGCCGAAGGACGGCGAGATCGTGGCGCTGCGGCCCGACCTGAGCCGGATCATCGGCTGGCAGGTGTTCGGGATCGTCCCGGTGCGCTGGCAGGGCCCGTCCTTCGATCCCGCCAACTCCGCGGCGGCGGTGGAGACGTTGGAGATCGCCCACCAGGGGCTGTTGCCCTCCTGACCAGCCCGTCCCCCTGCCCGTCCCCCTGCGTCCCCGCCCGTCCCCGTCCCCGTCCCGCCGCCCCGGAAGGAAGTCCACGGCATGGCCTCTTCGGCACGCGCCAGCCGCGCCCGGGCCCAGCTCACCCTCAAGGAGCCCCCGGCATCCGTCGGGGCCAAGCCCGGCGGGACGATCGCCCGGCTCGACCTGCAGTTCAACCCCTCGACCCTGCAGCTGGGGAAGACCACCGAGTGGCGACGCTCCCCGTCCCGGATGGCGGGCCAGTCGGCGCTGCCCGAGTTCGTCGGCAGCGGCCCCCGCACCCTGAGCCTGGAGGTGTTCCTGGACGCCACCGCCAAGCACGACAACTCGGTCGAGCAGGCGGTGGAGAAGCTGATGAAGGCGTGCGTGCCGACCCCGGCCAGCCTGGGCCGCAAGAAGCCGGCGAGCCCCTGGGTGCGCTTCGAGTGGGGCAGCGCGCGAACGACGTCGTTCGACGGGGTCCTGTCGAACCTGTCGGTGTCGTACACGCTCTTCGACGTGGACGGCAAGCCGCTGCGGGCGACCTGCTCGCTGTCCATCGAGGAGGCGAGCGTCGACCCGCCCGGCCAGAACCCGACCTCCGGCTCCCGCACCGCCCGCAGCACGCACACCGTGGTCGCGGGCGACAGCCTGGCCATGCTGGCCTGGCGCGAATACGGCGACGCGACGGCCTGGCGGGTCATCGCGGAGGCCAACGGCATCGACGACCCGATGGCGCTCGTCCCCGGCACCGAGATCGTGGTGCCGGGCACGCGTGACCAGCACGGCGAGGAGGAACAGCGGTGAGCGGATCCGAGCCCGGAGGCCGGTCGTTCGCGGCCGACCCCATCGTGGAGGCCCCCGGCGAACTGCCGCAGATCTGGGCGGCGCAGCTGGTCTCCTGCGTCGTCGACGAGAACGTGGGCCTGCCCGACACCGCGGTGCTCACCTACCGCGACCCCGACCACGAGTTCCTGCGCGCCACCGGGATCACCATCGGCACCCCGCTGCGGGTGTCGGTGGCGACCGTGAAGGGGCAGGCCCGGGAACGGCTGTTCAACGGCGAGGTCACGGCCCTGGAGATCGACCGGGACCGCACCGGCTCGTTCACCGTCGTACGCGCCTACTCCAAGGCGCACCGCCTCCAGCGCGGCCGCAAGGTCGTCGCGTACCGGAACATGACGGCCGCCGCCATCGTCCGCAAGGTGGCCGCCGGAGCGGGCCTTGCCGTCGGGAAGGTGGAGGCCGCGCCGGTCACGTACAAGCAGCTGTCCCAGGCGAACGTCTCCGACTGGGACTTCCTGCAGTACCTCGCCGGGGAGAGCGGCGCACAGGTACGCGTCGACGACAAGGGCCTGCTGCAGTTCACCCGGCCCGTGAAGGCGTCCGGGGCGCCCGCCCCGTCGACGTCGGCGGTGCGTGACCCGATGGTCCTGGAGTACGGGCGCAACCTCCTCGCCCTGCGGGCCGCCCTGTCGGCCGCCGACGGCGCCTCCAAGGTGCAGGTCCGCGGCTGGGACGTCACCACGAAGCGGCCGCTCGTCGCCGAGCAGCCGTCCGTCGTCAGCGACACGGTGGTGCCGGGCCTCGGCCCGCAGACCGCCGCCCGCTTCGGGGCGGCGTCGGTGTCCGTCACCGACACCCCCTACCGCACACAGGCCGAGACGACCGCGGTCGCGAAGGCGACGGCGGCGCAGATCAGCTCCGGCTTCGGCGAACTGGAGGCGGTGGCCGAGGGCAACCCGCTGCTGCGGGCCGGCAAGCCCGTGGCGCTCGGCAACGTCGGGCCGGCGTTCTCCGGCCGGTACACGGCCACGGCCGTCCAGCACGTCCTGGAGCCGCACGGCGGCTTCCGCACGACCGTGTGGGTCAGCGCCAGCCCCGACCGCTCCCTGACCGGCCTGGTGACCGGCGCCAACGCGCCGGGGCGCGGGCCGCGCATCCCCGGTCTGGCGATCGGCGTGGTCACGGACGTGCGCGAGCCGAACGGCTCCCAGCGCGGCGCGGTCCGACTGAAGTTCCCGTGGCTGGACGACACGTACACCACCGGCTGGGTCCGCACCGTCCAGTGGGGCGGCAAGGGGGGCGGCGGCGTGGTCAGCCCCGAGGTCAACGACGAGGTGCTCGTCGGCTTCGAGCAGGGCCTGCTCGACAGCCCGTACGTCATCGGCGGCCTCTACAACGGCGTCGACCAGCCCTCACCGCACGACGTGCCGCTGATCGACAGGACCAGCGGCAAGGTCAACCGCCGCTCGATCGTGTCGCGTTCGGGCCACCGCGTGGAACTGCTGGACGCGGCGGCGCCGGGCCCCTCCGGGCTGCGGCTGGTCACCGGCGACGAGCGGCTCGAAGTACGCATGGACGACCGCCGGGACCGGATCGAACTCACCGTGTACGCGGGCCGGGGCCGCCCGCTGACCTCCGTCCTCATGGACGGCAAGGGCATCACCCTCGACGCCCGGCAGGGCACCGTGAAGGTGTCCGGCCGCCAGGTGGACATCGACGGCACCGCCGGCGTCAGCATCGGCGGCCGGTCGGTGAAGGTCTCCGGAACCTCGGACGTCACGGTCAACGGCGGCCTGCTCGCCGTCCTCAAGGCCCGCCTCATCCGCATCAACTGACGCCCGCCCCAGCCCCCGCCCCCCCCCCTACGCCGCCACCGCCGCCCCCGAGGAGCCCCGATGCCAGCCGCAGCCCGTACCGGCGACCCCACCAACCACGGTGGCCGGCTCGCCACGCCACCGCCCGGCGCCGCCGCGCAGGTGGCCACGGTGCTGATCGGCGGCCGGCCCGCCGCCGTCGTGGGCAGCCTGCACGTCTGCGTGGTCCCGCCGCACGCCGCCCTCGGACCGGCCAACGTGATCGTCCCGAACCCGGCCGCCCTCGCCTCGGGCACCGTCCTCATCGGCGGGCTGCCCGCCGCCCGGGCCCGCGACCAGACGGCCTGCGGCGCGATGGTCCTCACCGGCGCCCTCGACGTCCTGATCGGAGGCGTGTGATGAGCGAACGGTTCATCGGACGCGGCTGGGCGTTCCCCCTGCGGGTCGGCCCCACCGGCGGGATCGCCATGGTCGACCGCGAACGCGAGCTGGAGGAGGCCATCCGCCTCGTCCTGGGCACCGCGCCCGGCGAACGGCCCATGCGGCCCGAATTCGGCTGCGGCATCCACGAGTACGTCTTCGCCCCCGGCGACGGCGACACCGCCGGACGCGTCGCCCAACAGGTCCGCGAGGCCCTGGAACGCTGGGAGCCCCGCATCACCGTCGACGACGTCGTCGTCGCCTTCGACTCCGTCGAGGCGGGCACCCTCTACATCGATGTGCACTACACGGTGCGCACCACCAACGACCGGCGCAACCTGGTCTTCCCCTTCTACACGATCCCCTCCGAGGAGGGGGCCGAGGAAATGGTCGCGGACTGATGGCCCTGCCCTCCCCCAACCTGGACGACCGACGGTTCCAGCAGCTCGTCGACGAGGCGAAGCGGTACGTGCAGCAGCGCGCCCCGGAGTGGACCGACCACAACGTCTCCGACCCGGGCGTCACCCTCATCGAGACGTTCGCCTACCTCGTGGACCAGCTGCTGTACCGGCTCAACCGGGTCCCCGAGAAGAACTACCTGGCCTTCCTCGACCTGCTGGGCATCCAGCTGTACCCGCCCTCGGCCGCCTCCGCCGACGTCGACTTCTGGCTGTCCGCCCCCCAGCCCGACACCGTCACCCTGCCCGCGGGCACCGAGGTGACCACCGAGGTGACCACCTCGGCCGGCGACAGCGAGGAGGCCGTGGTCTTCGCCACCACCGGCGACCTGCGGATCCTGCCCAGCGAGCTGACGAAACTGGTCACCGCGCCCCGCACGGGCGAGCCCGCCGACCGCACGGGCGCACTCGCCGAGGGCCGCGGCATACCGTGCTTCCAGGCGACACCCGAACCCGGCGACGCCGTACTCTTCGGCCTGCCCACCGCGGTCCCCCGCTGCATCGTCGCGGTGCGCCTCGACAGCCGCGTCGAAGGCGTCGGCGTCGACCCGCGCCAGCCCCCGCTGGTGTGGGAGGCCTGGGACGGCGGCCGCTGGCAGCGCTGCGCCACCGACTCCGACAGCACCGGCGGCCTCAACCGGCCCGGCGAGATCATCGTCTACGTCCCGGCCGGCCACACCGCGTCGGTGATCAGCGGGACCCGCGCGGGCTGGCTGCGCTGCCGCGTCACCGAACCCGAACCGGGCCAGCCCTTCTACTCCGAGTCCCCCACCGTCCGCGAAGCGGCCGTCTTCACCGTCGGCGGCACCATGACCGTGGAACACGCCGAACGCGTGAGCGACGTACCGCTCGGCGCGTCGGAGGGCGTGGCCGGGCAGAGCTTCCGCCTCGGCCGCCCGCCCGTCCTCCTCGACGGGGAACCCCCGGTGGTGGAGGTGTCCTCCCCCGAGGGCTGGCAGCGCTGGGACGTCGTCGAACACTTCGGCCGCTCCGGGCCCGACGACCGGCACGTCCGCGTGGACGCCACCACCGGCGAGTTCTCCTTCCCACCGGTGCTGCGCGAGGCCGACGGCAGCCTGCGCGCCTGCGGCGCCGTACCGCCCAAGGGCTCCCGGATCCGCGTGGCCCGCTACCGCACGGGCGGCGGCCCGGCGGGCAACGTCTCACGCGGCGCGATCTCCGTACTGCGCAGCTCCGTCCCCTACATAGCCCGGGTCGCCAACCGGGAGGCGGCCCGCGGCGGCGTCGCCGGCGAGACCGTCGACAACGCCAAACTGCGCGCCCCGGAGGCGCTGCGCATGCAGGAACGCGCGGTCACCGCCGAGGACTACGAGATCATCGCCCGCCGGGCGGCGCCCTCGGTGCGCCGGGTGCGCTGCCTGCCCGCCACGGACGGCGGGCGCGGCGCGGGCTCCGCACGCGTCCTGGTGGTGCCCGACGCGGTCGCCGACGAGGGCGACCGGCTCCGCTTCGAGCAGCTGATCCCCTCCGACCAGGTCCTCGCCGCGATCACCACGGCCCTCGACGAGCGGCGCCTGATCGGCACCGGCCTCGTCGTGGAACCCCCCGCCTACCAGGGCGTCACCGTCGTCGCCCGGCTGTCGGCGCCCGCCGCCGACGCCGACCGGATACGCGACGCGGCGCTCGCCGCACTGTTTCGGCACCTCAACCCGCTGCACGGCGGACCCGACGGCACCGGCTGGCCGTTCGGCCGGCCCGTGCAGTACGGCGAGGTGTTCGGCGTGCTGCAACGCGCCGTCGGGGACGTCCTGGTGGAGGAGATCCGGCTGTTCGCCGCCGACCCGATCACGGGGCGGCGCGGTGCCCCGGTCGACCGCATCGACATCGGCGCGGGCACGCTCGTCTTCTCCTACCAGCACCAGGTCGTCGTAACGGAGCCGGAGGTGCACGGATGAGCCGCGCCGCCGTACCCGGCCTGCCCAGCCGGCACCCGATCGGCGGGCAACTGCCCGCGCTGTACGCCGACGACGACTTCGCCCAGCGGTTCACGGCCGGCCTCGACACCGTCCTGGCCCCGGTGTTCACGACCCTCGACAACCTGCCCGCGTACTTCGACCCCCGGCTGGCACCGGCCGACTTCCTGTCCTGGCTGGCCTCCTGGGTCGGCGGCGCGGACGACCCCGACTGGCCGGCCGCCCTACGGCGCGAGGCGGTGGCCCGCGCGGTGGAACTGCACCGGTGGCGCGGCACCCGGCGCGGCCTGGTCGAGGCCCTGCGCCTGGTCCTCGGCGTGTCCGCCGACGTCAGCGGGGACGGCGGGGCCGTCTGGTCCCGCACGGCCGGTACCGAGCCGACCCCCGTGGCGGCCGGCGAAGTCCTCGTACGGGTGTGGCCGCGCGGCACGAACCCCGCGCACGGGGTGGACGCCGAGCGGGTCCACGCCCTCGTCCGCGCCCTGTGCCCCGTGCACACGGTCTGCCGGGTGGAGATCCTGCCCGGCCCGCCCGCGCCCAAAGGGAGCTGACGGCCATGCGCGCCTGTCCCGCGTGCGGGGCCTCCAACGCCCCGACGGACGACTTCTGCGCCAACTGCGGCGCCTACCTCAACTGGTCCTCCTCCGCCCCCTCCCCCTCGGCCGCGCCCCCGGCCGGGGAGGCCGCCCCGGGCACGCCCCCCGGCCGGACCCCGCCCGGGACCGGCCCGGCCGGCACACCCGGTGAAGCCGCGCCCCAAGGGGCCACCGGGGGAGCCACGGACCGGGCCGGCACACCCGGGGACAGCGCGGCCGAGGAGACCGCCCCACCCCGGGAAGGCCTGCCCCAGGGGAGCACCCCCGGTAACGCGGCGTCCGGGCCCGCGACGTCCCCGCCGGCCACCGCGCAGGAGACGGCCACCCGGCGGGACACGGCCGGGCAGGGCACGGTCCAGGGGGCGGCGCCGGCCCGAGGCGGCACATCCCGGCAGGAGACGGCCGAAGACGCAACGCCCCACGAGAGCACCCCGCCAGGCGGCGCGCCCCAGCAGGGCACGACCGCGGAAGGCACCCCCCGGGGCGGCGCACCCCACCCCGACGTGCCTCGGCGGAGCACGGCCCAGGACCGCCCCACGCCCGGCTCCGCCACGCCCCAAGAGCCCACCCCGCCGGGCGGAACCCCCCAGCGGGACACAGCCCGAACGGCACCGACCCGCGCGCCCCGGGGCGGAACCGCCGGAGGGGGTGCGGCGCGGGAGGCAGCCTCCGACGGCGGCGCGCCGCAGGAGGGCACGCCCCCGGACGGAAGAGGTGGCGCGGGCACCGCGCAGGGGGCCGCATCCCGCGGGGGCACGCCCCCGGAGGGCGGCGCGCCCGGGCAGGGCACCCCGCCGGGCGGCAGAGGCCGCGGGGACACGCCCGGGGCGGAGTCGGCCGCACCCGAGTCCGGCGTCGCGGATCGGTGGTTGTCCTGGCTGCGCAGGCGGCCCGGCCAGGTCGCGCCCACACAGCCCGCCGGGGCGGAGTCCGGTCCGGTCGCGCCCGCGGGAGCGGCGGCGCCATCCGCCGGGCCCGGGCCCGCGCCGGTGGCTCCGGCGCGCCCGGCCCAGCCCGCGCCGCGGCCCCCGGCACACCCGGCGCCGGCGTCCCCGGCCCCTGTCCTGCCGGCCATGCCCGTCGCGCCGCGGCCCGTCGTACGTCCCCTCGCCGTGAGCGACGACGTCGCCGGGGTGCCGTGCCCGGCCTGCGGCACGCCCAACCCGCCGGACCGCCGTTTCTGCCGCCGCTGCGCGGCTCCGCTGACGCCCTCCACCATCGCGGCCCCGCTGCCCTGGTGGCGCACGGTCTGGCCGCTGCGCCGCCGGACCCGGGCCGGCTCCGGCCGCCTGGTCCGCTTCCTGGTGGTCCTGACCGTCGTACTGGCCCTGTGCGCGGCCGGGTTCCTGCTGCTGCCCGCCGGACAGCACCTCGTGCAGGACACCCTGGACAAGCTCGGCAAGGCCAAGGCCGTCACCCCGACCCGCGCCCAGGCGAGCGCCGAACTCCCCGGGCACCCCGTGGGCCTGAGCACGGACGGCCTCAGCAACCGCTACTGGGCCGCGCCCGGCCCCGGCACCTCGGCGACGTACACCTTCGGCAAGCCGTTCCGCCTGGTCGCCGTGATCATCACCAACGGCGCCTCGCCCGCCCCCGAGGAGTACGCGAAGCAGGGCCGGGCACTGCGGATCGACATGGAGGTCACCGACCGGGACGGCGCCACGGTCCACAAGCAGCTCGTCCTCAGCGACAAGCCGGGCCCGCAGACGTTCCCCACCGGCATCAGCGATGTCGCGACGGTCCGGCTGACCCTCCAGGAGCCCGCCGGTTCGGCCCCGGAGCGCCCTCTCGCCCTGGCGGAGGTGGAGTTCTTCCAGCGCGGCTGAGGCAGCTGAAACACCGCCGACGCGACACCGCCCCGCCTACACGCCCGCGCGGAGCGTCTCGGCGGGCAGGATACGGGCGGCCGCCAGGGCCGGGTACAGCCCGGCGGCCAGCCCCACCACGAGGCCCACCAGCGGCCCCGCCGTCGTCAGGACGGGGTCGAGGACCACCAGCCAGTTCTTGGCCAGGCAGGTCACGGCGGTGATCTGGATGCCCAGGACCGTGCCGACGACACCGCCGGCGAGCCCGACCAGACCGCTCTCGATGCAGAACTGCCCGGCGACCGCCCGCCGGGAGGCACCCAGGGCACGGCGCAGGCCGATCTCCGAGCGCCGCTCCAGGACGGACACGTAGGCGGTGTTGCTGACACCCAGCGCGCCCACGCCCAGGGAGACGGCGGCCAGGCCCAGGAACAGGGCCCGGGTCTGCGACTCGACGCCCTGGCGCAACGACCGGGGGTCCGGCGGCACCAGCGCGACCAGCTTGTCCGGTGCGCCCGGGGCCAGGGCGAAGGGGGCCTCGGCGCCGATCTGGTCGGCGGCACCCAGATCCGTACGGATGATCATTTCGGCGGGGGCGAAGCCCAGACCGGCCGGGTCCTGGAGGGCCGCCCAGTAGGGGACGACGACGGAGCCGGTGAGGTCGGTGTCGCCGGTGGGGGCGCGGAAGACGCCGAGCACGCTGAACGCGACACCGTTGACGTGGATCACGGAGTTGCCGGCCCCGCCGTCGACGGTCAGCCGGGACGCGGCGGCCGTGTCGATCAGCGCCACCCGCTCCCGCCGCGCGTCGTGCCCGGTGTCGAACCACCGGCCCTGGGTGAGTTCGGCCGACATGGCCGGCAGGGCGTCGGGCTGGGCGGCCAGGACCGTCCCCTCGGGCAGGTCGTTCGACCCGCCCGACGCCAGCCGGGAGACCACCGGCTGCTCACCGGCCTTGCTGACGAGACCCGCGGTGCGGACGCCGTTGAGGCCGCGTACCCGCTGGGTGTCGCCGCCGTCGGGCCGCGGCCGGACCCCGGCGACCGGTTCCGACGGGTACTTGACCGTCACCCGGGTCGCCTTGAGGGCGTCGAACTGGTCGGAGACGGCGCCGGCCGCACTGGCGGTGATGCCCAGCGTGGCGAGTGCCGCGGCCAGCCCCACAGAGATGCCCACCATCGTCAGCAGGGTGCGGAACCTGCGGCCGAACAGCGCGAGGAACGCCTGGACGAGCAGGTCCGCGGCGGACGTCCGGGGGGCCGCGGGCGCCGTCCCCTCCGCGTCCGATCCGGCTTCCACGTCCGCGGACCGCTCACGCGTCCTGCGGCTACGAAACACGGCCGTCCACCACCTTGAAGACGCGGTCGGCGCGGGCGGCGACCTCGGGTTCGTGCGTGACGACGACGACGGCCCGGTCCTGCGCCACCAGTCCGGTCAGCAGGTCCATGACGCGGGCGGAGTTGGCGGTGTCCAGGTTGCCGGTCGGCTCGTCGCACAGCACCACGGCGGGCCGGTGGACGATCGCCCGCGCGACCGCGACCCGCTGCCGCTCCCCGCCGGACAGGGTGGTGGGCCGGACGTCGAGGCGGTGTCCGAGGCCCACGGATTCCAGGGCCGCGACGGCCTGCGGCCGCCGCCGGGCGCGGGGCACGCCGAGGTGCACGAGCGGCAGGGCCACGTTCTGTACGCAGGTGAGGTGCGGGACCAGGTGGAAGGCCTGGAAGACGAAGCCGAGCGTCGAGGCGCGCAGCGCGGTGCGGGCCCGTTCGGACAGGGCGGTGGTGTCCCTGCCCTGCAGCAGGTAGCGGCCGCGGGTGGGGACGTCGAGCAGTCCGAGCACGCTCAGCAGCGTCGACTTCCCCGAGCCGGAGGGGCCGACGATCGCGGCGAGCCGGCCGGGCCGGATGTCGAGCGTGACGTCGGTGAGCGCGTGCACGGGCGGCGGCCCCGGGTACGTCTTGGCGATGCCGGCCATCTCGATGACGGGGGCCGGGTCGAGAGCCGGGCCGCCGGCCGGACCGGCCGCCGGGTCGACAGCCCGGCCGGCCGCCGGGCTGCCGGCCGGGTCAGTCATCGGTGCCCCCTTCGGCGCCCTTTCCGCGGCGTACGAGGACGACCGTCTCGCCGGCGCCGAGGTTCGCGTCGAGCGCGGTGACCGCGGTGAGCCCCTCATGGGTGAACAGCACCTCGACAGGGACGTCGCGCTCCTTGCCGCCGTCGCTGACGGTGACGGTGGACCCGCCGCCGAGGTCGGTCCACACGGCCGACACCGGAACGGTCAGCGCGCCCTTGGGGCTGCGCCGCAGCTCCACGCTGATCTGCTGGACCGCGCCCTCCTTGGCCTCGGCCCCGCTGGGGACGAACAGCGCCTCGTGCTGGCCTGCGCCACCGCCACCACCCCCACCGCCACTCGCGCCGTTGCCGCCTCCCGCGCCCGCCGTACCCGCCGTACCCGCGGCGCCGGACGTGCCTGCGCCGTCCTGTCCGCCGGTCTTCGCGTTCCCCTGCTGGTCGCCGCTCTTGGCGTCGGCGGGGCCGGCTAGGGAGCCCAGGCTGCCTTCCCGGCCCTCGTAGGGGCCGGTGCCGAAGCGGATCACCGCGTCGTCCGGCAGATCGCGCAGCCGGGTGCGCTGGTCCGCGGTGAGGGTCGCCCGCACCTGGCGGCCGCCGCTGCCGAGGACGACGAGCGGCTTGTCGGCCGCGTCCCCGACCGCCGCGGTGACCTGCACCACCGTGGCGGGCAGGGTGCTGACGTACGCGACCTCCGCGGCCGGCAGCAGTTCCCCGGCCTTGGCGGGTCCGGAGGCCGGCGGCGCGTCGGAGCCGCGGGCGGGCGGCGCGCTCGCCCCTGCCTTGGTGCCGGGGGCCGCGCCCGTGCCGCCGTCGGTCTCCGCGCCGCCGCGGGGCGCGCTGCCGCCGCCGGACGCGCCGGACGGGGCACCGCCCCCGCCCGTACCGCCCCCGCCGGCACCGCCGCCACCCTGGCTCTGGCCCTGCCCGGAGGGCGCCTCGTACCCGGCCGCCGCGTACAGCTTGCGTACCGCCTCGACGGTGGCCGGTCCGTACGTGCCGTTCACGGCGGTCCCGTACAACGGCTTTAGCGCGCGCTGCAGTTGCTGGACGTCCGGGCCCTTGTCACCCGCCTTCAGGTCCCGGTACGCGGGGAAGCGCCCCGGGAGCAGCAGGACCGGCCGGCCGGACACCTCGGCGACGACCGCGCCGGCCTTGAGGGTCTTGCCCATGGCCGCGGGCAGGCCCGTCACGACCGCGCGGCTGGTGCCCTGCGGCTGGACGCCGGCGATGGTGGTCCGTGAGGCCGTCTCGACCTTCCCGGTCAGTTCCATCTTCTCGACGAGCTGCTGGTCTGAGACCTTCCCCGTGATCCGGGAGGGCGGCGGCGCCGCCGCGTTCGAGGCACGCTGCTCGGGTGTTCTGGCCTGGGACGCGATCCACCAGACCGATCCGGAACTTCCGAACAGCACGACGACGGCGGCGGCGATGACGAGGGCCCTCCTGGACCGGTGCCGGGCCCGCCCGCCGGACGGCTCGGCCGCCTGGGGCCCCTCGGGGTGTTCGAGGCTCATCACGGTATTACGACGTCTCTCGCAGTAGTTCCTGTGCCTTGGCCTTGGCTTTCGTGATGAGTTCCAGCCAGGCGGTGATCTCCGCCTCGTGCTTCACCAGCGAATCGGCGGACGCCTTGCTCTTCGCCTCTCGCGCCTTCGTGTTGAGCCCGACCTTCGTACCGCAATCGGCATCGGTGGTGGCCTGCTTGATCTCGGCGCGCTGCGCATTGTCGAGCGCCGCGGTATCACCGTCCGGGACGTTCGCATAATGCGAAAGCGCCGCCTCCCTGGCCTTCTCGGGAGTCGGAATCTCCGGATAGCCGCCGGCCTTCATGCAGGAGGCCCATTCCGACAACGCCTTCTGATATGCGTCGTCGTCGCCGAGAATGCGCGCGCTGTCCTGTTTCACGGTGTTGTACACCGTCCAGTTGAGCCGCAGGTATTCCTTCACGTCCCCGTACACGGCCTTGAGGGTCTCGCCGCGGCAGCCCTTCGACGGCACCATGACCTTGCCGCCGCCGAAGTCGAACTCGACCCCGCCCTCGGGCTTGTCGACGTAGCCGTCCATGGCCATGCTGTGGGCCCGCTTGACGTCCTCGGGCAGCGCGTCGAAGTCGTCGCCGGCCTCCTGGGTCTTCTGGTTCTCCGACCGGCGCGGGTCCGCGCCGTAGCCCACGGTGCGCGCGGCCTCGGACGTCGGGGTGAGGTCCTCGCTGCGTTTCCCGCCCTTGCTGCTGTTGGCGCCGTCGGACGGGAAGACCTTGAAGCCCTGGTCGTTCATGCACTTGCGGATCAGCTTGGTCTCGGCCTCACGCTCCTGATCCAGCGCCTCGTTGGCACTGTCGAGCGCGGCCTGGGCCCGGCGGGCCGTCTCCATGTCCTTGGGGGACTCCTCCGAGCAGGCGGAGGCGGAGCCCGTCAACACCGCCACCACCGCGATCGCCGTCACAACCCGGGTGCGCTTGTTCAATGTCCGTGTCCTCCGGAGGGTGCGGCCGGGCCGCCCCCGCGGCTGCGGGGGCGGCCCGGCCTTCGAGCGATGGTCAGCAGCGCGAGCCGTCGTTCAGCGTGTTGCTCGCACCATCGTCGTTGGCGTCCCAGTAGTAGTTCACGGAACCACCGGGAATGAGACAGATTTCGACGCCCAGAGACATCCAGCGACCGCCGTAGGTCTTGGAGGACTGGCCGCGCCGGTTCCACCAGGAGCTGTCGGCCTCGTAGACGGCCGGCATGTCGATGTCCCAGCGCGCGGACTCGTACTTCGTCCGGTACATCGAGTTGTTCTTGGAGAAGTCCCGGTCCTTGTAGATGCAGAAATTGCCGTCGTAGCAGGTACGGTCCACGGCCGATGCGGACGGTGCCGCGGCGACGACGCCGGCGACGGCCGCCATCGCGATGAATCCGGCCGAAATCCTCTTACTGAGCACTCGTTACTCCCCCTCGTCGGGTGGTGACTGATGCAGTGAGAGGGCAGGGCAGCCGAAGCCCTTCCCCCCGGTCGGCTGATAGCCAGGCTAGGCCACACCGATCGGAAGTCAAAGGTCAATTCCCTTTGCAACAGGGACCGTTGGCGTTTGGAATTGATCATTCAGTGTTCGATATCCGCCCCGGCCGCCCTCCATTTCGGTGTGCCGCCCGCGCTTCGGCCAGGGACCCGGCGCAGGTCAGCCACGCCCGGGGCGCGGCGGGGCGGCACAGGCGGGCACTGTCCGGATGTGCGCCACCCGGACGAGCCACGAACACGCGTAAGAAAATCTCGGCGTCCGCCGCCCCCGGCCGCACCCCGACGCCCCTTCGTCACACCGTGGAGGCGTCCCTTGACGTGCAGTCATGAACCGCTGCCGTCCACAGGGTTGCTCCATGAGGGAGAAGGGGCCGAAGGCCCCGGCACCGGTCACGGTCACGGTCACGGTCACGGTCACGGTCACGCCGTCAATATGATCCGCCCGCGCACCCCCGGCGCCGCGAGCCGCTCGTGCGCCTTCGCCGCCTCCGCGAGCGGGAAGACGTCCCCGACCCGCAGCGTGAGCGCGCCCTCGTCGACGAGGGACACCAGGCGGGCCAGCAGTTCCCCGTCCGCGGCGACCTCCTGCTCCTCCACCCGGATGCCGCGCTCCGCCGCCGGGGCGTGGTTCGGGATCAGGCCCACGTAGACCCCGCCGTCGCGGACCCGGGCCAGCGCGGCCCCGCCCAGGACCGCCGCGTCCAGGACCCCGTCCACCGGCCCGGCCGGAGCCCCGCCGCGCGGGACGAAGGCGGCCGCGCCCAGCGACCGTACGAGCTCCTCGTCCCCCGGACCCGCCAGGGCGGTCACCACCAGGCCGGCCCGCGCGGCCAGCTGCACCGCCAGGCCGCCGACCACACCCGCGGCGCCGGTGACCAGCACCGAGGAGCCGGGGGCGAGCCCCAGCTGCTCCACGGCGCGGGCGGCGGTCAGGCCGGCCAGCGGCAGCGCCGCAGCGGCCAGGTCGTCCACCGCGGCCGGCGCGGCGGCCACCGCGGCGGCGTCGAGCACCGCGTACTCGGCGTGCGTGCCCAGCGGCTTCACCGGGCCGTAGTGCAGGCCCACCACCCGGTCGCCGCGGCTCCAGCCGGTCACCTCCGGGCCGGTCTCGTCGATCTCGCCGGCGACGTCCCAGCCGAGGCCGAGCCGCTGACCGGCGCCGCCGAAGATCCCGGCGCGGACCCCTGCGTCCACCGGGTTGAGGCCGGCGGCCGCGACCCGGATCCTGACCTGTCCGGCCTCCGGACGGGGCACCGGCACCTCGGCCAGTTCGACCCGCTCCGGGCCGCCGAACCCGGTCACCACAGCCGCCAGCATCGTCCGCTCACTCATCGTTCTCCCCGTTCCGTCGTCTTCGCTCGTTCCGATGACCACTAACCTAGGGAGAGGTACTCTCCTTTCGTAAGTACGCACTCGAAGGTGCGTACCGGACCTGGAAGTGGGTGCCCATGGCCACCAGCACCGCCGCGGCCCGCCGCGAAGAAGCCCGTTCCGCCTACGACGCCTTCCTCAAGGAGTGCCCCACCGGCCAGCTCCTGGCCCGGATCAGCGACAAGTGGGTCGGCCTCGTCGTCAGCGCCCTCGGCGAGGCCGACGACCGCTCCATGCGCTACAGCGACCTCGGCCGCAAGATCCCCGGCGTCAGCCAGAAGATGCTCACCCAGACCCTGCGCTCCCTCGAACGCGACGGCCTCGTCACCCGCCACGTCACCCCCACAGTCCCCGTCCGCGTCGACTACCGGCTCACGGACCTCGGCAGCAGCCTCGGCAACCTGCTCTCCTCGGTGAAGGTCTGGGCCGAGAACCACTTCGACGAGGTCAGCGCCCACCGCGACACCTACGACCGGGCCGCCGCGGCCTCCTGAAATCAGGCGCGACCAGCCGCCCCGCAATGGCATGCTGACAGGGTGAACGGACCCGGCATTCAGCTCACCCTCGCCCCCGAACTGCGCCTCTTCGCCCCGCCCAGCCGGCGCGCGGACCGCGTACCGACGGCCACCGACGGCGCCTCCAGCCTCGGCCACGTCGTCGAATCCGCGGGGGTCCCGCTCACCGAGGTCGGCCGCCTCCTCGTCGACGGCCACGAGGTCCCCGTCTCCTACGTGCCCCAAGACGGCCAGAGCGTCGAGGTGTTCGGCGTGGAGCGCCCCCAGCAGGTCCCCGGCGCCCCCCTCCGCTTCCTCCTCGACGTCCACCTCGGCACGCTCGCCCGCCGCCTGCGCCTGCTCGGCGTCGACGCCGCCTACGAGAACGAGGACATCGGCGACCCCGCCCTCGCCACCCGGTCCGCCGCCGAACGGCGCGTCCTGCTCTCCCGCGACCGCGGCCTGCTCCGCCGCCGTGAGATCTTCGCCGGCGCGTACATCTACAGCGACAACCCCGACGAGCAACTGCGCGACGTCCTGGGCCGCTTCGCGCCCGCCCTGGCCCCGTGGACCCGCTGCACCGCCTGCAACGGCCCGCTCCACGAAGCCGACAAGGAGAGCGTCGGCGACCGCCTGGAACACGGCACGCACCGTTCCTACGACGTCTTCGCGCAGTGCGCCGCATGCGAGCGCGTCTACTGGCGCGGCGCCCACCACGCCCGGCTGGAGCGGATCGTCGACGAGGCACTGGTCGAATTCGGCACCGCCTGACGACCGCGACCGCCCGGCCCGCCGGGCCCGCCCGGCCCGCCCTCAGAAGGCGTAGGTGTCACCCGTGTCCAGGGCCAGCACCACGTGCTCGTTGTTCGCGCGGTTCCGGTCCGTCGCACCACCGTTCCACCACGTGTCCACCCGCACCACCACCTCGGGCACCCGCTCCCGCAGCTCCAGTGCCAGCCCCACGTGCCGGCCCCGCCCCTGCAGCGGCAACGGCCCCGTCTCGCACACCACCTCCCGCAGCCCGGCTTGCGCGCATCCCTGCGGCAGCTGCTGCCGGTCCGCAAGGTCCGCCGACAACCGCACCCGCAGCGTCGCGTTCGCCAGCGCGGCCGGCCCGTCGTTCTCCGGAACCAGCAGGACCCGCAGCTGCGACCCGGCCAGGGCCACCCGGCCGTGGTACGACACGTCGGCCTCCGGCCCGGCCCACCCCGAACCCCACGCCTGCGACGGCCCGGGCACACCCGCCCCGAGCGCCAGCAACCCCGCCACCACCACACTCCGTACGGCGACACGGCGCACCGCCACCACCTCCTCCTCGTGTCTCGGTCTCGCGTCTCGCGTTCTCGCGCGGAGGCTAGACCCCAACGAGCCCGAGAAGTCGGACCATCACACGAACGAGGGCGCGCCCTCCCCCATCTGCCCTGCGTACCTTTGAGCCATGCTGATCGCCCGCTCCGCCGCCCTCTTCTCCCTCGCCGCCCTCCTGGAGATCGGCGGCGCCTGGCTCGTCTGGCAGGGCGTGCGCGAGCACAGGGGATGGGCCTGGATCGGCGCCGGCGTGATCGCCCTCGGCCTCTACGGCTTCGTCGCCACCCTCCAGCCCCAGGGCGACTTCGCCCGGGTCCTCGCCGCCTACGGCGGCGTCTTCGTCGCCGGCTCCCTCGCCTGGGGGGCCCTCGCCGACGGCTACCGCCCCGACCGCTGGGACGTCGTCGGCGCCCTCGTCTGCCTCGCCGGCATGGCCGTGATCATGTACGCCCCGCGCGGCCGCTGAGCCGCCCCGCCGCGCCTATGCTGGCGGGTGATCGCCCGTACGAACGACCGAGGAGCCCGCACATGAGCACGGCCGCCACCCGAACCGCCGTAGTCACCGGCGCGAGCAGCGGCATCGGCGCGGCCACCGCCCGGCAGCTCGCCGCGGCCGGCTACCACGTCGTCCTCACGGCCCGCCGCAAGGACCGCATCGAGGCCCTCGCCGCCGAGCTCACCGGGGCCGGCCACTCCGCGACCGCGCACGCCCTCGACGTCACCGACCGCGCCGCCGTCGACGCCCTCGCCGCCTCACTCGACCGCTACCCCTCCGTCGACGTACTCGTCAACAACGCGGGCGGCGCCATCGGCGCCGAGCCCGTCGCCACCGGCGACCCCGCCGACTGGCGCACCATGTACGAGGTCAACGTCATCGGCACGCTCAACGTCACCCAGGCCCTCCTCCCCGCCCTCACCGCCTCCGGCGACGGCACGGTCGTGGTCCTCTCCTCCACCGCCGGCCACGCCACGTACGAGGGCGGCGCCGGCTACGTCGCCGCCAAGAACGGCGCCCGCGTCCTCGCCGAGACCCTCCGCCTGGAGATCGTCGGCCAGCCGGTGCGCGTCATCGAGATCGCCCCCGGCATGGTCCGGACGGAGGAGTTCGCGAAGACCCGCTTCCGCGGCGACGCGGAGAAGGCCGAGAAGGTCTACGCGGGCGTCGCCGAGCCCCTGACCGCCGACGACGTGGCCGACACCATCACCTGGGCCGTCACCCGCCCCAGCCACGTCAACATCGACCTCCTGGTGGTCCGCCCCCGCGCCCAGGCCTCGAACACGAAGGTCCACCGCGAGCTGTAGGCCCTCTCCGGCACCCCTTCAGATGCGCCATCAGGCCCGCCGGGCCCCAGCCTGGCGGCCCCCGCCCGGTCAACCCTCTTACATCGGACGGGAGTTGCGATCCGGGCTCCGCCGAGGCCCATACGGGTGAATGCGCGCGGTATGTCGGCGGGCGCGGCTACGATCCGAAAGCGTGAGCCCCCAGAGGGAGGAAGCTATGGCCGTGATGCAGCACGAGACCACGATCGCCGAAGCCGCCGATCGACTCTCCAAGGAGCTTCCCGGACACCGAGTGGAAATCCTCCAGGGGAGGCTCACCGTGACACCACCCGCCGACGGAGCGCACTCGGAGACGCTCACGTGGCTCATCGAGGAGTTCGCGGCAGCCGGGGCCAGAAAGGCCGGACTGAAGTACCTCCAGACCATCGGCATCGCACTGCCGACCGGGCCGGACGACTTCGCCATCCCCGACTTCGCCCTGGTCGAGGCGGATTACAAGCGCACCCGGGCGGCCTACAACTGCTACTCCCCCGAAGCCTTCCGCCTGATCGTCGAGGTCACCTCCTCGAACTGGTCGGACGACATCGGCATCAAGGTCGAGAGCTACGCCAGGGCCGGCGTTCCCGTCTACGTCATCGCCGACCGCCACCACGACGAGGTCGTCCTCCACACGGACCCCCGCAACGGCGCCTACCGCCTCCGCAAGGCCTTCAAGCGGGGCACCTCCGTCCCGCTCCCCGAGTCCCTCGGGGTCTCCGTGGAACTCTCGGTGGATCTCCTCCTCGACGGCGACGAGGACTGAAGCACGCGGAGGGGGCCCGGACCGGTCTGCACCGGTCCGGGCCCCTCCACTCCCCCGACAGCCGCGCCCGGGCCTCAGCCCTTGATGCAGATGACCTGCTTGAGCTTCGCCACGACCTGGACGAGGTCGGTCTGCTGGTCGATGACGTGCTCGATCGACTTGTACGCGCCGGGGATCTCATCCACGACGCCCGAGTCCTTACGGCACTCCACGCCCCTCGTCTGCTCCGCCAGGTCGCGCGCCGAGAACTTCTTCTTCGCCGCCGTCCGGCTCATCTTCCGGCCCGCGCCGTGCGAGGCCGAGTTGAAGGACTTCTCGTTGCCGAGGCCCTTCACGATGTACGAACCCGTACCCATGGAGCCCGGGATGATCCCGTAGTCACCGCTGCCGGCGCGGATCGCCCCCTTGCGGGTGACCAGCAGGTCCATGCCGTCGTACCGCTCCTCCGCCACGTAGTTGTGGTGGCAGCTGATCTCGCGGTCGAAGGAGACCTTGGCCTTGCGGAACTCCTTGCGGACGACCTCCTTGAAGAGGCTCATCATCGCCGCGCGGTTGAACTTCGCGTACTCCTGGGCCCAGAAGAGGTCGTTGCGGTAGGCCTCCATCTCCGGCGTGGCCGCGAGGAATACCGCCAGGTCCCGGTCGACGAGGTTCTGGTTGTGCGCGAGGCCCCGGGCCACGCCGATGTGGTGCGCGGCGAGCTCGTTGCCGATGTTCCGGGAGCCGGAGTGCAGCATCAGCCAGACCGAACCCGACTCATCGAGGCAGAACTCGATGAAATGATTACCGGATCCGAGCGTTCCGATCTGCTTTGTGGCGCGCTCCTGACGGAATTTGACCGCGTCGGTGAGGTAGTCGAACCGCTTCCACAGGTCCTCGTACCCCGGCACCGAGAAGCCGTACAGGCGCGACGGGTCCACCGCCTCCTTGTGGAGGCCCATCCCCACCGGAATCACCTGCTCGATCTTCGAGCGGAGCTTGGAGAGGTCGCCCGGGAGGTCGTTCGCCGTCAGGGACGTCTTCACCGCCGACATGCCGCAGCCGATGTCCACACCCACCGCCGCCGGGCAGACCGCGTCCTTCATGGCGATCACCGAGCCGACCGTGGCCCCCTTGCCGTAGTGGACGTCCGGCATCACCGCCAGGCCCTTGATCCACGGAAGGGTGGCGACGTTGTGGAGCTGCTGCATCGCTCCCGCCTCGACCGACGCGGGGTCGGTCCACATCCGGATCGGGACCTGTGCCCCCGGTACCTCTACATACGACATAAGGATCAATCCCCCGAAACCAACAGAAAGGTGAGAATGCGCAAAAGCCTCGCTCTTGATCCCAAATACGACAGGGGACCGGCGCCAGCACCAGCGTGTGCGATAGACATTGTGTCCAGCCGCGCCCAAGTCGCGGCAACGCATTTTCCTGACCGTCGGGGGGCCCGCCGGTCGAAGGGAGCCAGTGGACGTGCAGCGCAAAGCGGTACGGCGAGTCCTGCCCGGCATCGCGATGCTCACCGCGCTCGCGGCCGGCGCGGCCGGCCTGACCGGGTGCACCGGCGGGAGCGACGGGGGAAGCACCAGCGACTCGAAGGCCGGCGGCAGCTCCGCCGCGCCCGCCCAGCCGGGGAAGTACCGCAGCCTGCCCGCGCCCTGCCGGGCGGCCGCCGACAGCAAGAAGCTCAAGGCCATGCTCCCCGCGCCGGACAGCCTCACCCCCCAGCAGCGCGACCAGCTGTACGCGGGGGTCGCCGACGCCTCGTACGACGGCGACCGGCACGTCGGCTGCCGCTGGACCGCGCAGACCCCCGAGGAGACCCGGCTGCTGTCGGTCGGCTTCGAGCGCGTGGTCTCCTACGACCGCGGCGCCGCCAGCGACGACGACAAGGCGAAGCAGGTCTACGTACGCCTGCTCACCGACGCGCACCTGCCCTTCCCCGGCCCCGTCACCACCCCCGGCCCGGGCGCCGCCAACCCGGGCAACCCGGCCAACCCGGCCAACCCCGCCGCCTCCACGCCCCCGCCCGCCGCACCGCCCGCCGCACCGCCCGCGAGCGGCGCGCCGTCGGCCGGGGCGCCGGCCGCGGGGACGCCCGCACCCGGCACCAGCCCGACCGCCCAGCCCGAGCTCGGCTCCCGCGTCCTGGAGGGGCTCGGCACCGAGGCGTTCCTGGACGACAAGCTGAGCGCCGCCGGGGCCACGGCGGCCCAGTCGCGCACCGTCCGGATTGTGTTCCGTACCTCGAATGTCATCGTCAAGATCGAGTACAGCGTGCAGCCGACGCTGCCCGGAACCATCCCGCCGAGCGGTGAAACCCAGGACAAGGCACGGCAGTTGGCGCAGGCTCTCGCCGAACGCCTCAACGAGTGAGCGGTGCGCGACACGCCCCGGCGTGACGGCGCGCACAGCAGTGCGGCACCCGATCGGGCTACCGTTGACCGGGTCCCGCGTCCGAAGACGATCCCCGAAGCACTGAAGGAACCATGCACCGATCAGCCTCGCGCCTCACCCGCGTTCTCGCCTGCGCAGCCGTCCCGGTGATCCTCACCGTGGCCGGGTGTTCCTCCGACTCGGGCAAGGAGTCCGCCGACAAGGGCGACAAGAAGTCCGGTTCGTCCTCTTCCGCGAAGCCCGGCGAGAAGAAGTCCAAGCCGGAGCTGGAGAAGGCCGCCTTCGCCACCCTCCCGGACCCCTGCAAGGCGATACAGGCGGGCACGATAGACACGCTGGTCCCCGAGGCCAAGGACAAGAACGGCACGGCGACCAAGTCGAACGACCTGGCCACCCGGGCCAGCTGCTCCTGGAACGGTCTGGACGAGGACGGCCTGAAGGGCTCGCAGTACCGCTGGCTTTCGCTCTCCTACTTCCGCACCGATTCGCACGCCTCGCTCGGCGGCGCCAACAAGCGTGCCGAGGAGCAGTACGGCAAGCAGGCCGAGTCGGCGAAGGCCTCCGAGGGCGCGCAGAACGTGAAGGCCGAGCCCGTGGAGGGCCTGGGCGACCAGGGCACCTCGATCGTGTACTCGGTGAAGAAGGACGTCGACTTCTTCAACACGACGATCGTGGCGCGCACCCAGAACGTGGTCGTCACGCTCGACTACAACGGTGCCGCCTACGAGGGTGCAGGCGCCCCGGACCAGGCGAAGCTGCTCCAGGACGCGATCACCGCGGCGAAGGAGGCCGTGGCCTCGGTCGCGGGAGCCAACAAGCCGGCGGAGCAGCAGCCGCAGTCCCCCCAGCCCCAGTAGGGCGGCGGCGGGTCGGGGCCTCCTGGAGCGCTGACTTCCGGTCACCCGTACGCTGTGCCTGCCGCAGCTCCGTAAAGGCGCGGTAAGCGCTCGGTTTGTGCTCGACAAGGGGAGGGGATCGCGGGTGGCCGCGATGCAGCTGACTCGTACGCACCGAATACTCATCGGTGTCGTCGTCGCCGGAGCCGTCGTCATCGCGGGCATCGGCTTCGCGGGCTCGTACTCCGCGGTGCGCGAGCTCGCGGAGAAGAAGGGCTTCGGCAGCTTCTCCCTGGTGTTCCCGATAGGCATCGACGCCGGTATCTGCGTGCTCCTGGCGCTGGACCTGCTGCTGACCTGGATGCGGATCCCCTTCCCCCTGCTGCGCCAGACGGCGTGGCTGCTGACGGCGGCGACCATCGCGTTCAACGGCGCGGCGTCGTGGCCGGATCCGCTCGGTGTCGGCATGCACGCCGTGATCCCGATCCTGTTCGTGGTGACGGTCGAGGCCGCCCGGCACGCGGTGGGCCGGATCGCCGACATCACGGCGGACCGGCACATGGAGGGCGTGCGCATCACACGGTGGCTGCTGTCGCCGGTGCCGACGTTCAAGCTGTGGCGCCGTATGAAGCTGTGGGAGCTGCGCTCGTACGAGCAGGCGATCGGCATGGAGCAGGACCGGCTGATCTACCAGGCGCGCCTTCAGGCGCGGTACGGGCGTTTCTGGCGGCAGAAGGCGCCGGTGGAGGCGCTGATGCCGCTGAAGCTGGCCCGGATCGGCGTCCCGCTGTCGCAGACGACGCCGGACGCGCTGGCCGCGACCGGGATCGATCCGGCGGTGCTGCCTCCGCTGGAGCAGCAGGTCGCGGGGACGGCTCCGGCCCTGGAGGCCCCGGCGGCGGGCGCAGTGGCGGGCGCGGCGGCGGGCGCGGCGGCGGGCGCCCCGGAGTGGGACGATCCGGCCCGGCAGTCCCAGCAGCCCCAACAGGCTCACCAGGCCCAGCCCCAGCAGCTCTCGGCCCAGGTCCAGCAGGTGGCGCCCGCGCCGGCCACCCACGCCCCGCCGGCGTTCGCGGTGGACCCGACGGCGATGCCGGCGGCCCACAACAGCGCCTGGTTCGCCGCGCCGAAGGCGCCGCAGGCGGCGTACGAGGGCGGCTACAACCCGCAGTACGTCGAGGGCCTGGAACCGACGCCGGTGCTGCCCCCGATGGGCCCGGACGACCAGCAGGCGCAGCAGCTCCCGGTTCCGCAGCCGCGTCACGAGGGGGCTCCGGACGGGGACTTCCCGGAGCAGGTGCCGGAGGTGGACTCCCCGGACGAGGTCGAGTTCGCGCAGATCGCGTACAAGGTGTTCTGCTCGCTGGCCGAGGAGACGCAGGACTATCCGACCGCCGAGGCCCTCGACATAGTGCTGGCGGACCGTTATGGCGTGACGCACCCGCGCAGTGGTTCGCTCCTGCGGCGGATGATCTCGTCGTTCCGGCAGCAGCACCACAAGGACCGGGAGGCCGAGCCGGCGTAGCGGGCAGGCGGACAGGCAGGCAGCTGTCTGCGGAAGGGCCCGCACCCCGAGGGGTGCGGGCCCTTCCGCATGCCCGGGCACGGCCCGGGGCGGGGTCTCAGACGGCGAGCAGCTTGCGCACGCGGTCCGCGCCCACCGCCAGCAGCAGCGTGGGCAGGCGCGGCCCGGTCTCCCGGGTCACGAGGAGCCGGTAGAGCAGGGCGAAGAAGGTGCGCTGCGCGACCTTGAGCTCGGGGGTCGGCTTGGCGTCGGGCTCCAGGCCGGCCATGACCTTCGGGACGCCGTAGACGAGCGTGGTCAGTCCGTCGAGCGACCAGTGGGAGTCGAGGCCGTCCAGGAGCAGGCGCAGGGACTCGCGGCCCTCGTCGTCGAGGGAGGACAGCAGCTCGGTGTCGGGGTCCTCGCGCACGAGGGTCCGCTGGTCGGCCGGGACCTGGGTGGTGATCCAGTTCTCGGCGCGGTCCAGGCGCGGCCGTACCTCGTCGAGGGAGGTGAGCGGCTTGTCCGGCTCCAGGTCGGAGAGGATGCGCAGGGTCTGCTCGTCGTGTCCGGCGGTGATGTCGACGACCGACGCGAGGGTGCGGTAGGGCATCGGGCGCGGGGTGCGCGGCAGCTCGTGGGAGGCGACGCGTACGGCGCGGGCGTGGGCGGCGGCGTCTGCGGGCAGCACGCTGCCGTCCGCGACCTTGCCCTCCAGCTTGTCCCACTCGTCGTACAGGCGCTGGATCTCCTGGTCGAAGGCGATCTTGAAGGACTGGTTGGGCCTGCGGCGGGCGTAGAGCCAGCGCAGGAGCTGCGGCTCCATGATCTGCAGGGCGTCGCCGGGGGTGAAGACCCCGCCCTTGCTGGAGGACATCTTGGCCATGCCGCTGATGCCGACGAAGGCGTACATCGGGCCGATGGGCTGCTCGCCGCCGAAGATGTGGACGATCTGGCCGCCGACCTGGAAGGAGGAGCCGGGCGAGGAGTGGTCGACGCCGGAGGGCTCGAAGATCACGCCCTCGAAGGCCCAGCGCATCGGCCAGTCGACCTTCCAGACGAGCTTGCCGCGGTTGAACTCGCTGAGCTTGACCGTCTCGGTGAAGTCGTCCTCGGTGCAGACGTAGGTCATCTCGGTCGTCTCGTCGTCGTACGAGGTGACCTTGGTGAAGTCCTTGCCGCACCGGCCGCAGTACGGCTTGTACGGGAAGTACCCGCCCTCGCCGGCGCTGCCGTCGTCCTCGGCGGCCGCGCCGGAGCCCTCGGCGGCCTCCAGCTCGGCCTCGTCGACCTGCTTCTGCTGGGGCTTCTTGCCGCCGGGCTTGACCTTGGTGCGGTACTGCGCGAGGACGGCGTCGATGTCGCCGCGGTGCTTCATCGCGTGCAGGATCTGCTCGCGGTAGACACCGGTGGTGTACTGCTCGGTCTGGCTGATCGGGTCGTACTCGACGCCGAGCTCGGCCAGGGACTCGGCCATGGCGGCCTTGAAGTGCTCGGCCCAGTTCGGGTACGCGGAGCCCTCGGGGGCGGGGACGGCGGTCAGCGGGCGCCCGATGTGCTGGGCGTGCGACTCCTCGGTGACGCCGGGGATGCCCTTGGGGACCTTGCGGAAGCGGTCGTAGTCGTCCCAGGAGATGAGGTGGCGGACCTCGTGGCCGCGGCGGCGGATCTCGTCGGCGACCAGGTGCGGGGTCATGACCTCGCGGAGGTTGCCGAGGTGGACCGGGCCGGAGGGGGAGAGTCCGGACGCGACGACGACCGCTTTGCCCGGGGCTCGGCGCTCCGCCTCGGCGATGACCTCGTCCGCGAAACGGGAGACCCAGTCGGTCTCGGTGCTGCTCTGCGCGCTCTGAGCCACGACACGTCCTTCTATCTCGAATGATGGCTTCGGCCATTCTCCCAGACGGAACGGGCCACTCCGGGGTTGCTTCCACCCGGTGATATCCCGCGAAACGGATGGCGCCCTCGTGGGATACTCGGCACTTGTCGCAAGACCCAAGTCCGACCCCGGTACCAGACTCACAGGAACGGCAGCTCATGGCCTCGGTCCCTTCGCTCGCTTCGTCCGTCAACCAGCGCGTCGCCGACGCCCTCGCCTCCGCGCTGCCGGAGGCCGGTGGCGCCGACCCGCTGCTGCGACGTAGCGACCGGGCCGACTTCCAGGCCAACGGCATCCTGGCACTCGCGAAGAAGGCCAAGGCCAACCCGCGCGAGCTGGCCACGACCGTGGTCGAGGGCATCCCGACCGGTGACCTGATCAAGGAGATCGAGGTCTCCGGCCCCGGCTTCCTGAACATCACCGTCGCCGACGGGGCGATCATCTCGACGCTGGCGGCGCGTGCCGCGGACGACCGGCTCGGCGTGCCGCTGAACGCGTCCGCCGGCACGACGGTGATCGACTACGCGCAGCCGAACGTCGCCAAGGAGATGCACGTCGGGCACCTGCGGTCCGCCGTGATCGGCGCGGCGATGGTGGAGATCCTGGAGTTCACGGGCGAGAAGGTGATCCGGCGCCACCACATCGGCGACTGGGGCACCCAGTTCGGCATGCTCATCCAGTACCTGCTGGAGCACCCGCACGAGCTGGACCACAGGTCCGGCGACGGCGACGAGCAGGCCTCCGGCGAGGAGGCCATGTCCAACCTCAACCGCCTCTACAAGGCCTCGCGCGCCCTCTTCGACTCCGACGAGGAGTTCAAGACGCGGGCCCGGGCGCGGGTGGTGGACCTCCAGGCGGGCGAGCCGGAGACGCTGGCGCTGTGGCAGCGGTTCGTGGACGAGTCGAAGATCTACTTCTACTCCGTCTTCCACAAGCTGGACATGGACATCCGGGACCCGGACGTGGTCGGCGAGTCCGGCTACAACGACATGCTGGTCGAGACGTGCAAGCTGCTGGAGGAGTCGGGCGTCGCGGTCCGCTCCAACGGTGCGCTGTGCGTGTTCTTCGAGGACGTCAAGGGCCCGGACGGCAACCCGACCCCGCTGATCGTGCAGAAGTCGGACGGCGGCTTCGGCTACGCGGCCACCGACCTGTCGGCGATCCGGGACCGGGTGGGCAACCTCGGCGCGACCGAGCTGATCTACGTGGTCGACGCGCGGCAGTCGCTGCACTTCAAGATGGTCTTCGAGACGGCGCGCCGGGCGGGCTGGCTGAACGACGACGTCAAGGCCGTACAGCTGGCTTTCGGCACCGTCCTCGGCAAGGACGGCAAGCCGTTCAAGACCCGTGAGGGCGAGACGGTCCGGCTGGTGGACCTGCTGGACGAGGCGATCGACCGGGCCTCGGCGGTGGTCCGCGAGAAGGCCCAGGACCTGACGGAGGCCGAGATCGCCGAGCGGGGTGCCCAGGTCGGCATCGGCGCGGTGAAGTACGCCGACCTGTCGACGTCCGCCGCCCGGGACTACAAGTTCGACCTGGACCAGATGGTCTCGCTGAACGGCGACACGTCCGTGTACCTCCAGTACGCGTACGCCCGTATCCAGTCGATCCTGCGCAAGGCGGGCGACGCCAAGCCGGCCGCCCACCCTGAGGTGGCGCTCGCTCCGACCGAGCGTGCGCTGGGCCTGCACCTGGACGGTTTCGGCGAGCTGATCGCGGAGGCGGCCGCGGAGCACGCCCCGCACAAGCTGGCGGCGTACCTGTACCAGCTGGCGTCGCTGTACACGTCGTTCTACTCGGAGTGCCCGGTCCTCAAGGCGGACACGGCGGAGCAGGTCGAGAACCGTCTGTTCCTGTGCGAGCTGACGGCCCGCACCCTCTCGAAGGGCATGTCCCTCCTGGGCATCCGCACCCCCGAGAAGCTCTGACCCCACGCCCTGATCCACGCGAGGCCCCCGGCGGATACGCCGGGGGCCGTCGCGTTCCCGTCAGCCGAGGATGCGCCGTACCGGCTGCCCCGTGACCTTGGCAATCGTCTCGAAGTCGGCGTCCTGGTGGAGGACCGTCAGCCCGTGCTGCTGCGCGATGACGGCCACGAGCAGGTCCACGGGGCTCGCGCACTGGTGCGCACCGGCGTCCGCCAACTGCCGCTGGAGGGCTTCCGTCCCGGTCCACACCGCATCGCGTGCGGTCCGGTAGGGGAACACCGCCCGCAGGAGGCCGTCTGCCTCGTAGTAGGCGGGCCGGCCGCCGACCGCTCGCAGGAACTCCTGCCGTACCGGCTCGCACAGCCCCACGCGGCCCGACTCGACCAGTTGGTCCCACTCGGATCCGGCCTGCCGCCGGTAGAACCGCACGAGCGCGCTCGTGTCGATGAGGAAGTTTTCGCTCACGCGGCCGACTGCCCCTTGCCGTCGGCCAGACCGTCGGCGTCGGCGTCGCCGTCGCCGTGCCCGATCGTCCTGAAGTCGATCTCGCCCTCGTCGACCATCTGCCGCATCCGCTCGATGGCCGCCGCCCGTCGCCTGCGGTCCGCGATCTCCCGCAGCGCCGCGTTGACGGTGTCCTTCTTCGTCGTGGTGCCCAGGAGCTGCGCGGCTTCGGCGAGCGCGTCGTCGTCCAGGTCGATCACCGTTCTGGACATGGCCGCCTCCAGGTCGCAACGCCGCTGTATATACGATCCGAGAACAAGATATCAGCGGCTGGTGAGCCACCCCAAGGGTTAGACAGTCACCCGAATGGGCCGATTCGGGGTATGCGGGCCGGGTAGGGGACGGCGCGTCCTTCCCCCATCCACCAGCGGAGGCATGCGTGCCCGACATGAACGGCCCCTACAAGCCCGGCACCCCGTGCTGGATCGACCTGATGGTCCCCGACCAGCAGGCGGCCCTCGACTTCTACTGCGACCTCTTCGGCTGGCAGGGCGAGGTCGGTCCGGCCGAGCAGGGCGGCTACTCCGTCTGCCTCCTCAAGGGCAAGCCCGTCGCCGGCATCATGAAGGCGATGAACCCGGACGGCACCGTGCCCGACCCGATGCCGCCGACCGCGTGGACCACGTACCTGGCCACCGACTCCATCGACTCCACCCTCAAGTCGGTCACCGACGCGGGCGGTTCGGTCATGATGGGCGCGACGGACGTCATGGACCTCGGCCGGATGGCCGTGATCACCGACCCGACCGGCGCCGCCGTCGGCCTGTGGCAGGCCGGCACCTTCGACGGCGCGGGCATCGTCAACGAGCACGGCGCCCTGATCTGGAACGAGCTGAACACCGGCGACGTCCCCGCCGCGGCCGCCTTCTACACCTCGATCCTCCCCGTCACCACGGCCAAGTCCCAGATGCCCGATGCCGGCGAGTACACCGAGTTCAAGGTCGGCGACCGCGCCGTAGGCGGGATGATGGACCTCGCCAAGCTGCCGGACGGGGTGCCGCCGCACTGGATGCCGTACTTCCACGTCGACGACGTGGACGAGATCCAGGCCGCCGCGGAGCGCGCCGGAGGCAGCGTCATGGCCCCGGCCTTCGACATGGCGGCGGGCCGCATGGCCGTCCTCGCCGACCCGCAGGGCGGCGTCTTCTCGGTGATCAAGGCCACGGCCCCGGAACAGCCCGCCTGATCGATTGGGGCCCTTCCCCCGACCCCTTCCGCCTGCCGCCACGCCCGCTGCGGCAGCAGCAGGCGGATGGGCCGCGGACGCGAATACCCCCCGACTGATTTCGGCAGTCGGGGGGTATTCGCTCAGTCAATCCCGGATGACCTCAGAATTCCCCGGATACCTAGATGGCCCCGCTGGGATCGGCCGGGAGGTAGAAGTCCCAGCTCCCCTGACCGTGGTGCTGCCCGTCCGGGGAGTTGCCCGAGGGGCAGGCGCCGTTGTCGGGACGGCCGTTCCACCACAGGGTGTAACAGTGGTTGCAGAACCGCCAGTTGTTCTGGAACGTCGTCACGTCGTTGGGGACGGGGATGGCCATGGCAGCCTTCTTTCTGGAGTGAAGATGGCGTGAACCCCTGCGCGGTCGACCCACCACGGGGTTCGCGATCCGAGCAGGGAAATACTCTCACCGAGCACCCAGAATTCAGGCGTGCCGCATTGTCGTGTCGGAATTTCCGGGCGCCACTTGGGCTACCATTTACGGAGAAACGAATCTGTTGGGCGTGGAATTCATTTCCGTGTACGAATTCCAGGAAAGCCTATTCAGGGAAAGCGTCATCGGCATCCGATCCGGAACTCGCACCAGACGATTTTCCCGGGCGCCCGTCCCACCACCCCCAGTCGTCTGCGAGCGCCTCGACGAGGGCCAGCCCCCGCCCGTGCGGCCGTCCGGCGATCCGCGACAGCCCGGGCCCGCCGTCGTGCACCTCGGCCCTGACGGTCGCGTCCTCGAAGCCGAAGAGCCGCAGCAGGTAACCGCGGCCGGGCGGGACGCCGTACCTCAGCGCGTTGGTCGCCAGGTCGCTCACACAGAGCAACAGGCTGAGCGCCGACCCGTACTCCTTGATGAGTACGGGTTCGCCAAGAATCTGACCCAGCGACAACTGGGCGAACTGGTCCGCCTGGACGCGGAGACGATCTGCGGGGACGAGGTGTACGCGGAGCAGCTCCGCCACCTCCGCGCCTGCGCCGCTCTGCCGGACGTGAGCCTCCAGGTGCTGCCACTGGGCCGGACGTCCCACGCGGCTCTCGACGGCCCGTTCATCCTCCTGGAAACGCCGAACCACCAGCACCGAGCAGACATGGGGCCTGTTGGACCGTCTGGCAGGAGAGACATGAGTGCCATGACCGCACTGAAGTGGTTCAAGTCCAGCTACAGCGGCAGCGACGGCGGCGCCTGCCTGGAGGTCGCCGTGGGCTGGCGCAAGTCCTCGTACAGCGGCAGCGAAGGCGGCGCCTGCCTGGAGGTGGCCACCGGCCCGGACACGGTGCATGTCAGGGACTCGAAGGTCCAGGACGGCCCGGTCCTGGACCTCGCCCCGGCGAGCTGGGCGGCACTGACGGGCTGGCTCGCTCGATAACCCGCCGCAAGGGGGCGGGAGCCGGCCGGCAGGCGCCTACGCACCGCGGAACAGCGGCTTGCCGTCCCGCAGCCGACGGCAGACCCGCTGGTAGCTCGGGCGGCTCAGCTTCGGCGGCAGGCCCTTCCTGGCCCGCTTCGCGCCACCGTCGTACACCTGAGGTACGAAGATGTCCCGGGCGGCGCGCAGTTGCTCCTTGGGCGGGTGGTAGGACTCCACCTCCACCCCCAGCTCGCCCGTCCTGTAGGAGGCGGACTTGTCGTACAGCACCAGCGCCCGGGCGTGTACCTGACCCGCCACCTCGAAGGTGAAGTCGTTGTAGTAGCCGTAGACGATGCCCTCCGCCCGCAGGTCGCCGCCCACGTACACCGAGCCCCAGGAGACCAGGTCGCGTACCACCAGGTCGCCGAGCACCACCAGCATGCCGATGTCTCGGACGTAGTCGTCCAGGAAGCCGTGCACGATCAGGTCGCCGTCGACGACCAGCGCGATGTCGAGAGCGAGGTCCTCCGGGACCACCAGGTCGCCCGGGTGGTACTGCCACGCGATGCCGGCGTCCTGGAGGTAGTCGGCCATGTTCGTCGCGGAGCCCAGCCGCTCGACCACCGCGGAGGTGTCGGCGAGCCGGTCGAACCGGGCCCGCCACGAGGACATGGTCAGCAAGGGGTCTCCGTTCCGGCCCGGAGCGCCCGGACCTCCAGCATCCACCGGGCCTGCCCTGCGTACGAGGTGTCCGTGCTCGCCGCGATGGCGGCGAGCACGGGCTCGGGCAGAGAAGGGTTCTTGAGCATCTCGTAGTGGTACTCGCCGGCCTCGGCCCAGGCCAGCAGGATCTCGACCGGGGTCGCCGGGTTCTTGGCGATGTCGTCGAGGTGGCTGGTGTCGTCGGCGTGCGCGCCATCGCGGACGAAAGCGGCCAGGGCCTGCGGCGGGGTGTGCCGGTTGGCGACCGCGCGGCGCAGGTAGTAGACCGGGCTGTGGACCATGGCGGCGAGCACGTCCTCCGGCGGTTCGGTGTGCCGGGCCTCGTCGATCGCCGCGAAGCTCGCCCGTTCCGCTGCGCCCGACACCGTGCTCGCGCTGTACGTCAGGCCGAATTCGATCAGCAGGTCCGGCGGCCAGTTCGGCTGGTCCATGGCGTTCCCGGGGTGGAAGTACGGCCACAGGTTCGCTGCGTGCAGGGCGCGCAGCGACTCGGGAGGGGTGGCGGGGTGTTCCAGTGCCGCATACGCCAGGCGCTGGACGTCCTCCTCCCCGTCGAAGGCCGTGCGTTCACCGTCATCGGACAGGCGTGACATCGTGTCGACCAGTCGGGCGAGTGTCTCGGGCGGGGCCGTCATGTTCTCGCTGACGGCGGCGAGCACGGTCAGGTCCGGGTCGGCGGCCAGTTCGGTGAGCTGCCGAACGGGGGTGAAGGGGTTGGCGGCCGCGGCGGCCCGGACGCAGGGCTCGGCGTCGGAGGCGAGGCGGGCGAGTACGGCCGGGGTGTGGTTGCGGTACTGCTGGGCGACCAGCTCCCGAATGCGGGTGTCCGGGTCCTGCGCCAGGGCGTCGAGCAGCGCGATCAGTTCCGGTGCCGAGCGCTTGTGCACGGCGGTGCGGCGCACCCCGGGGTCCGGGTCGGTGAGGTCCGCATCGCCGGCGTGGCCGAGTGCGGCGACCACGCGGCGGACTCGGGCGTCCGGGTCGGCGGCCAGGGCCCGCAGATGCTCCGGACGGGCGTCGACCCGCCGGACCAGAGCCAGCCGGACCTCCCCCGAAGCATCGGTGACCAGCGCCCCGGCCACCTTGCGGGGAAGCTTCTCGCGGCCGGCCAGCGCCCGGCGCACCGCCGTCGATCCGTCCCGGGCCAGTGTTCTGATCGCCGCCTTCGGGGTCGCACGGTGCACCGCGACCACCCGGCGCACCGACTCCTCCGGGTGAGCGGCCAGCTCGGCCAGCCGCTCGGCCGGGGTGGCCGGTTGGGCGGCGAGCGCGCACAGCACCCCGAACCAGTCCGGGCCGCCTGCCAGTGCCCGTACGGCCACCTCCTGCGCCAACCCGGCCGGCATGCCTATGCGGGAGGCCACGATCCGGGCCGGCCCCGGCCCCAGCGCCGCCAACTCGCGCAGCCGTGACAGAGGTGTGGTCGGGCGCCACGCCTCCGTGACGTCGTCCACGTCCGTGTCCATCCGCATCCCTTCTTGACGCGCCGCCGTCCGCGCAGATGGCGCGGGCCGGGGACCGGCTGGCCCCGAAGGTGGCTGTGGATCGCACTGCCACGGCATCGGCGTCACCGACCTGCGACGATCCTGGCATGGGGCTCTGACAACGCCTCAGCCGTTCTGGTCGGGCGTTCGACGCCGGCCGACGCTAGCCGATGCCGGTCGACGCCGGCCGACGCTTGATCCGGCACCGCCCTCGGGACGATGCTTCGAGTAGTGACCCATTTCTGCGAATGACAGGTGCCGTTCGATGTACCGGACCGAAGCACGCATCGACGAGGCGGGCAACATACTGGTTGCGCCTCCGACGCTGCGAGGCCATGACCTGATCAGGGACTTCTTCGGAGCCACGATCTCGCCCGAGGAACTGGCCACGGCCGACCTCTCCGGCCGGACCGTCTACCTGTGCGGCGACCTCTCCGAGATCGATGGCCGCCACCTGGAGTCAGCGGCACGGGTGTTCGTCATCGGCGAGCTGTCCCAGGGGCTGGAGCAGCCCTGGCCGGTCGTCGACGGCGGGCGGGTTCCCGTCCGGGTGCACGGCGCCGGCGTGTACTACCGCCGGTTCTTCGACCTCGACGCCGATCACTTCGGACGGATCCGGGCGGAGCACGCCTTCCAGTCCCTGACCGAGTCCACGAAGCCCGGGACGGCCCATCGGAGCGGGATCTATCTGACGCCCGTCACGCAGGACGGTGACGCACTGCATTTCCGGCTGCTCCGGTGCTCGACGAATCTCTCGGGGCCGACCGAGGGGTTTCGCGCCACGGACACGGAGATCGTCGACGCGCTGAACCGCGAGGCGGCCTCCGTCTTCCGGGACCATGCGCCGCTGAATCACGTTCTCGCGCAGATCTACCACAACACCCACGCCACGGCGGAGCGCAAGCAGTCCAAGGCCAAGATCTCGGCCCATGCCGACAAGACCAAGGACATGCCCGGCAACGGCATCATGGCCTTCTGCACCTTCTACGACGGGCTCGACAAGCTGCGGCCCATGGCGGACGACCCCTTCGACCACGGCCTGAAGCGCGCCAGCGGGCTGACCCGACTCCACTTCCGGCTCAAGGAGGAGGCGGACGGGCTGCCCCCGCAGTTCTCCCTGACCCTCTATCCCGGCTCCGTCTTCTTCATGCCGCTGTCGACCAACCGCCTGTACACGCACGAGATCCGGCCCTCGACGCTGAACGCCGAGGCGCTCCCGACCCGGCTGGGGTACGTGGTGCGCTGTTCCAGCGCCGAAGCCGTCCACCGGAACGGGCAGACGTTCCTGAAAAGAGCTGGTGACCCGGTGGAGTTGGGGCCGCCCACGCCGGAGGGAATGGACGAGCTGCGCCGGCTGTACGCCGAGGAGAACAGGACTTCGTCCTTCATCGACTACGGCGACCAGTTCCTCTTCAGCATGAACTCGGGAGACTACGTTGCCCCCCGAGCCTAGGGTCTCGTCGTACGTGCTGCCGATCGAGCAGAACCTCTTCGCGGAGCTTTCCGCGTCGGTCCCCTGGGAAGACGTGGGAAAGGGCCGCCGGGGCGCCACGCTCACCAGGGTCGACGCCGCGCACGGTACGCCCCTGGTACGCACCACCACGCGGTACAACAGCCCGAGCCGGCGCTTCCGCACGGTGCACGAACGGCTGTCGCAACAGATCCAGGAACACGCTGCCCTCCCGGTCGGCTTCAACAACGCTCTCATCGAGAGCTACACGAACGCCTACCGGACCATGGGCAGCCATTGCGACCAGGCCCTGGATCTGGCCGACGATTCCTTCATCGCCGTCTTCTCCTGCTACCAGCACCCCGAAGCGAGCCCCCCGAGGAAGCTGGTCTTCGAGTCGAAGGAGTCCGACGCCGCGTTCGAGATCCCCCTCACCCACCACAGCGTGGTCGTGTTCTCCGTGCACGCCAACCGGCTGCTCAAACACAGGATCGTGCTGGACGCACCCGCCCCGACGGCCGAAAACCAATGGCTGGGCGTGACCTTCCGGACGTCGAAGACCTTCCTGCGGTTTCGCGACGGACACGCGTACCTCCCCTCGGGCGCACGCCTCACGGCCGCCGACGACGAGCAGAGCCGCGAGTTCTACCGCCTACGGCGCCGCGAGAACCACGAAACGGACTTCCGCTACCCCCCGCTGGCCTACACCGTCAGCGAAAGCGACCTGCTGCCGCCCACCTGAGGGCTGTCCCCCCTCTCACCACCGCCGCACCGTCAGGCCTCGGCCCCATCCTGGACGGCCTGTCGGCCCTCGACCAGCGCCGCCAGGCCGTCCAGGATCCGGTCCAGGCCGAAGCGGAACTGGAAGTCCGGCTCGTCCGAGCCCGTGAACGCGTCCGACTCCAGCAGCCGCGTCACCCCCGGGTGGGTGTCCGGGCCCGTCATCAGCCGCAGCGTGCGCACGTACTGGCCCATGACCTGGTCCGGTGAGACACCGGACTTCACGATGGCGTCCATCATGTCCGCGGCCATCGTCGCCTCGTTGCGGACCAGGCCGCCGATCAGGATGATCGTCGAGATCTTCTCGCCCTCGGTCAGCGGCGCGTCGGCCATCGCCGCAAGCCCGCGCTCCATCCAGGCCAGCTGGTTCGGGCTGACCGGTGCCCCGGTGATCGGGATGCGCAGGATCCAGGAGTTGGCCATCAGCACGGCCCGCTGCGCGTACGCCCACCGGGTCAGCAGCTCGCGCCAGCCCCACCCCGCCGCCTCCGGCGGCAGCGCCGGCGGGGCGCCGACGCCCGCGTCCGACATCAGGATGTAGAGCTCCTCCTTCGCCGTGACGTACCGGTACAGGGACATCGTGGAGACGCCCAGCTCCTTGGCCACCCGGCCCATGGAGACGGCGTCCATGCCCTCACCGGCGGCCAGCGCCACGGCCGTCTCCACGATGCGCGGCAGCGTGAGCGTGGGGCGCGGCCCCTTGCCGGGGCGTTCGCGCAGTCCCCAGGCCATCTCCAGGCTGGCGGGGAGCCCGGTCCCGCCGCCCGCGCCGCCCTCGTCGTCCTCGTCGTCCTCGTCCGCCATGACCGCCCACTCCTCGATTGACCCCCATCCTAGTTCTGTGTATTACTTACACAGAAGAGCGTAAGGCATACGCAGAAGCCCCCGCGAAGGGAGCACCTCCCCTCATGACCACACACGCCTCCGGCGCCCTCGGCATCCACGCCACCGGCCTGACCAAGTCCTACGGCGACGTCCGCGTCCTCGACGGCATCGACCTCGCCGTCCCCCGCGGCAGCGTCCTCGCCCTCCTCGGCCCCAACGGCGCCGGGAAGACCACCACCGTCCGGATCCTCACCACCCTCACCGCGCCCGACGCCGGGACCGCCCGCGTCGCCGGCCACGACACCGCCACCGCCCGGGCGCGGGTACGCGAACGCATCAGCCTCACCGGACAGTTCGCGGCCGTCGACGAGCTCCAGACCGGCGCCGAAACGCTCCGCATGATGGGCCGGCTCTGCGGCCTCCCCCCGCGCGCCGCCCGCGCCCGCGCCGACGAGCTCCTCACCCGCTTCGGGCTCACCGACGCCGCCGCCCGCACCGCCAAGACGTACTCGGGCGGCATGCGACGCCGCCTCGACCTCGCCGCGAGCCTCGTCTCCCGACCCGAGGTGATCTTCCTCGACGAGCCGACCACCGGGCTCGACCCGCGCAGCCGCCAGGACCTGTGGGAACTCGTACGGGAACTGCGCGCCGACGGCACGACCGTGCTGCTCACCACCCAGTACCTGGAGGAGGCCGACCGGCTCGCCGACCGCGTCGTCGTCCTCGCCGACGGACGGATCGCCGCCGAGGGCACGCCCGGCGAGCTCAAGGCCCGCGTCGCGGGCCACCGGCTCGACCTCACCCTCACCACGCGGGCCGCCTACGAGGCCCTCGCCCCGCGCGCCGTCCACCTCGCCCCGGACGACCTCACCCTCGGCGTCACCACCGACGGGAGCGCCGCCCACGTCCGCGCCCTGCTCGACGAACTCGACCCGGACCGCACCGCCGTGGACCGCTTCGCCGTCCGCACCGCCACCCTCGACGACGTGTTCCTCACCCTGACGGGAGCCGACCGATGACCGCCATGCCCGTGAGCGCCCTCACCCTGGCCGGCCGCAGCCTGCGCATCAGCAGCCGGCAGCCCGACGCACTGATCACCGCGCTGATGCTGCCCGTGATGCTGATGCTGATCTTCGTCTACTTCTTCGGCGGGGCCATCGACACCGGCACGGAGTACGTGACGTACGTGGTCCCCGGCGCCATGCTGCTCTGCGCCGGCTTCGGCGCCGCCTCCACCGCCGTCAGCGTCGCCGACGACATGCGCAGCGGCGTCATCGACCGCTTCCGCACCCTCGACATCGGCGGCATCCCCATCCTGGCCGGACACGTCACCGCCTCCGTCCTGCGCAACCTGCTCTCCACCACCCTGGTCCTCGCCGTCGCCCTCGCCATCGGCTTCCGGCCCCAGGCCGGACCGGCCGCCTTCCTCGCCGCGGCCGGCCTGCTCCTCGCGTACATCACGGCGATCTCGTGGCTGGCCGCCGCACTCGGGCTGCTCGCGCAGACGCCGGAGGCGGCGGGCGGCTTCACCTTCCTGATGATGTTCCTGCCGTACCCGTCCAGCGCCTTCGTCCCCATCGAGACCATGCCCGGCTGGCTGCACGGCTTCGCCGAGCACCAGCCGCTCACCCCGGTGATCGAATCCCTGCGCGCGCTGCTCCTCGCGCAGCCCGCCGGGAGCGCCCCCTGGACGGCCCTGGCCTGGTGCGCGGGCATCACGGCCGCGGCCGTGGCCCTGGCGGCCGTCCTGTTCCGCAGCAGGACCCGCTGAGCGGCTCCGGCAGGAGCCCCTCAGCGGGCCGGTGGTCCGCCCGCCGCTCAGCGGTTGAGCGGGTAGGAATGACGGCCCGTCGCCTCGTCGATCTCCGAGTGGGCCTTCTGCAACAGCTGCTGCGAGAGATCCATGAGCGCACGCGCGCCCGCGATCTCCTCCCCGACCCTCATCTGCTCCGGGTCGGAGGGATGACGCAGGGCATAGCCCCGCGCCCTGATCTCGGAGCCGTCCCCGAGCCGTACCAGGGCCGCCGCACTGGTGCGGTGGCCCTCCTCGGTGAATTCGAGCTCCACATGCCACCCGACGAGCGTGGCCATGGTGCATCACCTCCAGGGGTCACCCTTCCCTCCAGAGTGCGCCCACGCCGCGACAGGCGCGAGCGGAGCCAAAGCCCGGCCCCACCCCCAGGCGCGTCAGGGTCACAACACGGCGGCAGCCGACAGGGCGGGGGGCGCGAGGCGAGGCAGGGGCGCGGGGGAAGCGCGTATGGGGCTGGTCAGCCGCTGGCCAGGCTGGTCGCCACCGACTGGAACCACGCCCCGTACGAGAACGGCTCGGGCGGGTTGACCTCCATGCCGAGTTCCGCCGCGGCCAGGGCGTAGTCCCCCTCGTCCAGCGGGAGGGCGATCAGCTCGTGGAGCTCACCGACAAGGCGGGCGACGAGCTGCGGGTCGGTGGTGGCGGCGTAGTCCGCGACCGCAGCCTCGTGGTCGGGGAACTCGTCGACGATGTCCTGCGAGAACCAGCCGCCCAGCAGCTGGGCGGCCTCCGGGAACCGCGCGTGCCACTCCCAGTGCGTCTGCGGGATCGCCGGCGGGGGCACCTCGCCGTCCTCGACGCTCTGCTTGAGGTGGTCGGCGAGCACGAGCAGCCAGTCGCCGATCGCGGCCTGCGGAATCCCGACGTCGGGGACGGCGTAGAACTCGCCGAGGTCGATCCGCAGGCGCCCCGGAGGATTCCGGCTGTACTCGCGCAGCTGGCGCTCCGCCTCCGCGATCGCCCAGGGGCGGGTGTGCCAGGTGTGGCGCAGATAGGCGTCCAGCGCAGGGCTGCGACGCTCGGCCGTGTCCTCCCCCTGCTGGCCGAGGTAGGCGCGCATCACCTGATCGAGCTCGCCGTAGCGCCGGTCGTGTTCGAGGGGCTTCATGGGCACGGTCGGTTGCCTCTACAGGTAGAACGGGACGGTGGTCTGGACGACGAATCCGTACGGGCTGTCCGCCTCACGACGCAGGACGACGCGGGCGGCGCGGACGTCGACGGGCCCCTGTCCGGCAAGGAGCATGGCCTCCAACTGCACCCGGCCGACGGGCTCCTCACGGGACGGCCAGGCGGCCTCGATGGTGAGTCGGGCCCGCGTTCCCTGGGCGAGCCAGCGGTGGATGACCTGCTCATTGGCGGTCACCACCTGCTGGGTGGCCCACTGTGCGGTCTCCCGGTCGGGGTAGGTGGCGGATCGGGTCAGCATCGGATCATTGTCTCAATTCGCGTTGAACGACCAGAAGACACCGACCTCGTCGGCGGACACCGCGACCAGGCCGAGATCCATCATGTAGCCGGTGAAGGGGTGGCCGCTTCTGAGGTCCTGTGCCAGGAAGTCGGGCGCGTCGCTAGTACGGGCGAGGCGGGAAGAGGTCCAGAACGCCGCGTCCGGGCCGAAGCGGTCCAGCACGATCCGGGCGTCCGCGAGTACCTCGTCGCGGTCCTTCCTCAACCGGACCGGGTTGTCCTCGAAGAACCACTCCTGCGCGAGCGAGGCGAGCAGCTCGACGGCGGCTCCGGCCGTGATCGGCCGGAGCCCGGC
>NZ_MQUR01000051.1 GCF_001953875.1 Streptomyces amritsarensis
AAGGCGTCGGGAACACATTGACTTAGGCAAGCCTAAGTAGGAGTATCGGGCGTGGCGGCAGTGCCGCCACGCCCGTTTCCTCTTTCCTGGAGGTCCGCCTTGGACGCCTTCTCTACGGTCATCCGCGTCGCGTCGCACGAGCAGCACACCGAGGCCGAGACGTCGACCTTCATGAGCGACCTGCTGGGCGGGCGGCTCGGAGTGGACGCGTACACCCGCTACACCGAACAGCTGTGGTTCGTGTACCGGGCCCTGGAGGAGGCGGCCGAGTCCCTGAAGGACGACCCGGTGGCGGGACCCTTCATCCGGCCCGAGCTGATGCGCGTCGCGGAGATAGAGCGGGACCTCGCGCACCTGCTGGGCCCGCAGTGGCGCCGGAACGTGGTGGCGCTGCCCTCGACCGAGGCCTACGCCGCACGGGTGGCCCAGTGCGCGGCCGAGTGGCCGGGCGGGTACGTCGCCCACCACTACACCCGCTACCTGGGCGACCTCTCCGGCGGGCAGATCATCCGCGACAAGGCGGAGCGCACGTGGGGCTTCGAGCGCAAGGGCGACGGCGTCCGCTTCTACGTCTTCGCGGACATCTCCAACCCCGCGGCCGTTTCAGGAGGCCGTGAGCGCCCACAGGGCCACGGGGCCCTGTGGCCACAGGAGCACGGGCGGGGCCGGCCGCTGCCGCCGCCCGTGCGGCGGCCGGGGCGCCGAGTTCGTCGTCCGGGCGCCGTCCCGCCGTGGCGACCGGCTCCCTCGTCGGCGCCCGCGTACCTTCCGGGTGCGGGACCTACGCCGGGTGCGCGGGCGGGGCGAAGCGGACGCGGCCGCCGACCTCGATCGTGCCGTCGGCGCCGGGGGCGGTGAGGATCTGGGAGCCGGCGCCCTGGGTGATGTTCAGGGAGCGGTCCAGCTGGGCCGTCAGCAGGATCGCCGCCGATCCGGTGGCCTCGTCCTCGGCGATGACGCCGTCGGGGCGGCGCGGGAAGCCCCGGGCCCGGACGCGGCCCGCGGCCTCGTCCTCCCACGCCCAGGCGTACAGCCAGCCTTCGCCGGGCGGCGGCGCCGGGAGCGCCTCGACCTCGGCGACGCTTGCGTACTGCTGGGTGCGCTTGTCCTCGACCCACTCGGGCCGGGCCGTGATCCAGGTGAACTCCCCGTCGTCACGGGCCCATACGGATCCGACGGGCGGCTGGAGCTCCTCGATGTCCAGCAACCACGCGACCCCGACCAGCGGGTGTCCCGCGAAGGCCATCCGCGTGCCGGGGGTGCGGATGTCGACGACCCCGCGCTCGGGGTCGTCGACGAACACCGTCTCGCTGTAGCCGAGTTCGGCGGCCAGTGCCTGCCGCGACGCGTCGTCGGGGCAGGTCCGGCCGTCGCGCACGACACCGAGCAGGTTGCCGTGGCGGCCGTCCCCCGCGCAGAAGACCTTCAGGACATCGAGATCGTTCACGCGGGAATTCAAGCACGGTTCAGACCTGGGCCGTACGGCGCCTGCGGGCCAGGTGGACGGCGCCGGCGCCGGCCGCGATGACGACACCGGAGGTGGTGAGCAGCGCCGCGGCCGGTATCTCGGCGCCGGTGTCGGCGAGGTTGCCGCCGACGGAGGCGCCGCCCACCGAACCGCCGCCCGCGGTGCCGCCGCCCGCGGTGCCTCCGGTACCGCCGGTGGTCGTGCCCGCCGAACCGCCGGTGGTGGTGCCGCCCGTGGACGGCGGCAGGGTGGCGTCCTTGTCCACCGCCACGGAGAAGGTGACCGGGTCGATCGGGTCGCCCGCCCGGTACATGGGGCCGGTCGTGTCGTTGGCGAAGGCGGCCGCGCCGTCGGCGGTGAAGGCCGCCGGTACGCCGTTCAGCGCCAGCACGCCGTGCTGGGTCTTGTAGTCGGTCTTCGACAGGTCGAGCGTGGCGAAGGCGACACCCGTCCTGCTGCCGGCGGCGTTCTTGACGTCGACGTACAGGGTGCCGGTCTTGCCGGTGGCGTCGATACGGGGGTTGCCGAAGGTCATGTCGATGCCGTGGGCGGCGTACTGGAAGCGGAGGGTGCCCTCGAAGGAGGCGTTCAGCTTCTGCTGCTTCACGTCCAGCTCGCCCTTGCCGAAGGCGAAGTCGAAGAGTTCGCCGTTCTTGGCGGCGCCGCCGGCCGGGGTGATCGAGCCCGCGCCCAGCACGTACCGGCGGAAGGACTCCTTCACGCCCCACGTCAGCTTGCCGTTCAGGACCTTCTGCGTGCCGTCGGCCGGGGTGGTGGGCTTGGGGTCCTGGGTGGGAGCGGGGTCCTTCGTGGGGGCGGGGTCCTTGGTGGGGGTCGGCTTCGTCGGGGTCGGTTCGGGGGCGGGCTCCTCGAACTTCAGGTGCGCGGTGAGCGGGTCTCCGGCCTTGTTCTCGTAGCCCGGGGAACCGAGCGCGTCCGCGGCCTCCTTGGTGAGGGTCGTCGCCAGGCCGGTCATCGACGGGCCGGCGAAGGCGACGGTGGCCAGCGGAACGTCCTGGGCGGTGGCACCGGACTTGGTGACGTCCGCGGTCAGCTTCTTGGTGCCGGTGTCGATGCGGATGTCCGAGAGCTTGACCTCGAAGCCGTGGCCGGTCGGCGGGGCGGGCGAGGAGAAGGTGACGCTGCCCTTGAAGGCCGCTTTCACGACGTGGCCGCCGGCCGGGTCGTACTGGCCGGTCGCCTCGATGAACCGCAGGGCGCCGTCGGCGTTCTGCTGGGCGCCCTCGGCGACGGTGATGGTGCCCTTGGCCATGCCGGTCACGTACGCGCGGTAGCCGGCGAGGACGCCCCAGTCGAGGGTGCCGCCGACGATCTTCACGGGGCCGGTCGGCGGGCCGCCCGCGGCGGTGGCCGGCAGGGAGAAGGCGGTGGTGCCGAGAGCGGCGGCGGTCAGGACGGCGGCCGCGAGGGAGATCGGGCGGCGGATGGACGACATCGCGGGGAACTCCTGGGAGACGGAAGGGAAAAGGGGGCGGGGGTGGGGCACTACTTCACCCCGTCGGCATCCGGCTCGGACCCGGCCGCTCCGGCGGAAGCCTCCGCCGCGGAGCCGGAGCCGGAGCCGTTGCCCGGAGCCGTGCCCGCGGGCGGGCCGGCCTGAGCCGAGGCCGAGGCCGGGGCCGATGCGGGCCCCGAGCCGGCAGCCGGGGTCGGGCCCGCCCCCGCGGAAGGACCAGCGCCCGAGGCGGCCGAGCCCGGCGTCGACACCTGACCCGAGGCCGCGGCCGAAGCCTGCGCCGAGCCAGAGGCCGAGGCCGGGGCCGGGGCCGGGGCAACCGACCCCGCGGCCGAAGCCTGCGCCGAACCCGAAGCCGGGCCCGGGGCCGGGGTGGCGGTGGCGGCCGGGTTCGGGCGGCGCTTGCGCAGCAGGAGGGCTGCGGCCACGGCCAGGAGCAGGGCGGCCGCGGCGAGGGCCGCGTAGAGGCCGGTGTTCGAGGAGGTGCCGGATTCCGCGGCGGGGGCGGGTTCGTCCGCCGACGGTGCGGGAGCGGGGGCCGCCGACGGCGAGGCCGTGGAGCCCAGATCGGGCAGGGCCGGCAGCTTCGCGGTGGCGTCGAGGGCGACGGCCAGCGAGACGGGGTCCATCTCGGTGCCGGCCTTGTACATGGAGTTGAAGGCCTGCGAACCGCCCTCGGTGAGGGTGGCGGGGGCCTCGGTCAGGGTGACGAGCGCGCCCTCGGCCTTCAGGGCCTTGGCGTCGAACTCGACCAGCGGGACGGCGTTCTTCGTCGCGCCCTGCGTGGTGACGTCCGCGGACAGCACGCCCTTGCCGTTCTCCACCTTCACGCCCACTTTGCCGAGCGTCAGGTCCAAGTGGGCGCCGGTGAACTGCACGGTGCCGGCGAACGCCGCGTCAAGCGTGCCTTTCCGGCCGTCGTACGCACCCTTGCCCTGCGGGAAGCGGAACAGCGCACCACCGTCCTGGGCGCCCTCGGCCAGGGTCCACTTGCCCTGGCCGACCGAACCGGTGACGTACTCGCGGAACGTGCGGCGCACCCCCCAGTCGACGGCGGCGTCGGCGAACGCGCCGGGCGCCTGCGGCGCCTCGGCCGTGGCGCCCGGCTGGGCGGTCGCCGGCTGCGAAACCTCCCCGGCGGGGGCCGTCTTGACGTCGGCCGAGAGCGAGAGCGGGTCGAGCCGCGTGCCGGCCGGGTAGTAGCCGGCGAACGCCTGGGCGCCCTGCGAGGTGAGGGTGGCCGGGATGCCGGTGAGGGTCAGCGGGGAGGCGCCGCCCTTCATGTTGATCCCGCCGACACCGAGCGTCGCGAAGGGCACCTGGCTCTGGTTGCTGACCGCACCGGTGTCCTTGGCCCGGCTGGAGACGTCCACGTACAGCGTCCCGCTCCCGCCGCTGATCTTGACGGTGGGGCGGCTGACGGTCATGTCCAGCTCGTGGACGCCGTCGGGCTTCTGGTGGCCCTGGAACGTCACCCCGCCGGAGTACGAGGCTTCGAACGCGCCCGTGTCGGGGTCGTACGAGCCGGTGGCCGAGTGGAAGCGGAACAGGCTTCCGCCGGCCGTGGCGGCTCCGCCCTTCAGCTGGAAACCGCCTTTTGCCACAGGACCGGTGACATAACTCTGGAAAGAGGATTTGATGCCCCAGTCGAGCCGACCCCCCTGTACGGTGCCCGCGTGAGCGGCGGTCGCCGGGAGCAGAGCCCCCAACAGGCCCGCCAGCAGGGCGATGGCGAGCGTACGGACGGGTCTCGCGGGCATGAATGCCCCCTCCAGGGTCTAGCAAGCAAGGTTAGGCTAACCTAAGCTACACCCAGGCCGGATGGAAACCCCCCGGTCCCCAGAACCTCAGTCGGACGATCAGGACGGTGCCTTCGTGCCTACGCCCGCCGCGTCACACCGCTTTCCCCGTCTCGCAGTTGCCGTGACAGCCCTGGCACTGGCGCTGACAGGCTGCGGAGGTACGGCCACCACTCCGGGCTCACCCGCCCCCGCCGCCGCTCCGGACCGGGTGGAACCGCTCGCCGCGACGCCGCAGCCCGCCCTGCCGGTGACGGTGCCCTCGGCCGACGGCGCCCAGGTGACCGTCACCTCGGCCGACCGGGTGATCCCGCTGACCGGCAGCCTCAACGAGATCGTCCACACGCTGGGGCTCGGCGGGCAGGTCGTCGCCCGCGACATCACGGCCACCTTCGAACAGGCCGCCCGGCTGCCGGTGGTGACACGTGGCCACGATGTCTCCGCCGAGAGCGTGCTCTCCCTGCGCCCCACGCTGGTGCTGGCGGAGACCACCACCGGTCCCGCCGAGGCAGTGCAGCAGATCCGCGACGCCGGCATCCCGGTCCTCGTCGTCGCTCCCGCCAAGGGGCTGGACGACGTTCCGAAGCGGATCGACGCCGTCGCCGCCGCGCTCGGCGTCAAGGACGCCGGCGCACAGCTGACCCGGCGCACGGCCGACCGGATCGCCGCCGTCCGCAAGAACGTTCCCGCGTCCGGGGGCAAGCAGCCCCGGGTGGCCTTCCTCTACCTGCGGGGCACCGCCTCCGTCTACCTGCTGGGCGGTTCGGACTCCGGCGCCGCCTCGCTGCTGGAGGCGGCCGGCGCGGTCGACACCGGCAAGGAGTCCGGCCTCGGCAAGGACTTCACCCCGATCACCAGCGAGGCCCTGGCGGCGGCGGCCCCCGACGCGATCCTGGTGATGTCCAAGGGGCTCGAATCGGTCGGCGGCATCGACGGACTGGTGAAGATCCCGGGCGTCGCCCAGACCCCGGCCGGTATGGACCGCCGCGTGGTCACGGTCGACGACGGCGTGCTGCTCAACTACGGCCCGCGCACGGACCAGGTCCTGTCCTCCCTGATCACCCAGCTCTACGGCAAGGGCTGAGATGACGCTCCCCGAAGCCGCCCCCACCCCCACCAAAGCCACCGCCCCCGGCACGGAAGCCGCTGCCCCCGGCACGGGAACCGCACCCGGCCCGGCCGCAGCCGCCCCTACCCCCGCCAAAGCCACCGCCCCCGGCACGGGAACCGCAGGCGGGTGGCGCGGCCGGAAGGCCCTGCTCCTCACCCTCGCCCTCGTCGCGACCCTGCTCCTCCTCGCCCTGGTCTCCGCCGGCACCGGCGCCTACCGCATCCCCACCGCGGACGTCCTCGCCTCCGCCCAGCACCGCCTGGGCCTCGGCGGGGCGCCGCTGGACCGGGTCGGCGAGAGCGTGCTGTGGAACGTACGCCTCCCCCGCGTCGTGCTGGCACTGCTCGTCGGCGCCTGCCTCGGCTGCGCGGGCGCGCTGATGCAGGGCGTCTTCGGCAACCCGCTCGCCGAGCCCGGCGTCATCGGCATCTCGGCGGGCGCGGCCGTCGGCGCGGTCGCCGCCATCGGCCTCGGACTCAGCTTCTTCGGCAACTGGACCATCACCGTCTGCGCGTTCGTCTCGGGACTGGCCACCGTCAGCGCCGTCTACCTCCTCTCCCGCAACGGCGGGAAGACGGAGGTCGTCACGCTCATCCTCACCGGCATCGCGGTCAACGCCTTCGCCGGCGCCCTCATCGGCCTGTTCGTGTTCTTCGCGGACAGCGGCCAGGTCAACCAGATCACCTTCTGGCAGCTGGGCTCCCTCGCCCAGGCCACCTGGCCCAAGGTCCTCGCGGTCCTGCCGTGCGCCGCCGCCGGCCTGTTCATCGCCCCCCTCTACGCCCGCCGGCTCGACCTCCTCTCGCTCGGCGAGCGGCCCGCACGCCACCTCGGCGTCGACGTCGAACGGCTGCGCCTGGCCCTGATCCTGGTCGTCGCGCTGCTCACCGCGGCCGCCGTGGCCGTCGCCGGCGTCATCACCTTCGTCGGCCTGCTCGTCCCGCACCTGCTGCGCATGGCCAACGGCCCCGGCCACCGCTTCCTGGTCCCGGGCAGCGCCCTGGCCGGCGCCGTGGTCCTGGTCGCCGGCGACCTCGCCGCCCGGACCCTCGCCCAGCCGGCCGAGCTGCCGCTCGGCGTCCTGACCGCCCTCATCGGCAGCCCGTTCTTCTTCTGGCTGCTGCGTCGCACCCGCCGCAAGCAAGGAGGCTGGGCGTGACCCGCACCCACACCACCGCCCCCGGAACCGGCGCGGCGAGGCCTGGCGCGCTGTCGCGCCTGTTCGCCCGCGGCCGCCGCACCGTCCCGGCCCGGCCGGCCCCCGGCACGGCCCTCGCCGAAGCCGTGGACCTGCACGTCCGGCTCGGGCAGCGCGAGGTGCTCGCCGGTATCGACCTGTCCGCCCGGGCCGGGGAGGTGCTGGCTCTGGTCGGCCCGAACGGCGCGGGCAAGTCCACCCTCCTCGCCGCGCTCGCGGCGGACCTGCCCGCCGCCTCCGGGGAAGTCCGCATCGACGGCCGCCCGGTGGGCGACTGGAGCGCCCCGGATCTCGCGCTGCGCCGCTCGGTCCTGCCCCAGGCGGCCGCACTGTCGTTCCCCTTCCCGGTGGGGGACGTCGTACGGATGGGCCGCGCGCCCTGGGCCGGCACCCCCTTCGCCGAAGCGGACGAGGAGGCCGTCGCCGCGGCGATGGCCGTGGTCGAGGTCGGCGAATTCGCCGCGCGCCCCTTCTCCGCTCTCTCCGGTGGCGAGCGGGCCCGCGTCGCGCTGGCCCGCGTACTGGCCCAGCGGGCGCCGCTGCTGCTGCTGGACGAGCCCACGGCCGCCCTCGACCTGCGCCACCAGGAACTGGTGCTGCGCATCTGCCGGGAGCGGGCCCGGGCCGGTGACGCGGTCGTCGTCGTCCTGCACGACCTGGGGCTGGCCGCCGCCTACGCGGACCGGGCCGCCGTCCTGCACGACGGGCGGATCGCCGCGGACGGCCCGCCGGCCGAGGTGTTCGAGGATGCCCTCCTCAGCCGCGTGTACCGGCAGCCCGTCGAGGTGCTCCCGCACCCCCGGACGGGGGCCCCGCTGGTGGTCCCCGTACGAGCCGTGGAGGGCTCGTACGACGGCCTCGTGTCCCAGGCCGGGACGTGAGAGCTGAAGTGCACTGTCCGCAGCCCGGTTCCGGCAAGACGTCCGCGACGACGCCCGACGAGCGGACGCCGCGCACCATGAGGGGCTTCAAGGACGTGTGGGTGTTCGTGCGGGCGTCGGCACGGGCCTCCCGCCTGCGGCGACCCGGTGGCCGCGCCCGCCGGCTGACGGTTCACCAGAGCCTGTCGACGCTGCCGGGGTGGAGCGGGACGCGCACGGCGGTGAAGGCCGCCCGGTCCGCGGCCGGGGTCTCGGTGAAGAAGGCCGCCATCACCGCCTTGTCGAAGCCCGGGGCGTCGGTGGCCAGCGGGTCCCCGGGGGTCCCGCCCACGAGGACCGTGCCCGGCAGCGGGGCGAAGCCGGCCGCCTCGTAGAACGGCGCGAGGGGCCGGTCGCAGCTGAACAGGGCCAGGTCCACGGCCGGGTCCGCGGCGAGTTCCGCGCGGGCCGCGGCCACCAGCCGCCCGCCGAAGCCCTGTCCGCGCAGCGCGCTGCGCGTCACGACGGAGCTCAGCCCGGCCGCCCGGTAGGTGCGCCCGGCGAGCGGGATCCCCTTGTACAGCAGCGCCAGCGCGGCGGCCACCGCCCCTTCGTCGTCGAGGAGCAGGAGGGTGCGCGGCGCCAGCGCCGGGTCGTGCCCCGGGGTGGAGCCGGGCCAGGCCTCCGCCTCCAGGTCCGCGACCTGGACGGCCAGCGCCGCGGGCACGTCGGCTTCGGCGAAGCCCAGCACCCGCGGTTCCGCGCTCACGCTGCGGCTCCGCACCCGGCGGGCGGCCGCGCCGCCGCCGGGGCTGCGTCCCGGGCCCGGCTCCTCATGTGTCGCAGGTGCCGGGTCACGGGATGCGGACCGCCGCGCCGCCGACGCGGACGCGGGGGTCGCCCTCGCGCAGTTCGACCGTGAGGACGCCGGGGCGGCCCATGTCCGCGCCCTGGTGCAGGGTCAGCACGGCGTCCTGCGGGACCAGGCCGAGGGCGCGGGCGTACGCGCCGAAGGCGGCCGCCGCGGCCCCCGTCGCCGGGTCCTCGACGACGCCGCCGACCGGGAACGGGTCGCGTACGTGGAACTCCCGCGGGCCCGCCCGGTGCACCAGCTGGACGGTGGTGAGGTCCAGGCGCCGCATCAGCGCCTCCAGCCGGGCGAAGTCGTAGTCGAGGTCCGCGAGCCGGGCCCGGGTGGCGGCGCCGATCACCAGGTGGCGGGCTCCGGCGTAGGCGATCCGCGGCGGGAACGCCGGGTCGAGGTCGGCCTGCGGCCACTCCAGCGCGGCGAGCGCCTCGGCGAGGTCGGCGGCGGCGATCTCCTCGATGTGCGGCTCGACGCTGGTCAGTGTGGCCCTCAGGCGGCCGTGCTCGGCGGTGACGGACACCGGGACGGTTCCCGCCCGGGTGGCGAGGAGGAGCTCGCCGGCTCCGATCCGCTCCGCGAGCGCGACGGCCGTGGCGACGGTGGCGTGGCCGCAGAAGGGGACCTCCGCCTTCGGGCTGAAGTAGCGCACGGTGAAGGAGCGGCCCTCCTGGCCGCCGAGCCCCTCGGGCGGGTCGGTGAGGAAGGCCGTCTCGCTGTAGCCCAGCGTGGCGGCGATCTCCAGCATCGCGTCCTCGTCCAGCCCGGAGGCGTCGAGGACGACCCCGGCGGGGTTGCCGCCGTCCGGGTCGTCGGAGAACGCGGTGTAGCGCAGTACCTCGGTATCGGTCATGCGGTCATGATCGGCGCCGTCGGCGCGTCGTGGCAACGGGGGCCGGGCAGCGGTTCAGCCGCGGCCGATGTACGGCATGGCGGTCGCCATCACCGTCGCGAACTGCACGTTCGCCTCCAGCGGGAGCTCGGCCATGTGCAGGACCGTGCGGGCCACGTCGGCGGCGTCCATGACCGGTTCGACGGCCAGCTGCCCGTTGGCCTGGAGGATGCCGGCCTGCATCCGCTCGGTCATCTCGGTCGCCGCGTTGCCGATGTCGATCTGGCCGCAGGCGATCCGGTACGGCCGCCCGTCGAGCGACAGGGACTTCGTCAGGCCGGTCATGGCGTGCTTGGTCGCGGTGTAGGCGATCGAGTTCGGGCGGGGCACGTGGGCGGAGATGGAGCCGTTGTTGACGATGCGGCCGCCTTGCGGGTCCTGGCCCTTCATCTGCCGGAAGGCGGCCTGCGCGCAGAGGAAGGCCCCGGTGAGGTTGACGTCGACGACCGAGCGCCAGGCCTCGTAGGTGATGTCCTCCAGCGGGACGCCGCCGGGCCCGAAGGTGCCCGCGTTGTTGAAGAGCAGGTCGAGGCGTCCGTAGCGGGCCCGCACTGACTCGAACAGCCGATTCACCTCGTCCGGGTCGCTGACGTCGGCCGGCACGCACAGTACGTCGGCGTCGGCCCCGGCCGCGGCGGCGGTCTCCTGGAGCGGTTCGGCCCGACGGCCGGCCAGGGCCACGGCCCATCCCGCCGCGGCCAGGGTCAGGGCCACCGAGCGGCCGATACCGGAGCCGGCGCCGGTCACCACGGCGATCTTCTTCGTAGGTTCGTCCATGGGGCCGCAGGGTACGTCACAGCGCGCTCCGGTCCCGGGACGTTCCGATTGCTGAGAGCATGGGTCGGTCAGGGGTGCATAAAAGCAGATGAGAAGACTGGAGTTCCGCATGTCGGAGAGAGGCCCCGCGACGGCACCCTCGCACGACTCGTCGCCCGAATCGCCCTCCGCCCCCAGCGCCACCGCGTCCCTGACGCGCGCCCGCCGCACGAGCCTGCTCGTCACCTTCATACTCGGCGGGCTCACCGCCCTCCCCCCGCTGTCCATGGACATGTACCTGCCGGCCCTGCCGCAGGTCACCGACGCCCTGAACAGCCCCGCGGCGACCATCCAGCTCACCCTCACCGCCTGCCTCGCCGGCATGGCCCTGGGCCAGCTCGTCATCGGCCCGATGAGCGACAAGTGGGGCCGCCGCCGGCCGCTGCTCGTCGGCATGGTGGTCTACGTCCTGGCCACCGCCATCTGCGCCCTCGCCCCGACCGCCGAGCTGCTGATCGCCTTCCGGCTGCTCCAGGGCCTCGCCGGGGCCGCCGGCGTCGTCATCGCCCGCGCCGTCGTGCGCGACCTGTACGACGGCGACGAGATGGCCCGCTTCTTCTCCACCCTGATGCTCATATCCGGGGCCGCCCCGATCGTCGCGCCGCTCATAGGCGGCCAGGTGCTGCGCTTCGCCGACTGGCGGGGCGTCTTCGTCGTCCTCACCGGTGTCGGCATGCTCCTCACCCTGATGGTCTGGCGCGGCCTCGGCGAGACCCTGCCGCCCGAGCGGCGGCACACCGGCGGCGTCGGCTCCGCCCTGCGGACCATGCGCGGACTGCTCGGCGACCGGGTCTTCACCGGCTACACCCTGACCGGCGGCTTCGCCTTCGCCGTCCTCTTCGCCTACATCTCCGCCTCCCCCTTCGTGGTGCAGGAGATCTACGGGGCGTCGCCCCAGACCTTCTCCCTGCTCTTCGGCCTGAACTCGGTCGGCCTGATCCTCGTCGGGCAGGTCAACGGCAAGCTGCTGGTCGGCCGGGTCCGCCTGGACAAGGTGCTGGCCGTGGGCCTCGCGGTCGTCCTGGCCTCCGCGGTGTCCCTGCTGCTGATGGCGACGGGCGCCTTCGGCGAGGTCGGGCTGGCACCCATCGCGGGCGCACTGTTCGTCCTCATGTCGGCGATGGGCATCGTGCTGCCGAACACCAACGCGCAGGCACTGATGCGGACCCCGCACGCGGCCGGATCGGCCTCCGCGCTGCTCGGCACCTCCTCCTTCCTGGTCGGCGCGATCGCGTCGCCGCTGGTGGGCATCGCGGGCGAGGACACGGCGGTCCCGATGGCACTGGTGCAGCTGGTGTGCGCGGTGCTCTCGGTGAGCTGCTTCCTGGCCCTGTGCCGGCCCTGGCAGAAGCGGGACGCGCAGACCGCGCCCGCCGCGGCCGAGGACTGAGCCGAGCGGCCGGGGCCGGGGCCGGGCCTCGCGGAGGCCCCGGCCCGGGCCGCACGGACGGCCCCGGCCCCGGCTCGCCGTAAACTCGGCAGGTGAACCTCTCCGCCCCCACCACCGCCGACACCCTCCGCAGCACGCTCGGCGGGCTGCTCGACGGCCTCCCGCCCAAGCAGGCCTCGGCCGCCGTCGAACGGCTCATCGCCAACTACCGGGGGCGGACCCCCACCGACGCACCCGTACTGCGCGACCGCTCGGACGTCGCCGCGTACGCGGCGTACCGCATGCCCGCCACCTTCGAGGCCGTACGGGCCGCCCTGGACGCCCTGGCCGAGGCCGCGCCCGACTGGGCGCCCGCCTCGCACGTCGACGTGGGCGGCGGCACGGGGGCGGCGACCTGGGCGGTGGACGCCACCTGGGACGGCCCGCGGCAGACCACCGTGCTGGACTGGGCCGAGCCCGCGCTGGCCCTCGGCCGGGAACTGGCGGCGGCCTCCGGCTCACCGGTGCTGCGCGGCGCCGAGTGGCGGCGGGCCGTCATCGGCTCCGGCATGGCGATCCCCGACGCCGACCTGGTGACGGTGTCGTACGTGCTCGGTGAACTGACCCCGCAGGCCCGCACGGCCGTCGTCGCCGAGGCGGCCCGGGCCGGCCGGGCGGTGGTGCTGATCGAGCCGGGCACGCCCGAGGGCTACCTGCGCATCCGCGAGGCCCGCGACCAGCTGATCGCTGCGGGGCTGAAGGTCGCCGCGCCGTGCCCCCACGACGGGACCTGCCCCATCGAGGTCGGCAAGGACTGGTGCCATTTCTCGGCGCGGGTCAGCCGCTCCTCCCTGCACCGGCAGGTCAAGGGCGGCTCGCTGCCGTACGAGGACGAGAAGTTCAGCTACGTCGCGGCGACCCGCTTCCCGGTGGAGCCGGCCGCCTCCCGGATCACGCGCAAGCCGCAGATCCGCAAGGGGCTCGTCCTGCTGGAGCTGTGCGGCCCCGCGGAGGGCGACGGCGCCGGCCTGACCCGCGTCAACGTGACCAAGCGCCACGGCGACCTCTACAAGGCCGCGCGGGACGCCGACTGGGGCCGGGCCTGGCCGCCGCCCTCCGAGGACGCCGGGAACTAGGCGGCGCCGAGCCCTGGGCCGGGTCGCAGCTCCTGGGTGCAGCACTTCACGCTGCCGCCGCCCTTGAGCAGTTCCCCGAGGTCCATCGGGATCGGTTCGAACCCCCGCTCGCGCAGCGGGCCGAACAGCCCGGTCGCCGCCTGCGGCAGCAGCACGTGCCGGCCGTCGGACACCGCGTTCAGGCCGAGGGCTGCGGCGTCCCGCCCGTCGGCGATCAGCGCGTCGGGGAAGAGCCGCCTGAGCACGCCCCGGCTCCCGGGTGAGAAGGCCTCCGGGTAGTACATGACCTCGTCGCCGTCGAGGACGCTGAGCGCCGTGTCCAGGTGGTAGTAGCGCGGGTCCACCAGGTCGAGCCCGATGACGGGCCGGCCGAAGAACTCCTGGGCCTCGTCGTGCGAGAGCGGGCTGGAGCGGAAGCCGCGGCCGGCGAGGATGAAGCTCGCCGTGACGGCGAAGTCGCCCTCGCCCTCGTTGACGTGGGCGGGCTCGCGGATGTCCCGGTAGCCGTGGCTGCGGAACCAGTCGAGGTGCCGTCCGGCCTCGGCGGCGCGTTCGGGATGGGCGAACCGGGCCCCGAGGACCCTGCCGTCGACCACCAGGGCCCCGTTCGCCGCGAACACCATGTCGGGCAGCTCGGGATCCGGTACCAGGGTCTCGACGGTGTGGCCCAGGGACACGTACCGGTCCCTGAGGTCCTCCCACTGGGTCTGTGCGAGGGGCAGGTCCACCGGTTTCGTGGGATCCATCCACGGATTGATGGAGTACGTGACCTTGAAGTGTGCGGGTGGGCACATCAGATAGCGCCGGGGTGTGGCGTCTCTGCGCAAAGAAGGCTCCTCACGGCTTTCACGACTCGGGACGAGTGCTGGAGAGAATCGTCTCTCCTGGACCGGGACGACGCAGTGGACCGATGGGGTGGTTTACCGAACCGTTGAGAGACGAGGAGAGCGAGAGACGAGACGTCTCGCTTTGATAGTTTCGGGGCATGACCAGAACCCCTGACGCCACACGCCGCAGCGACCGCTCCCGGCGCGCCATCCTCGACGCCGCGCTCGCCCTGGTGGGGGAGGTCGGCTACAACAAGCTGACCATCGAGGCCATCGCCGCCCGCGCCGGCGTCGGCAAGCAGACCATCTACCGCTGGTGGCCCTCGAAGGCCGCCGTCCTCCTGGAGGCCTCCCTCGCCCTCGCCGGGGACGCGGAGGCGGATGCCGAATGGGCCGGCTTCCCCGACACCGGGGACCTCGCCGCCGACCTGAAGTCCGTGCTGCGGGCGACGGTCGACGAGTTCAACGACGAGAAGTACGAGGCCCCCGCGCGCGCCCTGACCGCGGCCGGCGCCACCGACCCCGAGCTCGGCGCCCGGTTCACCGAGCAGTTGCTGGAGCCGCAGCTCGCCCTCTACGAGGCCCGGTTGCGCACGGCCCGCGAGGCCGGCCAGCTCGCGCCCGACACCGACCTGCGACTGACGGTGGAGATGCTGCTCGGGCCGCTGACGTACCGCTGGCTGCTGCGCACCGCGCCGCTCACGCACGCGTACACCGACGCACTGGTGGACAGGGTGCTCGGCGGGGTGGCAAACGTCACCGCCCGCCAGGCGGCCGACCACCTGCGTTCACCCCGGAATGTTTGCCCTGATTCTGCGGGTATGTAGGGATTGGCGTTCACCCATCCCCGGCCCCCCGGTCTCACAGAGCGGTCACCCGGGGCGCAGGATGGTGGGACCATGTGAAGGTCTGCCGGGGAAACGGTGAGGTGAGGGGATAGATGGGGTCTGAGTCCGGCCGCGTCGAACGCGGCGAGCAGAGCAGGATCTCCCAGTGGCTGCGCCGGCGGCAGAAACCCACCGCCGAGGACCCCGTACGCGAGCGCGAGGCGCTCCTCCTGGCCGTCGCCGCCGCCGGTCTCCCCCTCGCCCCCGCCGCGCATCCCGTCGGCTATCGATGTTCGTGCGACCGCATCGGCTGTCCGACCCCCGCACGACATCCCGTCTCCTTCGCCTGGCAGACCCAGTCGACCACCGACCGCGCACAGATCGAGCGGTGGGCGCGCAACCAGCCCCAGGCCAACTTCATCACCGCGACCGGCATGGTCCACGACGTGCTCGACGTCCCGTTGGAAGCCGGCGCCGCCGCCCTGACGCGGCTCCTGGAAGCCGGCATCAAGGTCGGCCCCGTCGCCGAATCGGCCGGCACCGGTGACCAGGCCCGGATGCTCTTCTTCACCGCCACCCGCGGCACCCCCGAGGACGAGGACGAGTGGTGGCCGTGCGCGCTGGACTGCCACCCCGAAACCATGGACGAACACCCGGGGCTGCGCTGGCACTGCCGCGGCAGCTACGTCCTGGTCCCGCCGGCGGCCCTCCCCGGCGACCAGGCGGTGACCTGGATCCGCGGCATGGAGCACCCCCTCCCGGACCCGCTCACCCTCCTGGAAACCCTGACGGACGCCTGCGCCGCGTACGCCGACACCTCCGACCGCACCCCGGCGACGGTGGCCTGGCCGCTGGGCCGTTGAGACGTGGAGCGCCGGGGGCGGCGCCCCCGGCCACAGCGCGTCAGTGGTGGATCTGCGTCACGACCACGTCGAGGGACCAGGCGCGGCCCGCCTTCGCGGGGGCCTGCGCCTCGACCACGTAGCCGAGGTCCCGCAGGGCCGTCACCAGCTCGGCGGGCGAGCCGGGCACCGCGCCGGCCACCAGCAGGTCCCGGACCAGCCGGCCCTTCGTCGCCTTGTTGAAGTGGCTCACCACGGACCGCTTCTCCACGCCGTCGACCATCTGCGAGTGCAGCACCCGCACGGTCGCGGTCCGGCCCGCGACCTCGCCCTTGGGCTTCCACGCCGTCGCGTACGCCGCCGAACGAAGGTCCAGCACCAGCCCGTCCCCGGCCGCGGCGGGCAGCACCTCGGCCATCGGGGCGCGCCAGTACGCGCCGAGCGCGCCCAGCCCCGGCAGCTTCACACCCATCGAGCAGCGGTACGAGGGGATGCGGTCGGTGACGCGCACCGCGCCCCACAGCCCCGAGAAGACGAGCAGCGCATCCTCGGCGACGGTCCGCGCCGGCGCGGGCAGGTCGGCCAGGCCCAGCGCGTCGTAGAGCACGCCGGTGTAGATCTCCCCCGCCGGGCGGGCCGCCGCCGAGCGCAGCTCCGCGTTCTTCGCGACCTCGCCGCGCAGGCCCTCGCTCAGGCCCAGCACCTCACGGGCCTTCAGCTCGTCGCCCGTGCACAGGTCGAGCAGTTCCTCCAGCACCGCCGCGCGGGCCGGCGCCAGGCCGGGCAGCGACAGCTCCTGCGGCTCCAGCGGTGCGCCGGATCCTCCGGCGGCCTTTCCCTCGGAGGGCGGCAGCAGCACGAGCACGGTGGTTCTCCTTCGGTACGACACGTCGCAGGGGATGCGGCCCCCCGGCCAGGGTAGACGCCCGCCCGGCCCCCTCCGCCTACGCCGGCCGGCGCAGGGCCGAGACCAGGGCGCGGGGGTCGTCGGCGTGGAAGCGGATGGTGCGGGCCGACGCGCGGGCGCCGAGCGGGCGGGTGAAGGTGAGCGGGCGGTTCAGCTCCAGGGTCACCGTGGTCTGGCTGCCGACGATGAGGTCGAGCACCCCGTCCGGGGAGAGCGTGACCAGCCGCCCTTCGGGATAGCGGCGCTCCACCCGTACGCAGGCCACCGCGTCCGGCGGGACGGCGAGGTCGAAGAGGGCGCCGTAGCGGATCCGCAGCGAGCCGTCGGCGCCGACCACGTGCGGCCGGGTGACGCAGGCGGCGTGCAGGGCGATCACCAGCACGATCCCGTACACGTCCAGCACGAGCACCACCCGGTGGACGGCCGGCCAGGGGATGAGGAGGGCGAGCGCGACGGTCTCGACGACCGACACGAAGAGCATCCCGTACATGAGGGCCGTCTGCGGTTCGGTGTACGCGGCGGCGAGGTCGCCGGGGCGCACCCCGTGCTTGCGGCGCAGGACCCACCGGCCGAGGGAGGCGCCGGCCCGCAGCTCGTGCCGCAGCAGCCGCCGGACCTGGACCGGGACCACGGCCCGGACGGCCGTACGCAGGGCGGCCCCGCGTTCCTCCCCGGCGGCGCGGGCGGCGGCGTACAGCCGGTGCAGCACCCACGCCTCCAGCAGGAGCACCCCGCACACCACGGCCTCGGCGGCGGCCAGGACCGGCGCTGGCGGCCGTACCCCGGCCGCCGCGCACACCACGAGCGCCAGCTCCGCCGGCAGCACCGCGGCCACCGCGATCCGTGCCGCCCGCACCGCGCGGGTCATCCCCGCCCCCTCTCGATGAAGGCCTCCATCACCCGGCGGACGACCTCCGCCTGCGCGGGCGCGTACTCGGCGAGCAGCGCCTCCTTGAAGCCGGGTACGACCGCCCCGTCCCGGGGGATCGCGGCGAACACCTCGTCGGGGACCGCCGCCACCAGCTCCGCCGCCAGTCCCGGGATCCGCGGGTCGTCCGCGGGGGCGTCGGCGAGTTCGTCCAGCCGCTCGTACAGGGCGAGCACCCCGGGGTCGGCGGCCAGCGGTCCGAGCGCGGCGTAGATCTCCTCGCCGCCCGCGCCCGGGGCGTCGAGGAGCGTCAGGTGCTCGCGGTCCTTCGCCGCGGCCGGGGAGCCGGTGCGCGGCGCCTTCGCCAACAGCTCGGCGAGCGCGGGCGAGATCGGCTCGCCCTCCCCGGGGTCCGCGGCCAGGAGCACGCCGAGCCGTCGCCGCCGCTCCTTGACCTCGGCCTCCTGCCGGGCGAGGTCGGCGTCGAGCTCCGCCAGGACGTCCGCCAGGTCGCGCCCGGCGTCGTCCGCGAGGACGTCGCGGACCTCGTCGAGGCTGAGCCCGAGCTCGGTGAGCCGCCGTACGCGGGCCAGCAGGACGGCGTCCCGGACGGTGTAGGCCCGGTATCCGTTGGGGCGACGCTCCGGTTCCGGGAGCAGGCCGACATGGTGGTAGTGCCGGATCGCCCGGGTGGTGACCCCGACGACCGCGGCGATCTCTCCGATCCGCATGCCCCCAGTAGAAACCCTGCCGTTGCGGCAAGGTCAAGCGGCGATCGCACAGCCGGTAGCATGGTCGCCACGGCAGACGAGTCGGCCGGGCGGCCGCGTCGGGATCCTCCGGATCCCGCCGAGGAACGTCCGGGCTCCACAGGGCAGGGTGGTGGGTAACGCCCACCCGGGGTGACCCGCGGGACAGTGCCACAGAAAACAGACCGCCGGGGGCTTCGGCCCTCGGTAAGGGTGAAACGGTGGTGTAAGAGACCACCAGCGCCTGGGGTGACCCAGGCGGCTAGGTAAACCCCACCCGGAGCAAGGTCAAGAGGATCCGTCCCCGGACGGGTCTGCGCGAACGCTTGAGGGCTGCCCGCCCGAGTTCGCGGGTAGACCGCACGAGGCCGGCGGCAACGCCGGTCCTAGATGGATGGCCGTCTCCCCGGCGACCGCGAGGTCACCGGGTGACAGAACCCGGCGTACAGGCCGGCTCGTCTGCCGCTTCCACTCCCGTTCGGGGGCGAGCGGTCTTCCCGGCCCGGGGCATGCGGCCCGGCCTCCCGCCGGTACCCGGACCACCGCGGGGCGGAATCGGAGCGGTGAGGGGCGGTGCCCCCGCCGGAGTATCTCCTCGGCTCCCCCCGTGCCAGGCGGCTCCCGCCGGGGTGGCAGGGATTCCCTGGGGCGGTGCCCCGCTGGAGTATCTCCTCGGCTCGGCGCGTGCCAGGCGGCTCCCGCCGGGGGTGGCAGGGTTTCCGCGGGGCGGGGACAGCGGGGTGTGGGGCGGTGCCCCGCCGGAGTATCTCCTCGGCTCCGCGCGTGCCAGGGCGGCTCCCGCCGGGGTGGCAGGTTTCCGCGGGGCGGGGAAAGCGGAGTGTGGGGCGGTGCCCCGCCGGAGTGTCTCCTCGGCTCGGCGCGTGCCAGGGCGGCTCCCGCCCGGGGTGGCAGGGATTCCCTGGGGCGGTGCCCCCGCCGGAGTATCTCCTCGGCTCGGCGCGTGCCAGGGCGGCTCCCGCCCGGGGTGGCAGCATTTCCCTGGGGCGGTGCCCCGCCGGAGTATCTCCTCGGCTTGGCGCGTGCCAGGCGGCTCCCGCCGGGGGTGGCAGGGTTTCCGCGGGGCGGGGACAGCGGGGTGTGGGGCGGTGCCCCGCCGGAGTGTCTCCTCGGCTCGGCGCGGGCCCCTGGGCTCCCGCCGGGGTGGCAGGTTTTTCGCGGGGCGGGGACAGCGCGGTGTGGGGCGGTGCCCCGCCGGAGTGTCTCCTCGGCTCGGCGCGTGCGGGTGTGTCTCGGCCAGGCGGCCTGGGTCGCGCGCTCGTCCTGCGGGGACACTCCGCCGTGTCCCCACCCCACGCCCAGGCTTCGGGGTTTGCGGAACCGGGCTCGCGCTGTCGGAGCGGGGACGGTGAGGGGTGTCCCCGCAGGACGAGGCGCGACCGCCGAGTACCGCCGAGACACCCCGCGGGCGCCGAGCCGAGGAGATACCCCTCGGCGGCACCGCGCACCGCCCGCCACCGCGACGGATCCCGCCCGGCGGATCGGCGCCGGCCCCGCCAGGGGTACGGCACCGGGCCCGAATCCTGCCCCGCCCCGCCAGGGATACGGCACCGCCCGCCACCGCGACGGATCCCGCCCAACTCCACGCGGACGAGCATGCGCAGCCCCCCGCGCGGAGCGGCCGGGCAGCCCCGTACAACGCCGAGTCCGGATCCCGACCGCCGCCGCCGGGGCCTACCGCAGGTGCGCGGTGTCGTTCAGGAGGCGGACCGAGGCGTTGCCGTCGGCGTAGTAGGCCACCGCCGACAGGGACGCCGCGGACAGCTCCATCCGGAAGAGGGACTCCGGCGGGGCGCCGAGGGCCAGGCGGACCAGGATCTTGACCGGGGTCACGTGGGTGACCAGCAGGACGGTGCGGCCCGCGTGTGCGGCCAGCAGCCGGTCGCGGGTGGCCGAGATCCTGCGGGTGGCGGCCGCGAAGCTCTCCCCGCCGCCGGTGGGGGCGGCCTTCGGGGAGTCCAGCCACGCCTGGAGGTCGTCCGGGAAGCGCTCCTGCACCTCGGCGAAGGTCAGGCCCTCCCAGGCACCGAAGTCCACCTCGCGCAGGCCCTGTTCGACGGTGACGTCGAGGCCGAGGCGGTCTGCGACGGTGTGGGCGGTCTCGCGGCAGCGCAGCAGCGGCGAGCTGACGACCGACTGGATGGTCCCGCGGGCGGCGAGCGCCTCGGCGACGGCCGCCGCCTGGCGTCGGCCGGCCGGGGACAGCTCGGGGTCGCTCCCCCCGCTCCCGGAGAACCGCTTCTGCGGGGTGAGCGCGGTCTCGCCGTGGCGCAGCAGCACGAAGGTGGCCGGCGCGCCCATGTCGGGACCCCAGCCCTGGCCCGCTGCGGGAGCCGCCGCGGTCGTCGCGTGGCCGGCCCGGTCGTGCGCCGGCGGCGCCGACGGGGTCGATCCGCCCGGACCGGAGCCGGGCGCCGCCAGGAGGGTGTCGGCCCCTGCCTCCGCGGGCGCCGGCGCGGGGGCCGCAGCCGTCCGGGCCCCGGCGGGCGGCGGGCCGAACAGCGTGTCGGCGTCGGCGGCGATGCCGCGGGCGGCCACGGTGTCCGCGGCCCCGCGGGCCGCGGCCAGGGCCGCTCGGGCGGCCGCGGCGCCCGCGGCGGCGTCGCCGGGCGGACCCGGCGGGGGTGTGAAGACGGCCGTGGAGGCCGACGGCTCCCACTGCTTGCCGCGCTTGCCCGCGTCCATCGCCTCGTTGGCGAGCCGGTCGGCGTGCTTGTTGCGCTCGCGCGGGATCCACTCGTACGTCACCTGGGCGCGCGGCAGGATCCGCGCGGCCTCGGCCGCCAGCGGCTTCATGTCCGGATGCTTGATCTTCCAGCGGCCCGACATCTGCTCGACGACGAGCTTGGAGTCCATCCGGACCAGGACCTCGGCGTCCGACGCGAGGTCACGGGCCGCCGTGAGCCCGGCGATCAGGCCCTTGTACTCGGCCACGTTGTTCGTCGCGACGCCGATGAACTCGGCGCGTTCGGCCAGCGTCTCGCCCGAGGCCGGGTCGAGGACGACGGCGCCGTAGCCTGCCGGCCCCGGGTTGCCCCGGGACCCGCCGTCCGCCTCGACGACGAAACGCGGCATCAGATGCCCGAGTCGGCCGTACGGACCAGGATGCGGCCGCAGTTCTCGTGACGGACGACCTGGTCGCGGGCCGCGGCCTTGATCTCGTTGACCTCGGCCATGTCGAGCTCCAGCCGGCAGCCCTCGCAGCGGCGCTGGTAGAGGCGCGCGGCGCCGACCCCGCCCTGCTTGACGCGGATCTTCTCGTAGAGGGCCATCAGGTCGGCCGGCATGGAGGTGACGATCACCTCGCGGTCCTTGGTGGCCTTGGCGACCTCGTCGTCGATCTCGGCGGTGGCCGCGTCACGGCGGGTGGTGGCGTCGGCCACCTTGGCCTCCAGGGCGGAGACCCGCTCGGTGAGCTCGGTGACGCGCTCCTGCGCGGCTTCGAGGCGCTCCATGACCTCCAGGACCACGTCCTCCAGGTCGCCCTGGCGCTTGGCGAGGGAGACGACCTCGCTCTGCAGGTTCGCCAGGTCCCGGGCCGAGATGCCGACGCCGGAGTCCAGGCGCTGCTGGTCGCGGACCGCGCGCTGGCGCACCTGGTCGACGTCCTGCTCCGCCTTGGTCTGCTCGCGCGCCGTGTCGCTCGCCTGGGTCTGGGCGGCGACCAGCAGGTCGCGCTGCTGCGTCAGGTCCTTGGTGAGCGTGTCGAGCTCGGCGTGCTCGGGCAGCGACTTGCGCTTGTGGGCGAGCTGAGACAGCCGGACGTCCAGCGCCTGGACATCGAGAAGTCGGATCTGGTCGGCGGGCTCGGCGTTCAGTTGGGGGCTCCTGAGATAGAAGAGGGAGTTGAGGAGACGACGGACGGCGCGTGCGCCGTCCAGGGGTCGGTGACCGTGCGCGAGACGTGGGTGCGCAGACCCCAGCCGTGGCGCTCGGAGATCGCGTCGAGCTGTGCGGCGGCCTGCTCGCACCAGGGCCACTCGGTGGCCCAGTGGGCCGCGTCGACGAGGGCCAGCGGGCTCTGCTCGCGGGCCTCGGACACCGGGTGGTGACGCAGGTCGGCGGTCACGAAGGCGTCCACGCCCGCGGCGCGGACCTCGGCGAAGAGGCTGTCGCCGGAGCCACCGCTGACGGCGACGCGGTGGATCATCGCGTCCGGGTCGCCGGCGACCCTGATGCCCTGGGCGGTCGGCGGCAGCCAGGCCGCGCAGCGGGCGGCGAACTCGCGCAGGGTCTCGGGACGGTCCAGCTCGCAGATCCGGCCGAGGCCCCGGCGGCCCGCCGGGTCGGTCGGGTCCGGGACCAGCGGGCCGGTGATCCGCAGGTCCAGGGCGCCGGCGAGGGCGTCGGAGACGCCCGGGTCGGCGGTGTCGGCGTTGGTGTGGGCGACGTGCAGCGCGATGTCGTTCTTGATCAGCGTGTGGACGACGCGGCCCTTGAAGGTGCCGGCCTCGACCGTGGTGGTACCCCGCAGGTAGAGGGGGTGGTGGGTGACGATCAGGTCGGCACCGAGGTCCACGGCTTCGTCGGCGATCTCCTGGACGGGGTCCACGGCGAACAGGACCCGGGTGACCTCGGCATCGGGTTCGCCGCATACGGTTCCGACCGCGTCCCACTGCTCGGCCCGCGAGGGGGGCCAGAGAGCGTCCAGCGCGGCGATGACTTCAGAGAGACGGGGCACGGGCCAAGGCTACCGTCCGTGGCGGCCGGCCCGGTCAGCGCAGGTCCCGGGGGAACGGCCCGCCGCCCGCCCGCCGCGCCTGCCTTTCGATGCCTCACAGCACAATTACACCGCCCATCACAGACGAATCGCCGCCCGGACACCCTTACGTGTGAAGCCGCCTTGGTCGTGTTGTTCGGCAGGAATGCCGAAAACTAGCTTCCTCACCGGAGGTGACGGCCCGGATGACTGTCTGTGCCATCGAGATGACGACCACGGCCCCGTTCACGATCTCCGCGGACGGGTCGTACGCCGCCCGGCTCGCCGGAGAAGGCGAGGCCCGCTATGCGGAACGCTGGACCCTCGCCGGTCCCGAGCCGTACGCGGTGCCGCTGCCCCTCGCACAGCCCGAGGAGGCGGACAGCGAGCTCCTCCCCCTGGCCGACGGGCGCGTGTTGATCCACCGGCGGGTCGCCGACCGCCACGCCTTCGCCCTGCTGTACCCGACGGGCGCCGCGGCCGGGCCGCGCACCGGGGAGCTCCAGCTGGGCGGGGTGGACGCGGAGGAGGGGGTACGGGTCTTCCTGCTCCCGCCGGCCCCGGACGGCTCCGGTGCCTTCGCGGTGGCCGCGTCGGACGCCGTGACCACGCTGTGGCAGGTCGCCGGGTGCGCGTTCGGGCCGCAGCGGGTGGCCCGGATCCCGGGGCGCTGCTCGGGCGGCGTGTGGCTGGACCGGACGGGCCGGCTGCTGGCGCTGGACCGCGAGCTGGAGGGGACCGTCAAGGCCGTCGCCGTGGACCTGGGGCGCGACGGCGAGGTCTCCCCGCTGCTCCAGATCACCGAGGACAGCGACGACCGGCTGCTGCTGGCCGAGCCGGACAGCGGGCTGCTGCTGATCCGCTCCGACGCCCCGGGTGAGCCGCGCCTGGGCTGGGGGGTGCTGGGCAGTTCGCGTCCGGTCCGCTTCCCGGAGTGCCTGCGGCTCGGGGCGGCGCTTCCCTTCGCGGTCCAGCCGGGCCAGGCCCTGATGCCGGAGACCTGCGGGGTGGCGTTGTGGCTGCCCGAGGGGGACATCGGCCTGTGGCGCCCCGCCGACCGGCACGTCTTCCGGCTGGCCGCCCCGGCGGGGTGGCTCGGCGGGGCGGGGATGTGGAGCCCGCAGGGCCGCCTGCACCTGCCGTGCACGACGGCGGAGACGCCCTGCGGGATCGTCGGGATGAACCTTCCTGCTCCGCCTCCCGCGCCGGTCCGCGTGGACCCGCCGCCACCGCCGTCGCCCCGCCCGGTCCCGCTCCAGCAGGCACCCCTGGCGGGGCGCCAGTAGCGGTTCGCGGCCGTAGCGGTTCGGCAGCCGTAGCGGTTCGGCGGCGGGCCCGGCAGCGGCTCAGCCGTGCTTGAGGCCGAGGACCTCCGGCGCGGCGAAGGTCTCGTTCGCCGGGCGGGAGTCGTAGTGCGCGGTGAGGACCTCGTCGAGCTCCTCGTAGGAGAAGGACTCCTTGCCCGTGTCGAACTTCGCCGCCACCTTGGGGCGTTCCATGACGACGACGATGCCGCCGTGCACGACGAAGAGCTGCCCGTTGGCCTTGGCGGAGGCCGGTGAGGCCAGGTAGCCGACGAGCGGCGCCACGTGCTCGGGGGCGAGGGCGTCCAGCCTGCCGTCCTCGGGGACCTCGAAGCCGGCGAAGACGTCCTCCGTCATACGGGTGCGGGCGCGCGGGCAGATGGCGTTGGCCGTCACCCCGTACTTGGCCAGGGCCAGGGCCGTCGAGGTCGTGAGGCCGACGATGCCGCCCTTGGCCGCGGCGTAGTTCGGCTGGCCGGCCGAGCCGCCGAGGAAGGCCTCGGAGGAGGTGTTGACGATCCTGCCGTAGACCGGGCCGCCGGCCGCCTTGGAGCGTTCGCGCCAGTGGGCGGAGGCGAAGTGGGTGGTGTTGAAGTGGCCCTTGAGGTGGACCCGGATCACCGAGTCCCATTCCTCCTCCGACATCGAGAAGATCATCCGGTCGCGGAGGATGCCCGCGTTGTTGACCAGGATGTCGAGCTTGCCGTACGTGCCCACCGCGAGCGCGACCAGCTCGCGCGCCTGCTCGAAGTCGGCCACGTCGCCGAGGTGGGCGACGGCCTGCCCGCCTGCGGCGCGGATCTCCTCGGCCACCTCCTGTGCCGGGGCGGCCGAGGCCTCCCCCGAGCCGTCCCGGCCGGGCTGGCCGAAGTCGTTGACGACCACGCTCGCGCCCAGCCGCGCGAGCTCGATCGCCTCGGCCCGGCCGAGGCCGCGGCCCGCCCCCGTGACGATGGCGGCGAGTCCCTCAAGTGGCAGTGACATCCGTACGGTTCCCCTCGGAGATCGGATCTGCGGAACGGGTCGGCCGGTGGTCGGCTCGACCGCTGACCGGGGCGCTCGATGGTCGGGGCCCTCGGTGGTCGGGGCGCTCGGCGAGGTCAGAGTTCGATGCAGGTGCGCAGGGCGACGCCGGTGCGCATCTGGTCGAGGGCGTCGTTGACCTCGGCCAGGCTCACCCGGTGCGTGATCAGGTTCGACAGGTCGATGCGGCCGGCCCGCCACAGGGCGATGGTGCGCTCGTAGGAGCGGAGCACGTCGCCGCCGCCGTACATCGACGGCAGGATCTTCTTCTCGTCGAAGAACAGCGAGAACATGTTGATCTGGAAGTTGTCGTCGAGGGCGCCGGCCCCGACCACGACGACGGAGCCGCCGCGCCGCGTCATCTCGTACGCCTTCTGCACGGTCGCGGACCTGCCGACGACCTCGAAGACGTAGTCGAAGCCCTCGCCGGCGGTGATCCGGTTCTTGGCGTCGGCGAACTCCTCCGGGGAGACCGCCTCGGTGGCCCCGAAGCGCAGGGCGGCCTCGCGGCGGGACTCGACCGGGTCGACGGCGGTGATCTGGGCGGCGCCCTGCACCTTGGCGCCTTGGATGACGGATATGCCGACGCCGCCGCAGCCGATGACGGCCACCGAGGACCCGGCCTCCACCCGGGCGGTGTTGATGGCCGCGCCGAGGCCGGTGGTGACACCGCAGCCGATCAGTGCGGCGATGTCGAAGGGGAGGTCGTCGGGGATGGGTACGGCGCAGGCGGCGGGGACGACCATCTCCTCGGAGAAGGTGCCCGTGCCGGCGAAGCCGAAGATGTCGCTCGACGCCCGCTTGAAGTTGGGGGTGGCGACGTTCCCGAACGCCTCCAGGCACAGGTGGCCCTGGCCGCGCCTGCAGGAGGGGCAGTGGCCGCACGGCGGCAGCCAGCAGACGAGGACGCGGTCGCCGATCGCGTGGGTGGTGACTCCGTCGCCGACGTCGGTGACCACGCCGGAGCCCTCGTGGCCCGGGATGAAGGGGGCGGGCTGCGGCAGGACGCCGCTCATCGCGGAGAGGTCCGAGTGGCACAGGCCGGTGGCCTTGACGCGGATCCTGACCTTGCCGGGGCCGAAGCCCACGGCCTCCATGTCGTCGACGACTTCGAGCTTGTCCTGGCCGATCTCGCTCTGCAGTGCTGCGCGCACGGTGCGGCTCCTTAGGGGGTGTCCGGCGGGTGCTACGGCTACGCGTGTTCGACGACGGTGTCGGCAAGGACCGGTGCGTCGTCCCGTTCGGCGGCGGTCACCGACACCAGGACGCGGCCGGTCTCCTGCCACATCCGGATGCGCAGCGTCTCGCCCGGGAAGACGATCCCGGCGAAACGCGTGCGGTAGGCGCGGACGCGGGAGACGTCCCCGCCGAGGGCCGTGTCGACGACGGCCTTGAGCGTCATGCCGTACGAGCACAGGCCGTGCAGGATCGGCTTGTCGAAGCCGGCCAGCTTGGCGAACTCGGGGTCGGCGTGCAGCGGGTTCCAGTCGCCGGAGAGGCGGTAGAGGAGCCCTTGGTCCTCGCGGATGTGCCGCTCTTCGACCCGGTCGGGTCCGCGCCCGGGCAGTTCCTCCTTGGCGGAGGGGCCGCGCTCGCCGCCGAAGCCGCCCTCTCCCCGTACGAAGATCTGCGCGTCGCTCGTCCACAGCGGCCCGTCGGCGTCGGCGACCTCGGAGCGCAGCACGATGACGGCTGCCTTGCCCTTGTCGTAGACGGCGGCGACCTTGGAGCTGGAGGTGGCCCGCCCCTTGACGGGGATGGGCCGGTGCAGCTCGATGGAGTGGCCGCCGTGCAGGACGTGGGCGAGGTCGACCTCGATGCCGGGGGCGGCGAGCCCGCCCAGCATGGCCATGCCGGCTCCGGCGACGGTCGCGAAGCTGGGCAGGACGTGGAGCTTGGATTCGAGGGTGTAGCGCAGCTCGTCCGGGTCCGTGGCCGGCAGGCCCGCGCCGAGGCCGAGGTGGTAGAGCTGGATGTCCTTGTGGTCCCAGGCGATGTCCCCCTGGCGGGGTTCTGCGGCGAGGGCCCTGGCGGCATCGATCGGCATGAGGATGCGGCTCCCTGTCGTCGGTGTGGCGGGAAAATCGCTGCCCTGGAAGACCTCGGCGCGGCCGTCCGCACCGTCGGCCGCACCGAGGTCGCATGCGGGGCGGCCGCTTCTAGAACGCGTTCTAGGCTCGACCGGTGAGGGAATGTATAACGCACGCCCCGGCACTTGGGAAGACTCTTGACTCCCCGTCAGATACGCTGCCCCGGTGGACGAAATGCCCGTGGAACACCCTCGGACCCGCACCCTGCGGGTCCTCCTGGAGCCGCAGAATCCGGCCCTGGCGCTCCAGCTCGGCCTCCAGCCCGACATCGACGTCGTCCGGGATGCGGCAGCCCGCCCGGAGGTGGCCCTGGTGGAGGAGGTCGCCGCGGTGACCGCCCTCCTGGAGGACGTTCCGGAGTGCCGGATCCTGGTCCTGACGGGCTCGGCCCGCCCGGGGCTGCGGGAGGCCGCGCTCGCCGCCGGCGCGGCGGGGCTGATCGTCCGGGACGGCCCGGTCGAGGACCTGGCGGACGCGATCCGACGGGCCTCGACGGGCGAGACGGTGATCGATCCGGCCCTGGGGTGAATCCTTTCGGGGTGCCCGTGCCTCTTGTGTATGTTGCCGACGCCGAGGTCGGCACCTGACCTGGAGGTTGACGTGATCACTGTTCTCGTCGTCGCCGGCGCCGCCGTCCTGCTCTGCGCGTGCACCGTCGCCGTCCTGCGCAAGCGGGGCCGGGCCCGTGGCTGACCGTACGGACTGGCCCGGCGAGTCGCTGGTCGTCGCCGCGCAGGCCGGCGACCTCGATTCGCTCACCGCGCTGGTCGCCGGATCGCACCCGAACGTACGGCGCTTCGCGCACTCCCTGTGCGCGTCGCGCGAGGACGCCGAGGACGCGGCCCAGGAAGCGCTGATCATCCTGTACCGCAGGATCGGGATGCTCAGGGCGTCCGGGGCGCTGGCGTCGTGGATGTTCCGCATCGTCCGCAACGAGTGCCTGCGCCGCGCCCGGCTGATGCCGAGGGAGCGGGCGCCGCTGCCGGACACGGCCGTCATGTCCGCCGAGGACGAGGTGCTGCGGCGCCTGGAGGCCGGACGGGTCGCGGAGGCCATCGCCGCGCTGCCTGCGGACCAGCGGCGCGTGCTGATCATGCGGGACGTCCAGGGCCACAGCGGGCGGACCGCCGCCGAGGCCCTCGGCCTGAGCACCGCCGCGATGAAGTCGCGGCTCCACCGCGCCCGCGCGGCGCTCCAGCACACCCTGGGAGACACCCGTGCCCACCACTGACACCGCGGCTTCCCCCGCATCCGCGTCCGCATCCGGCTTCGCGAGCGCGTCCGTGCCGCGGCACCTGGCGCGCGGCGCGGTGGGCTTCGGCGCGCTGATCGCGGCCTTCGCCCTCATCCCGGTCTTCGGCCCGGCCACCCTGCTCCTCGCCCCGGTCGGTGTGGTCGCGCTCCGCGGCTGCCCCATGTGCTGGGCGATCGGCCTGGCCGAGACCGTCTCCCGGGGCCGGATCCGAAGGGAGTGCACGAACGGCAGCTGCGAAGTGAAGCCGGCGTCCCGCTGACCCCGGCCCGCCGACGCCGCCCACCGTTCGTTCCGGGCCACCGATTGACGGATTCCGGCGCAGCGCGCGCCCGCTCCCTGGACCAGGATGAGCTTCCTCAACCTGGTTCGTGGAGAGGTCGATCATGCGCTTGTCCGTCCTGCCCGCCGCCGCCGCGCTCGTGGCCGCGACCCTTGTCTCGGGCGCGGCTCCGGCCACCGCCGACACCCCGGCCGGCCCGGTCCTCCAGGCCGACCTGGAAGCCGGCAAGGGCCGCCACCACAACACCGCGACGGTGCTCTACGAGCGCGTCGACGGTGCGGTGAACTCCGTCAGGATCAAGTCGGTGACGATCTACAGCGGCGAGCTCGACTGCGCCTGGGTGGCGTGGAACAACCCGCAGGGCACGGACGGCTGGTCCAATCTGACCACCGAGCCCTCCTGCAACGGCACCGGCCTGGTCGAGTACCCCGACATCGTCATCAAGGCGCCGGCCGGTCACCCCCTCAAGGTGCGCCTGGCCTCCGACCACCTCGGCTCCGACGTCGTGCACAAGGACATCCAGAAGCTCTGAGACGCCAGTGCGCGCGTCCGAGGCGGACAGCCCCCGTCCCCAGGCGCGCGGGGTGGACTGTTTGCGGTAACGACAATCGTTTCTGCGGTGAACGTGCGATCGGACATGGAGTGGGAGTGCGGACGCGCGCGCGGGCTGGAGTTAGGTGGAGGCGGGGCCGCACCGGGCGTGCGTGCCCCGCCCTTTCCGGTTCGAGTGAAGGCAGATCTCTGTGTTGAAGAAGTCGTGCGTAGCCGCCGCAGCCGTCGTGATGGTGTTCGGGGGTGCAGGTCTGGCGCAAGCTGATGATGTAGTGCGTGTCGTGGAGAGCTCGGAGGTCACCATTCCACCGGCTGCCGGCGGCTACCCGGGCCGGGCGGTGGCGGTGGCCGAGTGTCCGGCGGGCGAGACCCGGACGGGCGGCGGCGCCGTCGTGACCGCGGGCAACTCCTACGCCGACCGGTACCACCTGACGGCGAGTGCGCCGATCAGCGGGGAGCGCTGGTGGGCGTTCGCGACGAACTCCGACCCCAGCAACGCGGGAACCCTGAAGGCGTACGCGATCTGCGCGAAGGTGGTCAAGAACCCGACCCTCACCACACCCTGACCGCAAGCGCCCGGCCCGGTTCCGGACGCGCGCCGCAGCACGTTCGTCCGGAACCGGTGATCGGCCGGCCACTGCTTCCCGGCGAGGCTGCCGGGGTGCGCGGCCGAGGGCTTCGCGGGCGCCCCGGTCCCGCACCGAGCCCGTCGCGTCGTTGACGGCGCTGACGGTGCCGGGGCGGTCGGGGCACTCGGGCAGGCCCGGTCCCGCGGCCCCGCCCGCGGGAGCGGGGCGCGCGGCCCTGCCCGGGCCTACCCCCGGCGGAGCATCGTCACGACCGCCGCGCCGCCCAGGCCGACGTTGTGGGCCAGGCCGACCCGGGCCCCCGCGACCTGCCGCGCCCCCGCCTCGCCCCGCAGCTGCCACACCAGTTCGGCCGCCTGTGCCAGCCCCGTCGCGCCGAGCGGGTGCCCCTTGGAGATGAGCCCGCCCGAGGGGTTGACCACCCACCGGCCTCCGTACGTCGTGGCCCCGCTCTCCACCAGCTTGCCCGCGGCGCCGTCCTCGCACATGCCGAGCGCCTCGTACGTCAGCAGCTCGTTGATCGAGAAGCAGTCGTGCAGCTCCACCACGTCCACGTCCTCGATGCCGAGCCCGGACGCCTCGTACACCTGCCGGGCCGCCGCCGCGCTCATCGGCTTGCCGACGACGTCGATGCAGGAGCCCGACGCGAAGGACTCCTGCGTGTCCGTCGTCATCGCCTGCCCGACGATCTCCACCGCCTTGCCGTGCAGCCCGTGCGCGACGAGGAACCGCTCGGACACCACCAGGGCGGCCGCCGCGCCGTCCGAGGTCGGCGAGCACTGGAGCTTGGTCAGCGGTGCGTGGATCTCCTTCGCGGCGAGGATCTCCTCCACCGAGTACACGTCCTGGAACTGCGCGTTCGGGTTGTTCGCCGAGTGCCGGTGGTTCTTCGCGCCGACCGCCGCCAGCTGCGCGGGCGTGGTCCCGTGGCGCTCCATGTGCTCCCGCGCCGCGTTGCCGAAGATCTGCGCCGTGGGCGGGGACATCTCGAAGCCGTGCCCCGCCGCCATGATCCCGTAGTGCCGGGCCACCGGTGACGTCTTGAAGGATTCATCAGCGGCTCCGCCGCGGGCACCCCCGTCCGCGCCCCCTCCCAACGCGCCCCGCTTCATCTTCTCGAAGCCCAGCGCCAGCACGCAGTCGCTCAGCCCGCCCTCCACGAACTGCCGCGCCATCATCAGCGCCGTCGACCCGGTCGCGCAGTTGTTGTTGACGTTGTAGACCGGCACGCCGCTCAGCCCCAGCTCGTACGCCGCGCGCTGGCCCGCGGTGGACGCCTGGAAGCAGTACCCGACCGGCACCTGCTGCACCTGCCCGTAGTCCACGCCCGCGTCCGCGAGGGCCGCGGACCCGGCCTCCTTGGCCATGTCCCAGTACTGCCAGTCCCGCGACTCGGGCTTCTCGAACTTCGTCATGCCGACGCCCACGATGTACGACTTCATGCCCCTGGTGTCCCTTCAGTCCCTCGGGAGGCCGAGAATCCGCTCGGCGACGACGTTGAGCTGGACCTGCGTGGTGCCCCCGGCGATGGTCAGGCAGCGGGACATGAGCATCCCGTGCACCGCCCGCTCCCCCGCCCCCTCCCGCACCGCGCCCGCCGGACCCAGCAGTTCGAGGGCGAGCTCGGCGGTCCGCTGCTGGTGCGGGGTCTGGACGAGTTTGCGTACGGAGGCGCCCGCGCCCGGCTCCAGCCCCGACACCTGCTGGAGCGTGGTGCGCAGCCCGATGCAGGCCAGGGCGTGCGCCTCGGCGGCCAGCGCCCCGATCCGGGCCCGGTGGGCGCCGTCGAGGTCGGCGGCCCGGGCGAGGAGGGCCTCCAGCCCGGTGTCGAAGGTCATCCGGTCGGCCATGTGCACCCGTTCGTTGCCGAGGGTGTTGCGGGCCACCTTCCAGCCGCCGTCGGCCGCGCCGACCAGGGTGTCCGCGGGGAGCTCGACGTCGTCGAGGTACACCTCGTTGAAGAGGGCCTCGCCGGTGATCTCCTTCAGCGGCCGGACGTCGATGCCGGGGGTGTTCTTCATGTCGACGACGAAGTAGCCGAGGCCCTTGTGCTTGGGCGCGTCCGGGTCGGTACGGGCCAGCAGGATCGCGAAGTCGGCGCTGTGCGCGGAACTCGTCCACACCTTCTGTCCGTTGACCAGCCAGGAGCCGTCCTCCCGCCGCTCGGCCCGGGTCCGTAGCGAGGCCAGGTCGGAGCCGGCGCCCGGCTCGGAGAAGAGCTGGCACCAGGTGATCTCCCCGCGCAGGGTGGGGAGTACGTAGGCGTCGCGCTGGGCCTGCGTCCCGTAGGCCAGCAGGGAGGGCACGATCCAGGTGGCGATGCCGAGGTCGGAGACCTCTACCCCGGCGGCCGCGAATTCCTGCTGGACGACGAGCTGCTCGACGGGCCCGGCGCCCAGCCCGTAGGGCGGCGGCAGGTGAGGCGCGGCGTAGCCGGTGGGGGCCAGGATCCTCCGGGCGGCGGCCGGGTCGAGCCCGCGCGCGTCCTCGATGGCGGCGCGCGCCTTCGCGCGGTGGACCTCGGCCTGCGCCGGCAGCTCCAGGCGCAGCTCGCGCCGTGCCCCGCCCGCCGCGTACCGCACGGCCCGGACGCGGTGCCCGTCGCCGGGGCCGAGCAGCTGGCGGGCGACGATCGCCCGCCGCAGGTGGATGTGGGCGTCGTGCTCCCAGGTGAAGCCGATTCCGCCGAGGATCTGGATGCAGTCCTTGGCGCAGGAGTACGCGGCGTCCAGGGCGGTCCCGGCGGCGAGGGCCGCCACGAGCGAGCGGACGCCGGCGGGCTCGTCCATGGCGTGAGCTGCGTCCCAGGCCAGCGCACGGGCCTGCTCCAGCCGTACGAGCATGTCGGCGCACAGGTGCTTGACACCCTGGAACTGCCCGATGGGCCGGCCGAACTGCTCGCGCACCTTGGCGTACTCGGCGGCGGTGTGCAGGGCCTTGGCGGCGGTGCCGCAGGCGTCGGCGGCGAAGAGCGTGCAGGCGAGGTCGCGGACCAGGGCCGCGTCGAGCTCCAGCAGCCGCCCGGCGGGGACGGCCGCGCCGCGCGCCCGCACCTCGGCGGTGGGGCGGGTCGGGTCGGCGCTCTCGTGCGTACGGATGTCCAGCGCGGCCGCGTCCACGGCGAACCAGCGGGTCCCGTGCGCCGCTTCCGCGGCGAGCAGCACGAGGTCGGCCTCGCCCGCGCCGAGCACGGGCGGCGCGAGCCCGTCGAGCAGGTGCCCGCCGCCCTCGGTGGCCACGGCGGTCAGGGTCCCCGGCCCCAGCGCGACCGCCCCGACCCGGCCGGCGAGGGGCTCGGCCCCGGCCCGGTCCAGCAGTACGGAGGCCAGCGCGCTCGGCAGGTACGCGCCGGGCAGCATGGCCCGGGCCGCCTCCTCGACGACGACGGCCAGGTCGAGCAGGGTCCCGCCCTCCAGGTGCGGCTCCAACAGCCCCGACTCCACGAGTGCGTCCCAGTAACCGGGCCGCACCCCGGTGCGCGGCGGGGAGTCGAGCAGCTTGCGCACCTCCTCCGGAGGCACGGCCCGCGCCGCCCAGCCGCGCACCGCCTCGGCCAACTCCCGCTGCTCCTGCGTGATTCCGATGCCCATGCGCGGCAGACTAGAACACGTTCCAATCTGACGGAAGGTCAGATGGAGGTGTTCTTCACGGGCGACCCGGTCGGCGCGGGGCGGTGGCGTGGGTCAGCGCCGCGGGGCGGCCTTCAGCGCCGCGCGGGCGGCATCCTTCGCCTTGGACTCGCAGGCGGCCTTGGTGTACGGCTTCGCCCGCAGGCTCACCCGCACGGAGAGGTTGCCCTCCCTCACGCCGAGGACGCAGGTCCAGCCGCCGCCGGCCGACCCCCAGTAGGCCTCGGTGCCGAACCCGAGACGCGCCGCCGCGCGCTGACCGGCCGCCTCCGACTGGAACAGCCGCTTCTGCGCCGCCGCGTCGGCCTCCGCGTCACCGCCGAGGCTCAGACCCCATCGGACCAGGGTGGTCGGCGACGCGGCGGTGTCCCCGCCCCCGCCGCAGGTCGCCTGCGCGCCGTCGGCCGTCCCGGTCCGGCTGTCCGCCGTCGACGGCCGCAGGTCCAGCGGCAGCTTCCCGCGCGCCTCCTGGCAGCTGGGGACCGCCGTGTAGGCGAGGGGGGCGTTCATCCGCTCCCGTACGTACAGGGCGCCGCCGGTACCGGCCACGAGCAGCACCCCGGCCGCCACCAGCGCCGCGACCCGGCGCCGCCGGGCGCGCGGCGGACCGCCGCCCGCGGCGGTGTCCGGGCGCGCGGGGGGCGGCGGCACCTCGGCCACGGGATCCGGGGCGCCGTGCGGCGCCGGAGCCGCGAGCGGCTCGCCGCCGGCCGGGGGGACCGCCGAAGGCACGGACTCGGGCGCGGTGGCCGGAACGGGGTCCGGGCCCCCGGCGTGCACGTCTTCCGGCATCCGCGCCGATCCGCGGGCCTGGGCCGCCTCCGGGCTGCCGGCCGCCGCAACCCCGGCCAGCAGCCCGTCGATCCGCGCCCGCTGCTCGGCGAGCATCCCGTAAACGGCGGACGGCCACTGGCGACCCGCCGGGGCCACCGGACCGATGAGTTCGCGCAGCTCCGCCGGGGACGGCCTGGCCTCCGGGTCCTTGGCCAGGCAGCGCGCGACGAGGTCGCGCAGCCCCGCCGGCACCGCGCTGAGGTCCGGCTCGCCGTGCGCCACCTCGTACAGCGTCTTGAGCGTGGAGGACCCGGCGAAGGGGCTGCGGCCCGTCAGCGCCATGACCAGCACGGAACCGAGGGAGAAGACGTCGCTGGCGGGCGTGAGCGGCTTGCCCTCCGCCTGCTCGGGCGACATGTACGCGGGCGATCCGACGACGAACCCCGTACGCGTCAGCCCGGTATCGCCGTCCGGTTCGCCCTCCGTGGCCCGGGCGATGCCGAGGTCGATGACGCGGACGCCGTCCTCCGCGAGGAGCAAGTTGTCGGGCTTGAGGTCCCGGTGGACGAGCCCGGCCCGGTGGATCTCGGCCAGGGCGGACGTCAGGCCCGCGGCGAGCCGGCGTACGACGTCCTCGGGCAGCACCCCGACCGCCTTGACCACGGCGCCGAGGGAAGGCCCGGCGACGAAGACCGAGGCCAGCCAGGGTGTCGGGGCGTCCGGGTCGGCGTCGATCACGGCGGCCGTGTACGCGGCCGAGACCTTGCGGGAGGCGGTGACCTCACGGCGGAAACGGGCCCGGAAGCCCGCGTCGTCCGCGAAGTGGGCGAGGACCTGCTTGACGGCGACGAGCCGCCCGTCCGGGCCGGCCGCCAGCAGCACCCGGCCCATCCCGCCCTGCCCGAGCACGCCGACGACCTCGAACGGCCCCACATGCGTCGGGCCCCCCGGCCCCACCTGCTCCATGTCCCCCGCCCCCTACTCCCCAAGTCGGGAGCGGATCATACAGAGACGGCCTTCACGAACGCGGCGAACGCGGCGGGGCGGACGGTGAAAACCGGCCCCTCGGGGACCTTGGAGTCCCGCACGGCGACGAGGCAGGGCTGCGCGGCCACCTCGACGCAATTACCGCCGGTGTCACCGCTGTACGAGGCTTTGCGCCACGCCAGGGCGCCGAGCGGGGCGCACTCGACACACTCCCCGCCGGTGTCGGAGCTGTACGAGGACTTACGCCACTTCGCGCCCGTCAGGTGCTGGTTGGTCTCCATAGCGCTCCTCCAATACGCGGGCGATCAGCGCCGCCGAGTCCTCCAGGGAGAGGGCGGCAGCCTGCAAATGATCGTATCGGAGCGAACCCTCCCTGAGAGCTTGCGGATTGGCCGTCATATGGCCCTGCACGAAGTCCTCGGTGTAGACGATGTCCGGGTCGCCGTCGAACCGCATGACGGTGAACGAGCCCGGCAGCCCGGCGTGGGCGCCCGCCTCGAACGGCAGGATCTGCACCCGCACCCACTCCCGCCCCCGCAGATCCAGCAAGTGAGCCAGCTGGTTCCGCATGACGTCCCTGCCGCCGATCTCCTGGTGCAGTACGGCCTCGCTCAGGACGACCCACATCAGTGGCGGGTTCTCGCGGTCGAGGATCCGCTGCCGCTCCATTCGGGCGGCGACCTTGGCGTCGAGGTCCCCCTCGCTCCGCACGCCCAGCACCGCCCGCGCGTACTCCTCCGTCTGGAGCAGCCCGTAGACCAACTGCGCCTGGAAGGTGGAGATGTAGGCCGCCCGCGCCTCCATCTCCGCATACGGCTGGAACCACGTCGGCAGCTGATGCCGCAGCACCAGCCCCACCAGTCGCGAGAACACCCCGCCCGTGCCGAGCGCCGCGTCCACCCGCTCCGAGAAGTCCCGCGTCGGGACCCTCCGCGTGGTCTCGACCTGGCCGATCAGCGAGCCTGTGCAGAAGACGATGCTGCCGAGCTGCGCCTGGTTGAGCCCCGCGTCCTCTCTGAGGCGGCGCAGTTCGGATCCGTAGTAGTCCAGCGGTGAGGCGCTGGGATCGAGATCACGCACGCCGACCATGGACGGTCACCCCCAAGCCAGTTGCCGGTTCCGTGGCTGAGCGTAGCCATCCGCACACCTCCCGGTGACCCGATTCGGCGGACCGGGGCGGCCGTCGGCGATAATGCGCCCGTGGGGGAACTGATCGAAAACCGGTACGCACTGGAGGAGTTGCTCGGCCGGGGCGGCTTCGGCGAGGTGTGGCAGGCCGAGGACGGACGGGTGGGGCGGCGGGTCGCCGTCAAGATCGGCTATCCGCAGACGCCCGAGGAGACCCGCCGCTTCGAGCGGGAGGCCAGCCTCGCCGGGAACCTCGCGCACCCCAACATCGCCACCGTCCACGATTTCGGCCGTGTCGAGCGCGCCGGGCGCGAGGCTGTCTTCCTGGTCATGGAGCTGCTGCGCGGCCGCAGCCTCGCCGAGGTTCTGGCGGAGGGCGTGCCGCCGCTCGCGGACGCCCTGGAGTGGGCCGGGCGGATCGCGGACGCGCTCGGGGCGGCCCACTGCGCCGGAATCGTGCACCGGGACGTGAAGCCCGCCAACGTGATGGTCACCGACAGCGGCGTGGTGAAGGTCCTCGACTTCGGTATCGCCAAGGCCGGCGGCGGGAGCGGGGGTGGTACGGACCTGACCGGCACCGGGATGCTCATCGGCTCGTTCCCGTACATGGCCCCCGAGCGCTGGACCGGCGGGGCCGACGGTTCGCCGGTCGACGGCCGGGCCGACCTGTACGCCCTCGGCTGCGTGCTCATGGAACTGCTGACCGGCGCCCGTCCGTTCGCCGCCGTCGAGCTGCACGGGCTCCTCGCCCAGCACCTCACGGCCGAGCCGCCCGCGCCCAGTTCGCTGCGGGCGGGGATACCGGCCGCGCTGGACTGCCTCGTACGGGACCTGCTGGCGAAGGACCCCCGCGATCGGCCCGCTGACGCGGCGGAGGTCTCCCGCCGGCTCGCCGATGCGGCGCGCGCCGTCGCCGCCGAGGGGCCGGCGGTTGCCGTGTCGTACCCGCCGCCGCCCGCGTACGCCCCCTCGGTGCACACCGCCGCCGACGGCGCGGTCCGCATGATGCTGGACCGGCGGCTGACGCAGCTGCTGGAGGACTCCCCCGCGGACGTCGTCGACCGGCTCTCCCTGCTGGTCGACGACCTGACCGAGGAACTGGGCGTTCAGGACCCCCTCACCGTCCGCGCCGCCTACCACCGGGCGGTGCGGGTCCGCCGGCAGTCCGCGACCGACCTGGAACGGATCCTGCCGCGCATGGTGCGGGTCCTGGGCCTGGAGCATCCGGACACCATCACCGCCCGCGCCACCTGCGTCGGCGAGGCCGCGGCCTTCGGGCCCGGCGACGGCCGCCGCCACGAGGAGGAGCTGCGTGAGCTCATCGCGCAGGCCGGGAGGGTGTTCGGCGAGCACGGACTCGTCACTCTGACCGCCCGCTACCACCTGGCCTCGGCCATGCACCGGGGCTCCCGCGACCGCGACGGCCAGTGGGACGCCCGCACCCGGGAGCGGGCGGAGAGCGAACGCGCCTGGCTGGGGCCGCTGCTGCCCGACCTGGAGTGGGCGCTGGACGCCGACAGTCCCGTCCTGCTCGACGTGCGGCGCCGGCTGGCGCACGACGCCTGGCTCGTCGGCGACTGCGCGGGCGCCGCGCAGCTGTACTGGCGCCTCTTCCCGGACCTGGCGGAGCTGGCCGAGTACGGCGATCCAGAGGTGGCCCACCGCGTCCTGCGCAGCATCGGCGAGGCGGGCGATCCCGTGAGCGCGCTGGCCCACATGGACCTGCTGCTGCACCGGCTCCCGTTCCTGAGCGGCACCCAGCGGCTGGCCCAGGAGGTCTCCGCCACCCGGTCGGAATTCCGGCGGGCCGTACGGGCGCGGCGGCGCGCGGACGGCTCCGGCGGGCCGGGCGGCGGGCTGTCCCGGCTGTTCGGTCGCTGATCCGCGCGCACCTGCGCAGCCCCCGGCATGGACCCCTACCCGGCGGTAGGGCAGCATGGGCCGCCACACGCAGCTCAGCAGGAGGAACGACATGGCCAGCCCCAAGCCGGAGACCCTCGCCGCCTTCGAGACGGCCAAGGGGTTCATGCCCGTACGGGAGGGCCTCGCGCTGTACGAGGCCGCCGCCGCGGCCGGGGCGCTCGGGCTGCCGCTGCTGGAGGTCGGCACGTACTGCGGGCGCTCGACGATCCTGCTCGCCGACGCCGCCCGTGAGGCCGGCGTGGCCGCGATCACCGTGGACCACCACCGGGGCAGCGAGGAGCAGCAGCCGGGCTGGGAGTACCACGACCCGACGGTCGTGGACCCGGAGATCGGGCTGATGGACACCCTGCCGACCTTCCGCCGGACCCTGCACAGGGCCGGGCTGGAGGAGCACGTGATCGCGATCGTGGGCCGGTCCCCGCAGGTCGCGGCGGCGTGGGGCGGCAAGCTGGGTTTCGTCTTCATCGACGGCGGCCACACCGACGAGCACGCCACCGGCGACTACGAGGGCTGGGCCCCGCACGTCGCGGAGGGCGGCACGCTCGTCATCCACGACGTGTTCCCGGACCCGGCGGACGGCGGCCAGGCCCCGTACCGGATCTACCTGCGCGCCCTCGCCTCGGGAGCCTTCGAGGAGGTCTCCGTCACCGACTCGCTGCGCGTGCTGCGCCGCACCGGCCCGGGCATCTGACACCGCACCCGCCGTTCATATAAGCGCACCACGCCCCCGGATGGCGCAGTCCCGGCCGGGCCGCCGGGGAGCGGTCTAGCATCGCGGACGTGCGCTACGACGACAGCTCCCCGCCCCCCGAGTCCGGTTCCTCGGCCGATCCGGACCGGCACTGGTTCACCCGACGCTCCACGCTCGTGGTCGGGATCGCGGCACTCGCCCCGGCCTGCCTGGCGGGCTGGGTCCTGACCCAGACCCTGTCCGGGACCGGCTCGGACGCGAGCCGGTCCGGCCCGGCGCCGCAGCCCGCCTCGCACGCGTCCCTGTCGCCGGGCCAGCGGGACGCGAAACCGGGCTCCACCCCGAGCACGAGCCCGAGCACGAGCCCGACCGGCAGCCCGAGCACGACCGCGGCCCCCGTACCGGCGCCCGTCAAGGGACCGCTCACCGGCAAAACGGTGGTGGTCGACCCCGGACACAACACCGGCAACTTCAAGCACACCGACGAGATCGACCAGCAGGTCGACATCGGCACCAACCGCAAGGAGTGCGACACCACCGGCACGACCACCAACTCCGGCTACATGGAGGCGGAGTTCACGATGGACGTGTCGAAGCGCCTGCGGACCGCGCTGGAGGCCCAGGGTGCGAAGGTGGTCCTCACCCACGAGACGGGCGCCCGCGCCTGGGGGCCGTGCATCACCGAGCGCGCCCGGATCGGCAACGAGGCGAACGCCGACGCGGTCGTGTCCGTCCACGCCGACGGCGTCTCGGCCGGCAACCGCGGCTTCCACATCATCCTCCCGGCGAAGGTCAAGAGCGGGGCCGCCGACACCGCGAACATCGTCGGACCCTCGCGCGAGCTGGGCGAACGCATCGCCGGGAACTTCGCCCGCACCACCGGCTCGGCGCCCGCCAACTACCTCGGCGGCGGAACCGGCTTGGTGGTCCGCGACGATCTGGGCGGGCTGAACCTGTCAACTCGGCCCAAGGTGTTCATCGAATGCGGCAACATGCGTGACGCCAAGGACGCGGCGCAGCTGACGAGTCCGCAGTGGCGGCAGAAGGCGGCCCAGGGCATCGCCGACGGCATCGTCGGCTTCCTCGGCGGGTAGTCCTCCTCGGGCGTCCCGCCGGGAGGCCCGCCGCCCCGATCCTCTCGGTTGCGGGATACATCCGTACCATGGTGCCGCCCGCCCTGCTGCAGGCTCGATCTGCGCTGCGACCGCGGCACCACGAGACGACCGAGACCGAGAAGGACACCTAAGACGTGAACATCCGCTCCCTCACTCGAGGCGACGGCGTGGTGATCGGAGCAGCGGTGCTGCTGTTCATCGCCTCGTTCCTCGATTTCTACTCCGCGACGGGCGTCGATCTGCCGAGCCCGTGGGACACCGACGCCTACCGCCTGGTGCTGCCCAGCGTCTTCCTGCTCGGCTTCATCGCCGCCGGTCTGCTGATCGCGGGCCGCTTCCAGCCGGAGAGCCGCAAGGTGCTCGGCATGCCGCTGTCGGCGTGGGGTACGGTCCTGGCCGTCTCGGCCGCCTGGTCCGCGCTGTGGGCGCTGATCACCTGCCCGAGCACGTTCGACCTGGGCGCCGGCGCCGTCATCGCCTTCCTCGCCACCCTGGCCCTGGCCGGTGTGGCCCTCTTCGGCGCGAAGGTCCCGGCGCTCGCCGGTGCGCTGGTGCCGGAGGCGCGTCCCGCCGCCCCGCAGCCGTACGGCGGCCAGCCGCAGCCGGGGGCCGGGTACGGCTACCCGGGCGGGCAGCAGCCCTACGGCTCCACCCCGCAGCCGGTCCCGCCGTACGGTGGTACGCCCACTCCGGCGCCCGGCCCGCACGACTCCGGTGCCGGCCACCAGGCGGCCCCGACGCCCGCTCCGGCGTCGGACTTCAGCCCGTTCTGGTTCGCGGTGCCGGTGGCCCGTCCCCTCTTCGCGGAGGACGGCTCGTCCGCGCAGATCGCCGAACTCGCGCCGGGCACCTGGTACCTGGCGGTCGAGCAGCGCGGCGCGGCCGCCCTGGTCGCACAGACCCAGGACGGCCGTCGCGGCATCCTGAGCGACACCTCGGGCATCCAGCGCGGCTGATCCGCGTACGCGTTCACCGTTCCCCCGCGTCGCCCCACCGGTTCCCCGGTGGGGCGACGCGTGTGTGCGGGGCCTGTCGGTACGTGTCAGTAGCATCGACCCGACCAGTACTCATATTCGATGAGTTGAAAACGGGTGGGGGAACACGTGAGAACAAGTCGTATGCGCGGTACGGCATTCGCCGCCGCGCTCGGCGTCGTGACGACGCTGTGCCTGTCGGGGGTGGCCGTGGCCGCCGGGCCCGGCGCGGACCGGGCGGGCAGCAGTGCTTCCGCCGGTACGGGCGGCCCGGTGGAGGGCACGGTCCGCAGGCTCGCGCTGGAGTCGAAGAGCGCCACGGAGGCGGCCGTCTCCGCGCGGGGCACCGAGCGCTTCGGGCTCATGGGCGTGTCCTGGAAGGACGCCTCCGCAGAGGTGCAGGGGAAGATCGAGGCCCGCAGCCGCAACGCCGTGACCGGGGTGTGGACGCCGTGGGTGGAGCTGGAGCCGCTCAAGGCCGGTCTCGACGGCGTCCGCCCGGGCGCGCGAGGTGCGACGGAGCCCGTGTGGGTCGGCTCCGCCGACGGCGCCGAGGTAAGGGTGGGCGGCGGCTCCGCCGCGCTGCCCGCGGGCCTGGAGCTGGACCTGGTGGACCCGGGCACGTCCGGGCGCGCCGGTGCGGCGAAGTCCGCGCCGGCGTCGGGCGCCCGAGCGGCGGCCGCCGCGGTGCCCCCCGGGCCGGAATCGACGGCGCCGCGACCGGACGTCGTCTCGCGCGCCCAGTGGGGCGCCGACGAGTCCCTGAACAACGAGGGCCCGATCTACCTCGCCGGCGGCAGGATCAAGGCCCTGTTCGTGCACCACACGGCGGCCTCCGCCCCGTACGAGTGCACCGATTCCGCGGCCATCGTCCGCGGTCTGCACGTCTACCACGTGAAGACCAACGGCTGGCGCGACCTCGGCTACAACTTCCTCGTCGACAAGTGCGGCACCCTCTTCGAGGGCCGTCAGGGCGGCGTGGACCAGCCGGTGATGGGCGCCCACACCTACGGCTTCAACTCGGAGTCGACGAGCGTCGCGGTCCTCGGCGACCACACGAGCGCCGGGGCCTCGCCCGCCGCGCTCGAAGGCATCTCGAAGATGGCGGCGTACAAGCTGGGCCAGTACGACGCCGACATGAACGGCACGACGACGCTGACCGCGGGCGCCACGCAGAAGAACTACGCCGGCACCGCCTTCACCGCCGGGCAGCCGTACCAGTTCAGGACCGTCTCCGGTCACCGCGACGGCTTCAACACCGAGTGCCCGGGCCACCAGCTGTACCCGCAGCTCGACACGATCCGCACGTCGGGCCCGGCGGCCAGGCTGAAGATCGGCGCCGTGAACGAGAAGGCCGTCGAGGCGGGCGCCACGGTGAAGACCCCGGGGCCGCTGGTGGTCGACTTCTCCACCAGCACGGCCGCGTCGCTGGTGAACTCGTTCGAGCTGCTGGTCGACGGCACGCCGGTGGCGTCGGTCACCGGTGACGCCACGCGGGTCGCCACCATGCTGGGCCTGGGCAGCCACCGGGTCCAGATCCGGGCGACCGCCAAGAACGGCAAGGTGTCCACGAGCCTCCCGGTCACCGTCGAGGCGGACGTCTCGGACGTCAAGTACGTGCCGGTCCTCCCCAAGCGCCTGATGGACACGCGCGAGGGCGTGGGCGCGCCGAAGGCGAAGGTCGGCCCCGGCGAGGTGGTGGCCCTGAAGGTCGCGGGCGTCCAGGGCGTCCCCGCGTACGGCGTGACGTCCGTCGCGCTGAACGTGACGGCGACCAACCCGACCGAGGCCGGCCACGTGTCGGTCTACCCGAACGGCGTGGCCCGACCCAGCACCTCCAACCTCAACTTCACCGCCGGACAGACCATCCCCAACCTGGTCGTCGTCCCCGTCCAGGACGGCATCATCCAGTTCTACAACAGCGCCGGCACCGTCGACCTGATCGCCGACATCAACGGCTACTTCCTCGCGAGCGGCGAGGGCGGCACCCACATGAACCTCGGTCCGAAGCGGATCCTGGACACCCGGGACGGCACGGGCGGCGCGCCCGTCGCCCCGGTCGGCCAGGGCCAGGTCCTGGACCTCCAGGTCTCGGGCCCCGCGGGCGTCGAGGGCGTACCGGTCGAAGGCGTCACCGCGGTGGTCCTCAACGTGACGGCGACCAACCCGACCACGGCCGGCCACGTGTCGGTGTACCCGAACGGCACGACCCGTACGAGCGCCTCGAACCTCAACTTCACCGCCGGGCAGACCATCCCCAACCTGGTCATCGTCCCCGTCGTGGACGGCAAGGTCAGCTTCTACAACAACGCCGGCAGCGTCGACCTCATCGCCGACATCACCGGCTACTTCAGCAAGTAGCCGGGTCCGGCGCGACGGCCCCCCGCCCTTCCGGGCGGGGGGCCGTTGCCCTACAGTCACCTGACGCACCGTCAGAACCGGCTGGAGGGACCGCCCCATGCGCCTCGGACTCGCACTCGGCTACTGGGGCCGCGGCCCCCACCCCGCCCACCTCGACCTCGCCACCGAGGCAGAAGCCCTCGGCTACGACTCGGTGTGGACCGCCGAGGCCTGGGGCTCCGACGCCTTCACCCCCCTGACCTGGATCGCCGCACACACCTCGCGGATCCGCCTGGGCACCGCCATCGCGCAGATGGCCGCCCGCACCCCGACCGCCACCGCCATGCACGCCCTCACCCTGGACCACCTCTCCGGCGGCCGGATGATGCTGGGCCTGGGCCTGTCCGGCCCGCAGGTCGTCGAAGGCTGGTACGGCCGCCCGTTCCCCGCCAGCCCGCTGACCGCGACCCGCGAGTACGTCGACGTCATCCGCCAGGTGCTGCGCCGCGAAGGGCCCGTCGCACTGGACGGCCGCTTCCACAGCCACCCGTACCGCGGCGCGGACGGGACCGGGATCGGCAAGCCCCTCAAGCCCATCACCCACCCGCTGCGCGCCGGCCTCCCGCTCCTGCTGGGCGCCGAAGGCCCCAGGAACATCGCCCAGACCACCCGGATCGCGGACGGCTGGCTGCCCCTGTACTGGTCGCCGACCCGCACCGACGTCTACCAGGCCTCGCTGGCCGACCTCCCCGAGGGCTTCATGATCGCGCCGATGGCGCGGGCGCACGTCTGCGACGACGTCGCCGAGGGGCTGCTCCCGGTCAAGGCCATGCTCGGCTTCTACATCGGCGGCATGGGCCACGCGGCCCGCAACTTCCACGCCGACCTGATGGGCCGTATGGGCTACGAGGAGGAGGCCCGCCGCATCCAGGAGCTCTTCCTCGCCGGCCGCAAGGAGGAGGCCGTACGGGCCGTCCCGGACGCGTTCGCCGACGAGATCTCCCTGGTCGGACCGCGCCAACGGATCGCGGAGCGACTGGAGCTGTGGCGCGCGGGCCCGGTGACGGACCTCCTGGTGACGGCCCCCGACCCGCACACCCTGCGCGTCCTGGCGGAACTGGCCGGCTGAGGGCCGCGCCGGGCAGGCTCAGCGGCGGTAGAGCGAGGCCGGCCCCGCCATCTTGGTGCACCCGCCGCCCGGGGCGACGGCACACACGAAGAGGCCGGCGCTGATCGCCGGCCCCTCGTAGTGGACGGCAACGGTTCCGGGCCCGCATACCGTCCCCGCGTCGTGCACGGCACTCGGGAAACCGAAGACGGCCTCCACGACCTGCACCCGGTAGCAGCCGGAGCCGGTGTTGGACAGGGCTCCCTCGACGGTGAGGGTCCGTGAGAGGACGTAGCCGTCCTCCCGGGTGACGGTGGTCCAGTGACTGGCCCCGCTGCCGTTCGCCGTCTGCAGGTTCAGCGACCAGGGCAGGGGCGTGGTGGTCACCGTGGCGGCGGCGGCCGACGGGGCCAGCGCGACGGCGGCGGCCGTGACGGCGGCGGCGGCGAGCGCCGTGGTACGGATGCGCACGGGCGTACTCCTTCGGACTCGGGGTGCGTTGCTCGGGCGACCATCGTGTGGCGCGCGCCCCGCCCCCTCAAGGAAATCCCGGACATCCACCGCCACCACCACGGAATTTCGGCGTCCGGTGGACGGGACGCCGTGAACGCGGTCAGTCCGGCTGCGGCAGGGCCTCCAGCAGCTCGCGCACATCCAGCGGCATCACGGCGATCTCGATGCTCCCGCCGCCGTCGTAGGAGCAGGTCACGATCCGCGAGCCGGGATTGATGGAGATCCCCTCCTTCAACGACGGGACCCGCAGCCCGCTCGCCCGCCCCCCGGGCAGCTCCACGGCCTCCCCGCGCTGGGGAACCCAGCGGGCCGCGCCCGCGTCGGCGTACAGCCGCCCCGGCCGCCAGCGCCCCGCCCCGGCCGGCTGCCGCGCCATCCCGGGAATCCCCGGCACGGGCGCTGTGGCCACCCGTGCCCGGTGCTTGCGCCGCACCAGCCACCCGACGCCGACGACCCCGCCGGCCAACACCACGTACTCGATCACCCGCCCATTGAAACAGCCCCGCGGCCGAGGGGGCGCTGACGCCCGCCCGGCCCGGGGCCGCACGGTGGTGGCGGCCGGCTAGCCGCCGAGCTGGGAGGCGCTCGGAACCTTGTTGGTCACCTCGGCGCCCGCGCTCCTGCCGGCTTCCTTCACACTGTTGATCACGTCGTCGAAGGACGAGATGTCGGCGTCGCCCGCCTCGCCCTTGCGCAGCTTGCTGCCGAGGCCCTTCAGCGACTCGATGCCCGCCGTCAGCGGGGCGATCGCCTTCGACAGCAGCGGGTCGCCCTTGGCGTTGTCGGCCGCCGCCTTCAGCCGGTTGTACGCGAACGCGCCCGCCAGGCCCGCCTTGATCAGTGCGAACGTCCGTCCCTTCGCGCCCTTCTTGAACTTCCCCTCGCGGTAGGGCTTGACGATCCACTGGTACGTGGCGCCCGCCGCGAGCGAGGCGTTGGCGACGAACCGCGTCTTGGCGAACTTCTGCTTCTCGGCGGACGTGCTCGGCGAAGGCGTCACGGCCGCCCGCTCGTCGGCCTCCGCCGCCGCCGGCTCCGCGGCGGCCAGCGCGGCCAACTCGCCCATCGAGGCCGCGGACAACTCCTCCCGCTGGGCGCCGCCACCGCTGCCGCAGGCGGTGGCACCGGCGAGCAGCGCGGTCGACAGGACCACCGCCGTGAGGGCGCGACGGAATCGGACGGTCGTGGGTACGGACACGGTTTCCTCCGGGGACTCAGGCGTCCCCCGCAGCCTCACCCCGCCCCCGCGGGCCCGCCACCCGGCGGACCCGTTCGGGTTTGCGACGCGCCCGGGCGGCAACACGCGCGGCATGACCTCACACACGCGAGTACGCACCCGAGGAAGCAGTCAGGCAGGCCGGGCCGTCGCGCTGGTGGCGGACGTGCTTGCCTTCGTGATCGTCCTGTGGATCCTGCTCTGGTTCCTGGACGCCAACCAGGGCAACGAGCTGGTCGGCTTCATCCACGACAGCGCCAGTTGGCTGGCCGGCTGGTCCTACGACCTGTTCACCTTCAGCCGCGAATGGGTCCAGGTCGTCGTGGGCTACGGCCTGGCCGCCGTCGTCTACGTCCTGGTCGGCCACGCCGTCGCCGGCTGGCTCTACCGCCGCTGACGCCGGCCCCGGCGCCGCCGCCCCGTCCGCGCCGCCCGTGCAGGTGAAGGGGCCCTCCCCGCCGACGGGCGGGAGGGCCCCCGGTTCGTCCGTCCGTCAGGTCCGGCTCAGCCGCAGCAGTCCGGCTCCAGCCCGGCCGGCAGCGAACCCCCGCCGAACACCTCGGTGGTCGCCTCGTCGCCGCCGAGCGCCGCGACGGCCAGCAGCAGCGACCCGGCGGTCCACGTCGTCTGCTCCACCGGCCACACCGCCTCGTCCTGGAAGACGTACCCCGTCCAGTACATGCCGTTGTCCGCGCGCAGGTGCCCGATCGACCGCAGGATCTCCAGCGCCCGGTCCGACTCCCCCGTCGCCCACAGCGCGAGCGCCAGCTCGCAGGACTCGCCGCCCGTCACCCACGGGTTCGGCAGGACGCACCGCACCCCCAGGTCCGGGACGACGAACTCCTCCCAGCGCCCCTCGATCCGCTCCTTCGCCTCCGCGCCCGTCAGAGCGCCCGCGAGGACCGGGTAGTACCAGTCCATCGAGTAGTGGTCCTTGTCCAGGAACCGCTCGGGGTGACGGCGTATCGCATGCCGCAGCGCGCCCGCCGCCAGCTCCCAGTCCGGCTGCGGCTCCTCGCGGTGCTCGGCGATGGCCAGCGCGCAGCGCAGCGCCTGGTGGATGGAGGACGACCCGGTCAGCAGGGCGTCCGTGACCGGCGTGCCGTCCGCCTCCCGCTTCCAGCCGATCTCGCCGCCCGGCTGCTGGAGCGACAGGACGCACTCCACGGCCGAGTAGACGCACGGCCACATGCGGTCGAGGAAGGTGTCGTCGCCGGTCGACAGGTAGTGGTGCCAGACACCTACCGCTATGTAGGCGGTGAAGTTGCTCTCGCGGCTGGCGTCCTGCGGCTCGGCGGTGTCCACGCCGTCGGGCCGGTCGGCGTAGGCCGCGTACCAGGAACCGTCCTGGTTCTGGTGCCGGGCCAGCCACGTGTACGCCCGCTCGGCGGCCTCGTGCTCACCGGCGGCGTCCAACGCCATCGCAGCCTCGGTGTGGTCCCACGGATCGAGGTGGTGGCCGCGGAACCACGGGATGGCGCCGTCGGCGCGCTGCACCGCAAGGATGCCCGCGACCGTCTGGGCGGCCTGCTCCGCGGTCAGTACGCCGTCCAGGACCAGGTGTTCGGTACGCCCGGGCGAGCTCACTGGGCCGCGCCGACGGGAAGGTGCGGCTTCGTCGCGTACGCCACGAAGCTCTTGCCGATGAGCGGGTTGAGGGCCTGCTCCGCGAGCCGCGTCGCGAGCGGCTTCTTCATGATGTCCCAGACCAGGAGCTTGTGGTACGCCTTCACCGGCAGCGCCTTGTCGTTGTCCACGCCGAAGGCGCACTTGAGCCACCAGTACGGGGAGTGCAGCCCGTGCGCGTGGTGCGTGCCGTACGGCTTGAGGCCCGCGGCCCGCATCTTGCCGAGCAGCTCGTCCGCCTTGTAGATGCGGATGTGGCCGCCCTCGACCTCGTGGTAGGCGTCGGACAGCGCCCAGCAGATCTTCTCCGGGCCGTAGCGCGGGACGGTTATGGCGATGCGCCCGCCGGGCTTGAGGACGCGGACCATCTCCGCGAGCACGCCCTTGTCGTCGTGGATGTGCTCCATCACCTCGGAGATGATGACGACGTCGAAGGAGTCGTCGGGGAAGGGCAGGGCCAGGGCGTCGCCCTCCATCGCGGTGGCGGTGGCGCCGGCCGGGGCCTCACCGGCCTCCTTCATCGCGGCGAACCACTTGGCGACCTCGCGGATCTCCTCGCCGTTGCGGTCGACGGCGACCACCTGGGCGCCTCTCCGGTAGCACTCGAAGGCGTGACGGCCTGCGCCGCAGCCGAGGTCGAGTACGCGATCGCCTGCGGCGAGCGGGAACCGGGAGAAATCGACGGTCAGCACGGGGTCCTGCCTTCGCGGTCGCGGGGGTGTACGGGGGTGGGGACGGTGTGGATCAGGCGGAAGGTCACCGCGCGCGGCGGCTGCGGGCGACCCGCGACGCCTCGATGGCGGCACGGTAGTGCGCGGCGGTCCCCTCGGCGGCAGCGGCCCAGGTGAAACGGGTCAGGACCCGTTCACGCCCGGCCGCACCGAGACGGGCCCGCAACTGCGCGTCGCCCAGCACCCGGCCCAGCGCGGCGGCCAGCGCGCCGGCGTCGCCGGGCGGCACGGCGAGGCAGGTCTCGCCGTCGGGGCCGGCCACCTCGGGAATCGCGCCGCCGGTGGTGGCGACGAGCGGGGTGCCGGTGGCCATGGCTTCGGCCGCCGGGAGCGAGAAGCCCTCGTACAGCGACGGCACGCACGCCACCTCGGCGCTGCGCACCAGGTCCACGAGTTCGGCGTCGGTGATGCCCTTGACGAAGCGGACGGCGTCCTGGAGGCCGTACGTCTCGATGGCGCGGGCCACGGGTCCCTGCTCGGCGCGCTTGCCGACGACGACGAGGTGGGCGTCCGGCTGCTCGGTGCGCAGCTTCGCGAGGGCCTCGACGAGGAACACGAGGCCCTTGAGCGGCACGTCGGCGCTGGAGGTCGTGACGATGCGGCCGGGCACCTCGGCCACGGACCCGTCCGGCGACCACAGGTCGGTGTCGGCGCCGATGTGCACGACGTGGATGCGCTCGTCCCGGACGCCGAGGTGGTCGGCGATCTCCTGCCGGGAGGAGCCCGAGACGGTCAGCACGGACGGCAGCTTGCGGGCCACGCGGCCCTGCATGCGGGTGAAGGCGTACCAGCGGCGCACGGAGGCCCGCTTCACGCGGCTCTGCGCGGCATCGAGGTCGAGTTGGCGGTCGACGGTGATGGGGTGGTGGATCGTCGTCACCAGCGGCGCGCCGAGGTCGCCGAGCAGACCGTAGCCGAGGGTCTGGTTGTCGTGGATGACGTCGAACTCGCCGGCCCGCTCGCGCAGATGGCGGCGGGCGCGCAGCGAGAACGTCAGGGGCTCGGGGAAGCCGCCGGTCCACATCGTCGCGACTTCCAGGGCGTCGATCCAGTCCCGGTACTCGTCGCGCTTGGGTGTGCGGAAGGGATCGGGTTGGCGGTACAGGTCGAGGCTCGGGAGCTCGGTGAGTGTGGCGCCCGTGTCGAGCACCGGGTAGGGCTGTGCGCCGATGACCTCGACGCGGTGCCCGAGGCGGACCAGCTCGCGCGAGAGGTGCCGGACGTAGACGCCCTGGCCGCCGCAGAACGGGTTCCCCTTATAGGTGAGGAGGGCGATGCGCAGCGGACGCTCGCCGTCGTCGGCGGGACCCGCGAAAGGGCTCGTCGCCACGGCCTCAGCGGTCACTCTCGGCCCCCTTCTCACTGCACTTTCGCCGGAGCGTAACCGCTCGGATAATGTAGAACAAGTTTCAGACTTGATCCGCCTAAGAGCATTGAATCTACCGGCCGGAAACCACACCGTAAGAGGTGGAGCAGGTGATTCGCGCCACGACCGCGGCGCCTGAGATGCTGGCTGCGGATCAGCCCGGAGCCAGCCCGCGCAACGACACGGAACGGGACACATGAGTGCGGAAGTGAAGGCCGTCACCACACCGGCGTCGCCTCCCCTGACGGAGCGCCAGGAGGCACGCCGCCGCCGGATCCTGCACGCGAGCGCCCAACTGGCCAGCCGGGGCGGCTTCGACGCCGTGCAGATGCGCGAGGTCGCCGAGGCGGCCGGCGTGGCCCTGGGCACGCTCTACCGGTACTTCCCGTCCAAGGTGCACCTGCTGGTCGCCACCATGCAGGACCAGCTCCAGCACATGCACACCACGCTGCGCAAGCGCCCGCCCGCCGGGGACGAGCCGGCGGCCCGGGTCGCGGAGACCCTGATGCGCGCCTTCCGCGCCCTCCAGCGGGAGCCGCAGCTGGCCGACGCGATGGTGCGGGCGCTGACCTTCGCGGACCGCAGCGTGAGCCCCGAGGTCGACACCGTGTCCCGTCTGACCACGGCGATCATCCTGGACGCGATGGGCCTGGAGCACCCGCCGACCGCGGAACAGCTGTCGGCCGTCCGGGTCATCGAGCACACCTGGCACTCGGCGCTGATCACCTGGCTGTCGGGGCGCGCCTCGATCGCCCAGGTGAAGATCGACATCGAAACGGTCTGCCGCCTGATCGACCTGACGTCGCCGGAAAAGTCCTGAAGCAGCCGCCGGGCGTCACACCATGATGGTGGTCGCCCAGGGGACGGCCGCGTTCCAGCCGGGCCAGAGGCTCTCGGGTTCGGCCCGGGCGGTCAGCACCACGAGCAGCGGGGTGCGGCCCGCCGTACGGATCACCTCGCCGACGCATTCCGGCACGCCGCCGCCGACGTCGTGCAGGTTCTCGGCGACCACCACCAGCGGCCGGTAGGGGGTGGCGCGGCGCAGGGCGGCGCGCAGGTCGTCGCCGAGTGCGGCGCCGTCCGGACCGGTGCGCACGTGCCAGACGGTGACCTGGCCGTCCTGGCGCAGCGTGCTCGCCAGCTCGGACAGGAGCCAGCCCTGGCCTCCCCCCGGCCCGCCGGCGAGGGTGACCACGTGCGGGCGCCGCTGGCGCTGCACCAGTGCCAGCAGGGCGAACAGCAGGTCCAGTTCGGGGTCGGAGGGGGAGGTGAAGTCGAGGTCCGGGCCGTCGGAGGGGAGCAGGGCGGGGTCCTGGTTGATGATCGCCTGGTGCAGGTCCCGCACCTCGCGACCGGGCTGGACGCCGAAGTCCTTGCTCAGCTGCTGGTGGAGCCGCTCGTACGCCCGCAGGGCCTCGGCCTGGTGGCCGGCCCGGTAGAGGGCGAGCATGAGGAGGTGGCAGGAGCGTTCCCGGGAGGGCTCGGCGGCCGCCCCGGCCTCCAGGCCGCCGATCACCTCGTGGTGGCGTCCGTTGCGCAGTTCCGCGTCGCAGTAGTCCTCGAACGCTGCGGTGCGGGAGCTGTCCACCACGGCGAGCTGCGGCCACTCGACGCCGGATTCGGCGAGTTCCTGCGCGGCCCGGCCCCGCCACAGTCCGAGCGCGGTACGCAGCAGGCGGGCGGCGCTCTCCGGCTGCCCGGCGGCCAGCGCCTCGCGGCCCTGGTCGGCGAGGACCCGGAAGCGTTCGAGGTCGAGGACCCCCGGCGCCATCCGCAGCATGTAGCCGGGAGCCTGGCTGACGAGTGAGGCGACGTGGGCCGGGACGGCTCCGCGGGCGAGTACGCCGCGCAGCGCCGAGATGGTGTTCTGCAGGACCTTGCGGGCGGTGGCCGGGGCGTCTCCGTTCGGCCAGAGGACCTGCATGAGGTCGCCGGTGGCGACCACCTGGTTGGCGTGGAGCAGCAGGAAGGCCAGGACGGCGCGCTGGTTCATGCCCCGCAGCGGGAGCGGTCCGGAGCCGGTGGCGATCTCCAGCGGCCCGAGGAGCCGGAAGGACACCCCCGGGTCCGCGGGGGCCGCGGGCCGGGCCGGGCTCCCGGCGGGCGGATTCGCCCTGAGGTGTGCCGGTCCCGCGCCCCGGGAGCCGGACTGCGGCGCCACGGGGCCGCGGGCCGCCGGAACGCGGCCGAGTGTTCGCGACATCGTCTGATTGAGCATGTCTCCCCCGAATTCAGCTGCCGTCGACACAGGCGTCGCCGGCCGATTTCGGCTGCGGCTCCGCCGTGCGTGGGGGAGTTTCGAAACGGGCCCGACATGGAGACATGCGGGGCCCGTTCCGTTGGCGCGATCGCACGGCTTCCCCCCGGTAAGCCTTCCGCGCCGCCGTGCACGAAATGTGCAGGACGGCTCAGAACTGCGATTGACCTGGGACGTTAGCAGACAGATCAATGGCGCCGACGATTACCCTACTCGCGGGTAACGGTTAGCCCCATAACGTCCCTCACCTCTGGACTGCTTTCGGCCACCTCTTGCAGCACCGCCTCCATGGTGTCGACGGACCGGGAGAAGAGCTCGCGACCGGACGGCGTGAGCCGGACGTCGAACCCCCTCCGGTCGCTGGAACACGGCTTGCGCTCGGCATATCCCGCGCCGACCATCTGGGCCAGCAGGCGCGAGACCTGCGGCTGACTGCGGGACGCGCGGGAGCTGAGCTCCCCCGCCCGGATCCAGCCATCCGCACGCGCCATCACGTCCATGATCTCGAAAGCGCTGGCACACAGGCCGTGGCGCTCGGACAGGACGCGCTCGGCGGCCTGGTTGATCTGCGCACAGGCCCGGGTCACGGCCACCCAGCGGGCGGTGAGAGCTGTTTCAGTCACGCTACTCATCGTAGGTTCACTGCCTCCTCTTGTCGATGCATACGCATGCATGTACTGTGCGGCACCAAGATCGATGCATTCGCATAAATCGTTAACACAGACGAAGGAGACGTGGTGACCGAGCAGACGCTGGCACCCCAGACAGCCGAGCAGGACGCGGCACGAACGCCCGCACAGGCCCCCGCCAAGGCCCCCTGGACCACACTGGTGGTGGTCGGCGTCGCCCAGCTGATGGTCATGCTGGACTCGACCGTCGTGAACGTGGCCCTCCCCTCGATCGGCGCCCAGCTGCCGGCCGATCAGACCGCCCTGCAGTGGACGATCAGCGGCTACGTCCTGATGCTCGGCAGCCTGCTGCTCTTCGGCGGCCGCGTCTCCGACGTCTTCGGACGCCGTCGCACCTTCCTCACCGGCCTCACCGTCTTCGCCGTGGCCTCCGTGCTCTGCGGCATCGCGGGCAACCAGGAACTGCTCGTCGCGGGCCGCGCCGTACAGGGCGCCGGCGCCGCACTGCTGTCCGCGGCCGCCCTGTCGATCATCCTGGAGGTCTACCAGGACGAGGAGCAGCGCAAGATCGCGCTGACCGCCTGGAGCGGTCTCGGCGTGATCGGCGCGACCATCGGCGTGGTGCTCGGCGGCCTGATCGTCACGGCGATCAGCTGGCGCTGGGCCTTCCTGATCAACATCCCGGTCAGCATCGCCGCCGGCTTCGGCGCCCTGCGCAGCATGCCGGCCCTCAACACCAGCAGCGGCCGCAAGCTGCGGCTGCCGTCGGCGATCGTGTCCACCGCCGGCCTCGCCGCCCTGTCCTTCGGCCTCATCCGGCTGCACGAGGGATTCGGCGACACGACGGCCTGGATCAGCATCGGCGCCGCCGCCGTCCTGCTCGCCGCGGTCACGTTCATGGAGATCGGCCAGGCCGATCCGCTGCTCCCGCTGCACCTGCTGCGCAAGCCCACCTACTGGCTGTCCAGCGTCGGCCTGCTCCTGGTGGCCAGCGTGATGATCAGCAGCTCCTTCCTGGCCAGCATGTACTTCCAGCGGGTCCACGAGATGAGCGCCTTCGCCACCGGCCTCTCCCTGCTCCCCATGGGCCTGGCCGCCCTCGTCGTCGCCCTGGTCGCGCCGTCGCTGGCGAACGCCCTGGGCCTGGGCGGGATGTACGCGGCCGGAGCCGCCCTCCAGCTGGTCGGCACGGGCATCCTGGCGACCGGCACCGACAGCGTCGCGCTGACGATCGTCGCCCTGGCCGTGATCGGCGCAGGCCTGCCCGCCTGCTTCGTCCCGCTCTTCGGCATCGGCACCTCGCACGTCAAGGTGGAGGAGTCGGGCGTGGGCTCCGGCCTGCTCAACACCTTCAACGAGACAGGTGCCGCCCTCGGCATCGCCGTCATCGGCACCATCCTGGCGACCTCGGTCGACGACCGCCTCGACGGCGGCGGTTCGGTCGCGGACGCGACCACCGCGGGTGTCGGCAACGGCTTCCTCGCCCTCGCCGTCTGCTCGGGCGTCGCCATCGTGATCGCGCTCGTCCTGCGGTCGCTGACCCGCGCCCCCGAGGGCGCCGAGGCCTGACCACCCCCCGCGGGAGGGGGCGTACGCGCCCAGCCTCCCGCCGCGAACAACCACACATCCCCCTGAACGTGGGCTTGCAGCCTCCCCCGGCTGCAAGCCCACTTCGCGTGGGGCGGAAGACCCGCGCACG
>NZ_MQUR01000068.1 GCF_001953875.1 Streptomyces amritsarensis
GCAAGCGGGGCGGAGACAGGAGCGGGCGGCGGCCCCGAGGGGCCGGAGCGCGCGGGCCGCGTCAGCGGGCCGCCTTGATCAAGTAAAGAAACTCTGAACAGCTCTACTCATAGGCTCCGGTGAAGATCGGTTCCGCAGTGTTGCTCTGGTCCATGAGCCCTCTTCGCCGTGCCCAACAACGTCTGAATCCACGTCCGGCTCCGCCTCCAGCACGCCTCCATCGACCTCCTCGGCGACGCCCTCAGCAACACCGCCCAGGCCGCTACCCGGCCCGACGACGGCGAACCGCTTTCTGCAGCACCCGTCCGATGCCGTTGCCGTCAACTACTGCCGTCAGACACTGAAGGAGCCCCTCCGGCAACCAAATCCGGTGAGGCTCCTTCAGGTTTTCACCCTGGCAGATTAAGCAGGCGGGGTGACTATTCCGACACGCTTGACGAGATCCTCATTACGAGATCACGAGCCGCAGCAGCAATCACTGCGTCCGAGTCTCCTTCGAAACGCCTGAGAACCGGCATGGCATCGCTCAGGGCACGATCCACTGCAATCTCCCACTGGATCTTCTCATCATAGTTTCCTGCATACTCAGGTCGAGCGTTCTGTGCCGATTTGCGCCAAGCGTGGGATGCTCGATGGATTCTAGCCACTACCTGAAGAACCTCACGCCGGACCGCCGATTTTCCAAGAGCTGAGATTCGAATGAGAATCGGCAGGGCGGCAGAGGTGGAACGACTGATAGCCACCCCTTGCGGACACACTTTGCTCTTCAAATGAAACAGCGCATCAGCGGCCGAATCAATATCGGAAGAGCTTACCTGCCGCAGCAAACCGTGCAGCTCTCCATCCAGTGCATTCAAGAGAATCGCCTCATCGGGAGTGATCTCGCAATCCATTCCCGTATCACTCACGCTAAACCCTCCATGTCGATCGACTAACCTAGATTTGTCCGGATTTCCATCCTTGGAAGCAGAGGCTCGCACGCCCCGGGGCAAGGTGCAATTGGCGTGAGATGATATGGAGTGCCCGGAGAAAAGTGCACTGCTTCCATCACCGCGTTTACCATTGGGTCCTCCGCTTCAAACGCGTCGCTTATGCAACCAATCTCAGCACACCCCATGTGATGCCCTCCAGCCGCATCAATTGCCTGCCGGGCTTCGTAGTCAACATCACCGATTCCGCTTCGATCCATGTTGTGCGCGAAATATCCTTCGGGATTTTGCTTCGTAGTCAGACGCGCAACGACATCAATATCCGGAGATTTCTGCGGGAGACTGTCGGCATACTTTGCAAGCTCTGGAGAGCAATTATGGACCAGGACCGGGATGGCGCCTGCGAGCACATAGTACGTGTGCGTGCTGAGGTGCCGTCATCTGTGTTTTCGCAGGTCAACGCAATTCGGCCAGTCCGTGAGCGTACGTGGAAGTGCCCTGCTGTGCGCCCCCGTTGCCGTCGGCGTTGCCGTCAGACGGCTACGCGCGTGAGGGCGTCGGAGTGGGCTTTGGCCGGTGTCCTGTTCGGGTTGGGGTCGGGCATGGTCAGGGGGCCGTACGCTGGCCGGCAACTCGGGCAGGCTTTGATCCTGCCCGGAATTTGAACGAGTGGCCCCCTGGCCTTGCCCGACGCGGGCCCCGGCCCGAACAGGTGGGTAAAGCCCACGGAGCCGACCGACCCCGCCCACGAGCTGCGCACCAGCCGACTCCCCGACGCCGCCTCGCCGTCGGCCTCGCGCTCGTCGTGCGGACGCGTCCCAGCTTCTCCGCGCTTCCGGCACAACGCTGCGCTGTCTCTGCGCGGCCTGGTCGCTGGCCGGCCCGCGGTGGCGGAGCCGAGAGCGGGCCGGGTGGGCGGCCGTGCCGCGCNNGCGACCCGCGCCAGCGGGTCGCCTTGAAGACGTAGAGAAAGTTTGGACGCATCCCGCTTCGGCGGTACGCCCTGGCTGTCGGTTGAGCGTTCGGCTGGGCTGCTGGCCTGGTGCAATGGCCTGCGGGGTGTGAGGCCTGTGCTGGTTGCCGGTGGGGCTCTACTCTGCGCGCGTGACCTTGGCATGGTCGGTGACGACTCGTCTGAACAGGTCGTGGCTCGTGCGTCCGGTATGGCGAAGCGCCCAGTCCTGCACGGCTTCCTGTTCGTCGCGAGGACCGGATTCGGCGTCGCAGCCGACGGTGACGCAGAACGTCTCGTAGGTGATGCCGCCTTCGGGCGCGTGGCGGATGGTGTGAGCGATGTGCCGGTAGACGGCGCGGGGACTCACTGGTGCCCCTCGGGGTGGCGTCGCATGTAGACGTTGCAGTCGGTCACGGTGGTCATGTCGCCGACCACGCGGGCCCGGTCACGTACGTTGGCCAGTTCGGCACAGCCCGCGCAGCCCTCGACGGGCGTCGGCTCCGGTTCCAGACGCAAGGGGAGTTCCACCGGCGGGGTCGAGTACCTGGTCGGCTCCGTCACTGCACATCGCCACCTCTCGAACTTCACATGGTCGACCTCTTGACAGGTCGGTGCTCTAGTTCAGTATTCGAGTGGCCGAAGCACTCCCGCTACGGTTCACAGTGCACTAGTGTGCCCTCACTGACATCACGTCAACTCAACGGAGGGGCAAGCCTTATGCCCAGTCCCAAGACGTTCACGAAGATCGCGGATCACTTCCGGGAGCGCATCCTGTCGGGAGAGCTTGAGCCTGGCGCCAAGCTGCCGACGAACCGGGAGATCGCCGGGCAGTGGCAGGCCGCGGCCGCCACCGTCTCCCGGGCCTTGCAGGCCCTTCAGGTGGAGAACTTCATCCGCACCACCCCCCGGGGCACCTACGTCGCCGATGACCCGCGCTGGACGCTGTCGGCGCGGGACCGGCTGGCCCGGGTCCAGCGGGTGAAATCGTTCCTCGCGGAGGGCGAAACGAGTCGGGTGACAGCCGCCGAACTGATCACCCCACCGCTGTACGTGGCAGAGATCTTCGACCTGGAGCCAGGGGACCAGGTGGTGCGGCGCGAGTGGCTGGCCGGCCGCGGCAAGACCCGGACCGTCTTCGCGGTGAACTGGTACCCGGCCCCGTTCGCCGCCCTGGTGCCCGACCTACTGAACACTGCCCCGGGCCGTAACCACGGACTGTCCGCCCGGGTCTTGGAGGCCACCGGGCGCACGATCACCCACGCCCGTGACGACATGCACGCCCGCCCCGCCGACGCCCGAGAGGCCAGCGCCCTCGGCCTGCCGGTCGGCTCCCCGATCCTGGCCGGCGCTCACCGATGGTCGGACGCGGAAGGAATCATCGAGTACGGGGAATGGTGTCTACCGCCCCGGTTCACGATCGGCTACGAGTACCAGCCCTGACCGGTCAACGCGAAGCGTCCCCGAAGGCCAACCTGCGGCCTTCGGGGACGCTGTCGTTCGCGTGCCCGTCTCAGTCGCCGCCGCGGCCTTCGAGACGTTCGACGCGCTCCTCCAACTCCTCGATCCGCTCCAGGGCGCGTTCCAGCTTGTAGGCCAGATCTGCAACCCCGGCAGTCGGGAACTCCTTCACCGGGATGTCGGGTGCTTCGGCCGGCTCGTCCACCGGCTGCACGGTGACCGGTACTTCGGTGCCGAACTCGCCGCCCATGACGACGTAGGCGACTTCCCGATGCGATCCCCTGGTCTCATGGATCTTCCTGACCCTGCCCTCTAGAGCGAGGAAGGTCAGGGCCTGGTCGGCGGCTTCGGCATCGCCTCCGATCGCGTCGACCACTTCGTCCACGGTCAGCGTGGCACCCCTGGACAGTGAGCCGTCCCGGATCTTGCGGACCAGGCGGCCGTGGATGAGCTGCGTGGCGAAGCCGTGGTCCTCCCAGTCGCGTACGTAGACCTCGTCGCCGGGCAGCTCGCCGGGGAATCGCAGCAGGAAGTTGCCAGCCAGCAGGGCGATGGCGTTGGTGACCACGTTGAGCGGCACCGCGTAGTGCTCGGCCAGGACCTCGCGGGCAGGAAGCCTGGCGCCGGGTGCCAGGGTGCCGGAGTAGATCTGCTGCTGGAGGTCACTGGCGACCTTCTCGAAGGCGTCCTCGAAGTCGGCCGAGCGCGTGACGAACGTGCCGCGCCCCTGACGGGCGATGACCCACCCCTCGTTGCGCAGGAGCCGGATGGCCTTCTGCACGGTCAGGCTCGACGCCTTGTAGGTCTGCATGAGCTGGGTCTGCGTCGGGAGCAATTGGCCCGGACGCAGCTTGCCGTCCCGGATCTCCTGCCGCAGGTCGTCCGCGATGCGCTCGAACGTCAAACGCGCTTCGTCAGCAGGCATGTCCATCCCTGGGCCGGGTCCGATTCATCTCACAGGGCTGCTCTCTGCCGCCGTATTTCACCAGCTCAGCCCATGGGGTCAGGGTAGCGGCCCTACGGATGGACCACCGCAGCAACGGATAGACTCAATAAGAAATGACTACGGATGGACTAGGGATGGATGTTATGTTGTGCGACACGTGATCACCCACCCGGGTGAATCACATCCCTCTCCCTGGAGGTTTGCCGTGAAGACCATGCCCATCGACCAGTCCCAGGCCCTGATGATCCTGGCCTCCGAGCCCCGGCCACAGTTCAAGGACCGCGAGGGCCGGCAGCCCGCGATCGACCGGGGCACCGGCGCCCACGTGCACCTGGTGGACGTGATGTTCGCGTTCAACGGCCGCGCCGAAGTGATCGCCGTGAAGGTTCCGGAGCCGGGCCTCGGCAAGGGCCTGAAGGTCGGCCTGTCGGTCGTTTTCACCGGCCTTGTCGCCTCGGCCTGGGAGAACGAGATCAACGGCAAGGACCGGCACGGAGTCTCCGTTCGCGCTGACGCGATCACCGTCAAGGCAGGCGCCTGATGCCCAACAACTCCCTTGGGCTCGCGCTTCTGGTCGTCACCGTGCTGGTCGCGCTCGGGCTGCTGGGCTGGGCCGGGTACTGCTTCGCACGCTGGTACCGGGCAGATGCCGAGACCCGGGTCAGTCTGCGGCACGCGCGGCGGATGCGGTGGGGCTGGAAGCGGCTCGCGCCGATGCTGGGCCTGGCAGTCAAGGACGCCACCCCGACCGTGCTCCAGCAGTACGGCCCGCAGGACCAACCGACCAAGCCGCGCGTGCTGGTGCCCCGCCTGCACACCCGCGCCGACGCCTTCGGCGTCACCGTCACCGTCGACGCGCTGCCGCAGGTCGGGCTCAGTGCCTGGCAGGACGCCAGCGAGGGTCTGTGCGACGCCTGGGGCATGCGCCGCATCCGGATCGCCCAGCCCAAACCCGGAGTGATCGTCGCGCGCGGCTTCAGGCGCGAGCCGCTGGAGGCAGTGATCCGCTCACCGCTCCTCGGCCCGGACGGCTCCCCCGTCTGCCGACCGGGGCAGTTCGTCTCCACCGATGACGTGCTGCTCGGCTGGGACGAAGACGGCACCCCCATCGTGCTCAACCTCGCCTACTCCGCCCACGCCCTCATCGCCGGCGCCACCCGCTCCGGCAAATCGATCACCGTCAACACCTTGCTCGCCTACGCCTCACTCATGCGGGACGTGCGCCTGATCGTGATCGACCCCAACCTCGCCGCGGTCGCCCCTTGGTGGCGTACCGCGTACAAGGTCTCCGACGCCATCCACCCCGACGAGCCGACCGAGATCCTGCGCTGGGTGCGGGAGGAGATGCAACGCCGCGAGCGGCTGTTCTGGTCCAGCCGCACCGACCGCATCACCGAATTCAGTCCCGAGCTGCCGCTGCTGTTGGTGGTGATCGATGAGGTGGCGAACTACACCCGGCACCCGGACCGCAAGGCCCGCGAACGCTTCGAGGCCGAGCTGCTGGCCATCGCCAGCCAGGGCGCCAAGTTCGGCGTCCGGCTATGGCTGCTAACCCAGAAGCCCTCCGCCGACGTGCTCACCACCGCCATCCGCACCAACCTGTCCGCCCGGATCTGCCACCGCGTCGACACCATCGAGGACTTCCTGCACGTCTTCCCCGACGGCCGGGACCTGGACATCACCGCCGCCGACCGCACCATGCCCCAGGGCGTCTCGATCGCCTCCGTCGGCGACATGCGCACCCCGGTACGGCTGCGCTCGGTTTACCTGCCCACCGAAGCCTGCTGGCAGATCAACGACCTCATGTGCACCGAAGGGCTGAAGGTCCGCGAACTGCCCGCCTCTATCGACCTGGACAAGGCTGCGTGACCCGTGTCGGCCAGCCGCCCGAGCGGGCCAGCCCCGCCCCGGACCGAGTCCGTACCGCAGTGATCCCCGGCAAGGGCGTGTAGTCGCCAAACCCTCGCCCTGCCGGGGCCTCCCTCCCATACCCGTCCACGGCACACGCGTGTGCCGCAGTGCAGAGAGGTCCCGCCAGCATGCCACCGCACGACCCCACCACCACAATCCCGCGTCCCGAACCGGCCACGGCCGCGCTGCCCACGTTCACCGGGTACCGCGACCTGCTCGGCCTGATACGCCAGCTGTCCTCGCTCGGCGGCTGCTCCCAGCCGATCCGGCTCGAAGGCCAGCGCACTGAGAGCGACGCCTTCACCGGTGAAATCCTGCGTGACCTGAAGTCCAAGGACCTCCCAGCCGGGCACCTGCTGGTGCGCTGCGGCAACCGCCGCACCACCCGCTGCCCCTCCTGCGCCGAGCTCTACCGCCAGGACACCTACCAGCTCATCGCCGCCGGCCTGCGCGGCGGCAAGAACATCCCCGACCAGGTCGCCACCCATCCCCGCGTGTTCGCCACGCTCACCGCACCCTCGTACGGCCCGGTCCACGGCCGACGCGTCAACAGCTCCGCCCGCTGCCGCTGCGGACACACCCATCTCAAGGGTGACCCGCTCCTCGGCACACCGCTCGACCCCGAGCGGTACGACTACACCGGCGCCGTGCTCTGGAACGCCCATTCCCCCGCCTTGTGGGCGCGCTTCATGCTCCACGTGCGCCGCACCCTCGCCGCCGCAGCTGGTGTCCCGCAGCGACTGCTGCACAAGGTCGCCCGCGTCTCGTACGCCAAGGTCGCCGAGTACCAGCAGCGCGGACTGATCCACTTCCACGCCGTGATCCGCCTCGATGGCCCCGCAGGCCCCTACACCGCACCACCCGCCTGGGCCACCCCCGAACTGCTCGCCGACGCCATCCGCATCGCGGCCACCCGCGCCCACGTCGTCGGTCCCAAGGTCAGCAGCCACACCCACTCCTTCGCCTTCGGCGAGCGGATCGACACCAGGGTCATCCGGTCCACGGCCTTCCAGGGCGGGACGACGATCACCGAGGGCAAGGTCGCCGGGTACGTCGCCAAGTACGCCACCAAGGGCACCGAAGCCGCCACCGGCACCCTCGACCACCGGCTGAAGAGGATCACCGACCTCTGGTTCGAGTCCGTACCCGAGCACGCCGCCCGCATGATCCGCACCGCCTGGACCCTCGGCGCCCGCGACGACCTCAAGCACCTGAACCTGCGCAAGTGGGCCCACATGCTCGGCTTCCGCGGCCACTTCTCCACCAAGACCCGCGCCTACTCCACCACCCTCGGCGCTCTCCGGGCCGCCCGCGCCGCCTGGCACCACCGCCACACCCCTCCTCCCTCCCCGACCACGCTCGTCCTCGCCCACTGGGCGTACGACGGCACCGGCCTCACCCCTGACCTCGAACGCCTCGCCGCCCTCATCAACGGGGGCCCGACACGCGAACAGGCGGTGACGGCCGGTGCGTGACGACGAACTCCTCACCGTCCCCGAGGCCATGGCCCGCCTCAAGATTGGCCGCTCCGTCCTCTACGACCTCCTACGCACCCGGCGCCTGGCCTCGCTGACCATCGGCCGTGCCCGCCGTATCCCGGCTCACGCCCTCGCTGACTACGTTCAGCGCCACCTGGAAGAGGCCGCCCGATGACCGCCCCCAAGCGCGAGAAGGCCCGCGCCAACGGCGAAGGCACCATCTACCAGCGCAAGGACGGCCGCTGGGAAGCCGCCGGCTACGTCCTCGCCGCCGATGGCACCCGCAAACGCGTCCGCGTCTACGGCAGCACCCGGAGAGAAGCCGCCGACAAACTCGCCGAGAAGATCGCCGACAGCAACCGCGGCCTCCCCGTCGCCACCGCCGACAGCACCGTCGGCGACTACATGACCTACTGGCTGGGCAGCGTCGCCATCCACGGGCTTCGGGAGAACACCCACACCCGCTACGCCGCCTGCGTCCGCCTCCACCTCATCCCCGGCCTCGGTACCAAGAAGGTCGCGCGCCTCACCGCCAAGGAGGTCCGCACCTTCCTCGACCGGCTCCGTACCACCTGCCAGTGCTGCACCCAGGGCCTGGACGCCGAACGGAAGGCATGCTGCGCGGTCGGCGAGTGCTGCCAGAAGCAGTTGTCCCCTTCGACGGTGACGTACGTGCACTCGGTCCTCAAGTCCGCTCTAGAACACGCCGTCCGCGAAGACGAACTGCCTCGCAACGTCGCCCGGAACGTCAAGACCACCGCACCCCGGCCCAGGCGCTTCCGGCCACTCACCGCAGCCGAGGCCCGCCGGTTTCTCGACGCGGCCCGCGCCGACCGGCTGCATGCGCTGTACGACCTCGCACTGCGAACCGGACTCCGCAAGGGCGAACTTCTCGGCCTCCACTGGGAAGACCTCGACCTCACAACCAAAACGGCCAGCATCCGCCGCTCACTCCAGCGCACCCGCACCGGCGGCCTCACCCACCTGCCCACCAAGACCCGAGCATCTGAGCGCCGTATCGCGCTCCCGAACGAATGCCTCCACTCCCTCAAGGAGCACAAGGGACGGCAGGACAAAGAGCGAGAGACCGCTGAGTCAGCCTGGCAGGACAGCGGCCTCGTCTTCACCACCCCGGCCGGCCGGCCTCTCGACCCGGCCAACCTCACGCGCCGCTTCCGCAGCTTCCTCGACCGCGCTGGACTCCGCCGCATCCGCTTCCACGACCTCCGCCACTCGACCGCCACCTGCTCCTGGAACAGGGCGTCGACCTCGTCGTGATCAAGGAACTCCTCGGCCACGCCCACATAGGTGTCACCGCCGGCGTCTACGCCCACGTCCGACTCGGCCTCCAACGCCAAGCCATCGGCAGCCTGACGGGTGCTCTCAACGCAGCCCCTGGCACTGCCTTCGTGCCGCCCGCCGCACCAACTGTCCGCTGACGTTGCCGTCAGCGTTGCCGTCAAACGGCCAGATGCCCTCCCGAAGGGTCCGGGAGGGCATCTGGTTGTTTATTGCTCGAACCCCTTCACGAGACGCCTGGCAGTATGCCGTGTCCGTTGATTAGCCCAACCGGCCGTAGACAATCCCCGAAGGAGGGCCAATTGGTCTCCTGGGATAGTCCTCTCCGACATCCAGCAGACTGCACGCTCTGCCCAGTGACTGCTCCGACTTCTGATCGCCATTGTCAGCACGTCATCGACTGGGACCAGGCTCTCAAGCCCGCCCGGTGACAGCTTGAACCGTTCAGCAGCAGACGCCAAGCCTGCTCGCAGGGACGACTCATCTGCGTCCAGAATCGTCACCCAAGACGAGGGAAGACCTTCCGCCGAGGATTCGACTACACCATCGAGTCGGCCTAGCGTCCACACTCCCTTCCTGTCGAGCCCCAGCCAAATGCCGGTCTCGCTGATTTTCGTCAGCGGCAGCCACATGACGGCGCTGGCTTCATTCGCGTGGGCAGAGAAGATCCAGCAGGTCTCAGGCACGGCTGAGAGCTCTGCCATCAAATCATTTTCCGTCACGACACCTGCCTCAAGAACGGGATGCATCAGGAACGTGATCCTGCTCACCAATGCATGCTCGGAGTGTGGCTCACGGTTATACCGTGTTGGCCCATGAAGTCCTGGAATGCCTTCCTTGCCGAATCATCCCAGTTCATTCCGTAGTGTCCGGACCATTGATTGGTCTGAAGTTCTCCATCGGGACCTCGACGGAGCCGACCTCCCACCATCGTTGACTTGTCCGCGCCAATAGCGCTTCCAAGGAAATCGTGCCCACCAACGCCTTGGTCTGCACCGGTCGCAAAGCGTCCCGTGGTCGGATCGAAGACGAAGTCCCTCTCACCCTTCGGGTTGAAGTTCTTCACCGCGCCGACAGATTTCACCCGGTCGCTGACCTCAAGCACTCCCCTAGCCGGACCACTTCCATCAATAACGTTGCAGTTGTGGACGAGGACCGGGGTGGCCCCAGCCAGCACATAGTACGTGTGCAGGTCCGCGACAGTCAGGTCGAACGTCTCGTTGAACGCCGTGTACGTGCGGACGGCCGCCACGTCAACGGTTGTGCCGTCGTCGGTACGCAGGCGCTCGCCCGGCTTGAGGTCTCCTGCCTCCTTCCAGACCCGGTCGGATTCAGACCAGAACCGGTGGTGACCCGTCGTGGTGATGGTCTTGACACCGCCGTCGGTCTGGATGCTCAGATCCGTGTATTTCTTGTCGTCTTCGGTGTAGATCGTCGCCGTGACTTCCTTGGATCCGGTTTCACCGGTTTCAGGGTCGGTGGCGCGCACTTCGTCACCCGCGGCCAATCTTTCGATCGGCTTACTTCCGCCGTTTGCCAGAAGGACCATGGTTCCGGCGACGAAGCTGTTGCAGGATGGGGGCTTTTTAAAGGAGCGGGACATGAATGCCATGAGTCGCCGCACGGCACCCGGCCCCGCTGCTGCCTTGGCCGCCGGCGGCATGGGAGCCAGAATCTCTGCGAGTACGGACTCAATGGCGTTCTCGTCTGACTCAACGCCGAACTTCTTGAACAACCAGTTGGCCTGATCACGCCCAGAGATGCCGAACAGCGACATCAGCTGGCCCGTGGGGAACATCTGGTCGGCACTTGCGTAGCCGCGGACGGCGCCCGTCCAGATGTTGGTCCAGGTTGACGGCTTCTTCTTGGCCTTGGGCTTGCTGACACTCTTCGTGGCCCAGTAGGCGATCCGTGCCTCACGCTTCGCGATGCGCTTCTGGGCTACCTGCACCACCTTGCTGGCCTCGGCCTGGAAGCCGGGGTCGCTGTCGCCCTCGAAGTACTTGAGGCCGTCCGGGTCCAGGTTGGTGATGGGGTTGCCGTTGGCGTACGTGTACCCGTTCATCTGGAGCGGGTCCGTGATGTCGATGATCGGGTCGACCGTGATGAACCGGCCGGTGCCGGCGTCGTACTCGCGGGCGCCGATGTGGGTCAGGCCCGTGGTGTTGTCGTCGGTGCCGACGCCGAGAAACGTGCGGGAGCCGGGCCAGTTGGACGGCTGGCTTCCACGGGGGTTGCCGTACGGGTCGGACTTGCGCCGGGTGACGGGCTGGCCGGTCTTCTGCTCGACGCTGATGGTCGCGGTGTTGTGGTGGTCGGTCAGCAGGTGCGACAGGGTGTGGCCGGTGGTCTTGCCCTTGGTGCGGCGGACCGTGGTCGGGGCGCCGGGGCTGCTGTAGTAGCGGACGGCGTCCATGGCCTTGCCGGCCTTGTCGACGGTGATCTCGGTCTCGCCGAGGTAGAGCGTGCGGGCGCTACCGGTGTCCTGGACGACCCGGTTGCCCGAAGCGTCGTAGAGGTAGCTCGTGACGTTGCCGAAGCTCCACTGCTGAGCCGGCGTGGGGGCAGGGCTGGCGCACGTGAACGTCCCCAGGTCGTTCCCCTCGGCGGCATTGTCGTTGGGGACGGTGAGGCACTGGTTGGTGCCGGTGACGAGGGCCTTGTCCGTTTCCCGGTAGGTGAACGTCTGGCTCGGCTCGCCGGGCTTGCACGCCTTCAGGAGGGCCTTGCCGTTCTCGGAGGTGAGGCACTTCCCGAGGGCCTGGACGGTGTCGCCTGTGATGCGCCACTGCTGGGGCTTGGTCTCGTTGCAGGACAGCAGCTGGACGGGAGTGCCGTCGGCGGTGCCGCCGTCCTGGACGTCGAGGCACTTGCCCGAGAGGCCGGTGACCGCGACGGAACCGATGCCGGGGCTGGTGGCCGACAGGAGCTTGCTGCGTCGGTCCCAGTTCAGGGTCTGGGTGTCACCGCCGATGGTGCGGGTCTTGGTGCTGCCCGCCGCACTGTAGGTGTACGTGGACGTGGAGTCGACCGTGGAGCCAGGGGTCCTGGTGGTCTTGTCGACCTTGGTCAGGGCGTGGGGCTGCTTCTTCACCGGCGGCTGGCCACCGCCGGAGACGTCCACGCCGTACGTGTACCTCGTCTCGTCGTCGAGGGCGCTGTTGGCGGGGTCGCGGTCGACGAGCTTCGTGCGATTGCCTATGGCGTCGAACTGGTAGTCCTGCCAGTAGGCGTCACCCGGAGTGCCCGAGCCCACCTCCGTGCGTGCGGGACCCGTGGGGCTTGTCGGGCAACCGTCCGTCTTGCCCGTCCAGGCGCGGACGAGCTGGCCCATGGCGTCGTAGGTGTAGCACTGCCGGTCGACGAGGGGCGGGGACTGCGCGGTGGTGCCGGGATAGCTGTCCTTGATGGAGGTCGGGTTGCCGACCGCGTCGTAGGTGTAGCTGAGGGAGGAGAGGAGGTTCGAGCCCGACGCCGCGTCGCGCGTCTCCTTGTGGCTGGTCGCCGAGGCGACGCGTCCCGTGTGCGGGTCGTAGGTGTTCGTCGTCCACACGCGGTGGGGCGCGTTGCCCGAGGCGGTACGCAGGATCTCACCGTACGGGCTGTACACGGTGTCGGAGGTGTACCAGGACAGGCCGGACATGGTCTGCACCATGCCGTCGGCGTTGTACCGGGTGATCAGCTTCTCGGCGGCGAGACCGCCGATGGTCGCGGGGAGGGTCGTCGACTGGACCTTGCCCGTGGGCGTGTAGGTGGTGCTGTAGGCGTAGCTGCCGGCCAGGCCCTTCGCCGCGGGGACGTCCGGGACCGTGATGCGCGACCCGGTCGGCCGGTACTCGCTGTCGTATCCGGTGACCTCGCTCTTGTACGTGCCTGCCCCCCACTTGCGGGTGGACGCGACCGGCTGTCCCTTGCCGCCCGGGAGGGTGTCGTAGGTCCAGGTGGCGATGGGGTCGGAGGTTTCGGAGTCGTCGCGCAGCGCCGTCTTGCGGCCGAGCACGTCGTACGCCGTGTACTGGGTGACGTTGTAGACGTTGGTCGTCGAGACCTGCTGGTCGAGGTTGTTGTAGGTGAAGGTCGACTTCCCCGAGTCGGGGTCCTCGGACGAGGTCATCCGTCCGCGGGCGTCGTGGGTGTAGGTCCAGTTGTTGCTGGCCGTGTCGGTGACCTTGGCGAGCTTGCCCCGGACGTCGTAGGTGTAGCCGGTCCTGGTCGACGTGCTGAGGTCGGTGGCGGTGTAGTGCTCGATGGCGGAAGGGCGGCCCAGCGCGTCGGTCCACGTCTTGGCCGCACGGCTGCCGGGCAGCGGGGACGACCCCGTGGGTGACATGCCGCTGCGGGTCAGGGTCCAGTCGCCGCCGTACTGCGTGACGGCGGACTGCCGGGCTTCGCCCTTCTCCACCGTGGTGACGCGCACGGCGCGGCCGAGGCCGTCGTAGGCGGTCTGGGCGGAGCTGGGCACCTCCGTGACCGACTTGGGGACGTAGAGCTCCGTGCTCACCTTGCCTTCGGCGAGGTAGCCGTTGTTGGTCTGGCTGACGGTCCCGTTGGCGCTGTGCAGCGTGTCCGTGATCAGGCGGGCACCACCCGGGCCCTCGGTCTGACTCTGGCGAGGACGCAGAAGTCCGTCGTAGATCGCGATGGAGGTGCTGTAGGTGCCGTTGTCCTTGAGCGTGCGGGAGATCACCGCCGGCGTCTTGAGCTCGGCGATCTGGTACTCGAACGTGTAGGCCGCCGGGTCGGTGGGCTTCTGCGAAGGCGTCCGGACCTCTGTGCTCCGGCCGAGTTCGTCGTAGGTCGTGAGGACCTTGCGGCCGTTCGCGTCGATCACTTCCAGGACACTGCCGCGGGCCGGGTCGACCTTGGTGGTTACCGTGTGCCCGAGGGCGTTGGTCGCCGTCGTGGAGAACGCAGGGCCGGTCGGGGGGCTGTACGCGACGCTCGATGCGTTGCCCGCGGCGTCGTAGGTCTTCACGGCGCGGCCGAGCGCGTCGTACTCGGTGCGGCCGGCCGTCGTCCAGCCGGTGCCCGCGGCGTCAGTGCCGTCGACCTGGTACGGGAGGCCCTTGGTCGGTGCTGCGCCGAAGGCGTTCACCGCGTCGTACGAGGTCCGGACGGCGTTCAGGCGCGTTCCGGGCTCGCTGCCACCACCCGCGCAGTCACCTGTCGTCTCGACGACTTCGGACTGCAGACCGATCAGGTTGTTCGTGGGGTTGTGGACGTACGTGGGCTTGGTGCAGGACTGCTTGACGGGCGTCCAGCCCGTGCCCGCGTTCTCCGACACCTCGGTCTGCGTGGTGAGCAGCAGACCGTACGAAGCCGGCTCCTCCTGGTACGTGTTGAGGCTGCGCACCATGCGGGACTTGCCGCCGCTGACGGACTGGATCTCGTCCGTGCGGGCCGTGCCCACGCGGTACGCCTCCAGGGGAGGGGTGTCCACTCGCGGCCGGGAGGCGATCAACTGGCTGCGCCAGGGCGCCACCAGCTTGCGGCTCTCGACGCTGCCGCCGGCCTTGGTGTAGGTGATGGTCTCGGCGACCTGGCCCTGGAACTGGGGCAGGTCCTCGCCCAGTTCCACCGTGCCGGTGGAGTCCTTGACCGTGACCTTCGTCGTCTTGGTGGACAGGCCGCGGAAGTAGCGGGTGCGCGTCTGGGCCTGCTCGGTCGCGGTGGCATTGCCCGTGTTCTCGGTCGCACCCGTGGTGGTGACAACGCTGGCGTAGCCGTGCCACTGGCCGTAGGTGCGCCAGTCGGGCTTGGTGAACTCGTCCTCGTCCTTGGCCCAGGCGGCGTCCTCGTAGGTGTAGCTGGTCGTGACGTCGGGGCGCTGCGCGACCCGGTCCCTCTCGACCACCCTGTCCACGACGTACTTGTTGAAGAGTTCGACCGGCGGGACCTTGTCGGGATCCAGCCCCGAGTCCGCGGACCAGCGCACCGGGAAGCAGCGCGTGGTGTTCTTCGACAGGTCGGGGATGATCGTCCCCTTGGCGCACGGGGCCGAGTAGTCGACCTCGATCGCACCGCCGGTCTCGGTGAGGATGGTCTCCACACGGAGCCGGTCGAAGTCCGGTGCGGCGTCCGGCTTCCCGTTGACGTCGGCTTTGAGGACACGGTTGGGCATGTCGACTTCGTTGGCCTTGAAGGAGACCGGGGGCAGCGAGACGCCGAGATTGCTGTCCTTGGTGCCGTAGGCGGTCCGGGTGATGGACTCCAGCCACAGCGGCGGGCTGGTGTCGGTGCGGTGCTTGGGCAGCGACTGCTTGAGTGCCCACTGGTCGACCTTGGTGAGTGCCGTGGATCCCGCGGTGCGCTGGCCGTAGGTCGTCACTCTGTCGAGGCGCATGCGCGACCAGAACGTCGGGGAGAAGGACTCGCAGACCGCCGCGTCCATCTTGCAGTTCAGGGAGGCGGGGGTGTCGTACCAGCCGATGCCGTTCTTGGAGCCGAACAGGGAGTCCGCGCAGGAGACGTTCTTCTCCTCGAAGCACCGCTGTTCGACGCCGAATTCGACCCGGCCCGCAGGGACGCCGGCCAGGTTGTCGGCGCGGAGGCCGTAGAGGATGCGCGTCGGGTATCCACCGCGGATGTAACCGACCTTGGCACGGTCCTTCTCGTTGACCTTCTCGTTCTTGGCGTAGCGGTTCTCTTCCTTCGCCCAGTCGATGATCATGGCGTTTCCGTGGACGTCCTCGACGTAGTCGAGGTTCCAGCGCCACGCCTGGGTGCAGGAGGAGTCCGCGTAGGCCGACTGGTAGCAGGGCTCGCCGGGGTGGTTGCCGAAGACCGGGACGGTGAAGACGGAGTCGGTGACGGTCCTCGGTGAGGATCCGTCCCCGTGGGTACCGACGGAGTGGCGCCCGTAGTGGTAGCGCATGCCGTCACGCGTGGTGACGACCCAGTATTCGCCGTCCTTCGCGCCGTTGCCGCTGCCGGTCTTGAGCTCGACCCTGGAGCCGTCGTCGGCGGCGGGGACCCAGTTGCCGGTGGCGGCGTCACGGACGAGTTCGGTGCTCGCGCCGTTGAGCGAGAGAACGACGTTGTCGGCGGCCCAGCACAGGTCGCCCTTCTTCTTGTCCGTCGCGTTGTCGTTGTTCGCCCTGCCGCTCGACGATGCCTTCAGGTCGTCGGAGCAGGAGCGGTAGCGGCGTTCGATAAACCCGGGGTTGTAGTCCCAGCCGTCACCGATCCAGGACGCCTGACCGTTCGTCACGGACGTCCTGCCGTCCACCGCCTGCGAGGAGTACGTGAAGGCGACGGACGGGGTGGGTCCCGCGGGGGCGGGGGGCACCGCCAAGGGGTAGCTCCACGAGAAGCCGCCTCCGCTGCCGCCCGCGGTCCATGAGCCCGGCGGCGAGAGAGAAGTGGCCTTGTACGAGCCGCCCGCCCCGTCGGCACCGTCGGAGGCCACGACCGCCATGGGCGCCGCGCCGCCTCCGGTCATCGTCCGCATGCCCTGAGCGGGTACCGCAGCCGGGTCGAGGGTCGCGATGACGCTCTTGCCGTCGTTGGAACTGGGAATGTCGACGGATACCGAGCACTCCGGCAGTTCGGGCTGGTCGAGGAAGCACGCGGGATACTGCCGCAGCTTCAGGCGCGAGGCCCACTCGGTGCCGTACAGGTCCTGGAACTTCGAGTAGTCCAGGGCCACGTCGACGGGGTTCACCGCATCGGCCGGAGGCGTGATCTTGACGATGACGCCGTCGACTCCGGCGGCCTCGGTCTTCGCGCGGCCTTCGACGGCCGCAGACCAGGTACCCGTGGGCACGGCTCCGGTTCCCGGAAGCTTCCCGATGCTGACCGGGAGCGAACCGATCGGGGCGAGGCCGGTGTTGGGATCCGGTGACAGCGGCACGGTGGCCGAAGCCTCCGCCGGTGGTGCCACCGCGCTAGGCGTGTACTCCTGGAGCGTCGACGGCGGAGCACCGGCCCACTTGCTGAGATCGTCCATGGCGGCCTGGTCGGGCCTGACCTTGGCGTCCTTCTGCAGGCCCGGCAGCTCCACGCCGGTGCGGTCGCCCGGTGGTGCCGCCCAGGCCTGAGCGGGCAGAAGACTTGCGACCAGCACCACCGAGAGTGTGATGCCGGCGCGCCCGGCAGAGCGCGCACGTGCTGCGCGCGCTCTTCTGTTTCCGGGCAGGCGGAAATTCGCCGAGAACGGCGACATGCGGACCCCCCACGATCTGCCGCCTCGGCGATGGCACAAGGCCGGCAGGAAACTGACAATTGGTTACCGATTCTGTGGCCGGCGGGCCCGAAACACCATGGTTCCGATATCCGTTGTGTGCATTGTCACTTGACTGGGCGTATAGCTCGGGGCGATCGGTGCAAATGGGCTGCTAACGATGCACCTCTGAGCTGATGTCAGGGGTGAAGATGTCGGCCGGATGGGTCATGCTCAGCTCGCACGCCACGCGCCCGAACGGCCGGGCGGAGCCGACCGTTGAGGTTCCTCAGGTCAAGAGCAGAAGTCACCGATCAGTACCGAGGGCTGCGAAGTGGGGCGCCCGAGGGGGGAGAAGTACGTCGTGTCTGTCAGTGATTCCACGGGCGGAAGTCCGCCGACAGGGAATGGGGCTGCGGAAGCTCCCGTACCCGCGCGCCGGTGGTATGGGCGCCGAAGAACTCTGGGGAGTCTGGCCGCGTTGCTGGCGGCGGCTCTCGCAGTGCCGGTCGGCGTGCACGTGATCGGCGACGGGGGGTCGCAGAACCGGTCCGGTCAGGATGCTCCGGTCGATGAACCGCAGGCGCGGCGACTGGCACAGAGCAGCGGCAAAGAGGTCGAGGTGACCGCCGCTCGCAGTGCCAACGCCACGACGTGGGCGAAGCCCGACGGGACCTTCCGCAAACAGATCTTCAGTTCGGCCGTCCGCGCCGACGTGAACGGCACCTGGAAGCCCATCGACACCGGCCTGGAGAGGGTCGAGGGCGGGTACGCCGCCAAGGCCGTCAACGGCCGGGTCTTCTTCAGTGGCGGGTCCGCGGCGCAGGCTGCCGGTGGCGATCGCGCTTCACGTGCCGTGAGCCGGGTGTCGCTGCGGCAGGACGCGCCGGGCGAAACCTGGACCGAACTGGTCCGGTTGCGTACCGGAGGCCACGACATGACCGTCAGCTGGCCCGGAGCACTTCCCGCTCCTGTCGTCGACGGCCCGCGCGCCCTGTACGAGAACGTCCGGCCCGGCATCGACCTGGTGATGACCGCCCAGGACGGCGGCTACTCCCACCTGCTGGTCGTCAAGGACAGGCAGGCCGCGGCAGATCCGCTGCTGAGACAGCTGAAGTACCGTTTGGCCAGCCCCGACATGACCTTCCACCTGGACGACGAGTCGGACGCACTCAGTGCCCGCGGGGCCGATGGTGAAGAGATCGCGGGCTCACCGACCCCGATGACGTGGGACTCCAGCGGCAAGGTCGCCACCACCGACGACAAGCCCGCCTGGACGCCGACCGGCGTGGCCGAGCGGCACCCGACGCTGGCCTTGTCCGGCCTCGCCGGCGCCGAGGGGGCGCGGCTGAAGCCCGTCGCCGCGGCGCTCGCCGAGAACACGCTGTCCCTGACCCCGGACAGTGCGCTGCTCAATGCTCCGGAGACCGTGTACCCGGTCTTTGTCGACCCTTCCTTCAAGGGACACAAGCACTCCTGGACCCTGCTGTACAAGACGGCAGGTAATTCGAGCTTCTACAACGGGCAGAATTACAACGCGAGCGGAACGAACGAAGCCCGGGTCGGTTACGAGTCCTCCTCCGGAGGCACCTCCCGCTCCGTTTTCAACTTCGACTTCGGCACCCAGCTCCACGGCGCGGGCATCCTCTCCGCCAGCGTGCGGGCTTTGCAGACGTACTCGTGGTCCTGCGATCAGAAGCCCACGGACATCTACTCGACGCCGTACATCACGTCGTCGAGCACGTGGAACAACATGAGCGGCGCCTGGAGCAAGAAGGTCGCGACCGAGCGCGCCGGCTACGGATACAACAGCTCGTGCCCTGACAACTGGATCGCCCCCGACATCAAGGGGCTCGTCACGGAGGCGGCCAATGGCCGTTGGGGAGCGCTGTCCCTCGGGTTCGCCGCCCCGAACGAGTCGGATCCCTACTACTGGAAGAAGTTCATCGCCAACGGCGAGACGGCCCCGTACCTCGAGGTCGTCTACAACTCACCGCCGGACACTCCGATCGCGGCGAACATGCAGACCTTCCCGGGCGGCCCGTGCGTGACCAGCTGGCCCGGAACCGGGATCGGCAAGACCAGCATCACCTTCCAGGTCAAGGGCTCCGACCGCGACGACCGGCCCGATCAGCAGAACCTCGACCAGGTCCAGATCGAGGTGTGGAGCGGCGCCGGCGGACCGCCCGTCTTCAACCAGTGGTTCTCGGCCAACAGCGACGGCGTCGTCACCGCCGAAGTGCCTCAGAGCACCTTCGTGGACGGCCAGACCTACTACTGGCTCTCCCGTACCAAGGATAAGGACGGGTGGTGGTCCGGCAGCGGGCCGCACGAGTCCGGTGGCAGCGGATGGTGCACCTTCACCGTCAGCCATGTCGTCCCGCCCAACCCGGCCGTCTCCTCCGCCGCCTTCCCGCCGCAGGGTGACGCGTTCACCGAGTGGAGCACCGAGCCCGCCAGCACTCCCGGCCAGACCTTCACCATCAAGGGCAACGGTGCCAAGGCGGAGGACATCCGCGAGTTCCAGTGGAGCCTGAACAAGCCCCTGTTCGACCAGAAGGCGATACCCGCCTCGGGAAGCGACGAAGCCGTCGTCCCCCTCAGGGTGGACGTCTCCGGCCCGAACGTCCTCTACCTCCGCACCGTCAGCAAGGCCGGCAACGTCTCCAACCAGAGCGTCTACCAATTCCTGGTACGGCCGAGGGCAGGCCAGGACAAGCCGGGTGATGTCACCGGAGACGGCAATCCCGACCTCCTGGCCATCGACAAGGACGGAAACCTGCGCACCTATGCCGGGGACACCAACGGGGACACCGACGCCTACATCCCCGGTGCGGTGGAGAACGGGCAGCCAGTGGCACATGGATACTGGAAAGACGCGGCCACCGGCGAGTCCGCGCTCATCGCGCACGCCACCGACTGGTACCCCGGTGACGGTCTCACGGACCTGATCGCACGGATGCCCGACGGCAAGCTCTACATCTACCCCGGCACCGGTACAGGCCAGTTCGACGTCGGCCGCCGCATGCAGATGCAGATGCCGCTCAGCGCACCCGACCCGTCCGTCTTCCGGCAGCTCGTTGCCACGGAGGACGTCGACGGCGACGGTCTGGGCGACCTGTTCGCCCTGGATGCCGACGGCTTCTGGGCGTTCTCCGGTTACACCGGCTCCAGCTTCGCGTCGTACAAGAAGATGGCCACCGGCTGGGCCGGCCGCGACATCGTCGGCGTTCGGGACGTCTCCGGGGACAAGGTCCCGGACCTGATCTTCCGCGACAACACGAACGCCAACCGCGGCCTGGCCCTGCGCAAGGGCAAGCCCGGCGTCAACGGCGGTGCCGACCTCACGTCCCTGGAGTCCAAGGCGAACTCCGAGGGCGCCGAGGACTACACCTACGCCACCACCGGCTGGGGCCGGAGCGCCTACCCCAAGGTCCTCGGCACCCCCGATGCCAACGGTGACGGCATCCCCGACATCTGGGCCGTGGGCACCAACGAGAACCAGTGGCTCTTCCAAGGCGGAACCACCGCCGTGGGCGGCGCCGTCGGACGCGACGAAGACGGCTGGAACACCTTCCTGACGATCGGATAGTCACGAGGGCAACGATGGCACGAGCGCCCTGTCGGGAGGTCACTCCCGACAGGGCGCTTCTGCGTGAAGCCCGTGACGGAACGCCAGGTCGGATTCCTGCCAGCGCAGAAAGGGCTGGGGACATTTGATTGAACCCGCAACCACATGATGCGGGAGGAAGACGACATGAACAGCAACGCCGCGGCACTGGTGACCGGTGGCAGCCGGGGGATCGGGGCGGCCGTCGCCGGGCGGCTCGCCGAGGACGGGATGGACGTCGCGATCACCTACGTCAGCGACGCCGGGGCCGCGGCCCGGGTGGTCGCGGCGGTGGAGGCGCGCGGGCGGCGGGCCGTGGCCCTGCGGGCCGACGCCGGGGACGCCGCGGAGGTCGAGAACGCCGTCGGGGAGACCGTGCGGCGGTTCGGCAGGCTCGACGTGCTCGTCAACAACGCCGGGGTGGGGGCGGTCGGTCCGCTGGAGGCGGTGGAGTCGGCCGAGGTGGACCGGGTGCTCGCCGTCAACGTGCGGGGCGCCTTCCTCGCGGCGCAGGCCGCCGCCGCGCGCATGCGGGAGGGCGGGCGGATCATCACCATCGGCAGCTGCATGGCCCAGCGGGTACCCGGGCCCGGCGGGGTCCTGTACGCGATGAGCAAGGCGGCGACGATCGGGCTGACGAAGGCCCTGGCGCGGGAGCTCGGCGGGCGCGGGATCACCGCGAACGTGGTGCATCCCCGGCCCGTCGACACCGACATGAATCCGGCTGACGGACCGTACGCGGGGCCGCAGGCGGTGATGACCGCCCTCGGTCGCTTCGGCACTCCGGCGGAGGTCGCGGACGTGGTGGCTTTCCTCGCCGGCCCGGGGGCCGGCTGGGTCACGGGCGCGGAACTCGCTGTGGACGGCGGCCACGCCGCGTAGCCCTCGCCGGGCGTGCGGGCGGACTCACACCGGGCCGCCCCCGGACCCTGACCCCCGGCCCATGGGCCTGGCCCTGTCCTTGGCCCTGGTGCGGGCCCGGGACCGTTCCGCAGGCCCCGGGCCCGGGCTCTGCGGAACGGTCCCGGACGCCGGGCTCCGGCCGACCGGGGACCGGGTGGTTCGGCCCGGCCGACTCCGACCGGGCCGGTTCGGCCCGCCCGGCCGGCGGCCGGCCTCGGGCCGGCGGCCGTCCGGGCGTTCCGGTCGCTGCGCCCGGCCCGGGGCGGGCCCCGTGGTGTCGCCGTCGCAGCGTCCCGGGTGCGGGCCCGCCCGCAGCGGGTGGGGCCGGCGGCCCCGTGGTGGGGCGGGCCTATGCTCGGCTTGATCAGGACGTTCGAACGGGCAGGGGGAAGCGTGGACTTCAGGGATCGGCAGCACCGCTGCGTGGTGCTCGACGAGGTCACCGACGAGAACTGGCGCGCCGTCGCCGACGTGGCGCCGGCGGACGACCAGCGCCGGTTCGTCGCCGCGCTCGGCGCCCGGTACCTGCTGCTCTCCCTGCGCGGCGGGGTGTGGAACTCCCTGGCCATCCGCGCCGGCGACGCCGTCGTGGGCCATGTGATGTGGGCGTACGACGAGGAGGGCGGCGCCCACTGGATCGGCGGCATGATCGTCGACGCGGCCGAGCAGGGCCGGGGCGTGGGCCGCGCCGCGATGCGGGTCCTGATCCGGCGTCTGGCGGCGCTCCCGGCCTGCCGGGAGATCCGGCTCTCGTACCACCCGGACAACGCGCCCGCCGCGCGCCTCTACGCCGAGCTCGGCTTCGTGCCCACCGGCGAGTTCGAGGGCGACGAGGCCGTGGCCGCGCTGGCGGTGTGAACCGCCGCGGGGGCGCACCAGGATCCGGTGCGCCCCCACGGGTGGGCAGGCCCCGGGGGTGTCGGCCCCCGGGACGGTTCACGGGTGCGGGGTCAGCCGCCCAGTTCCTGGTGGCGGGCGGTCAGCGCCGCCGCGCCGGCCTCCGTCAGGGAGCCGAAGAGGCGCAGGCGGGAGAAGCCGCCGTCCGGGTAGATGTCGATCCGTACGTGGGTGCCCACCGCCGGGGTGTCCAGCACGAAGCGGTGGTTGGTGTCGGGCTGCAGGCGGGTGCGCGGCAGGAACTCCGTCCATTCGCCCTCCTCGCCGGTCTTGACCGACAGGGAGGCCCAGCCGGCCGAGTTGCCCTTGAGGTAGGCGGTGTCGATCTCGACGGCGCGGATTTCGGACTCGGTGACGAGCTGGTAGCGGATCCAGTCGTTGCCGTTGTCGCGGCGGCGGGCGGTCTCCCAGCCGTCGTCCATCTTGCGGGAGCGGCCCGGGTTGATGGTGTTGGTCGGCGGGGAGTAGAAGCGGTTGGAGGCGTCCTGCACGGAGCCGCCGTTCTCCAGCGCCACCACGTCGAAGGAGCCGAGCGCCGCGAGCCACTCCGGGTCGGGCAGGACCTCGCCGTAGACGCGCAGGCGGGCGATGCCGCCGTCGGGATGCTGGTTGACGCGCAGGTGCGTGAAGCGCTGCTCGGCGTCGACCTCGAAGCCGTTGGCGGCGTGGCCGCCGACCGCCGTGCGGGGCACGATGGTCGTCCACTTCACGTCGTCGCCCTGGAGTTCCTCCGGGGTCGGCGCGAGGGCGCCCCGCCAGTGGGTGGCCTCGATGGAGACGGCCTGCGGCATGTTGCCGCGGAAGTGGGCGGTGTCGACGACGATGCCGCGGATGACGCCGGGGGCGCCCAGGCGCACCAGCGCCCAGTCGTGGTCCTCGGGGGTAGGCCAGGGCTGGGTGGCGCTGACGCCGCGGCGGCGGCGGGTCTCCCAGCCGTCCATGACCTTGCCCTTGTGGCCGAAGTCCTCGGGGTCGAAGTGCGCGGCCTCGGAGATGAGGAGGTTCTCGCGCTGGGCGAAGAACTCGTCGTTGGCGGCGATGACACCGGCGCCCAGCTCACGGGCTGCGAGGTTCGCGTACTGGGTGAAGGGGAAGTCCGCGGTGCGGTAGTCCGCGTACGGGTCGCCGCCTCCGTACGGGTTCGCGTTGCCGGTGAAGGAGGCCAGGCCAGTCGAACGCTGTGCCACTGTCAGTTCTGCCTTTCGAGGAGGAGGCCCGTGGGCTCGGTCGGGGTGCCGTGGTCGGCGATCTGCGTGCCGCGCAGCCAGGTGGACTTCACGACTCCGTGCAGGGTCTTGCCCGCGTACGCCGTGACCTGGTTGCGGTGGTGGAGTGCGGCCGGGTCCACGGTGAACGTTTCTTCGGGGGCGAGGACGGCGAAGTCGGCGTCGCGGCCGGCCTCGATCGCGCCCTTCGCGGAGAGGCCTGCGAGCCGCGCCGGGGCCTCGGACATCCAGCGGGCGACGTCCTCCAGGGTCCGGCCGCGGCGGCGCGCCTCGGTCCAGATGGCGGGCAGGCCGAGCTGGAGGGAGGAGATGCCGCCCCACGCGGTGGAGAAGTCGCTGGTCTTCAGGTCCGCGGTGGAGGGCGAGTGGTCGGAGACGATGCAGTCGATGGTGCCGTCGGCGAGCGCGTCCCACAGGAGGTCCTGGTTGGCGGCCTCGCGGATGGGCGGGCAGCACTTGAACTCGCTGGCTCCGTCCGGCACTTCCTCGGCGGTCAGGGTGAGGTAGTGCGGGCAGGACTCGACGGTGATCCGGACGCCCTCGGCCTTGGCGGCGGCGATCAGCGGCAGCGCGTCCGAGGACGACAGGTGCAGGACGTGGACGCGCGCGTTCAGCCGCTTGGCCTGGGCGATCAGGTTGCCGATGGCGGTGTTCTCGGCGTCGCGCGGCCGGGAGGCGAGGAAGTCGGCGTACTTGGGGCCGGGGACGACGGGGGCGGCGTCGAGGTGGTGGGGGTCCTCGGCGTGCACGATGAGCAGGCCGCCGAAGCCGGTGATCTCGGCGAGGGAGGTGGCGAGCTGCTCCTGGTCGAGCTGGGGGAACTCCTCCACGCCGGACGGCGACAGGAAGCACTTGAAGCCGTAGACGCCGGCGTCGTGCAGCGGGGCCAGGTCCTTGACGTTGTCCGGGAGGGCGCCGCCCCAGAAGCCGACGTCCACGTGCGCCTTGGCGCGGGCGACCTCCTGCTTGACACGCAGGTTGTCGACCGTGGTGGTGGGCGGGAGGGAGTTGAGCGGCATGTCGAGGATCGTGGTGATGCCGCCGGCCGCGGCGGCGCGGGTGGCCGTCCAGAAGCCCTCCCACTCGGTGCGGCCGGGGTCGTTCACGTGGACGTGGGTGTCGACCAGGCCGGGGAGCAGGACGTCGTCGCCGAAGTCCTCCAGCCGGGCTCCGGCCGGTACCTCGGCGTCGTGTGCCAGCACGGCCGTGATCTTCCCGCCGGCGACGGCGACCGAGGCGGCGCGCGTCCCCTCGGGGGTGATGACGCGCGTCGAGCGCAGTACCAGTTCCACAGCCACGTCGGCCACCGGAACCTCCCCATCTACTTCCACAGAGCGAAATTCAACGTTCTGTTGACGGAGTCTTCCCGGCGATCCGGGAGCAGTCAAGAGCGCCCGGACGGACCACTGACACACCGGGACCGCAATTGGAGGTTTCCACAAGATGGAATTAAGATTTCGCGATACAGAATGTAGCTACCGCCACCGGGAGTCGGGCGGACAACTTCCCGAGGATGTCCGCCACCAGGACAAAACACCTCTGACCGGCGGCTACGCCCCCACCCCAGCGCTGGGGCCGACGCCGGCCGCCGGGTAGGCTGCTCCCTTGCCTGCCAGCACCGAAAGGACCGCGCCGTGCCGACGTCCAGCGCCAGCACCACCGACGCTTCCTCAAAGACCCCTGCCGCAAGCGGTGGCGTCCAGTCCCTTGAGCGCGCCTTCGATCTGCTCGAACGCATGGCCGACGCCGGGGGTGAGGTCGGCCTCAGCGAGCTCTCGGCCGCCAGCGGTCTGCCCCTGCCCACGATCCACCGCCTGATGCGCACGCTGGTGGCCTGCGGGTACGTACGCCAGCAGCCCAACCGACGGTACTCCCTCGGCCCCCGCCTGATCCGCCTCGGCGAGTCCGCGTCGCGCCTGCTGGGGACCTGGGCCCGCCCCTACCTCGCCCGCCTGGTCGAGGAGACCGGCGAGACCGCGAACATGGCCCTGCTCGACGGCGACGAGATCGTCTACGTCGCCCAGGTGCCGTCCAAGCACTCGATGCGCATGTTCACCGAGGTCGGCCGCCGCGTGCTGCCGCACTCCACCGGCGTGGGCAAGGCGCTGCTCGCCCACACCCCCGCCGACGAGGTACGGGCCCTGCTGGCCCGCACCGGGATGCCCGCGGCGACCGAGAGGACCATCACCACCCCCGAGGGCTTCCTGGAGGCGCTGGAGCAGGTCCGCCGGGCCGGCTACGCGGTCGACGACAACGAGCAGGAGATAGGAGTCCGCTGCCTGGCCGTGTCGGTGCCGAACTCCCCGACCGCCGCCGCGATCTCCATCTCCGGCCCGGCCGGCCGCGTCACCGAGGCGGTGACCGAGTCCTTCGTCCCGATCCTCCAGAACGTCGCCGCCGAGCTGTCGGTGGCGCTGGCCAACCAGAGCCCGGCGTAAGCCCGCCGCCCGGCCGTACGGAAAGGCCCCGGCCGCCCTCTTCGAAGAGGGCGGCCGGGGCCTTTCCGTACGGTTCCCGGGCGCGGGCCCGGTTTCCGGTACGGGGTCCCGGGCGCGGGCCCGGGCCCCGTACGGCGGTTCAGGGCGCGGCGACAGGGTCCTGGTGCCCGGCCGTCAGCCGGCCGTCGGCCATGGTCGCCGTACGGTCCATCCGCTCCAGGTGGGCGTGGTCGTGGGTGACCAGCACGGTCGCGGTGGAGCGCTCGCGCGTCAGGGTGACCAGCAGGTCCAGCACGGCGGCGCCGCGCTCGTGGTCCAGGGCGCTGGTCGGCTCGTCGACCAGCAGCACGGCGGGCTCGTTCATCAGCGCGCGGGCGATGTTGATCCGCTGGCGCTGGCCGCCGGAGAGCTGGTGGGGGCGCTTGTCGGCCTTGTCGGCGAGGCCCACCGCGTCCAGCAGGTCCAGCGCCCGCCGGCGCAGGGCCTTCGCGGGCCGTCCCGCCACGTGCGCCATGACCTGGAGCTGCTCGGCGGCGGTCAGCGAGGCCAGCAGGTTCGGCTGCTGGAAGACGATGCCGATCTTCTCCCGGCGCAGGGCCGACTTCTCGGCGGGGCCCAGGCGCGTGGTGTCCTCGCCGGCCACGACGACGCGGCCGCGGTCCGGGGTGACGAGGGTGGCGGCGACGGCGAGGAGGGAGGACTTGCCGGATCCGGAGGGTCCGATCACCGCCGTGAGGGTGCCGGCGGGCACCTCCAGGCCGACCCCGTCGAGGGCGGTGAGCCGGCTCTCGCCGTCCGGGTAGGTGAGCGTGACGTCGTGGACGAGGAGGGTCATCGGGCGCTCCCGAGGGCGGTCAGCGGGTCGACGGAGGTGATCCGCCGGATGGACAGGGCCGCGCCCAGCGCCCCGAGCGCGATCATGATGGCGGCGGGGAGAAGCACCGTGGCGGCGTCGAGGACGAAGGGCACGTCGCCGCCGCTGATCAGCGCGCCGAATCCGGCGGCGAGCGCCGTGCCCAGCCCGGTGCCGAGGGCGAGCATCACCACGGCCTGGCCGAGGGCGTCCCGCAGGAGGTAGGGGGTGGAGGCGCCCAGGGCCTTCAGGACGGCGATGTCGCCGCTGCGCTGGATGGTCCACACCGTGAAGAAGGCGCCTATGACCAGGGCCGAGATGGCGAACAGGAAGCCGCGCATCAGCTGGAGCGAGCCGTTCTCCGCCTGGTAGGAGCCTATGGCGCCCAGGGCCTCGTCCACGGTCTGCGCCCGGGTGTCCGCCGCCCGGTCGGCGGCGGCGAGGTCCAGGCCGCCGCCGGAGACGGCGACGACGGTGGCGAGGGTGTCGACGGAGGTGCCGGGGTTGCCGATGCGCTGCCAGTCGCCCAGGTCCATCCAGACGACCGGGGTGTGGCTGTAGGCGGCGGTGCCGGCGACGGCGGCCACGGTCAGTTCGAGCGGGCCGATCTTGAGCTTGGCCCCGGCGGTGAGGCCGCCGAGTTCGCCGGCCGCCTTCTCGGCCAGCACCACCCTGCCCTGCGTGAGGCCCGCGTCCCGCGGCGCGAGCCCGCCCGCGGGGTCCACACCGAAGACCGAGACCGCGGCGGTGCGCTCACCCGAGACGGCGTTGGCGGTGCGGATGCCGAGGGGCTCGGCGGCCTTCACGCCCGGCTGCTTCCGCCAGGCCAGCCAGGCCGACTCGGGCACCTGGGAGTTGGTGAAGGACACCTTCTGGTCCCCGGCGGGCTTCGCGAAGGCCAGGTGCGAGGCGGGCAGGCCGGTGATGGCCGAGATGTTCTCCCGGGCCAGGCCGGCGGTGAGCCCGGACAGCAGGCCGACCAGCAGCGTGATCAGCAGCACGACCGAGCCCATGAGGGCGAAGCGGCCCTTGGCGAACCTTAGATCTCTCCATGCGACGAACATGTCCCCCACCTTGGTCTTCCGTGTGGACACAAGGCATCGCGCCACAGTAGGGATCCTCGTATCGAAGGGCGCACCCGGACATCGAACTTTCGGTTGACCGCGGCCGGCCGCGACCGACTTACGCTGGTTCGGACATGACTGCTGCCGCTCCCCCCGCCGCGCCCGCCGCCTGTGCGCCCCCGCCCGAGCCCGCGACCGCACCCGCCGCCCGCACCCTGACCCCCGTCTCGAAGGTGCTGAAGCTGTGCCTGCACGCCCTGTTCCTCGGGCTGCTCGCACTGGCCGCCGGGCGGGCCGTCGCCGACTCCGCACCCCGGGCCGGCTGGGTGGTCGCCGTCTGTGCGCTGCTCGCCGCCGTGTACGCGGCCGGCGTGCGGGCACCCGCCGTGCACAGCTCGCCGCGGGCGGGCGCGGTGTGGCTGGCCGGGCTCGGGGCGGCCTGGGCGGCCCTGCTGCTGGTCTCCCCCGACGGGCTGTGGATCGCCTTCCCGCTGTACTTCCTGGAGCTGCACCTGCTGCGGCTGCGCTGGGGGGTCGCGGCGGTCGCGGTGACCGCGTGCGCCGCCATCGGCGGCTTCCTCGCGCACAGCAGCGCGGCGACGCCCGGGGCGTTCCTGGGGCCGCTGCTGGGCGGCGCCGTCGCGGTGGCGACCGTACTGGGCTACCAGGCGCTGTACCGCGAGAGCGAACGGCGCCGGGAGCTGATCGAGGAGCTCATCACGACCCGGGCCGAGCTGGCGGCGGCCGAACGCAGCGCCGGGATCCTCGCCGAGCGGGAGCGTCTGGCCCGGGAGATCCACGACACCCTCGCACAGGGCCTGTCCTCCATCCAGCTGCTTCTGCGGGCGGCCGAGCGGGCGCTGCCGGAGGGGGCGCCGGCCCTGCCGCACATCGCGCAGGCCCGGGAGGCCGCCCAGGACAACCTGGCCGAGGCGCGCCGCTTCGTACGCGCCCTCACGCCGCCGGACCTCGAACACGGCTCGCTCGCCGCGGCGCTGGAGCGGCTGTGCGCGGGGGTGCCGGGGCCGCGGGTGCGGTTCTCGCTGAGCGGCCGGCCGCGGGTGCTGCCGACCCCGTACGAGGTGGCGCTGCTGCGGATCGCCCAGTCGGCGCTGGCGAACGTGGTGCGGCACGCCCGGGCCGGGCGCGCGGAGATCACCCTGACCTTCATGGACGCCTCGGTGACGTTGGACATCGTCGACGACGGGCACGGCTTCGACCCGTCCTCGGCGGCGACGGGCCAGGGCTCCGGCTCGGGCGACGGCGGCTTCGGACTGCCCGCCATGCGCTCGCGGGCCGAGAGCCTGGGCGGGCTGTTCACGGTGGAGTCCGCCCCCGGGCAGGGCACCGCCGTGGCCGTCACCCTGCCGCTGCCCCTGGAACATCTGGAACGCACGGATCCCGTGGAGGCCCTGTGACCATCCGTCTCCTGCTCGCCGACGACCACCCCGTGGTCCGGGCGGGCCTGCGCGCGGTGCTGGACACCGAGGCGGACTTCGCGGTGGTGGCCGAGGCGGCGACCGCCGAGCGGGCGGTGGAGCTGGCCGCCCGCGAACCGGTCGACGTCGTCCTCATGGACCTGCAGTTCGGGCCGGGCATGCACGGCTCCGAGGCGACGGCCCTGATCACCGCCCGCCCGGGCGCCCCCCGGGTGCTGGTGCTCACCACGTACGACACGGACGCGGACATCCTGGCGGCGGTGGAGGCGGGCGCCTCGGGCTACCTGCTCAAGGACGCCCCGCCGGAAGAGCTGGCGGCGGCCGTGCGCACCGCCGCGGCGGGCCAGTCGGCGCTGGCCCCGGCGGTGGCGCTGCGCCTCATGGACCGGATGCGGACGCCGGCGGAGGCGCTGACGAAGCGGGAGCTGGAGGTGCTCCAGCTGGTGGCGGACGGTTTGTCGAACCAGCAGATCTCCAAGCAGCTCTTCCTCAGCCAGGCCACGGTCAAGTCCCACCTGGTGCACGTCTACGCGAAGCTGGGCGTCGAATCCCGCACGGCGGCCGTCGCGGCGGCCGCCACCCGCCGCCTGATCCGCACCCCGTAGCCCGGAACCGGATGGCCGGGCGGTGCCCACCTGGGGGCGCCTAGGCTGCAGCAGACGGAAAGGCGTTCCGCGTATCGGGGAGAGGGGCCATGGGAAAGACCACTCAGTTCCGCACGTACACCGTCCGCGACGGGCTACTCGACGAGTGGGTCGACCGTTGGACACGGGAGATCGTGCCTCTGCGACTCGCGATGGGGTTCGAAATCGGTGGAGCGTGGGTCGATCGGGACAGAAACCAGTTCCTGTGGTTCATCTCCTACGAAGGGCCCGGGAGCTTCGCCGACCGCAACGCGGTGTACTGGGCATCCCCCGTTCGTGAGGCGATGAACCTCGACCCTGACGACTACCTCCTGTGTACGGAGGAACGGACGGTCGAGGAGAAGTACTGATCAGCCGGATGCGAGCGGCAGCAGATGCCGGCGGCGCTCCTGATCGGTGAGCGTCCGGAACACCCGGCTGCGCGCGTGTGCTTCGATGCGGTCGTAGTCCGGGACCGCAGGCCAGACCCGGGCTGTGCCGTCGACGGAGCCGGTGAGGATCCGCGTCCCGTCCCGCGACCAAGCCACCGACGTCACCTTGTCCTGGTGTACTCCGACGATGCCCGTTTCCTCGTACGATTCCGCCGACCAGACCCTCAGGGTTCCGTCGTCGGATCCCGTGGCGATCAGCGCACCGTCCGGGGACCAGGCAACCGCGCGCACCCGACCCTCGTGTCCGGCCAGTACGCGGAGCCGCCGGCCTGTGGCAACGTCCCACACCGCGGCCGTCCAGTCCCCCGATCCCGTCACGACACGCTCCTCGTCGGGTGCCCAGGCGACGTCGTCGACATAGTTTTCGTGCCCGCGCAGGACCGTTCGCTGACGTGCCTCGGCGATGTCCCACAGCCTGCACGTACGGTCGTCGGACACGCTGGCCAGCATCCCTCCGCCCGGGGACCACGCGACGCGTCCGACCCAGTCCTGATGACCCGTGAGGACCGTCACCTCGACGCCGGTCGCAGCACGGATCCGTACCAGGGCGTCATGTCCGCCCGTGGCCAGCAGAGCGCCGTCCGGTGACCAGGCACACCCTTCGAGAACGTCCGCACGGTCCTCGAACACCACCTGCCCCGAGAGATCCTGGATCCGGAACAGACCACTGTTCGTGCCGAGTGCGAATCGGTCCGCCCCCGGTGACCAGGCGACGCTCCACGCCCTGTCGTCAAGGCTCACCGGGGCGCCCACCGGGGCGCCGGAGACCGCGTCCCAGAGGCGTACGGTGCCGTCGTCGGAGGCCGTGGCGATGTGGCTCTCGTCTCGCGACCAGTTCGCCTGGTTGACCGGGCCCGTGTGCCCGTCGAGCAGCAATCGCTCGGCTCCGCGCGGCCGGAGGTTCCAGACCTTGGCCGTGCCGTCCGTCGAACTCGTGGCTATGCGGTCACCCGTAGGCGACCAGGCCACGCCCCACACAGTGTCGGAGTGTCCCCGTAGGACGGCCAGGACCTTCGCATCCTCGGCGTCGACGATCCGGACCGTCCGGTCCGAGGACGCCGAGGCGAGCATGCGCCCGTCAGGCGACCATGCGACGTTCCAGACGTAGTCGTCCTGTCCCCGCAGGAGCATCCTCTGCTCGCCGGTGTCCGCGTTCCAGATGCGAGTGGTGTGGTCACCGGAACCGGTGGCGAGGCGGGTGCCGTCCGGGCACCAGGCAATGCCCTCGACGAAGTCGGTGTGGCCCCTGAGAACGGCTGTGGGCCTGCCCGCCGCGACGTCCCACACGATCGCCGTGAGGTCGTGCGAGGCGCTTGCCAGTCGAGTACCGTCCGGGGACCAGGACAGACCCCAGACATCATCCAGATGGCCTCGCAGCTCGTGGTCGACGGCTCCGGTGCCGACGTTCCAGACGCGCACCGCCTTGTCCCGTGAACTTGCGGCCACGTGTGTTCCGAGAGGCGACCAGGCAACCTGACGCCCGACGAACCCCGCAGCGGTCAGTTCGTCCACCAAGGTTCCCGTACGGGAGTCCCACAGCCGTACCACCTGTTCGCGCCCGGCTGTGGCAAGACGGGTCGAATCCGGCGCCCACGACACTGATTCGATCATGGTCGCCTCTGACCTGAGCACGTGAAGGCATCGGCCGGATGCCGCGTCGTAGACCCGGGCGGTGCCGTCCCGCGCCGCGGTGGCGAGCATGCGGCCGTCCGGCGACCACGCGACGTGGCGGACCGTGTCCGTATGCCCGTCGAGCCGCAGACCGAGATGGCTCGAAGCCAGTGCCGTGAACAGGCCACGCCGGGCCGCTGGAGTCGGAGCACACTCGTCGAGCGCCGCCAGCGACAGAAGGATCGCCCGCTCCGGATGGCTCTCCACACTCCCGAGCACGTACTGACCGATGCTGTCGGAGAGCCGCCGCAGGAAGGTGAGGTCCCGGCGCTGTGAGGAGGTGACCAGCGCGCGGGCCGCTTCCGGAGCCTGGCCGGTCTCATCGAGAGACGAGAGCCAGCGCTGCGCGAGACGAAGACGCTCGCCGGTGAGCAGGTAGTCGTCGCTGCGGCCCGAATGGTCCCAGTCCGCCGCCCAACGTTCCAGCTCGGCCCGCTCGCGCAGCTGCTCCACTTGCGCTTCCACTTCCTGCCGCAAGGGAGCCCACTGCCGGAACAACGCCTCGTGCGCCACGTGCGCGTGCGGCTCGGATCCGAAGGGCGCTCCGCCACCCGCGACGTCCGACACCAGCAGCCGGGCGTCCACGAAGGCGTCTACGACGTGGCGCTCCTGATCGCCGAGTTCCGACAGGGGGACGTGCCTGCGGGCCACTTCCTGTCCCTGGACGGTGACGAACCGCAGGAGCACGCGGAGCACAAAGCCGATCTCGTACACAGGGCCCAGTGCGGCCACCGTGAGATCGGCCTGGCGGGACAGCGCACCGGCGACGCCGCCGAGGCGGCGGTACAGGTCCTGAGTGACACTCCTGCCGGGGCCCGAGGCGAAGTACAGCTCCTGGAGGAGATAAGCGAGGAGGGGCAGCGCGTCGTTCGTGCCCGCGTCGTCCACGATCATTTCGACCACACCGGGATCGAAAGCAAGGTCGACGAGTGCGCCGGGACGCTCGATGACCTGACCCAGTTGGCCTCGGCCGAGGGCCCCGATCACCGTGGGGTGTTGCACGATCTCCGCATGGCCTCCCTCCAGGATCCGGCCCAGGAAGTCGACCCTGAGGGTGGCCAGCAAGCGGATGCCAAGGTCCTGGTGCACACAGGACAGGAGCGCATCGAGGAACTGCCGCCGTTCCTCGTCGCCCGCCAGGGTCACAGCCTCCTCGAACTGGTCGATCACCAGCAGGACCCGCCGGAAGCGCCCTCCGCGTATCCGTTCGAGTTCCGACCGCAGCGCCATGGGGTCCTCCTGCAGTCTTCTCAGGAGCGTCCCGGGGTCCTGTCCCGTGCCGATGGACGAGAGGACGGCCGCAAGCGCTCCGAGCGGGTTGGCACCGGGGACGAGGGCCGGCAGCACCGTCCATCGGCGCTCACGCAGACGCGGCATCACTCCGGCTCGCACGAGCGAGGACTTGCCGCTGCCGGAGGCACCGACCAGGACGAGGAAGCGGTCGCTCGGTCGCGTCGAGGTCGCATGTAGCCGCCGGGTGAGTTCGGCCGCCTGCGCCTCTCTGCCGAAGAACACCGCTGCCTCGTCCTCGGCGAACGCATCCAGTCCGGGGTATGGCACGCGGTCGCGGGGCCACGCCACTCGGGGCGGGCCCGGATTCTCCAGGCGGTACACGATGACCTGGCCGATGACCATTGCGACGACAAGGAGCCCGATGGCCGGTACGGAGGCCCGCTGGATGAGCTGCAGCAGCCAGGGAGCGTCATCGACGTTGGTCGCGTAGTTGGTGACGATGCCGAGCAGGCTGGCGACGAGCACCAGCATGCTCTGCAGGACGATCTGCAACCGCTGCCTCATGAAGCGGCCATCACCACGACGACCTCGGCATGTGTCACGCCCGCCCCCCCAACTCCCTTGTGGCAGAACCATCATGGAGCGGTGGGCAATCGATCACAACCGCGCCGCGCGGCCACCCCCAGGTGAAGCCGGATCGGGGCGAGGACTCCGTCCGGGCCTGCGCTACGCCACCCAGTGCGGGCGGTCCACGGACGGGGGGAGGGGGACGCCGTCGTGGAAGGCGGCCGCGAGGCGGCGTACCCCCTCGTCCAGGCGGTCGGCGGGGAGGGTGTACGGAATGCGCAGGCGGTGTTCGAAGGTGCCCGGGTCGACGCCGAAGCGGGCGCCGCGGGCGATGTGCACGCCGGCGGCCGCGGCCCGTTCGGCCAGGGCCGAGCTGACCGGCTCGCCGAGGTCGACCCAGAGCGAGAGGCCGCCCGGCGGTATGTGCCAGGACCATTGCGGGGTGTGCCGCCGGAGCGAGTCCACCAGGGCCGCGCGCCGGCTGCGCAGCTCGGCGAGCCGTGCGGGCAGGGTGCGGTCCATGCCGTCCAGCAGCGGGAGCGCGACGAGCTGGTCGAGGACCGAGCCGGCCATGTCGGCGCAGACCCGCAGGGCCGTCAGCTCGGTGATCATCTTCGCGCCGGCCCGGACCCAGCCGACGCGCAGTCCGCCCCAGTGGGTCTTGCTGAGCGAGCCGATGGTCACCACGTGGTCCGCGCCGCCGCGCGGGGCCAGCGAGGCCAGGGGCGCGGGGGCCGGCACGTCGAGGGCGATGTCGGCGATGGTCTCGTCGACCACCAGCCAGGTGCCGGTGCGCCGGGTCGCCGCGAGCAGCCGCAGCCGCTGCTCCTCGGGCATGAGCGCGCCCGTCGGGTTGTGGAAGTCGGGGATCGCGTACGCCAGCCTCGGCACGGTCTGGCGCAGGGTGGACTCGGCGATCTCCATGTCCCAGCCGGTGCCGGAGACGGCGATGGACGCGGTGCGCAGCCGGGCGTGGCGCAGGGCGTCCAGGGCGTTGGCGTAGGTGGGGTTCTCGGTGACGACCCGGTCCCCGGCGCGGCAGAGCAGGCTGACGACCAGGGTGAAGGCCTGCTGGGCGCCGGAGGTGACGAGGATCTGCTCGGGGCGGGTGGGCAGGCCGCGGCGGGTGAAGCGATCGGCGACGGCCGTGCGCAGCTCGGGCAGGCCGAAGGGGTGGTAGCCGGGGGTCCGCGCGGCGTCGGGCAGTCGGAGCGCGGCCCGGGCGAGGGCATCGGCGAGGGCGTCCTCGGGAGCGCCCATGGCGGCGATGGCCAGGTCGATGCCGGGCTCGCCGTCGGCGCTGCGGGCGCCGGCGCCGACGAGGGCGTGGGCCCCGACGGGGCGGTGGCCGTCGGGGAGCTCGGTCCAGGTGCCGGAGCCGCGCCGGCTGCGCAGGTAGCCGCTCTCGCGCAGCAGGTCGTAGGCGCCGGTGACGGTGGCCCGGCTGGCGCCGACGGCTTCGGCGAGCTCGCGTTCGGCGGGCAGGCGCACGTGCAGGGCGATGCGGCCGTCGAGGATCAGGGTGCGGACGGCTTCGGCGAGCGACCGGTAGCCGGGGCGGGCGCGTACGTCTGCGGGGAGCAGGGCCGCGAGCTGGCGGCTGCCGATGGTCCTGTCCGCTGTCCGGACCACTCGCCCGTTCGCCATGCCAACCTCCCCCGATCGGCGCTGACGGCCAGGCCAATCGAGGGTCCAGACTCGCCGTATTGGCCCCTGATTGGCAAGGAGGCGCCGAGATGCCGACCGACCGTGACGCAAGTGCCCCGCTGTCCGCCGCCGAGAACCGGGGCTCGCGTCCGCCGCGGATCGGGGTCGCGCCGGCCCGGTCCGGCGCGCCTTCGCACGGCGGCCGCGGGATCGCCCGCAGGAGCGAGAATCGGTGGCATGTCATCCCACACGCACTCCGATCCACCCGTGATCGCCGGACTCCTGCTGGCCGCCGGCGGCGGGCGCCGGCTCGGCGGCCGCCCCAAGGCCCTGTTGCCGTACCGCGGCCGCCCGCTGGTGGAGAACGCCGTACGGGTGCTGCGGGAGGCGGGCTGCGGCCCGGTGCACGTGGTCCTCGGCGCCTCGGCGGCCGAGGTCCGCGAGCGCGCCGACCTGTCCGGCTGCGTGGTCGTGGACAACCCGCGGTGGACGGAGGGGATGGGCTCCTCGCTGCGGGTGGGCCTGGCCTCCCTGGCCGGTACGGGTGCCCGCGCGGCCCTGGTCTCGCTGGTCGACCAGCCGGGCATCGGCCCGGCGGCCGTGGCGCGGGTGCGGGAGGCCTACCGCTCCCCCGCCAGCCTGGCGGCGGCGGCGTACGGCGGGGAGCGCGGGCACCCGGTGCTGTTCGGAGCGGACCGCTGGGCGGACATCGCGGCGACGGCGACGGGCGACCAGGGCGCCCGGGGGCATCTGGCGCGCCACGCCGGGGAGCTGCTGCTGGTGGAGTGTTCCGACGTCGCGGAGGCCTTCGACATCGACACGCCGCCCGACCTGGCCCGACTCCTCCGAGCACCGTGTGACGACAGTGGCACTGAGGGCCACCGGTGAGCGGAATCTGTCGACTCAGAGAATCTCGACATCAACAAACCATTGAACTTCCACCATAAGGAAATTACTATCCACTGGTCAGAAGCGCCCTGAACCCACAGACGGCGCCCGCGACCGTATTTCGGAGCTCTCCACACCCGACGGCACTGCGTGCCGTCTCGCGCGAGCATTCCCCGCGGCCGCCAGGCACCGCCGCTGAAGGAGTGACAGTTATGTCCGCACCAGCGCCGTCCCCGCTGGCCATCGTCGACGCCGAGCCCCTGCCGCGGCAGGACGAAGTCCTCACCGAAGCGGCTCTCGCGTTCGTGGCCGAGCTCCACCGGCGGTTCGCCCCGCGCCGCGCCGAGCTCCTCGCCCGCCGCGGCGAGCGCCGCGCCGAGATCGCCCGGACCTCCACCCTCGACTTCCTCCCGGACACCGCACAGGTCCGCGAGGGCGACTGGAAGGTGGCGCCGGCCCCGGCCGCGCTGAACGACCGCCGTGTGGAGATCACCGGTCCCACCGACCGCAAGATGACCATCAACGCCCTGAACTCGGGCGCCAAGGTCTGGCTCGCCGACTTCGAGGACGCCTCGGCCCCCACCTGGGAGAACGTCGTCCTCGGCCAGCTCAACCTGATCGACGCCTACGAGCGCCGCATCGACTTCACCGACGCCCGCACGGGCAAGGCCTATGCCCTGAGGCCCGCCGAGGAGCTGGCGACCGTCGTCATGCGGCCCCGCGGCTGGCACCTTCAGGAGCGCCACCTGCAGTTCGAGGGCGGCCCGGCCTCCGGCTCGCTCGTCGACTTCGGCCTGTACTTCTTCCACAACGCCAAGCGCCTGATCGACCTCGGCAAGGGCCCGTACTTCTACCTGCCGAAGACGGAGTCGCACCTGGAGGCGCGCCTCTGGAACGACATCTTCGTCTTCTCCCAGGACTACGTCGGCATCCCGCAGGGCACCGTCCGCGCGACCGTCCTGATCGAGACGATCACCGCCGCGTACGAGATGGACGAGATCCTCTACGAGCTGCGCGACCACGCCGCCGGGCTGAACGCGGGCCGCTGGGACTACCTCTTCTCCATCGTGAAGAACTTCCGCGACGGCGGCGAGAAGTTCGTCCTGCCGGACCGCAACGCGGTGACGATGACCGCCCCGTTCATGCGGGCCTACACCGAACTGCTCGTCCGCACCTGCCACAAGCGCGGCGCGCACGCCATCGGCGGCATGGCCGCCTTCATCCCGTCCCGCAAGGACGCCGAGGCCAACAAGATCGCCTTCGCGAAGGTCAAGGCCGACAAGGACCGCGAGGCGGGCGACGGCTTCGACGGCTCCTGGGTCGCCCACCCCGACCTGGTGCCGATCGCGATGGCCTCCTTCGACGCCGTCCTGGGTGACAAGCCCAACCAGAAGGACCGGCTGCGCGAGGACGTCTCGGTGGCCCCGGGCGAGCTCATCGCCATCGACTCGCTCGACGCGAAGCCGACGTACGAGGGCCTGCGCAACGCGGTCCAGGTCGGCATCCGCTACATCGAGGCCTGGCTGCGCGGCCTCGGCGCCGTCGGCATCTTCGGCCTGATGGAGGACGCGGCCACCGCCGAGATCTCCCGCTCGCAGATCTGGCAGTGGATCAACGCCGGCGTCGTCTTCGAGAACGGCGAGAGGGCCACCGCCGAGCTGACCCGCAAGCTGGCGGCCGAGGAACTGGCCGCCCTGCGCGCCGAGATCGGCGAGGAGGCCTTCGCGGCCGGGAAGTGGCAGCAGGCCCACGACCTCTTCCTCACGGTCTCCCTGGACGCGGACTACGCGGACTTCCTCACGCTCCCCGCGTACGACCAGCTGGTCGGCTGAGACCCCGGCTCCGACCGAAACGCACCGGCCGCCCGAGCCGGCCGGCTTTGCCCCCGCAGCCCACGGCCGCGGGGGCAGAGCCGTGCCCGCCGCCCTCGCCGCCTTGCCGCCCCCGGTCAGCGCTTGCGCTTCGCGCGCAGCCGGGCGCTCTCGATGAGCGCCCGGGCGTGGTCCGGCGGCCGCTGGTTCGGGATCCAGCCCCGGTCGAGGGCGGCTTCGAGGGGCTCCAGCTGCTCCAGGGCCTCCCCCGCCCCGTCGTGCTCCAGCAGTACGGCTCCCAGCAGAAGGCACGCCTCCAGCGTCTCCGGCGCCTCCGCGCCGAGCAGGTCCGTGCGTCCGGCCACCACTCCGCGCAGCAGCGGGGCCGCCTCCTCGCCGCGGCCGCAGGAGAAGAGGCAGAGCGCGAGGTCGTAACTGGCCCGGTGGTACTCCGGGGAGTAGTCCCCGTGGGTGTCCGCGCGCGCCTCCGCTATCCGCCGCAGCGGCACCAGCGCCTCGGTGAGGCGTCCCAGGTGCCACAGCCGGCTGGCCCACGCCCGCAGCGACATGATCGCCTCGTCGTTGTACGGGCCGAGCACCGCGACCCGCTGCTCGGCGAGTTCCTCGCTCAGCTGCAGCGCCTCGCCCACATCGCCCAGCGCCCACAGGCAGTCCGCCTCCACCCGGCGGGCCCGCAGGGTCGCATCGGCGTTCGGGCCGTTGACCAGCACCCTGCGGCGTACGACCTCCCGGCTGGAGGCGAGGCCCGCCTCGGGCCGGTTCGACAGCCAGTTGCTCTCGGCGTCCCGCAGCATCCGGTCGGTCTCGGCGTCGTGGGTGGCGAGCCGCTGCCTGGCCCAGCGGGTCCCGCGGGCCTCCAGCGGGAACACGTCCAGGACCACGGCGGCCAGCTCGGCGGAGGCCGGCCGGTCCCCCGGCCGCTTCTCCAGCAGTGCGGACACCAGCAGGTCCAGCGTCGCCGGCAGGTCGGGGCGCAGGGCGCAGAGCCGTTCGGGCCGCTGCTCCAGGTGGGCCCTGCGGTAGTCCTCCCGGTCGACGCACGGGCCGAACGGGCGCACTCCGGTGAGCAGTTCATACGCCAGGCAGCCGAAGGAGTACAGGTCCCCCAGGTAGGTGACCGGTCCGCCGTTCCACTGCTCCGGGGGCATGTAGGGGGCGCTGCCGATGGCCTGGCCGGGGGCCGTGAGCTGGGTGAAGGGCTCGGATCCCAGGAGCTTGGCGATGCCGAAGTCGCAGACCTTGACGGAACCGTCCCCGGTGAGCAGGACGTTGGACGGTTTGATGTCCCGGTGCACGATCTCGGCACCGTGCACGTCGGCGATGCCCTGGACGATCCCGCGCAGAACGGGCGCCGCCCAGCGCCAGGTGCGGTCGGCGATGAAACGGGCGGCGAGCTCACGGTCCAGGCCGTGGCCCGCGACGTACTCCATCGCCAGGTAGTCGACGTCGCCGTCCGAGCCGGATCCGAGTAGCCGCACGGTGTAGGGGCTCACGACGCGCTCCAGGGCCTGCGCCTCGTGCCGGAAGCGGGCCCGCGCCTCGGGCGAGTCCAGGGACTGCGCGAGGATCGTCTTCACGGCGAGGCCGCTGCCGTCCCTGAGGTCGGTGGCCTGCCAGACCTCGCCCATGCCGCCGCGCCCGAGCGGCCGGTCCAGCCGGTAGCGGCCGTCGAGCACCTTCCCGTCCAAGGGGCGGCGCGGCACCGTCACACCCGGCCGATCACGGTGTGGACGAGGGGCCGGACGTGCGGGGGGCGGCCGACCACCTGGTAGGCGGGGGCGACGCAGAGGCTGAGCGGCCGGTGTTCGTCCGACCGCGGCCACACCTCGTGAAGGCGCGGGTCGGGGGCCTGGCCCAGACGCAGCTCGAAGTTCCAGCGGTGGACGCCGCCCAGTTCCGCGATGCGTGCGCGCAGTTCGGCGGTGTGCCGGTGCAGCTCCGTCACCGGGCCCAGGGGCACCTGTGGGCCCAGTACCCCGGCCGCCGCCCGGTGCCAGTCCTCCTCGGCGGCCGGATGCTCGCCCAGTACGGTGCGGAACAGGGCCGCGCAGAGCCGTACGTGGGCGTCCGCCCGGTGGTGGGGCTGCTCCGCGGCGGCTTCCGCGGCGGACCGGCAGTGGCCGATGATCCGGTCGCGCAGGGCGCTGTAGGCCTGCGAGGTCTCGTGGTGGGCGCTCTCCAGTTCCGTGGTCCGGTCGGCGCGCAGGCCGTGCACCACCTCGTAGAGCTTGTCGAGCCGGCCCTTCGCCTCCTCCCGTTCGGCGCGCAGGGAGCCTACTTCCGCCCGCAGGGCCCTGACCTCCTGGAACACCCGCCACGGCATGCGCGCGCCGTCGGACGCGGGGGCGGCCGGTGCGGGCGCGGCGGACGGCAGGGGCGGCGTTCCGCCGGGCCACGGGCCCGGTGACGCGGGCAGACCCCGGTCCGGTCCTGAGCTCTCCATCTCGCGTACCTCTTCTCCTGCTTCCTGCTGCCTACTGCTCGGGGATTCCGGCGAACTCGACGACCGTCTCGCGGCGCGCTCCGGTGCGGGGGTTGACCGCGGCCACACCGATCTCGGTCCCGCCGAAGGTGAAGTACAGGTCCACGCGGCGGTCGTCGACCTTCTCCTCGCCGACCGACTCGGAGATGTCGACCAGGACCGTGCCGAGGCGCCGGGCGCCGGGCGTGTTGACCGTGAGGTCCTTCACCTCGGGTACCGCGTACAGCGAGACCTCCACCTCCGGCTGGTCGGTGGTGAGCGGGACGAGGGTGTAGGTCCGTTCGCTGCCGACCTGTACGGGCTCCCCCATGAAGACGAGCGGGTCGAGGACGCCGTCGCGGAAGGCGCCCCGCCCCTTGACCTTGGTGATGGTGAGCGCGCGTACGGCTTCCGACTCCCGGAACACGGCGCCGAACCTGCGCCGCTCGGAGATCTCGACCGCGTACGTGTTGGCCGCGCGCCGGGAGTGCACGACCTCGGGGCGGCAGGCGTAGTGCACGGCGCCGCCGAGCACCGCGCGGGAGGGGTTGGGCGGGATCATCAGCCGGACCCCGGCCGGGAACTCCCGGTCGAGGTGAAGACCGAGCCGGGTCTGCACGTAGTGGGACTGGGCGAATCCGCCGACGAGGATCACGCGCAGGCCGTCGGCGGCGACGGCGGGGTCGGCGAGCAGCTCGCGGATCTGGGTGTCCACCAGCTTCACCAGGGGTTCGGTCGTGCCGTGGAAGAGGCCCCGCATCACGTCGGGTTCGATGACGATGTGGTCGTCGACGCCCTGCTGCTCCGCCGCGAGGCGGTCGGTGCCGCCGTGGGGGTCGATGATCCGGCTGGCCTTCAGCGAGATCGGGATGCTGACCGGGCTTTCGCTGTCCGCGCGGAAGTGGGTCTTCATCCGTTCGAAGTCGTCCATCAGCTCCAGGAGCTGGGCCGGGGCCGCCTCCAGGGCCTTGAACGCGGCCTGCCCCAGGCGCGGGGCCAGCACCTGGACCTGGAAGCGGCGGTTGATGTAGTTCGACCCGAGTTTTCCGCCGGAGGGCCGGCGCAGCTGTTCCAGGGACCCGTCGGCCGTGCACCGGTAGGCGGCGATGTCGACCGTGCCGCCCCCGCAGTCGACGACGAGCGTGGCCGTGGAGCCGAGGCCGCCGATTCCGGCGGCGCTGTCCTGGGCGCAGTAGACGGTCGCGGCCTCCGGTTCCGTCACGAGGATCAGCCGGTCGCGGTCGTCGGCGGGAAATCCGGCCAGGCGGGCGGCATCACGCATGAGGTTGCGCTGCTCGGGCTCCCAGATGGCGGGGACGGTCAGGCACCAGCGGATGTCCGACTCCATGAATCCGCCGCCGACGATGCGGTCGAGGGCCGCGCCGCGCAGGCGGCGCAGATAGGCCGCGATCAGCGGGACGGCCTGTTCCGGTGTGCCGACGAGCCCGGCTCCGGGACCCGGGCCGCCGTCCCGGCCCTCGGGGCTCAGCCACATCTTGAAGCCGTGCTCCAGCCGGCCGGGCTCGCCGGCGGCGCCGGCGCGGCGGGCGGCGTACCCCCAGTCCCGGTCGTTGCCGTCGGGGTCCAGGAAGAGGGCGGAGAGGTTCTTGGGATAGGTGAGGGGCGCGTCGTCCCACTGGTCGGGATAGTCGATCTGGCGCTGGTCGGGGCCTTCCGCGCCGGCCGGGAGCACCGCCCAGGCGAACCCCGAGCCGTGCGTCCCGAAGTCGATGGCCGCCACAACCCTGTACTTCATGCGTGCCGTCCCCCTCGTCCTCCCCGGTGCCTGCGCCTCGCCCGGAAGGGTGGTCATTGTTACACAGGGTGCACGATCTGCGGACTGCCCGTCAGTTGTTCGCCACAGAAGGGGTGTTGGCGCTCCCCGAAAGATCCCGGCCCGAACGACCGATCGGTTGTTACTGGTTCGTAACGTGACTGTACCTAGCGGTAACAAGCGGGGCCGTGTCACCTTTCCGATGCCACCGGCCGGCGGTGACCCCCACTTCCCAGCCACGTCACGGGCAACGCCTTCGTTGCCCTGCTTCGGCGTGGCCGAGCGCAGGAGTTCCGCAGTGATCGGATTCCGCAACGTCAGCAAGGACCGGGACCCCAGTCGGGTGCGACGACTGGCCTGTGCCGCCGTGACCGTGCCGCTCGCCGCCGGCGCGCTGCTGGCCGGTGGTGCCGGGACCGCCGGGGCCGCCCCCGGGACCGGGCCCACGGCCGTGGTGTCCATGGGCGACAGCTACATCTCGGGCGAGGCGGGGCGCTGGAAGGGCAACAGCCTGACCAACACCGGCAGCCGCAACGGCACCGACCGGGGCTGGATCAGCGGCAGCACCTACGACCCGGCCAAGGTGTACGGGGCCACGGCCGGCGGCTGCCACCGCTCCGACTCGGCCGAGGTGCACAGCGCCGGGGCGATCGCCGACGTCGCCGTGAACCTCGCCTGTTCCGGTGCCGTCTCGCAGAACGTCTTCCGCGCCTCCAACGGCGGCGTCTCCTACAGGGGCGAGGCCCCCCAGGCCGACCAGCTGGCCGCGGTGGCCGCGAGCCACGACGTCAAGGTGATCGCCCTGTCCATCGGCGGCAACGACCTGGGCTTCGCCGACATCATCAAGAGCTGCGCGTACGACTTCATCATCTGGAACTCGTACTGCCACGACGACCAGCAGTACGCGGTCGACCAGAAGATCGACGCGGTCATGGGCAAGGTCGGCAAGTCCGTCGACGAGATCCGGGCCGTCATGCGCACGGCCGGGTACGCCGACTCCTCCTACCGGATCGTGCTGCAGTCCTACCCGTCGCCGATCCCGCGCGGAGCGGAGAACCGGTACACCCAGAGCGACTGGAGCCGGCTCAACACGGGCGGCTGCCCCTTCTGGAACCGGGACTCCGACTGGGCGCGCGACTCGCTCGTGCCGCAGATCGCGAACCGCATCAAGGGCGTCGCCGCGGCCAAGGGCGTGCAGTTCCTGGACCTGCGGGACATGCTCCAGGGGCGTGAGGTGTGCGCGAAGGCGAGCAAGCAGGTGAGCTCCACCGTCCCGGCCTCGGCGAAGACGAGCGAGTGGGCGCGCTGGATCGACAACAACGAGTCCCAGGGCCTGATCCAGGAGTCCATGCACCCCAACCACTACGGCCAGCTCGCCGCCGGCCGGTGCCTGGCCCTGGCGGTGGCGCAGCCCGCCGGCTCCGCCTCCGGCTGCAAGAACACGGCGGGGAGCGACCACACCGGGATGTTCCTGACGCCGGCGCCATAGCGGCGAAAACCGGATGATCGGCGGCGGTGCAGGCTGGCATGCTCTCGCGCATGGCAGTCCGCACCGCACGTCCCAGTCTCTACATCTCCGTCGACATCGAGGCCGACGGACCCATTCCAGGACCGTATTCGATGATCAGCTTCGGGGCCGCGGTCGCCGGCCGGCAGGAGGGGGAGGTGTATACGGCCGCAGATCCCGAACGGCGCACCTTCTACCGGGAGCTGCGGCCGATCAGTGACGCGTACGTGCCGGAGGCGCTGGCCGTCAGCGGGCTGGACCGCGACCGGCTGGTCCGCGAGGGCGCCGACCCGCGGGCGGCGATGGCCGAGTTCCGCGCCTGGGTGCGCAAGGTGTCCGTGGACGCCCAGCCGGTGATGTGCGGCTACCCGGCGTCCTTCGACTGGACGTTCCTGTACTGGTACCTGATGCGGTTCGGCGGGGACAGCCCCTTCGGCCACTCCGGGTGCCTCGACATGAAGACCCTCTACGCGACGAAGGCGCGGGTGCCGCTGCGGGCCGCGGTCAAGGGGCGGATGCCCCGCGAACTGCTGTCCCGGCGGCGCCACACCCACCACGCACTCGACGACGCGATCGAGCAGGCCGAGCTGATGAGCAACCTGATGCTCTGGCGGCCCTGACCGACGCACCGTCACCGCACGTACGGGCGCACGGCGGTTCGCCCGTACCGGACGCGGCGGTGCGCCCGCCACACC
>NZ_MQUR01000125.1 GCF_001953875.1 Streptomyces amritsarensis
CCCGGCCGGACCCCGGCCGGACCCGCGGGTGGGGTCCGGCCGGGGCCCGGGGGCTCGGACCGGGGTCAGGCCAGGTGGGCCTGGACCTCCGCCGCGGCCTCGTCGCCGTAGGCCTTGGTGAAGCGCTCCATGAAGTGCGCACGGGCCAGGGTGTACTCCTGGGTGCCGAGCGTCTCGATGACGAGGGTCGCCAGCATGCAGCCGACCTGCGCCGCGCGCTCCAGGCCGACGCCCCAGCCCAGGCCCGTCAGGAACCCGGCGCGGAAGGCGTCGCCGACGCCGGTCGGGTCGACCTTCGCGTTCTCCTCGGGGCAGCCGACGACGATCGGGGCCTCGCCGGCCCGCTCGATCTTGACGCCGTTGGAGCCCAGCGTGGTCACGCGGGTGCCGACCTTGGAGAGGATCTCCTCGTCGGTCCAGCCGGACTTCGACTCGATGAGGCCCTTCTCGTACTCGTTCGAGAAGAGGTAGGTCGCGCCCTCCATCAGGGTGCGGATGTTCTCGCCGTCCATGCGGGCGATCTGCTGCGAGAAGTCGGCGGCGAAGGGGATCCCCCGCGTCCGGCACTCCTCCGTGTGGCGCAGCATCGCCTCGGGGTCGTCCGCGCCGATGAGGACGAGGTCGAGCCCGCCCACGCGGTCGGCCACGGACTTCAGCTCGATCAAGCGGGCCTCGCTCATCGCGCCCGTGTAGAAGGAGCCGATCTGGTTGTGGTCGGAGTCGGTGGTGCACACGAAGCGCGCGGTGTGCAGCACCTCGGAGATGCGGACGGAGTCGGTGTCGACGCCGTGCCGGTCCAGCCAGGCGCGGTACTCGTCGAAGTCGGAGCCGGCGGCGCCGACCAGGATCGGGCGGATGCCGAGCTGGCCCATGCCGAAGCAGATGTTCGGGCCCACACCGCCCCGCCGGACGTCGAGGTTGTCGACGAGGAAGGAGAGGGAGACCGTGTGCAGCTGGTCCGCGACGAACTGGTCGGCGAAACGGCCGGGGAAGGTCATGAGGTGGTCGGTGGCGATGGAGCCGGTGACTGCGATGCGCACGGCGTGGACGCTCCTGCTGAGGACGGCGAGGGACAGTCAAAACTACCCGGTAAGTGTCCCGGGGCCGAACCCCCGGACGAACCCCAGAAACTACCCCTTAGTAGGTCTTTCTTCGCGAGAGCTGCGGTGCCTACGGTGCCTTCATGACCTATACCGACGGTTACGGCTACTGCGAGTACACCGCTGAGGGGCGCGGAGCGGAAGGCCCGGGACGGCCCGGCTTCGCCCGCCTGCTGGGGGACTGCGCGCGGATGGCCCCGCACTGGGGCGTCGAGGAGGGTCCCCGGCCGGTCCGGGTGGCGCCCTCGGAGATCCACGGGGTCAGGGTGCCGGCCTCGTCGGCCCGGCTGATCGCGTCGACCGCGGCGTACGGGGACCAGTAGGAGGCTGGAGGGGAACCGGTTGCGGCCCTGTTCCGTCACACCCGCATCAGACACTGCGGGACCAGTGAAGGAGCGTTGCGGTGACCAGCGAAGAACCCGGCACGTCAAGCGGCACACGACGGCGGCCCGCCTGGGTCGTCGGCTCGATCGCGGCCGCCGTCCTGCTCGCGGGCGGCGGTACCGCCTACTGGGCGTCCGCGGCCCAGGGTGACGGCGCGTCCCGCCGTACGGGTGACAGTGCGGCTTCCGCGCCCCGTGACGCGGGAGACCCCTCGGGGCCGGGCATCGCGCCCGGCGAGCCGGATCCGTCGGGGGCGGGCGTGGTCTACCGGGCCGACGTGAAGCTGCCCGAGGCCCCGGCGACGGCGCCCGCCTACAGCGTGTCCGGGGAGGTCGCCCAGGCCGATGTGGCCCGGCTCGCGGCGGCCCTGGGCATCGCGGGCGCGCCGCGGCTGGAGGGGGACGTCTGGCTGGCCGGGGAGGCCGCCGACGGCTCCGGGCCGCGACTGACGGTGGCCCGTACGGGCCCGGGAACCTGGAACTTCAACCGCTTCCAGGGCGGCGGCGACGGCACGGGCAACGGCGCCGGGGACGACTGTGTGCGCGGCAAGGACACCTGCGGCCCCGCCACGCTCCCCAAGGACGGCGGCGGCGCCGGGAGCGGCAGGCCGGTGTCCGAGGAGGCCGCCAAGGCCGCCGCGGCCCCGGTGCTGAAGGCCGCGGGGCAGGACGGGGCCGCGCTGGACGCCCGGCTCACCCAGGGCGCGGTGCGGGTGGTGATGGCGGATCCGGTGGTCGGCGGGCTGCCCACGCAGGGCTGGTCGACCAAGGTGAGCGTGGGCGCGGACGGCTCGGTGGTGGGCGGCAACGGCGAGCTGAAGGCGCCGGTACGGGCGGCCGATCAGCAGGTCGTCGGGGCCGTGGAGGCGCTGGCCCGGCTGAACGCGAGGTCGAGCGGCTCCGGCGGCGCGCCGGAGCCCGGCGGATGCGCGAGCGCGGTGCCGCTGACGGCGGACACCCCGGTGGGGCCCGGGGAGACGGTGCCGTGCAATCCGGAGCCGCGGCCGATGAAGCCGCCGCGGACCGAGACGGTGAAGGGCGCGGTGCTGGGCCTGGCTCCGGGGACGGTCGAGGGAGCGCGGGGGCTGGTCCCGGCGTGGCTGTTCGAAGTGGCGGGCCAGGGCGGCGCGCCGGGTCACACGGTGGCCGAGCCGGCGTCCGCGAAGGAGAGCACGCCGGGCCCGAGCGGTCGTACCGTGCCCGGCTTCTCGTACAAGGAGGCCGACCGGAAGCTGACCGTGAACTTCTGGGGCAGCGCGTGCAGCACCTACGCCGTGGAGGCGCGGGAGCAGGCGGAGTCGGTCATGGTGAAGATCACGGACACCCCGAACAAGCCGGGTCAGGCCTGCATCATGCTGGCGGAGGAGAAGTCTTTGACGGTGACCTTGAAGGAGCCGCTCGGCGACCGGAAGGTGCTGGACGCCACCACGGGCAAGGAGCTCCCGCGGCAGTAGCGGCGCCCCGGGCATGCGCGAGGGCCCGCCCCGGTCGGATGCGACCGGGGCGGGCCCTCGTCGTACGGGCGGTCCAGGCTTAGCTGAACGAGTCGCCGCAGGCGCAGGAGCCCGTGGCGTTCGGGTTGTCGATCGTGAAGCCCTGCTTCTCGATGGTGTCGACGAAGTCGATGGAGGCGCCGCCCAGGTACGGGGCGCTCATGCGGTCCGTGACGACCTTCACACCGTCGAAGTCCTTCACGACGTCGCCGTCGAGGGAGCGCTCGTCGAAGAAGAGCTGGTAGCGCAGGCCGGAGCAGCCGCCGGGCTGGACGGCGACGCGGAGCGCCAGGTCATCGCGGCCTTCCTGCTCCAGCAGGGTCCTGACCTTCTCGGCGGCGGCGTCGGACAGGAGGATGCCGTCGCTCACAGTGGTCTTGTCGTCCTGTACGGACATCTGCATTCACTCCCGAAGTGGGCGGCTCCCCGCGGGGCGCGGGGAAACGTCGGACTCTTGCCGTCGGTGGCAACGAGCGGGACCGCGGATTCATTCCGGGACCCGACGCTTGTTTCAGACATTCATGCTCGCACACCGCGCGCGGGCGCGGGCCCGGCGAATCGAGGGCTGATGCGTCACATTGACACTATCGGCATCGTCAAACTGACGTGAAGCGGTTATGATAGATAGCGTCAAGTAGACGAGAAGTCGAAGCGATGATCCTGAAATCCCTCGTCGCAGAACAGAAAGGGTGCGTGTCGTGACCACCGCCCAGCCGTTGGACGTCCAGCCGACGCCCCTTGCCCTGCTGCTGCTCGGCCGTGAGGCCGACCCCAAGAGCGAGCGCGGGGTGGAGTGCCCCGGCGACCTGCCCTCGCCGTCCGACCCGGACCTCGTGGAGCGCGCCCGCGCGGCCAAGGAGAAGCTCGGGGACAAGGTCTTCATCCTCGGCCACCACTACCAGCGTGACGAGGTCATCGAGTTCGCCGACGTCACCGGCGACTCCTTCAAGCTGGCCAAGGACGCGGCCGCCAAGCCGGAGGCCGAGTACATCGTCTTCTGCGGCGTCCACTTCATGGCCGAGTCCGCGGACATCCTGACCTCGGACGACCAGAAGGTGGTCCTGCCGGACCTGGCCGCCGGCTGCTCGATGGCCGACATGGCCACCGCCGAGCAGGTCGCGGAGTGCTGGGACGCGCTGACCGAGGCCGGCATCGCCGGGGTGACGGTCCCCGTCTCGTACATGAACTCCTCCGCCGACATCAAGGCCTTCACCGGCAAGCACGGCGGCACGATCTGCACCTCGTCCAACGCGAAGAAGGCCCTGGAGTGGGCGTTCGAGCAGGGCGAGAAGGTCCTCTTCCTCCCCGACCAGCACCTGGGCCGCAACACGGCCGTCCGCGACATGGGCATGTCGCTGGACGACTGCGTGGTCTACAACCCGCACAAGCCGAACGGCGGCCTGACCGCCGAGCAGCTGCGCGACGCCAAGATGATCCTGTGGCGCGGGCACTGCTCGGTCCACGGCCGGTTCTCGGTCGACTCGGTCAACGACGTCCGCGCCCGCATCCCCGGCGTGAACGTCCTGGTCCACCCCGAGTGCAAGCACGAGGTCGTGGCGGCCGCGGACTACGTCGGCTCGACGGAGTACATCATCAAGGCGCTGGAGGCGGCCCCGGCCGGCTCCAAGTGGGCGATCGGCACCGAGCTGAACCTGGTCCGCCGCCTGGCGAATCGATTCGCTGCGGAGGACAAGGAGGTCGTCTTCCTCGACAAGACGGTCTGCTTCTGCTCGACGATGAACCGCATCGACCTCCCGCACCTGGTGTGGACGCTGGAGTCCCTGGCCGAGGGCACCCTCGTCAACCAGATCCAGGTCGACAAGGAGACGGAGAGCTTCGCGAAGCTCGCGCTGGAGCGCATGCTCGCCCTCCCGTAGGGGTGGCGGCGCGGCTGCGGACCGCACACGCCGAAGCGGCGGTTCCCGTTCGGGAACCGCCGCTTCGGCGTTCGGCCGGCCGGTCGGGCCGGGTGGCCCGGCCCGCCCGGCCCGGGCCGGTCAGACCTTGGCCGGGGTCTCCTCCTGGTGGTCCTGCGGCGGGACCACCGTCAGGCGGGCCGTCTTCCTCGCACGGCGCCGCTCCTTGCGGAGCTCGACCATCGTGTAGAGCGTCGGCACCAGGAGCAGCGTCAGCAGGGTGGAGCTGACCAGGCCGCCGATCACCACGACCGCGAGCGGCTGCGAGATGAAGCCGCCCTCGCCGGTGACGCCGAGCGCCATCGGGAGCAGCGCGAAGATCGTCGCCAGGGCCGTCATGAGGATCGGGCGCAGCCGGTGCCGGCCGCCCTCGACGACTGCCTCGACGACGCCCAGGCCCTGGGCGCGGTACTGGTTGACCAGGTCGATCAGGACGATCGCGTTGGTCACGACGATGCCGATGAGCATCAGCATGCCGATCATCGCCGGGACGCCCATCGGGGTGCCGGTGACGATGAGCAGGCCGAGTGCGCCGGTCGCCGCGAACGGGATGGACACCAGCAGGATCAGCGGCTGGACGAGCGAGCGGAAGGTCGCGACGAGCAGCATGAACACGATCGCGATGGCCGCCAGCATGGCGAGGCCGAGCGAGCCGAACGCCTCGTCCTGGTCCTCGGAGACGCCGCCGATGGAGGCCGTGGCGCCGTCGGGCAGGTCCAGGGCCTTGAGCTTGCTCTGGAGCTCGGCGCTGACCGCGCCGGTGTTGTCGCCCTGCGGGCGCGCGGTGACGGTCGCGGCGCGGGCGCCGTCGATCCGGGTCATCGCGACCGGGCCGGGGACCTCCTTGACCTCGGCGATGTCACCGAGCTTGACCGGACCGACCGGGAGCGCCTGCAGTTCGGCCAGGGTGGTGGCCGGCTGCGCGGACGTGATGACGATGTCCCGTTCGGTGTCGTCCAGTACGGCCTTGCCCGCAGGGTTGCCGCGGACGGCCTGGGCGACGATTGCGCCGAGCGCGGCCTGGTTCAGGCCGGCCTCCGCCGCCTTGGGGGTGGCGGTCACCGAGATCCGGGGCACGGACTGGGACAGGTCGCTCTGCACGTCGGTGACGTTGTCGAGCTTCGCCACCTCGGCGCGGACCTGCTCGGCGGCCTTGGCGAGGACCTCGCCGTCGCCTGCCTTGACGACCACGCTGAGGTTCTGGCTGCCGAAGGCGTCGCCGGCCGCGATGCGGGTCTCGCCGATGCCGTCGAGGGCGGCCAGCCGGTCCCCGATCCGCTTCTTGACGGCCTCGGCGTCGCCGGCGTCCTTCACGGTGACCTGGTAGGAGGCCTGGTTGGAGCCGGTGCCGCCGCCGAAGGCCGCGAGGAAGCCGGAGGAGCCGACGGTGACCTGGTAGCTCTTGACGCCGTCGACCGAGCCCAGCACCTTCTCGACCTTGCGGCTCGCCTCGTCGGAGGCGGCCAGCGAGGTGCCCGGGGCGAGTTCCTGCTTGACCGTCAGGAGGTCCTGCTCGCCCTGGTCGAAGAAGTTGGTCTTCAGCAGCGGGGTCATGCCGAAGGTGCCGACCAGGACGACCACCGCGATGGCCACACTGGTCAGGCGGCGCCGGGTGGCGAAGCCCAGGACGCTGACGTAGAAGCGCTGGAGGCGGCTGCGCGATTCCTTCTCCTCGGCCTCGCGCCGGGCCTTCGCGGCGCTCTCGGCGTCCCCGGGCGTGACGCCCTCAGGTGCGCTGAGGAACCAGTACGAGAGCACCGGAACGACCGTCAGCGAGACGAGCAGCGAGGCCAGCAGGGCCGCGGTGACGGTGAGGGAGAAGGAGCCGAAGAGCTCGCCGATCATGCCGCCGGTGAGGCCGATGGGCAGGAACACGGCGACGGTGGTGAGGGTGGAGGAGGTGACCGCGCCGGCGACCTCCTTGACCGCGGTGATGATCGCGGCCTCCCGCTCCTCGCCGTAGCCGAGGTGGCGCTTGATGTTCTCCAGGACCACGATCGAGTCGTCGACGACCCGTCCGATGGCGATGGTCAGCGCGCCCAGGGTCAGCATGTTGAGCGACAGGTCGCGGGTCCACAGCACGATCAGCGCGAGGACCACGGACAGCGGGATGGAGACCGCGGTGACCAGCGTCGAGCGCAGCGACGCCAGGAAGACCAGGATCACGATCACCGCGAAGAGCAGGCCGAGCATGCCCTCGGTGGTGAGGCTGGAGATGGACTTGGCGACGGCCGGGCCCTGGTCGCTGACGACGGTCAGCTCGGCGCCGGCGCCGAGCGTGGAACGCAGCTCGGCCAGCTTCTCCTTGACCGTGTCGGAGATGGCGACGGCGCTGCCGTCCTTGTCCATGGTCAGGACGAGGGCGAGGCTGGGCTTGCCGTTGGTGCGGGTGATGGAGACGGCCTTGGCCGGCTCCTGCTTGACGACGGCGACGTCGCCGAGGCGGACCGCCGGCTTGCCCGGGCCGGGGCTCAGCCGCAGGTCCTCGATCTGGGCGAGGGAGGTGAAGCCGTTGCCCACGCGGACGGTGCGGTTCTTGCCGGCCTCGTCGAAGGAGCCGGCGGGGACGGCGGCGCCGCCCGCCTGGAGGCCCTGGGCGAGGGCGGAGCCGTCGAGGCCGGCGGCGGCGAGCTTGGAGTCGTCGGGGGTGACGGTGACCTGGAGGTCCTGGACGCCGTCGACGCTGACCTGGCCGACGCCCTCGATGTCCGACAGGACGGGCACGACGGACTTCTCGAGCTGGTCGGCGAGGGCCTGCTGGTCCTTGTCGGAGGTGACGGCGAGGATCACCGTCGGGATGTCGTCGGTCGAACCGGCCACCACCTGCGGGTCCACGTCGGCGGGCAGCCGGACGCGGGCCCGGTTGACGGCCTGCTGGACGTCGGCGACGAGCTGCTTGGTGCCGCTGTCGCCGTAGTCGAAGCTGGCCATGATGAGGGCGTTGCCCTCGCTGGCGGTGGACGTGATGCCGGTGATGCCGTCGACGCCCTTGAGCATGGCTTCGATCGGTTCGACGACCTGCTTCTCCACCACGTCGGGCGAGGCGCCCTGGTACGGCGCGAGCACGGACACCATCGGGAGTTCGATGGAGGGCAGCAGCTGCTGCTTGAGCTGCGGGATGGCTATGGCGCCGAAGAGGAGCGCGACGATCGACACGAGGCCGACCAACGCCCTTTGGGCAAGGCTGAAGCGGGACAGCCAGGACATGGGTATGGGATCTCTCTGCAGTGACGAACGCGAGGGCACTCCCACCCTGTCCCACGCGGTGGGACGGTTTCGTCGCTCGCAGGTCCCGTCCTTATGTGCGGCATACCGCGTCCGTAGTACGCGGTCCTACTCCACCGCTACTCCACGCGGGGCCGGACGAGTCCCGATTCGTAGGCAATGACCACCAATTGGGCCCTGTCGCGGGCGCCGAGCTTGGCCATGGCCCGGTTCACGTGCGTCTTGACGGTGAGCGGGCTGACCTCCAGCCGCCCCGCGATGCCGTCGTTGGACAGGCCCGCGGCGACGTGTACGAGGACCTCACGCTCCCGGACGGTCAGCGCGGCGAGCCGCTCCGCGTGCATCCCGGCCGAGGCGGCGGAGGTCGCCGGATCGGCGCCGCCGCCCTGGGCGAGGAAGGTGGCGATGAGGCCCTTGGTGGCGGCCGGGGAGAGCAGCGCCTCACCGGCGGCGGCGACGCGGATGGCGTTGAGCAGCTCGTCGGGCTCGGCGCCCTTGCCGAGGAAGCCGGAGGCGCCCGCACGCAGGGCGGAGACCACGTACTCGTCCACCTCGAACGTCGTCAGCATCACCACGCGCACGGCGGCGAGTTCCGGGTCGGCGCTGATCATGCGGGTGGCGGCGAGCCCGTCGGTGCCGGGCATCCGGATGTCCATCAGCACGACGTCGGGGCGTTCCCGCCGGGCGAGCGCGAAGGCCTGCGCCCCGTCGGAGGCCTCCCCGACGACCTCCATGTCGGGCTCGGAGTCGACGAGCACCTTGAAGGCGCTGCGCAGCAGGGCCTGGTCGTCGGCGAGCAGCACCTTGATAGGTGCGGGGGGCAGGTCCGTAGGAGTGTGGTCCACGGGGAGGAGCGTACGTGGGCCCGGTGCGGCTCCGGCCGGGGTCCCGTCGGACCGGACGGCCTCAGCCGAGGGCCAGGACGATGAGGGCGGTGGTCGCCGACACCTCGGCCAGGGCGCCGAACACGTCGCCGGTGACCCCGCCGAAGCGGCGTACGCAGCGGCGCAGCAGCAGTTCGGCGGCGAGCAGGGCGGCGAGGACCGCCGCCGCGGAGCGGGCCGCGGCGGGCAGGCCGGCCGGCAGGGCGGCCGCGGCCGCGGCCGCGGTGGCCAGGGCCGCGAGGGCGGCGGCCGCCGGGCGCGGGACGACCCCGGCGACCGCGGCCCCGAGGCCCTCGGGCCGGGCGGGCGGGACGCCGTCGCGGGAGGCCAGGGTCATGGCCAGGCGGGCCGTGGCGGCGGCGATCACGGCGGCGAGGGCGCCGCGGACCCAGCTGTCGGCGTAGAGCTCGGACAGGGCGGCCGTCTGCACGAGCAGGACGACGACCAGGGCGATCACGCCGAAGGGGCCGATGTCGGACTGCTTCATGATGCGCAGCGCCTCGTCGGCCGGTTTGGCGCTGCCCAGGCCGTCGGCCGTGTCGGCCAGCCCGTCCAGGTGCAGTCCCCGGGTCAGCGCGGCCGGTACGGCGGCGGTGACGGCCGCCGCGAGCAGCGGCTCCGCGCCGAGCAGCAGGAGGAGCACTCCGGGGACGGCCGCGAGCGCGCCGACGACCAGTCCGGCGAGCGGGGCGCAGGCCATTCCGGTGCGGGCCGCGGGGCGGTCCCAGCGGGTGATGCGGGCGGGCAGCACGGTGAGGGTGCCGAAGGCGAAGCGGACGCCGTCGCGGAACGAGGCGCGTTCCGGGGGCGGGGTCAGGGGCGGACCGTCGAACGAATCTGTCATCGGCGCGAACGCTACCCGTTCACGACGGGCTGTAAATTGCCCATTACGGACCAAACAGGGAGTCAGTGGGATGGGTCACTGGTGGTATCGGAACATCGTCGAGCCGGGGAAGCTGCCCATGCTGCTGGCCCTGGTCTCCTTCGTGATGTCGTTCCTGGTCACCCGTGTGATCACCCGCCTGATCCGGGCCGGCCGCGGCCCCTTCAAGAACGTCACCCCGGGCGGCCTGCACATCCACCACGTGGTGCCGGGCGTGATCCTCGTGATCATCGGCGGCTTCGGGTCGATCGGCAGCGCCCGCAACAGCTTCGGCGCGGCCCTCTCGGCCGTGATCTTCGGGCTGGGCGCGGGGCTGGTCCTGGACGAGTTCGCGCTGATCCTGCACCTCGACGACGTGTACTGGAGCGAGCAGGGCCGCAAGAGCGTGGAGATCGTGGTCGTGACGGCCGCGGTGGTGGCCCTGGTGCTGGGCGGGTTCGTGCCCTTCGGGGTGAACGACCTGACCGCCGAGGAGCGCCAGAGCCGCGGGCTGGTCGTCATGAACGCGGCCGGCAACTTCTGTCTCGCGCTGATCGCCCTGTGGAAGGGCAAGGCGCGCACCGCGCTCTTCGGGGTCGTCATCCCCTTCGTGGCCCTGATCGGCGCGATCCGGCTGGCCCGGCCGGGCTCCCCGTACGCGAAGCGGTTCTACGTGAACCGGCCCCGCGCCCGGGCCAGGGCCGAGCTGCGGGCCTTCCACCACGACCGGCGCTGGACGAGGCGGCGGCGCAGGTTCGAGGACTTCATCGGCGGCGCCCCGGACCCGCGGCCGGTGCCCCTGGAGAAGCCGCCGGCGCCGCCGCCGGAGTGAGAGGGGCGGGGCGCCGGACGGCGCCGTGCCGGGCCGGACGTGCGACGACGGGCCCTCCCCCGGTGGGGGGAGGGCCCGTCGTGGTGTCGGTGCGTCCGGTCTCAGCCCGGGATCAGGCCGTCGTCGCGGAGCATCTCCCTGACCTCGTCGAGGCTCGCGTCGGGCCCCGGCAGGATCAGCTCGGACGGCTCCAGGGCGTCGGCCGGGAGCGGCTCGCCCAGCTGCCGGACGGCTTCGAGCAGCGCCCCCAGGGTGCGCCGGAAGCCCTCCTCGTCGCCGCCCTCCATCTCGGCGAGCAGCTCGTCGTCGAGCTTGTCGAGCTCGGCGAAGTGAGCGTCGGCCACGTCCAGCTGGCCTTCCCCCATGATGCGGACGATCATGACGGCCCCGTCCTACTGCTTGTCGAACCGGTGCTGGGTCTGCGGCTGCTGGGCGCCGTCCTGGGCGCCGCCCTCGATGGCCTGCTGCTGCGCGGACGGGCCGCCGGCCAGCTCCGCCTTCATCCGCTGGAGCTCCAGCTCCACGTCCGTGCCGCCCGACAGGCGGTCCAGCTCGGCCTGGATGTCGTCCTTGGAGCCCAGGCCGCTCTGGTCGTCGAGCGCGCCGGAGGCCAGCAGCTCGTCGATCGCGCCGGCGCGGGCCTGCAGCTGGGCGGTCTTGTCCTCGGCCCGCTGGATGGCCAGGCCGACGTCGCTCATCTCCTCGGAGATGCCGGAGAAGGACTCCGCGATCCGGGTCTGGGCCTGGGCCGCGGTGTAGGTGGCCTTGATGGTCTCCTTCTTCGTACGGAAGGCGTCCACCTTCGCCTGGAGCCGCTGCGCGGCCAGCGTCAGCTTCTCCTCCTCGCCCTGGAGGGTCTGGTGCTGCACCTCCAGGTCGCTGACCTGCTGCTGGAGCGAGGCGCGGCGGGACAGGGCCTCGCGGGCCAGGTCCTCGCGGCCCAGGGCGAGGGCCTTGCGGCCCTGGTCCTCCAGCTTGGCGGACTGCCCCTGCAGCTGGTTCAGCTGCAGTTCGAGGCGCTTGCGGGACGTCGCCACGTCGGCGACGCCGCGGCGCACCTTCTGCAGCAGTTCGAGCTGCTTCTGGTACGAGTAGTCGAGGGTCTCGCGCGGGTCCTCGGCCCGGTCAAGGGCCTTGTTCGCCTTCGCGCGGAAGATCATCCCCATACGCTTCATGACACCGCTCATGGGCTTCGCGCGCCCCCTTCTAGACGGACTGTGCTCCAGGTCACCGACAGAACCCACAGTACGGGCCCTGCCTCCATTACCGCACTGTTCGAGGACGGATGCGCTCCTCCTCCAGGACGACTACGCCTCCGCCGTATCAGGCGTGAGGAGTAGGTGGGTCCCCGACCGTACGGGCGGGCCCCGCTGCTCGGACCGTGCACAGGGAAGGACGCCCGCCGTTGCCGGATCGTTCCCCACCGGGGTGGGGTCCGTGCCCGCAACCACGTAGGCTTGGGTTTTGTGTTTGGTAGCCGCTCCTCCAAGGAAGAGAAGGCCGCCGCCGCCGACAAGGTGAGCGCCGACCTCTCGCAGCCCCGTGACCCGCAGGCCCCCAAGGGCCGCCCTACGCCGAAGCGTGCTGTGGCCCAGTCGCAGCGCAAGGCCGTGGTGGCCTCGACCGGCAACCGCAAGGAGGACGCGAAGCGGGCCCGTGAGCGCCGCCGCGCCGAGATGGCCAAGCAGCGCGAGGCGCTGGCCAACGGCGACGAGCGCTACCTGCCCACGCGCGACAAGGGCCCCGTCCGCCGGTTCGTCCGCGACTTCGTGGACTCCCGCTTCTCGGTCGCCGAGATGTTCCTGCCGCTGGCCGTGGTCATCCTCGTGCTCAGCATGGTGCGCCAGCCGGCGATCCAGAACATCGCGCTGCTGCTGTGGCTCGGCGTGATCGCGCTGATCATCCTGGACTCCGTCGGCCTGGTGTTCCGCCTGCGCAAGGCGCTGAGCGAGCGCTTCCCGAACGAGCCGCGCCGCGGCGCGGTCGCGTACGGCCTGATGCGCACCCTGCAGATGCGCCGGCTGCGCCTGCCGAAGCCGCAGGTCAAGCGCGGGGAACGGCCCTGACCGGAGGGACGCCCGGCGCGTCGGGGGAAGGCTTCGCCGAGGGGGCACGCCTGTGGCTCGAGGGCTTGGGCGGACTGCGCAACGCGGTCCGTCAGGAGCTCGTGGGCCGACAGGTCGACGAACAGATCGCGCAGCGCTTCCCCGTGGGGCAGCGGCTGCGCGTTCTCGACGTCGGCATGGGCCAGGGCACCCAGGCACTGCGCCTCGCCCGCGCCGGGCACATGGTGACCGGCCTGGAGCAGGATCCGGGCATGCTGGCCGTCGCACGCGAGGCGCTGGCCGTGGAGCCCGCCGGGATCCGCGACCGGGTCACGCTGCTGGAGGGGGACGGGCGCGAGACCGGCGCCCATTTCCTGCCGGGCAGCTTCGACGTGGTCCTGTGCCACGGGGTGCTGATGTACGTGCCCGAGCCGGACGCCATGCTCGCCGGGCTGGCCCGGATGCTGGCCCCGGGAGGGCTGCTGTCCCTGCTGGTGCGCAACGGCGACGCGCTCGCCATGCGGCACGGGCTGGACGGGGACTGGAAGGGCGCGCTGGCCGCCTTCGACAGCACCGACTACACCAACCGCCTCGGCCTGGACGTACGCGCCGACCGGCTGGCGGGGCTGACCGCGACGCTGTCGGGGATCGGTGCGCCGCTGCAGGCCTGGTACGGCGTACGCGTCTTCACGGACGGCACCGAGGCCGGCGAGGCGCTGCCGCCCGACGACGAGTTGGAGCGGCTGCTGGCCGCCGAGGACCGGGCCGGCCGCACCGACCCCTACCGGGGTGTCGCCGCGCTGCTGCACCTCTGCGGCGTCCGGGGCTGATTCCGGCCGTTCGGCCCGCCGCTGGTCCGGCGGGCCGAACGACGCGGAGGGGTCAGGCCTCCAGCGCGGAGCGCAGGCTCATCGTGTAGAGCTCCGTGCCGCTGTCGTCGGACAGCTTCACCTGTTCGGTACCGCCTTCCAGCAGGTCCTTCCAGTACTCGCCGATCCAGGACTCCGCGTCGCCCTGCGTGGTGAACTCCTCGGGTACCACCGACGGGCTCGTCTCGGTGCCCTCGGCCGTCTCGAACCGCCACGTCCACGCCATGTCCGCCTCCGTTGCTCGTCCGCTGCTCACACGCTTCTCGCCTTGAGTCTGCCCGCAGAGTAACCGGGCGCGCAGCAGTCTCCGCGACGCGGGAGGATCATCCTGTGGAACTCACTCTGCTCGGCACCGGCACCCCCGAGGGGCTGCCCCGCCCCGGCTGTCCGTGTGCGGCCTGCGCCGCCTGCGTCGGGGCGCGCTCCCGCGCCGCCACGGCGGTCCTCGTCGACGGTGCGCTGCTGCTCGACCTGACCCCGGGTGCGGTGCTGGCCGGCGCCCGGGCGGGGCATTCGCTGGCCGGGGTACGGCAGGTCCTGCTGACCCACCCGCACGACGGGCCCGCGGTGGAGCTGCCCCCGGGGCTGCCGACCGCCGGGCGGGTGCCGGACGGGCAGGAGCTCTCGGTGATCTCCGGGCACCGGGTGCGGGCGGTGCCGATGGACGCGCCGGGCACCGGCTACGAGGTGACCGGCCCGGACGGCGGCCGCCTGCTGTACCTGCCGCCCGGCGGGGCGCCGGCCGGGACCGCCGGGCGGGCCGGGCAGCGCCCGTACGACACGGTGCTCGCCGACGTACCGGGCCGCCCCGAGGCGCTGGCCCGGCTGCGGGCGTCGGGAGCCGTCGGCCCGGCGACGGACGTGATCGCCGTCCACCTCGACCACGACGTGCCGCCGGGCCGGGAGCTGGAGCGCCGGCTGGCGGCCGCCGGAGCGCGGGCGGTGCCCGACGGGACCACCGTGCTCGTCGGCGACTACCGCGCGGTGCCGGACCTGCCGCGCCGCACGCTGGTGCTGGGCGGGGCCCGCTCGGGCAAGTCCGTGGAGGCGGAACGGCGGCTGGAGTCCTTCCCCGACGTGGTCTACGCGGCCACCGGGGGCACCCGGGACGGGGACGCGGAGTGGGCGCGGCGGGTCGGCCTGCACCGGGAGCGCCGGCCGGCGAGCTGGCGGACGGTGGAGACGTGCGAGCTGGGCCCGCTGCTCGCGGACGAGGGGCCGCCGTTGCTGATCGACTGCCTGGCGCTGTGGCTGACCGACGCCATGGACCGGGCCGGGGCCTGGGACGAGCAGGTCTGGGCCGAGCACGGCCGGCAGGAGCTGGACGAGCGGACCGCCGCTCTGGTGGCGGCCGTGCGCGCGACCCGCCGCCAGGTGGTCCTGGTGAGCAACGAGGTCGGTTCGGGCGTCGTCCCGGCGACCGCCTCGGGCCGTCGTTTCCGTGACGAGCTGGGCCGGCTGAACGCCCGGGTGGCGGGCGAGTGCGAGCACGTCCTGCTGGTCGTCGCGGGGCAGGCCTGTGTACTGAAGGAGTAGGCCGCGCCCGGGTGTTCAGCCGGGCGGAACGCCCCGGGAGGGGCCGGAACCGGCCGGGCCCGCCGAGGCCTGAGGGAGGGCTTCACCGGCTGTACTCTCTGGCAGATGAGCACGCTGAATCTCGACGACTTCTCCGATCTGATCGAGCGCCCCGACGGGGGCGTCCGGCGTGATGCCGAGGAACGCCGTGAGCGCCTCGCCCTACCGCCGGGCGCGCTGGGGCGGCTCGACGAGCTCGCCGAGTGGCTCGCCGCCGCGCAGGGGCGGGTTCCGGTCAGGGCGATCGAGCGGCCCCGCGTGGTGCTGTTCGCCGCCGACCACGGGATCGCCGCCCAGGGGGTCTCCGCCCGGGCCGCGTCCACCGGTCACGAACTGGTGCGGGACGTGCTCGACGGGTCCAGCCCCGTCGCCGTCCTGGCCGGCCGGTTCGGCGCCACGATACGGATCGTCGACGCCGGCCTCGACTGCGATCCGGGGCTGCTGCCCGAGGACGTGGTGGCGCACCGCGTCCGGCGCGGCAGCGGCCGGATCGACGTCGAGGACGCGCTGACGGTCGAGGAGGCGCAGGCCGCGCTGCGGCTCGGCATGCGCATCGCCGACGAGGAGGCCGACTCGGGGACGGACCTGGTCGTCCTCGGCGACCTGAGCGTCGGCGGGACGACCGTCGCCGCGACCCTCGTCGCCGCCCTGTGCGGAACGGACTCCTCGGTGGTCACCGGCCGGGGCGGCCGGCCCATCGACGACCTGGCCTGGATGCGCAAGTGCGCGGCGATCCGCGACGCACTGCGCCGGGCCCGGCCGGTCCTGGGCGACCAGGTCGCGCTGCTGGCGGCGGTCGGCGGGGCGGACGTCGCCGCCATCACGGGATTCCTGCTCCAGTGTGCGGTGCGCCGTACGCCCGTCATCCTCGACGGTGTTGTTTCGGCGGCGTGCGGACTGGTGGCGCAGCGGGCCGCGTTCCGGGCTCCTGACTGGTGGCTGGCGGGTCAGGCGAGCGGCGAGCCGGGTCAGGCGAAGGCACTCGACCGCATGGCGCTCAACCCCGTGCTCGATCACGGCGTCACAGTAGGCGAAGGCACCGGGGCATTGCTGGCTCTTCCCCTCTTCCAGGCGGCCGCCGCGCTCGCGGCGGAGCTTCCGGAACGGGCGGCCGAGGAGCCGACGGAATGAGCCGCCGGGGGCCGCGGTCCTGACCAGGCCGCGGCCCCCGAGCGCACCATCACGGACAGCGACGCCCCATATGATCGCTTTTTATGGGAGAGGTCCGTTTGACCAGCGCAGAGACCGACCGCACCGCCGTACCGGCGCCCGGTCCGTCAACCGGCAGGAAAGACACCGGCGCAGGCCCCGCCGGCAAGGCGGCGGGGGGCGGCCGGGAGACCGGTCGGGGGAGCGCCCGCTCACAGCGCGGAGCCGCTTTCGCGGTCTGGTACCTGCGGGTCGTCACCTTCATCAACTTCCTCAGCGCGGTGTGGGTCTCGCTCGGGCAGGACCTGCGGCGCCACAACATCGAGGACTTCTACACCCCGTACATGCTCACCGCGGGCTTCGCCTCCGGCCTGTTCACGCTGCTGCTGGCCGTCACCCTGGGCCGCCGCAAGCGCGCCTCCTGGATCCTGAACCTCGTCCTGAGCGGCCTCCTGGCCCTGCTCCTCGCCTACGCGCTCCTCGCGTACGAGGAGATCCGCGAGCACCCGCAGAACTGGGTCTCGCTGGCCCTGACCGCGCTGTTCACCGGCGCGCTGCTGCTGGGCCGCCGCGAGTTCTACGCCAAGGGCGACCGCTCCAACCCGGCGTTCGCCGCCGCCGTCGCCGCCGTCGGCCTGCTCCTCACCTCCCTCGTCGCGGCCCTCCTCGTGGGCGCCGCCAACACCTCCCCGGACAGCGCCGGCGTCTCCTTCCCGGAACGCTGGAAGTACGGCGTGATGCGGCTGATCACCCTGGCCCCCGACGACCGGGCCTCCGCGGCGATCACCCCGCCCGGCTGGGTGGACGTCTCCATCAACGTCATGTCGATGCTGCTGCTGCTCGCCGTGCTGTTCGCCGCGTTCCGTTCGCGCCGCGCCGTCGACCCGATCAGCGAGGAGGACGAGGAGCGGCTGCGGGCGCTGCTGGCCCGCCAGGGCGACCGCGACTCCCTCGGCTACTTCGCGCTGCGCCGCGAGAAGTCCGTCATCTGGTCCCCCACCGGCAAGGCCGCCGTCACGTACCGCGTCGTCGGCGGGGTCTCCCTCGCCTCCGGCGACCCGATCGGCGACCCGGAGGCCTGGCCCGGCGCCATCGAACCGTGGCTGGCCGAGGCCCGCGAGCACGGCTGGGTGCCGGCCGTGATGGGGGCGAGCGAGGAGGCCGGGCAGATCTACGCCCGGCACGGCCTGGACGCGCTGGAGCTCGGCGACGAGGCGATCGTGGAGACCGCCGAGTTCACCCTGGAGGGCCGGGCCATGCGCACGGTCCGGCAGGCCTACAACCGCGTCAAGCGGGCCGGGTACACCGTCCGCATCCGCCGCCACGCCGACATCCCCGCCGAGGAGATGGCCGAGCTGGTGCGCCGAGCCGACGACTGGCGCGACGGGGCCACCGAACGCGGCTTCTCCATGGCGCTGGGCCGCCTCGGCGACCCCGCCGACGGCCAGTGCGTGATGCTGGAGTGCACCGACGGCAACGGCGATCTGAGGGCCGTGCTCTCCTTCGTGCCGTGGGGTCCCAAGGGCCTGTCGCTGGACCTGATGCGCCGCGACCGGGACTCCGAGAACGGCCTGATGGAGTTCATGGTCATCGAACTCCTCGAACGCTCCAAGGAGATCGGGATCACCCAGGTCTCGCTGAACTTCGCGATGTTCCGGTCGGTCTTCGAGCGCGGGTCCCGGCTCGGGGCCGGTCCGGTGCTGCGGATGTGGCGCTCGCTGCTGAGCTTCTTCTCCCGCTGGTGGCAGATCGAGTCCCTCTACCGGGCCAACGCCAAATACCGGCCGATCTGGGAACCGCGGTTCATGCTCTTCGAGAAGAGTTCGGACCTGCTGCGGATCGGTGTCGCGGCCGGACGGGCCGAGGGCTTCCTGGAGGCCCCCGGCCTCCCGAAGTGGCTGCACCGCAGACACCTGGAGACCCGCCGTTGACAGCGCGGAACAGCAGCACCCCACTGCGGCGGTTCGCCCGCCG
>NZ_MQUR01000049.1 GCF_001953875.1 Streptomyces amritsarensis
CTCGTCATGAGCCGGGCGGTCCGCCTCCATCCGCTGGTCGTGGCGATCTCGGTGGTCGCCGGTGCGATCGCCGCCGGCGTGGTCGGCGCCGTGGTAGCGGTCCCGCTGGTCTCCGTCGTCTGGTCGGTGCACTCGGCCCTGCGCGAGGCCCGGCGTACGGCGGGCGGGTGACCCCGCCGGTCGCTTCCTGCACAATCGCCTGATGAGCGATGAAGACCCCTACCTGTGGCTGGAAGACGTATCCGGCGAGGACGCCCTCGCCTGGGTCCGGGAGCGCAACGCCGAGACCGTGGACGCGCTGACCGGCGAGCCCGGCTTCAAGGTGCTCGAGCAGGAGATGCGCGAGGTGCTGGACGACGACGGCCGGATCCCCCACGTCGTCCGGCGCGGCCGCCACCTCTACAACTTCTGGCAGGACGCCGACCACGTACGCGGCCTGTGGCGGCGCACCACGCTCGAGGAGTACCGCACGGACCGCCCGGCCTGGGAGGTGCTCCTGGACCTGGACGCCCTGGCCGAGGCCGAAGAGGAGAAGTGGGCCTGGGCCGGCAGCAGGGTCCTGGCCCCCGAGCACCGGCATGCGCTGGTCCTGCTCTCCCGGGACGGCGCCGACGCCTGCGTCGTGCGCGAGTTCGACCTGGAGACCCTGGAGTTCGTCGCGGACGGGTTCACCGTCGCCGAGGCGAAGACCCGGATCGGATGGATCGACCACGACCGCGTCTGGATCGGCACCGACTTCGGTGCCGGCTCGATGTCCACGTCCGGCTACCCGCTCCAGGTCCGCCGCTGGCGCCGCGGCACACCCCTCGAAGACGCCGAGCTCGTCTACGAGGGCCGGCCCGGCGACCTGTCCGCGTCCGGCTGGCACGACGACACCCCCGGCTTCGAGCGGGACTTCGTCCACCGGCAGATCGACTTCTGGAACCAGGAGCTGTTCCTCCTGCCCGAGGACGCCTCCGGCGCCCCCGTGAAGATCGACGTGCCGGACGACGCGAGCGCCTCCGTCCACCGCGAGTGGCTGACCGTCACCACGAAGACGCCATGGCTCGGCCACCCCGCGGGCAGCCTGCTCGCCTTCGACTTCACCGCGTTCCTGGCGGGAGCGCGGCAGGCCGAGGTGCTGTTCACCCCGGACGAGCGCACCGCGCTCGCGGGATACAGCTGGACCCGCAACCATCTGATTCTCGGCACCCGGGTCGACGTCTCCTCCAGCCTGGAACTGCTCACCCCCGGCGCCGGAGCCGACGGCTGGCAGCGGGCACCGCTGCCGGGCGTACCGCAGCTGTCCACGGCCTCGGTGACCTGCACCGACCCGGACGTGAGCGACGAGTACTTCCACCTCGTCACCGGCTTCCTCCAGCCCTCCACCCTCTACCGCGGCACGGCGGGCGGCGAGGACGACAGCGAGCCCGTCAAGCAGAGCCCGGCGCTGTTCGACGCCGCCGGGCTCACCGTGAGCCAGTTCTTCGCGACATCCGCCGACGGCACCCGCATCCCCTACTTCGTCGTCGGACCCGAGGAGCGGTCCGGCCCCGGCCCGACCCTGCTCTACGGGTACGGCGGCTTCGAGATCTCCATGGTCCCCTCCTACAGCGCGGTCACCGGACGCGCCTGGCTCGCCCGCGGCGGCACCTACGTCGTCGCCGGCATCCGGGGCGGGCACGAGTACGGGCCCGCCTGGCACCGGGCCGCGCTCGGCGCGAACCGGATCCGGGCGTACGAGGACTTCGCCGCCGTCGCCAGGGACCTCGTCTCCCGGGACATCACCACCCCGGCACAACTCGGCATCGAGGGCGGCAGCAACGGCGGACTCCTCATGGGCGCGATGCTCACCCGCGAGCCGGAGCTGTTCGGCGCGGTCGTCGCGCACGTGCCGCTGCTGGACATGCTCCGCTTCCACAAGCTGCTCGCCGGGGCCAGCTGGATCGCCGAGTACGGCGACCCCGACGACCCTGCGGACCGGCCCCACCTGGAGGACATCTCCCCCTACCACCGGATCCGGACGGACGGGCCCGCCTACCCGCCGCTGCTCCTGCTGACCTCGACCCGCGACGACCGCGTCCACCCGGGGCACGCCCGCAAGATGGCCGCCCGGCTGCGGGAGGCGGGCCATCCCGTGTTCTTCCACGAGCACATCGGCGGCGGGCACGCGGGCGCCACCGACCACCGGCAGACGGCCTTCAACGAGGCTCTCGTGCACACCTTCCTGTGGGAGCGCCTCACCCCGTCGAACTGAGCGGGGGGCCGGGTACGCCCGCACGCGTGCCCGGCCCGTCGTCACCATCGTGGCGCGTGAGCGCCGCCCGCCGAGGCCCGGCCCCGGGGGAGGAGGGCCGCGCTGCCACGGAAGGCCCCGGTGGCCAGGCGCTGGGTCTGCCGCTGCCCGCCGGGCCTGCGGCGACGGTGATGAGGGAGCCGCGCGAGAACCCCTCCTCGGCGACGGCGGTGGCGCTCACCTGGAGCTGCTGGTCCGGCCGCTTCTTGCCTCGAACCGGAGCGCCGTCCGGCGCAGGCAGGCGAACACCGGGCGAACGCCGCCGGAACGCCGGATGACGCGAGAGCGGCCTCCCGGGGCTCCGCGCAGACATCCGTTCGGGGGATTCGGGACGCCTGACGGGCGCGGAAGGCGGCCGCGTGCTCCACGATCGGCGGGTGCAACCCCGGAGGGAGGACCCCATGAGCACCCCGTTCGCGTCCGCCGCCCCCTACTACGCCCGCTACCGGCCCCCGTACCCGCGGGAGTTCCACACCCTGCTCGCGGACCGCTTCGCGCTCGACGGCTCCCAGACCGTACTGGACCTCGGCGCCGGCCCCGGCACGCTCGCCCTGCCCCTGGCCTCCCTCGCCGACCACGTGTACGCCGTCGACCCGGAGCCGGCGATGCTCGCCGAGGGCATCCGGCTCGCCGAGGAACGCGGCATCACGAACATCTCGTGGCTGCGCGGCGACGACGCGTGCGTCACCCGGCTGTGCCTGCCCCGGATCGACCTGTGTGTCATCGGCGGCGCCTTCCGCCGCATGGACCGCGGCCGGGTCCTCGCCGACCTGGACGAGGTGCTCGCGCCCCGGGGCGGAGTCGCCGTCGTCGAGTCGTCCCTGCACCGGGCCGGCGGCCCGCCGCCGGGCTGGCTGACCGTGGTCGAGGAGGTACGCGCACGCTTCCTCGCACCCGGCCGACCCGACGGCGTCGACCCGGACGACCTGGGCGACCTCCTCGCGAAGTCGCCGCTCTCCCGCGTCGAGACACACCGGTGGGACCAGCCCGTCCGGCACACCGTGGACGAGGTGATCGGCCTCCAGCTGTCCTTCTCCTCGTCCAGCCCCGCCGTACTGGGCGACCGCACGGCCGCCTTCGAGACGGAGCTGCGCCGGGCCCTGCTGGACCACGACCCCCGCGGCACGTACGCCCGGACCCTGCGCATCGCGGCCGCAGTCGCCACCCGGCCGCGGCGCTGAGCCGGCGTACGTCGCCGGGCGGCCGGAGTCAGCGGCCGAGCGCGGCGAGGAGTTCGCGTTCCCGGCCGGTGCTCAGGCCGGCCCGGCGGGAGCGGTCCAAGCCCTCGGCGCGCTCCCACTCCAGGAGGTCCGCGAGCATCTCCGCCCGCGGCCGGTGCCGCAGCCCGGCCGCCCGCGCCGCGGTTCCGCTGCGGGCGCCGAACCCCGCCCACTGCGGGTCCGGCATCCACATGGCCAGCGACTCCGGCCCCATGAACGGCACGACCTCCCGGTCCAGGAGCCACTGCGGGTCCGCCTTCGCGACGTGCCCGGTGTGGCCGCCGACGCGGCGCGACAGCTCGACCCACTCGTCGAACGGCACGACGGGCCCCACGGCGTCGAAGGTCCCGACCGTGCCCTCCTGCGCGAGGTCCAGCATCCAGCCCGCGAGGTCGCGTACGTCCACCACCTGCGTCGGCAGGCCCGGGGAGTGCGGCACGAGCATGGGCTGGTCCACCGTGCGGGCGGCGCGCGCCACCCAGTACCCCGAGCGCCCGGAGTGGTCTCCGGGGCCGCCGATCAGGCCGGCCCGGGCGACGACGAGACGGTCGCCGACCGCCGCGCGCACGGCCGCCTCGCAGGCGACCTTCGCCTCTCCGTACGCCTCGCGCCCCACGTACTGCTGCTCGGTGGGCGCCAGGAGCGCGGCCGACTCGTCGGCGCCGACCGTGCCGTGGTCGGCGTAGGCGCTGACGGACGAGACGTACGTCCAGTGCCGCGTCCGCTGCGCCAGCGCCACGAGCGCGTCGCGGACGAACGCCGGCTGCCAGGACACCTCCAGCACGGCGTCCCAGTCGCGGTCCAGGAGTCCGTCATAGGCCGACCGGTCCTTCCGGTCCGCCGTCACCAGCCGCGCACCGGGGGCGACTTCACCGCTCTCACCGCGCGCCAGGCACGTCACGCCGTGTCCGCGCCCCACCGCCTGCCGTGTGATCTCACGGCCCAGCCACGCCGTCCCGCCCAGCACCAGAAGATCCATCCGTCCACCCCAGCACACCGCCGGTGCGAGCGCGACCCCGGTTCGCGGTCGGCGAAGGACGGCGCAGGCAGGGCCCCTTACAGGTCGCGCCGCATGCACACCCGAGGCCACCGGTCCAGGCCGTGTGCCGCCTCCCGCGCGCGGATCTCCCGCAGGCCGGGGGTGAGCGCCTCCTCGCCGAGGGGCCGGAAACCGCAGCGGACGTAGTACGGGGCGTTCCACGGGACCTCGGTGAAGGTGGTGAGCGTCAGCGCGGGCACGCCCTCACCCACCGCGACCGCCGCCAGGTGCTCCAGCAGGGACCGGCCGATGCCCCGGCGGGCATGGTCGGGGTGCACGGACACCTGCTCGACGTGCAGGCCCCCGTCGACGCGCTCGGCGATCAGGTAGCCGACGGGGGCGTCGGCCGCGTCCACCGCCACCCAGGCGAGGCCCGCCAGCCGGTAGGGGGCGAGTTCGGCGAGCGACAGCGGTTCGTCGTCGGCGATCTCCGGCATGCCGATGTCGCGGAAACAGCGCCCGGCGGCCCTCTCGATGTCCTGGAGGGCGGTCAGTTCGTCCGGATGTACCACGCGTACGGGCATGGGGGCATTGTCCGCGCGGAGCCGGCCGGGGTCACGCGGGTTTCCCCGGCCCCGCCCGGCCGCGCAGGGGTGTGCTCCGTACGAGTTCACTTCCGGTGCCCGTTCGGCCCCAGGACCGAGCGCATGATCATCAGGTTGGCTCCCCATCGGTTTGATACGGCTATGCCACGAATGCGACAAACGCGACCGATCAAGGCGTGGGGCGCGGTGGCTGCGGTGACGGGGGCCATGCTGGTCGTCGCCGCAGCGCCCGGCAGGACCCCTGATGCGGACACCGCGGGCCCGGCCCCGGACGGCCGCCCGGGACAAGCGGCGGTCACCCTCCTGGTGGGGAGAGTGCTGGAAGGAGCCCGCGGGGCAGGTGAAGGGCAGTGCGCGGCCCGGCTGTTCCGGCGCGGGCTGTGCGACGGCTGGCAGGAGCAGCGGGTGCGGGCCACCGCGCGCGGAAGGGGATCCGTACTCGAGGAGCCCGCCGTCGCCGACGCCGCCTGGGCGGAGGTGCTGCCCACCGACGCCGGCGGGCCCCTGGAGATCACCCTCACCGAACCGGGCCGCATCACGGACGTGACCGTGCGCGACGGGCACGGCCGCCACCTGTCCGGTGAACTCGGCCCGCACGGCGACCGCTGGCTGAACACCGAGTCGCTGCGGGCAGGGCAGACGTACACCGTGCAGGTCGGCGCGCAGGACGCGGCCGGCAGCCCGGTCGGCGTGACCATGGCCTTCCGGACCGCGCCGCCCGCGGACGGGGGCCGGCTCACCGTCGAGTTCGGGCCGGGCCCGGGCACGTACGGAGCCGGGGAGATCGTGACGGCCGCCCTCAGCCGGCCCGTCCCCGCCGACGACCCCGTGGCGCGCGCCCGGCTGGAGCAGGCGCTGGAGGTGACCTCGGAGCCGCGCGTCGAGGGCGCCTGGCACTGGGTCGACGCATCGACCCTGCACTACCGGCCCCGCACCTACTGGCCCGCGCACACCGTGGTCCGCGTCCGCAGCGGACTGGACGGGGTCGAGGTCGGGGACAACGCCTACGGCGGCCCCTCCGAGGACCTGCAGTTCACCATCGGCGACCGGATCGAGGCCGTCACCGACTCCGCCACCCACCGGATGACCGTACGCCGCAACGGACGCGTCATCAGGACGATCCCGGTGACCACCGGCAAGGAGGGGTTCAGGACCCGCAGCGGCATCAAGGTCGTCCTGCGCAAGGAGTCCAAGGTGCGCATGCGCGGCGACACCGTCGGCATCAAGCGCGGCACCAAGGAGTTCTACGACCTGCCCGTCTCCTACGCGACCCGGGTGACCTGGAGCGGTGAGTACATCCACGCCGCGCCCTGGTCGGTCGAGGCGCAGGGCGAGGAGAACGTCAGCCACGGCTGTACGGGCATGAGCACCGAGAACGCCGCCTGGTTCTTCAAAACGGTCCGCGAGGGCGACATCGTGGAGGTGGTCAACAGCGGCGGGGAGAAGATGGCCCCCTTCGACAACGGCTTCGGCGACTGGAACGTCGACTGGCGCAGCTGGCTGGCCGGCAGCGCCCTGGCCAACGTGGACGCGGCCCCGCCCGCTTCCCCGCTCACCCCGTCCCGCCTGCACCCCACCACCTGACCGGGACGCCCGGAACCCGGCCTGGCTTACGATCCTCACATGATCAGAGGAGTGATGTTCGACTTCTCCGGCACGCTGCTGCGCATCGAGTCGACCGAGGAGTGGCTCGGCGCGGGCCTGGCGGCGGTCGGCATCCGGCTGTCCGACGAGGAGTTCCGCGAGACGGCGGGGCGTCTGACGCAGTACGGCGCCCTGCCGGGCGGCAGCGCACCCCGGCGGATGCCCACCCACCTCGAAGGCCTCTGGCGGGAACGGGACGTGAGCGCCCGTCAGCACCGGGCGGCCTACGGCGGCCTGGCGCTGGCGGCCGGCCTGCCGGCGCCGGAGCTGGCCGAGGCGCTCTACGACCGCCACATGAGCCCCGCCGCCTGGCGCCCCTACCCGGACACCGCACCGACGCTGCGCGAGCTGCGCGGACGGGGCGTCCCGGTGGCCGTCGTCAGCAACATCGGATGGGACCTGCGGCCGATCTTCCGCACGCACGGTCTGGACGAGCTGGTCGACGTGTACGTGCTCTCCTACGAGCTCGGCGTCCAGAAGCCCGACCCGCGGATCTTCCGGACCGCGTGCGACGCTCTCGGCCTGCCGCCCGCCGAGGTGCTGATGGTCGGCGACGACCGCACCGCGGACGGCGGCGCCGCGGCGCTCGGCTGCCCGGTGCACTTCGTCGACCACCTGCCGGCCGACCGGCGGCCGAACGGCCTCACACCCCTCCTGGACCTGCTGGGGTAGCCGCCGGGTCCGGCCCCGCAGCCGACCCACCACCGATGGGCCACCGCCTGGCCACCCACCGCCCGACGCGACGCGCGGCCCGGTGCGCGAGGGAACGGACCGCACCTCCTAGGCTGCCCCCGTACCCGGTGGGCGCAGAGAAGGGCCTCGGCATGTCGGAGGGCGGACGGGAGAGGCTGCCCGAGACGCAGCGCGAGCACTGGCAGCAGACGTACGGCGAGCATCCCCGGATGTACGGCGAGGAGCCGTCCGCGCCGGCCGTGCATGCCGCCGCGGTGTTCCGGGCCGCCGGTGCGCACGCGGTGCTCGAGCTGGGCGCCGGGCACGGCCGGGACGCCCTGTACTTCGCCCGCGAGGGCTTCTCCGTGCTGGCCACCGACTTCAGCCCGGTGGGACTGGAGCAGCTGCGCGCGGCCGGCGCCGCACAGCAGGTGGCAGAGCAGCTCACCACGGCCGTCCACGACGTGCGCGAGCCGCTTCCCCTCGCGGACGCTTCGGTGGACGCGGTGTTCGCACACATGCTGCTGTGCATGGCCCTCTCCACCCCGGAGATCCGCAGCCTGGTCGCGGAAGTCCGCCGTGTACTCCGGCCGGGCGGCGTCTTCGTCTACACCGTCCGCCACACCGCGGACGCGCACTACCGGGCCGGTACCGGGCACGGCGACGACATCTGGGAGCACGGCGGCTTCGCCGTCCACTTCTTCTCCCGCGACCTCGTCGATGCCCTCGCCGAGGGCTGGAACCTCGAGGAGGTCCACGCGTTCGAGGAGGGCGGCCTCCCGCGCAAACTGTGGCGCATCACCCAGACCGTGCCCGTGCCCGTGCCCGCGTGACCTCCCTGCGCCCGGCCACTGCGTGTCCGTGCCGCCCGTCCGGCGCAGAGCCGGGGGAGCCGGGGGAACTGGGGGAGCCGGGGAGACTCGGGCGGCCGGGGCCGTGGCCGCGGCACGACGGGATCCGACCAGGGGATACGAAGCGGCCCGATCCGGGGAGGTGAAGCGGCCGTGCCGCTGGACGGCGATCCGTGCACGCGGGAGGCGCCGGGCAGAAAACCCAGGCGGATTCCGCTCACATCTCGTCACACGTCCCCCCAGGGCTTAGGGTGCCGTTACCCGGCCGGGTATCAGCGTGAAAACCGATGCCACTTCGCTGGAGGATGACTCTCCGTGTCGCATGTTTCCCAGGCTTCCGTCGCCACCCCCGACGGTGAGCCGGCCCCGCTCGTCCCCACCACGTACGGCGAGGTCAAGGGCTGGTTCTCGGCGTACGACCAGGTGCTCTTCGACTGGTTCCTGACACGCCAGAACAACGGTGGGGGGCAGCCGGGCGACCTGCTGGAGCTCGGCGCCTTCATGGGGAAGAGCGCGATCTTCCTCGGCCGGTACCTCCGGCCCGGTGAGGAGTTCACCGTCTGCGACCTCTTCGACTCGCCCGCGACGGACGACTTCAACGTCGCGGAGAACCGCAGCTCCTACCCCACGCTCACACGGCGCGGCTTCGAGACGAACTACCTGGCCTTCCACGAGGCGCTGCCGACCCTGATCCAAGCCCCCACCTCGGTCGTCGCCGACATGGTCAAGCCGGCGAGCTGCCGATTCGTGCACGTCGACGCCTCGCACCTCTACGAGCACGTCGTCACGGACATCGCGTCCTCGCGCCTCGTCGCGACCCCGGACGCCGTGGTGGTCTTCGACGACTACCGCTCCGAGCACTGCCCCGGCGTCGCGGCCGCCGTCTGGACCGCCGTGGTCACGGGCGAACTGAACCCCCTCTGCGTGTCGGCCTCGAAGCTCTACGCGACCTGGGGCGACCCGGCACCCCACCAGGCGGCACTGCTCACGTGGCTGGAGGGGCGCACCGACCTCTGGCACGGTGTGGACGTGATCGACGGCCGCCCGCTGGTACGCATCGGCGACCACGGCGTGGCCGCCCCCGAGCCCCCGCAGCCGCTGCACCCCGCTCCGCCTACGGAACCGGCGCCGGCCCCCGCCCCCGCCCCGGCCGCGCGCAGGCCCGGTGCCCGCTGGCGCAAGCTGGCCAAGGACCTGCTCCCGCCCGTGGTCACCCGCGCGATCGTCGCCCGCAACCGCCGCCGCAGAGGCTGACACCGCACCCCCGGCCCGGATCCGGTCCGGGGGTGCGCGCAGCGCAGGGGCCGGGCGCGGCAGAGGCGGCGGCCGGTGCCGGCGGTCGGCTGCTGGCTGCGGACGAGAGCATCCTGCACGACTGGACGGACGCCTGGGCGGCCACGATCCTGAGCCACTGCCCGCCGGGTGCTGACGCCTGGTGGCGCGGTCCTGATCGTGGAGCCCGGAGGCCGTCCGTGGCCGACTGACCACGCACCGCGTACGTGCGAACGGTGCTCCGCCGCAGTCGTGTGACGGGCTGGTCGTGCCGTCGGAGGACGACGTGGTGCCGGAGGGCCGGGCAGCGACGGACCCTGCGGGCCGTGAACGTCCGGCTCTCGCGGCCGGCGCGAGCGCGTATCCCGCACGGTGCGGATCAACGTGCTCGATTTGGCAGGGCCACAGCACGGTGTCGGGGAAGGGATCCCGGGGGACGGTGGCCTGCGGGGGCCAGCGCGGTCAGCTGTCGGGCATCAGTCGCCCCCGCCGCCGCAGGAGGATCCGCCGCAGGACGCATCGTCCCCCCAGGAGAAGCTGACCCTGCCGCGGTTCCGAGATCGGGAAGGTTGCCTGCGCTGCGCCGGCCTGCCGCCGAATGCGCCGCCACGCCACAGCTGGAACAGCGCCCAGGCGAGGCCGACCCCCGCGACCACCACGTATTCCATGTCCATTGCCCCCGTTACCCGTTCACCGTCCCGGTTCCCTCCATTCTCGCCCGCGCGGTGCGGTGATCCGCGGCTTGGACGCCCGTCCCGCCCGGGGCCACGCCACGTCGGGCACCAGGGAGGCTGCCATCAGCGCCACGCGGGCCCGTGGGCGATCGGGGAGGAACGGCATGGCGGGACGTTCATCTCATCGCCGTAATAGGCCCTTCGGATGCGGCGGACCGTCAGGGACTGCCCCGTATCGGTCCATCCTCCTGCCCTCCCAGCGGGGCTCCTTGCCCGGGGGCTCCCGTGATCACACAGTGCGGTCCGGCAGCGAAACCGAAACCCGCAACCGCGCCGTTCTGCCGTGTCGATCAACAGGTGAGGAAATGCGAAGGCTCTACGCCCTTCTGCCGGCCGTGGCGGCGGTGGCGGCGGTGGCCGCCCGACCCGACGGTCGTTTCCGTCATCGAGGCCACGAACCCCAGCGGCGAAAGGATCGCCAACCTCCGCGAGGACGGCATCCGCTTCCAGGGCTTCACCGTCCAGACCAACCTGGGCTCCGCCCTCGGCGGCTACGGCATCAACACGGTCGTCGGCCACTCAGGGCGCAGACGGCGGTGACGCCGCGACGCACACGGGGCAGATCGCCCGCCCGCGCCCGGACGGCCGCCGCCGTACAGCCATCGCTCCTCCGGAGGTCCGGCCCATGCCCGCCCAACGCTCCGTCACGGCCCCCGGCCCACCGGACGACCGCACCGAGCCCTCGCCCCACAGGCCGCGCCGAAAGGACCTTGCCGCGCTCGGAACCGTCGCCGCCGCCTACGCGCTGGCCCAGACGGCGTTCATGGCAGCCGGCACCGGGCTCGGGTGGGACGAGACCGTCTACGTCAGCCAGGTCTCGCCGGACACCCCGGCCGCGTTCTTCAGCGCCCCGCGCGCCCGCGGAATCAGCTGGCTCGTGGCACCCCTCGTGACGCTCACCCCTTCCGTGCCCGCCCTGCGGATCTTCCTCGCCCTGTTCTCGGCAGCAGGGCTCCTGACGGCGCTGTGGACCTGGCGCAGGCTGCTGCCCCTGCGCGTCCTCACTCTGGCCGGCGCGCTCTTCGCCGGCCTGTGGGTCAGCCTGTTCTACGGCCCGCAGGCCATGCCCAACCTCTGGGTGGCGCTCGCGGCGCTGGCGGCCACCGGCTGTGTACTGAGAGCCGCACACGATCCCGCCGACCGCCGCCCGCTCGTCGGGATCGCCGCCGCAGTCGCCCTCGCCGCCCTCATGCGCCCCTCGGACGCCGTCTGGCTCGTCCTTCCCGCGGCGTGCGTGGCAGCCCTGCTGCCCGGCCCGCGCAAGGCCGCCCGCCTGGTGGCCCTCGCGGCAGGAGCCGTACTCGGTGCCGCCCCCTGGGTCGTGGAGGCCCGGCTGGACTACGGCGGCCTCCTGACCCGCCTCCACCGCGCCGGCGAGATCCAGGGCGGGCTCGGCTGGAATCCCTCGTTCGGCCATCACCTGCGCTCGCTCGGCGGCCGCACCCTGTGCCGCCCCTGCGACATCCCCTGGACCCAGCCGGTCACCTCCCTGTGGTGGCTGACCCTGCCCCTGTTCGCCACGGCAGGCGTGGCCCTGGCCTACCGGAGCGGGCGGACACCCGGCCGCGCGGCGGCCGCTGCCGCCGCGACGGGGCTGTCGATGGCGGCGCCCTACCTGCTGTTCGTGGGGTACGCCGCCCCCCGGTTCCTGCTTCCCGCGTACGCGCTGCTCTCGCTACCGGTGGCCGTGGCCCTCGCCCGGCTGTTCGGCGCCGCCCGCTCCCGGCCCGTCCTCCTCGGCGCCCTCTGTCTCGTGCTGGCCGCGCACCTCACGCTCCAGCTGATGGTCACCGCCCAGCTGGCCGCCCGCAGCCGTACGACCCACACGGCCTTCGGCGCCGTGGCGCAGGCACTGCGCGGCCAGGGCCTGCGCGCGCCGTGCGTGATCAGCGGCGAGGAGGCCGTCCGGGTCGCCTTCCGCACGGGGTGCGCCTCCCGCCAGCTCCTCGGCGGCCACGACGGCAGCATCAGCGCCGCCGCCCTGGCCGCCCTCGCCCGTACCCGGCCGACGGCCGTGCTGGTCGAGGGCGGCGCGCCGGCTCCCGCGTGGGCCCGCACCTGGCGCCCGTACGAGCTGCCGGCACTGCCGGGGATGAAGGGCTACCGCGCCTACCTCGGACCCGCAGCCATTCCCTGAGCCCCCGGAATCCGCCGGTTCCGGGGCTGACCCGTCCCGGGCGGCCGGATCCGCAGTCGGCGCTCGTCACGTGGAGTCGTTGAGCGTGCGGTGAACACATCGTGGGCGGCGGGAACCACATGCGGTGAACCAGGGGTGTTGGCCGGAGTGGCGGGCTGCCGTCGCCGAGCCCGTGCAACCAGCTCAGGCATGTTGCCGCCGGGGCGGTGGGTCAGACCACGGCGAGTCGGTCCACCAGCAGCTCCACCCTCCGCCCGGTCTCCTCCGGCGGCAGCCGTCCCGCCCGGGTCAGGGTGGCCAGCCCGTGCAGGGCCGCCCAGAACACCTCGGTGAACAGTCCCGGGTGGACGCCGTCCCCGGCGACTTCGCCGAGGCTTTCCAGCAGGGCGGCGAACGCGTCCTTGAGAGGTTCCGGGGTGTCCTCGTGCGCGAACGCCAGGCCGCCGTCGAGCTGGAACATGGCGTCGTAGACGGCCGGGTTGCGCTCGGCGAACTCGAGGTAGGTGCGGGCGAGCGCGGTGACCCGGGTGCGGGGGCCGTCCGCGGCGGACGCCGCGGCCCGCACTGCCGAGGCCATCTCGGCGGCGCCCTCGAGGGCGACGGCGCCGATGATCTCGCGCTTGCCGCGGAAATGGCTGTAGAGGACGGGCTGGCTGTATTGGATGCGCTCGGCGAGCCGGCGGGTGGTGACCGCGTCCCAGCCCTGCTGCTCGGCGAGTTCGCGGGCGGTCGCCACGATGAGGCGCTCGCGATCCGCCCGTTCGCGCTGCTTGCGTTCCTGTACCGACATGATTCGATCCTAGCAGCGCTAGACATTCGAGCGGCAGTAGGGCTAGCGTTGCTTCATCAGCTAGCAATGCTAGATACCTGGAGGGGTCGTCATGCTCAACGCGCTCGAGGTCGTGACCGTCGTGGTCGTCGGCGTGATGGTGGGGGTGGAGTTCTCCGTCGCCTTCGTCATCAACCGGATCCTCGACGCCCTCCCCGAGGACAGTGGCCAACTCGGCCGCTCCCACGGGGGCCGGATGCTCGGCGCCGTGATGCCGGTCTGGTACATCACCTCGCTCGTCCTCGTCGGGGTCTGGGTCGTCGCCGGATGGCACCGCCCCGGCGCCGGCCTCGTCGTCACCGCCGGCGTACTGCTGATCCTCAGCGTGGTCATGTCGCTCCTGCTGCTCGTCCCGATCAACAACCGGGGCAAGACCTGGACCCCCGAGAACCGGCCTGCCGACTGGAAGGAGCAGATGAACCGCTGGGAGCGCTACCACTACGTACGCGTCGCCGTCATCATCGCCGCCTTCGCCCTGCTGGCCGCCGCCCTCACCTGATATCGCGGCCGCGCGCGACGTGCCGGGGGCGCGTCCACGTGGCCGGGCGGGCCCCATGCGCCGCGGCGAGTTCTGCGAGACCCGCGAGTCGAGGCCTGGGCTGGATGCCCGCTGGTGAAGGCCCTCGCCGCCTACGGCGACACGGCCAACATCGCCAACGTGCCGGCCCGCCATGGCTCCGTGGCCACTGTGCTCGAATCTACGGCCTGACCGCGGCAGTGAGGGTGGCCAACGGCCCGCTGATCAGGCGCGAGAGCCGCAACGCCGCGGCCGCCCGCGCACCCCGCCCCGCGAGCCTCGCCCGCAACCCGCGCAGCGTGGCCCGGCTCATGGCCAACCGCGGGTTCCACCCCGTTCCGGGCCTGGCCCGTCGGCTGTCGTGCGTCACGCGCTTGCCGCGGGCTCACGGAGGCGGGGGGTCTCCAGCGGCTGTACCTGCGTGGGGTGACGGGCAGGCTCGTCGCGGATCGGAGGTCGGCGCCGCCACCTCACCGCCTGCCGAAGGTCTGGCGTCAGTCGTGCGCCGGGCCGTACCGCGTCGACAACCTCTCACCCGGACCACTCGGCCCTTCGCGGGCGGGCCGGCCCCCGGGTGGCGGGTACCTGCCTGCGGCGAGGGAAAGCAAATGGTTTACAGTTCAATCGTCAGTGTGTCCGTCCCTGCCGGCGGCGGTGGACCGTGACCCTGGCGACGGCCGTAGGATCCTCCCCCCGATTCCGCGGCCGTCCGGGGCCGGCGCCCCTTCCCCCGTGGCGCGCCGGCCCCGTAGTGCTCTGTGGAGCTCCCTTGGCCTCCTGGCCCGCTGCTGGGCCCGCTGTCGGGCGCGTCGCGCGGACCGCCTTCCTTCCCGTCGCCGAGGCGAGACCCCGCCCGCGCCGGTCCCGCCTCGGCTCACCGAGGCCGGGCGCCGCATCGCGCCGAAGACCGGCCCGGGCCGGCCGGGCTGCTGCTGGTATCGCCGCCGCCTGAGCGGCCGGACCTCGGCACCGGCTCCGCGCCGGAATCCGGAGCGGACGGCAGCGCCTGCACACCCCGCTCCGTACCGGCGAGCGGCGCTCCGGCCCGCCGTGCACCAGCCGTGCACCAGCTGCGCCTCAGCGGGGGCGGGTGACGGGCGGCCGACCCGCGGCCGCTGCCCGCGATCCGTCCGCGGCCGGGAGGCGGTCGTGTCCGCCCGGACGGGTTCTGCACCGGGGCCCGCAGGCCCCTCGTACCGGGAGGCCCCGTGGGTGGCTGCTCGTAGGCCCATGGGGGAGGGGACGCCGTAAATGGCGTGCCCCGCACCTGGGCGGTCTGCCATCCTCGGCCTCATGATCCACACCGAGGCGACCGCCGATGACGGAACCGCACTGAACCGTGCCCTGTGGGACACCCGCGCCCGCGTCCACGGCTCGACGGCCACCGACAGGTTCTACGACGTCGAGTCCTTCGTCGCGGGACGCGAGACGCTCCGGCCGCTCGAACGCGAGCTCGCAGGCGACGTCGCCGGCAAGGACCTGCTCCACCTCCAGTGCCACTTCGGCATGAACACCCTGAGCTGGGCCCGGCTGGGAGCCCGCGTCGTGGGCGTCGACTTCTCGCCGGTCGCCGTCGAACGGGCCCGCCTGCTCGCCGAGCGCACCGGCCTGCCCGCCACCTTCGTCGAAGCGGACACCCAGCGGCTGCCCGACAGCCTGGCCGGCCGCTTCGACATCGTCGTCGCCACATACGGCGTCCTGTGCTGGATCGGCGACCTCGACGCCTGGATGCGCGGCGCCGCCATGGCGCTCAGGCCGGGTGGAAGCCTGGTCCTGGTGGACCTGCACCCGGCCTTCCAGACGGTCGCCACGCTCGAACCCCTCGTCGTCGACTGGCCCTACGGCGGCGGCGAGCCCCAACGCGAAACCGTCACCGGGACCTACGCCGAACCGGGCCTCAGCCTGCCGGCGCAGGACGCGGTCGAATACCCGCACTCCATCGGGGAGATCGTCACCGCGGCCGCCACCGCCGGTCTGACCGTGCAGCACCTCGGCGAGCACGTCACCGCGGAGTTCGACCCGCGCGGCATCCTGCCTCAGGGCCAGGACGGCCTCTACCGGCTGCCGTTCGGGGACTCCCACCTCCCCGTCCTGTACTCGCTGCGTGCCCGGGCGCCCTATCCGCCCACCTCCTGAGGAGGCCCCGGCCGACACATCCGGCCGGCGGACTGTGGTGCCCGCGCACATGGGAACGGCCCCCGGGCCTCGCCGATGATTCCCGGTATGACGAGCCCCATCCCTCCCGTCCCCCACGGGACAACCGCCGCAGCAGGCATCGACCTGGCGGGCCGTACCGCCATGGTCACCGGGGCCGGAAGCGGGATCGGGCGGGCGTGCGCCACCGCGCTCGCCGCCGCCGGGGCCCATGTGCACGTGGTCGACGTCGACGCCGCGGCGGCCGGGGCCGTCGCCGAGTCGATCGGCGGCCGGGCCCACGTGGTCGACCTGGCGCAGGCCGCCCCCATCCGGGAACTCCCGGCCGAGGTCGACATTCTGGTCAACAACGCCGGCCTTCAGCACGTCGCGCCGCTGACCGAATTCCCGCCGGACCGGTTCGAACTCCTCCAGCGGGTGATGGTCCACGCCCCGTTCCTCCTGCTCCGCCGGATCCTGCCGCACATGTACGGCCGGGGCTGGGGCCGCGTCGTCAACATCTCCAGCGTGCACGGCCTGCGCGCCAGCGCGTACAAGGCCGGCTACGTGACCGCGAAGCACGCCCTCGAAGGCCTGAGCAAGGTCACGGCCGTCGAAGGAGCCCCGCACGGCGTCACCAGCAACTGCGTCAACCCCGGCTACGTCCGCACCCCGCTCGTGGAGCGGCAGATCGCGGCCCAGGCCGCCGCCCACGACATCGACGCCGACCGCGTCGTCACCGAGGTGATGCTCGGCCGCTCCGCCGTGAAACGGCTGATCGAACCGGAGGAGGTGGCCGCCGCCGTCCTGTGGCTCTGCGGCCCCCACACCGGCTACATCACCGGCGCCTCGATCCCCCTGGACGGCGGCTGGACCGCGGCATGAGCGGCGCGCGGCGCCCGCGCCGCCGTGCGTGCCGAGCCGTGACCTACGTGATGACGCCGTCGGGTGCATCGTGGACCGTGCCGTGCACCCGGTACGCGCTGCACTCGCCGACCACCGACCGGCCCGGCCCTCTCGCCGAGGCGGTCGAGGAACTGCGACGATCGGAGACGGACCGCAAGGCCTTCCCCACCTACCTCACCTGGCTCCTGCGAAGCCTCGGCGAGCCGGGTGACGGTGCGCTGCTGCGGTGGCTGGCCACGCCCGGACTCGCCGCCAACGACCACCAGGACCTCCTGAGGACCGCCGTGGCGCGCGGGCTGCGACTGCCCGCCGAGCTCCTGCGCACCTGCATACAGTGGGGGCAGTGCCGGCACCGGCGGCTCGCCCGCCCCCCCCCAGCCCGTCCTTCGCGCCGCTCCTCGGCGCCCGCGCGTGGACGGCGCCGATCGCCGGGCGGCTGTCCGAGGTGACCGGACCCGACCCGAACACACCGCGTTCACCATCGCCCTGGAGCTGAGATGGGCGTCCGATGGCTGGCCGAGATCTCGGCAGGCCACCCGAGCGGGAGCATCGACGAAGCCTCCGACTCTCACGCCGATGTCTATCCAGCTGGCCGCGGCTTCGGCGCGGGCTCGGGTGCTGGTGAGGCGGTAGACACTGCACGGCGCTATGCCGTCAAGCTCGCGGGACGAGCCCTCCGTTCACGGCGCGGAGGAAGAGGCGTTGGTGCCACTCGTTGGCGTCCGGTCCGGGGTCGGTGGCCAGGACAGGGTTGGGGCCGGTCTCGATGAGGTGCAGGAGCGTCCAGGCGACGCCATAGCAATCGTCCGGGCCGAAGCAGGAGACGAGCGCTCGGGCTTCCTCTCTCGTGACCGGCTTCGGAATCGCTTCGATCTGCTCGGCGCGCCTGCCAATCTCTTCTTCACTCGCGTCCCAGTCGGGAAGCGGGCCGTCGGCGACGAACACCTGCACTTCGGGTCTCATGGGCGAATGATCGGTTGCGTTTGCCACCGCGGGCAAGCCGTCTTGGCTGGTCAGGCTGCCCCGCTGCCGCGGCGAGTGAAGTGAAGGGGAAGCGGACCGCCGGCGCGGTGTCGGAGGGCACCTGCCAGCTACCATGCGATCGGATACATCAACAAGGGCGCCCTGAAAGCGAGATGGCCACAGACCCCATGAGTGCGACCCGATCCCCGCGTCGCGGGATGCGTCTGGGCCTGGCCGCCGCCCTCGGCCTCGCCTTGCCGGCAGGGTCGCTGTACGTGCTTTTCCACGGGTCGGAAGGCTCGTGCGAGGAGACGAGGGCGGCCGAGCGCATGGCCCAGGTCTCGGCCGCCGGCGCCCGCCGCCCCGGCCGGTGCCACGCCGGTGCGGACCAGTGTGGAGTGCATGGACGACAGCGGCGATCCCTGGGTCGCCGCGGACAGCGGCTACACCCACGACCTGGACGCCCGGTCGCTGGCCGCCCACTACTGGGACACCGCGGGCAGGGACGGATGGAAAGCGGTCGGCACCCGGGCCCAGGCCCCGGACCGGCTCCGGAGCGGCTTCGGCATGTGCTTCCAGAAGGAGGTGGCCGGTCGGCCGGCCCTGCTCCGGGTGGGGGCCGACGGGCCGAAGGAGTACGTGGTGACCGTGGAGTCCGCTCTGGACGGATCCACGATCGCCTGCTGAACCGCTGACAGCGCACCGAGGCCCTGTCCCGACTCCACCGCGATGCGACCTGCTGCCCGTCGACGGAAAGCAGCGGGCAGCCGAAGTGAGTGCGGGAATCTGTGGCGGGGCGCAGGCGGCCCAGCCTCGACCGGGGCCGCAGCGGCGCTGGGGGTGCCACGGGAGGCGGCGACCGAGGTCCCGCCAGGCGGCCGGGCGCCTCGTCCGACGGCGGCTTGCCCGCCGAGAAGGTGCTGTGCGCTGGGCGGCGCCACACCCGCTAGACTTGCAGAAGTCTGCAATTTGCAAAGTCTGGATCAGGTGGACGGAGGTTGCGGTGTGGCCGTGTTCGAGGAAGCGGTGCTGGAGCGGGTTCGCATGGCGCAGGCTCGCCTGCAGGCTGCGCAGGAAGCTGACGACGTCATCGAGGAAGCGCAGGCCGCCGAAGAGCTGGAGGACGCTCTGCGCGTGGCCCGCGAGCACGGCACGGCCGTCGGCAGCGAGGGCGGCCCATGAACTCGATCACACCACTGCCCGACCCTGGGCGGCTGCGATGAGCCGCCGCCCCAGCGGTCAGCCCACCCTGCCGCAAGCACGCCGGCACGCGTGGACGGTGCCGCTGGTGCCGGGCTCCGTGCGGGCCGCCCGCGAGCGTACCGAGCGGTCGCTGGTCCTGTTCGGCCTGCACAGCACCTCGGCGCTGTTCGGTGCGGCACTCCTGGTCGTCAGCGAGCTCGTAACCAACGCCGTCCGTCATGCCCAGCAGGCGCCGGACGCCGAGATCACCCTCCACATGACCGAGCACCTGCTCGTGGTCGCCGTCGCAGACCTGGACTCCCGCCCCATAGTGCTGGCCGACACCGGCCGGTCCGGACGGGGGCTGCGTACGGTGGCCGACATGGCACGCGCCTTCGGCGGTGACATCCGTATCGAGCCGGCTTCCACAGGGCGCGGCAAAAGCGTCGTCGTCCGCTTCGTCCTGCCGGAAGGCACGCCGTGACCGGCGGCAGGGAAGAACCCGCTGCGCAGCTCTACCAGATCACCTACAGGGGCCCCGACCCCCGGCCCGACACCCGCGTGGTGGAGGCGAGGGAAGTCCAAGCCGTCATCGCGCAGGCCAGTGCCCACGGGATGCAGGTCTTCGTGCGGCCCTACGCTCGCCCGCACCCACCGAAGGAAGCCGCGCCATGACGGACAACACCCCTGACGAGTACACCCCGGCGAACCACGAGAGGTGGAAGGAGAGGGGCGTAGCACTGCGCGCCTTCTTCTACATTTTCGGCACGCACGTCTTCGCCGGGTTCATCTGGCTGCTGTTCTACCTGGGTGAGCACGCCCAGAAGTGACACGGGCCGACGGCGCGAACGGAACGGGTGACAGCCTCCGCGCCTGGCCTCCTCACGGCACCTGCCCGCGGGCTGTTGAGTCACCGACAGCCGACAGCCCGCTTGTGGTCGCGCGGGCACAGTCAGGCGGTGCCGCCGGTCAGCGGCATCCGGTCATGAGGCGTGTCCTCCCCGTGAGTTGTGCGTCAGGAGAGGTCCGTGCGGCCCAGCCAGGAGGGCCGCAGCGGTACTCCGTCCTCGTCGCACCCCGAGTCGGCCGCCGCCGACGGCTCCTCCGGCACCGGTGCCGGAGAGGGCACAGTTCCCTGAGCCCGGGCCGGCTCGGCCGTGTCCTGCCGTGGCGGCTGCGGGCGGTCGGTGTCCTCCAGGAGTTCAGCGATGCTGAAGCGCGTGGCGTAGGACTGCCAGGCACCGTCGATCACCAGCAGGAACCCGTCGCCGCTCCGCAGGAGGCGACGACGCTTGGGGCTGCGTGGGTGCTCAGGGGCGTATGCGCGGGCCCGTCTTTCCAGTTCCGCCAGGGCCGCCTCCCGCGAGCCCTCCACGTGCGCCACGACGTAGGCTTCCGTGTGCTTGCGTTCGCCCAGGCCCACCGTGGCCTCGACGACCAGCCCCCACGTCGTCACGCCCGCCTCCTCGGCCCCCGCTGCTGCTTGCAGCCCCCGGGCATTCCCTGCTTCCGGCATTCCCTGCTTCTCCCCGTCCCGGCACATGGCCATCTGCCGTGCGACATGACGTACTCCGATGGGGCCGCGGAGGGAACCGTCACCCGGATCCCCGTCCCGCAGGCCGCTGATGATCTTGTCATACCTGCTGACACGTCTTCCGGTGTCGGAACCGCGTCGAACCCGCACCGACGGAGGACAGCCGCCGCATGGGGGATGCGGGCCCTCGCGGGGCCGGCACCGCGGAGCGCCGGCTACCGCTGGGTCGGGCGGCTGGCTCGAAGGTCGGCCAGGAGTTCGGCCTGGCCCTCCAGGACACCGGAGAGGATGCCGCGGGCTACCCTCAGCAGTTCGGCGATTTGCGAGTCGGTGAGCGAGTAATAGACGTTCGAGCCCTCCCGGCGGGTGACCACCAGGTTGGCCCTGCGCAGGACGGCCAACTGCTGGGAAAGGCTCGCGGCCTCCACCCCGACCTCCGGCAGCATCTCGGCGACCGCGTGCTCCCGTACGGACAGGAGTTCGAGGACGCGGATGCGGACCGGGTGCCCCAGCGTTTTGAAGAACTCCGACTTCAGCTGGTACAGCGGCGTGCTCGCCTGCGTAGCCCTGCCGTGACTGCCCATCTCATCCACCCGGAACCGCTCCTTCGCGGGGCATCCGCTCGCCCCTCTTCGAAACCTGTGACCTCCACAATTGCAGATCCCTGCAACTCGCGGGACCCGGCGTCCGGCCTCAGCGACGTTCAGCCCACCGGCAGGGGCCCGCCGCCGGTCAGGCCTTCTTGAGGAACTCGGTCCTCAGGACCAGGCCCTTGACCTTCTTCGTGTTGCACTCGACCTCGCCCGGGCGGGAGGTGAGGCGGATGTTCTTGACCAGGGTGCCGCGCTTGAGGGTCTCGGAGGTCCCCTTGACCTTCAGATCCTTGATCAGGGTGACCGAGTCGCCGTCCTCCAGCACGGTGCCGTGGGAGTCCTTGAAGATGATGCCGCTCATGGTTCGGGTGTCCTTGTCGTTCTCGTAGGGAGGGTGATGCTGGTCATCTCAGGCGAGGGCGGGTTCCCCGGGTTCCTGCGGGGCGGCAGGCCAGTCACCGGTCCTCCATTGCCTGACCGCGCCCTGCGCCCCGTGGGCGGCCAGTGCGGCGCCGAGGTCGCAGTGGACCGGGACGGGTGGGCAGGTGGCGTCCGGGACGAGGGAGCCGTCTGCGGGGATCGCCGCGAGCTCGAGGCGGCGCCCGCTCCCGGCCAGGCGGCGGGCGGCCTGGGCGACGGCGATCTGGCCGCCGGCGGACCAGCCGAGCAGCCCGGTCAGGTCGAGGATGACCGGGCCGGTGCCCCGGGCCAGTGCCCAGCCGATCGCGCCGGTGAACCGGTCGGTGGCGTCCGCGCCGAGATACCCGGCCAGGGACAGCACACCCAGGTCCTGGCAGGAGGTGTAGCGCCATTCAATCGTCATCGTTGCTTCCTCGGCTTCACAGGGGGAGGGGATCCAGATGGCCTTGCCGCGTCCGACAGCACCGTCCGCGTCCGCCGGCACGACGGCCCACGGCCGGCACATCCGGCACATGCCGGCACATGCCGGCAGGGCATCGTCTCGACCCGCACGCTCACCGGCCCGCCTCTGTCACGGTGCGGGCCAGGCGGAATCCGTACACCTGCTGCGGGTGCAGGCGCAGCAGGGTGTCGTGCGGGCCGTGGGCCCATCCGGGCAGGGTGCGCCGGTAATGGGCGGCCTCGTCCGGGTCCGAGATGACGTCCGCCGGGCCATGGGCACTGACCGTCCAGCCGGTACCGGCCGGGCTGCGGATCTCATCCACCTGGTAGGTCAGCAGCGCTCGGCCGGGGACAGCCGCGGCTTGCACGGGGGTGCGGACGATGAGGCGTCCGTACTCCATCACGTGTGCGGCGGGTCGGACGACGGCCAGGTCCCTTTGGACGTAGACGAGTCGGCCCTGGGCGGAGCCTTCGAGGAGCCACAGGGCCTCGGTGCCGGAGACCTCGATCATGCGGCGGTCGGCGGAAACGGTCATCGTGCGGCCTTCCGGAAACGGTGCGGTCGATGTTCGAGCGGAAGCAGGCCTGCCTGCTCCAGGTGCTTGCGGGCGCCGACGATCGCCTCCGGGGTGGTGGCGTACTCGCGGCCCTCCCTGCCCAGCAGCTCCAGAGCGCCGACGGCGTCGAGTGCTTGGCGCTGGCCGGGCCGGATACCGGAGGTGAGGACGGCGATGCCGCGCCGGTTCAGCTTCTCCACCGCGTCCTTGAGGACGAGTGCGCCGGTGGCGTCCAGGGTGGTCACCCTCGACATGCGCAGGATGACCACCCTGACGTCGCAGACCTCGGAGAGTTCGAGGAGGAAGCGGTGGGCGCCGACGAAGAAGAGGGGCCCGTCGATGCGGTACGCGACGATGTGCTCGGCCAGCAGGGCGTGTTCCTCGTCGCTGTGCTCGCCGGGCAGGTCGGGGCGGAAGTCGACCTGCTCCATCCGCGCCTGGCCCGCCACCGCCTTCAGGGCGAGGGCGCCCGCGACGACCAGACCGATGATCACCGCGTAGACCAGGTCGAGGGCCAGGGTGGCAGCGGCGGTGAGGACGAGTACGGCCGCGTCGGAACGGGTCGCCTTCGCCATCGCGCGCAGGGAGCCGACCTCCACCATGCGGACCGCGGTGGCCAGCAGTACGCCGGCCAGCGCGGCCAGGGGGATCTTCGAGACCAGGGGCGCCGCGGCGAACACGATGACCGCGAGCACGGCGGCATGGGTGAGCGCGGCGAGACGGGAGGAGGCGCCGGTGCGGACATTGACGGCCGTACGCGCGATGGCGGCGGTGGCGGGAACACCGCCGAACAGCGGGGCGGCCAGGTTGGCGACGCCCTGCCCGAACAGCTCCTTGTCCGGGTCGTGCTGCTGCCCCACCGTCATCCCGTCCGCGACCGTCGCCGACAGCAGGGACTCCAGCGCGGCAAGTGCCGCGACCGCGACCGCCGGGGCGAGCAGTGAGCCGACGGCGGAGACGTCGAGGAAGGCCAGGGAGGGGGCGGGGAGCCCGGAGGGCAGGTCACCGATGGGGGCCGCCCCGTCGAGGTGGAAGACCTGCGTGATCACCGTGGCTGCGATCACCGCGACGATCGAGAACGGGATCGTCGGCTTCCACCGGGCGCCCGCCAGCATCACTGCCGTGACCCCTGCCGAGAGGCCGATCGCGGTCCAGTTCGGGAACGCCACGCTGTCCACGAGCGCCCGCCACGCCACCAGTACGACCTTCTCGCCCTCGGGCGCGTCCACCCCGAGCGCATGGGGTATCTGCTGGAGGCCGATCACGCAGGCGATGCCCAGGGTGAACCCCTCCACCACCGGCGCCGGCACGTACCGCATGTACTGGCCGGCCCGCAGCAGGGCGAGAGCGATGAGGATCACGCCGGCCATCAGGCCCACGGTCAGCACGCCGCCGGGCCCGTACCGGGCGACGATCGGCACCAGGACCACGGTCATGGCACCCGTCGGGCCGGAAACCTGGAGGTTCGAGCCGCCCAGCAGTGCGGCGAGCGCTCCGGCGACCACGGCGGTGGCGAGTCCCGCCTCGGCGCCGAGCCCGGAGGAGACACCGAAGCCGAGCGCGAGGGGGAGGGCGACGATCGCCACGGTCACCCCGGCCAGCAGGTCCTGGCGGGGGTGACGGCCCATCGCCTTGAAGTCGGCCCTGGCCGGCAGCACCGAGCGGACCCGCCCGAGCGCGGAAGCCAGGAAGGCGCTCACGGTCACGGCGCCGTGACCTCGGACTCGCGCAGTTCTTCCAGCAGCTCGCTCTGGCCGGTCAGGACCTCGGTCAGGATCCGGCGGGCCGCCAGCATCAACTGTGCGACGTCCCCGCCCGCCAGCCCGTACACGACCGTCGCGCCGTTCCGGGTCGAGGTGACGATCCCCGACCGGCGCAGGACCGCGAGCTGCTGCGACAGGGCGGACGGCTCGACCTCGATCGCGGCCAGCAGGTCCCGTACCGGCATCGGACCGTCCTGCAGCAGCTCCAGAACCCTTATCCGCACCGGGTGCCCGAGCATCCGGAAGAACTCGCTCTTGGCCTGATACAGCGGAACCGGCACGGTCTCGCACCCTTCTCACCACCCCGACCGGGGCCTTACGCCTGGTGCTGTGTCCGCGGCTACCTACGAACCAGCCATCACAGCATCTATGAAATTGCATAATTCTGCAATTCGCAGATGTCGCCACTGCTGGAGCCGGTTGCGGACCCGGTCCGCGGGCACCGAGAGGGGGCCTTGCTGCCGCGTCTGTGCAGGCAGGAGCGGTCAGGAGGGGTTGCTGCGGGAGTCGCTGATCACGGTCGACGGGCGGAGCCTAGTGGCCGGGCGGGCGCAGGCGGATCGGGAGAGAGGCCAGGCCGCGGAACATGCCGGGCTGCCAGACCAGGTCGCCGGGGGCGCACAGCAGCTGCATATCGGGGTAGCGGTCGAGAAGGCCGGTGAAGGCGACGTGTGCTTCGAGGCGGGCCAACGGTGCGCCGACGCAGTAGTGGATTCCGTGACCGAAGGCGAGGTGCCCGGCCGTGGGCCGGGTGATGTCCAGGGTGTCGGCCGCGTCGAACTGCTTGTCGTCCCGATTGGCGGAGGTCAGCGCGATGGCCACGGGTGAGTTCGGGGGGATGCGGGTGCCGGCGAGTTCGACGGGTTCGGTGGTGAAACGCAGGGTTGCCGTTTTGACGGGGCCCTCGTAGCGCAGGAGTTCTTCGACGGCTCCCGGCAGGAGGCCTCGGTCACGTTGCAGGCGGGCGAGTTGTTCGGGGTGGAGGAGGAGGGTGGCCATACCGGCGGCGATGAGGTGGACGGTGGTCTCGTGGCCGGCGACCAGGAGGAGGAAGGTGGTCGCCACCAGTTCCTCCGGGCTGAGCCTGCCGTCGGCGCTCTGAGCCTGGACCAGGCGGCTGAGGAGGTCGTCCGCAGGAGCGCGGCGTTTGTGGTCGACCAGTTCGCGCAGGTAGCCCAGGAGAGCCGGAGCCGCAGCGGCGATGCGCTGAGGGTCGTTGGACATGCGGGCGCCGAGCCAGTGGTCGAACCGTTCGCGGTCGGGCAGGGGGACGCCGAGGAGTTCGCAGAGCACGGCCATCGGCAAGGGGTGCGCAAAGGCGTGCAGGAGGTCCGTTTCGGTGTGGGCCGCCATGTCGTCGAGCAGTTTGCGGGTGATGCTTTCGACGGCGGGCCGCAGTTTCTCCGACGCGCGGACTGTGAATGCTTTGTTGACGAGGCTGCGTAGGCGGGTGTGGTCCGGGGGGTCGGAGTTGAGCATGTGCGACACCAGGTCCACCGCGAATGCCATCACATCGGCCTTGCGGTTGATGTTGGCCAGGATGGAACGTCGGGCCACGTCGACGTTCTTCGACAGGCGCGGGTCGGCCAAAGCCAGGCGGGCCTCGTCGTAGCCGGAGACGACCCAGAGTTTCAGTCCGCCGGGCCCCACGGCCTGGGCGACCGGGCTGTGGAACCTCAAACGTGTGAAGAACGCGTGCGGGTCCCGGACGTATTCGGGGCTGTCCATCGACGGGAGTTCGGTTTCCAGCTGGGCGTTCACCGCGTGACCCCTTATGTCTCGTTCTTTTATCGTCCAGGATCGTAGGGCATTCCCGGCGGGCCGATACATCGCATCATCCGAGAATGGGTGATGGGTAAATCCGCTTCCCGGCTCTTCCTATTTATCGCTTGCGTGCGCGCTTTGACAGGGCTTTCGCCCCGGCCTATTGTCGCGGGCGTCGATCGAATGATTCGGCCTGATTTCCCTTGGCTCTGGAGGTTTGGTGTCGCATCGTCCGGTGTCCGTGATCTCGGGTGTCGGGTCGTGTCTTCCGGGGCGCGTCATCGGCAATCGGGACGAGCCGTTGGCGTCGTTGGACACCACCGACGAGTGGATCCGCTCCAGGACGGGCATCGAAAGCCGGCGGTGGGTGGAGCCGGGGACCAGCACCGGTGATCTTGCGGTGGATGCCGCGCGGTCCGCGCTTCGGCGGGCGGGCCGGCCGGTGGTCGACCTGGTGGTGCTGGCGACGACCACCCCTGATCACCACTCGCCCGCCACGGCCCCCGCGGTCGCGGCCCGTCTCGGCCTGGGAACGGTGCCGGCGTTCGACGTGTCGGCTGCCTGCTCGGGCTTCACCTACGCCCTGGCCGCGGGTGACGCGTGGGTCAGGGCGGGTACGGCCCAGTGCGTGCTGGTGGTGGCGGCGGAGACGCTCTCGACGATCACCGATCCCTCGGACCGCGGCACCGCGGTGGTGTTCGCCGACGGTGCCGGCGCGGTGGTGCTGAGAGCCGGCTCCTCGCACGAGCCGGGAGCCATTGTCGCCACCTCCCTGGGCAGTGACGGAACACAGGACGATCTCGCCGTGGTGCGGGCCGGCGGCTCCCGTTGGCCCGACCACGCGGGGGAGTCCTCCTTGGCGGACCGCTGCCTGCGCATGCGCGGTCCGCAGATGTTCTCCCACGCCGTGCGCCGCATGACGGCTTCTTCGCGCGCGCTCCTCGAAGAGGTGGGCTGGCCGGTGGACTCGGTGGGCGCGTTCATCGGACACCAGGCCAACCAGCGCATCCTGGACAAGGTCGCGGATCTCGTCGGTGTCAGGGCCGAGGCCCGATTCGGCAACATCCGCGAAGTGGGAAACACCTCCTCCGCGTCGATTCCGCTCGTCATGGACGACCTGGTCGCCCGGCAGGCCGTCACGCCGGGAACGCGCACCCTTTTCACAGCATTCGGCGGCGGCGCGACCTGGGGCTCGGTAGCACTTTCCTGGCCCTTGATCAAAGAGCACGAGTGAGGCAGACCCCATGACCGATTCCTTCACCACCCCGCTCAGCTACATCCAGAACTACCTGGCGGCTGCGCACGACCTTCCCCTCGCCGACCTGAGCGGAACGCGGACGTTCGAAAGCCTCGATCTTGACTCCATCGCCCAGGTGGAAATGTTCGTCACGATCTCGGACCACTACCGCATTCACCTCGACGACTCCCTCGCCTCCGCGGACATGACGTTGTCCCAGACCGCGGAGATGGTCGAACAGGCCCTCCGCGAGAGGCCGGCCACATCCCACCGGGACAGTGCCGCCGAAACCCACGCCCCCGCCGCCGTTCGCCCCTGATACCCGCACCTTCCCCGACGGACATCGGAGAGCCATGCCCGAGCCGCTCACCCGCACCCTGCCGCTGGACGGGCTGACCTTCTCGTATCAGGCGCAGTGGACCGACCGGCCCACCATCGAACCGGTATTCGTGATCGGAGGCGTCCTGCAAGGCATGCACGGCTGGTCCATCATGGAACGCCACGTCCTTCCCCACGCCGCCCTGATCTCCGTCGACCTGCCCGGGGCCGGGGAATCGACGCCTCTGCGGCCGGAGCAGGACATGGAGACGATGTGCCGAGCCGTCGAGTTGATCATCGACGACCTCGGGCTGGACCGTGTCAACTTCCTGGGGTACTCCTTCGGCTCGGCCGTCGCCTTCCGCTGTGCCCAGCGACGCCCGGAACGCATCGCACGCCTGGCGCTCGGTGGTGTGCCGGTCCGTATCAGCGAGAAGCTGATCGACCTGTGGATGCGGGGCGCACAACGCATGCTCGAGGGAGATCCCAACGGATTCGTCGAGGTGCTGACGGAGATGTTCCTGTGCTGCGACACCGGCGCCGTCATCCGCAACCGTGACGTCGTACGACAGTTGGTCAAACGCATGACGCTGCGCGCCGTCACGGCCAGCGCCCACGGCTTCCGCACCATGGAACGCTCGGTCCTGGAGAACCTCGACCCGGTCGGCGGACTCGCGGGAGTACCGACGCTGGTGTTCTGCGGGGAGCACGACACCATCAGTTCCGCCCGCGAGCAGTACGAGTTCTCCCAGACCATCGAGGACTGCGCGTTCGCGGCCATCGGCGAAGCCGACCACTGGGTGTTCATGCAGCGGCGTGAGGAAGCCAGCGACCTGGTGATGCGCTTCTTCACGGGCCGCCCCGTGGCGGGCATGGACTACCTCACTCCGCTCGCCGGCGCCTCCCTCCGGGCCTGACCCCGCAGAGCCGGGGCCGGCGCCGTTCGCATGCACGAGACCAGGGAGAGGACGGGGCGATGACAGGCATGGTCCTGGCCGGTCTGGGGTGCTGGCTGCCCCCGACCGTGGTGGCCAACACAGACCTGATGAACACCGAGATGGACAGCTTCGTCCGCCGGCGCATCGGCGTCGTCAGCCGACACCGCATCAGTCAGGGCGCCGCCACCGTCCACCTCGCCGCCGAGGCGGCCAGGCTGGCGATGCACGCCGCGGCCGTGAACGCGGTCGATACGCTCATTCTCGCCACCACCACCCCCGACCGGCTCTGCCCCGCGGGCGCACCCGAGGTGGCCAGCCGCCTGGGACTGACCGGCATCCCCGCCTTCGACATCAACGCCGGGTGCTCGGGATTCCTCTATGCCCTGCAACTGGCCCGCGGGCTGCTCGCCACATCAGCCGGCACCGTTCTCGTCGTCGGCGCGGAGAGCGCCTCGACCATGGTCAACCCGGCCGACCCCAGCACCGCCCCGATCTTCGGAGACGGTGCCGGAGCAGCCGTCGTGCGTCGGGCGGAGCAGGGTGAGGACAGCACGTTCGGGCCCACGGCATGGGGGAGCGACGGCACCCTCGCCGACGCCATCGCCATTCCCGCCGGCGGATCACGCCAGCGGGTTCCGGCTCCTGGACGCGGAGACGCGGACCTGTTCCTGCACCTGCGCGGCCCGGAGGTTCTGCGCAACGCCGTACGCCGCATGAAATCGGCCGCCACCGAGGCAGCCGAGGCGGCCGGCTGGACACTGGACGACGTCGACCTCCTGATCACCCACCAGGCGAACGCCACCATCAGCACCGCCCTGGCGGCAGCCCTCCCCTTCCCCCGGGAACGCATGCCGTCCAACATCCACCGGGTCGGCAACACCGCAGCGGCTTCCGTACCCATCCTGCTGGCCGAGGCCGCCGCGCAAGGCCTCCTCGCGCAGGGAAACCGGCTGCTGCTCACGGCATTCGGCAGCGGCCTGTCCTGGGCCGCCACAACCGCCCTGTGGCCCTGCGTTGCCTCCCTCACCGCATACCAGAAGGAGACCACACCGTGAACGACGACGTCCTGGCCACCGTCATCGACATCCTCACCACGAAGGCGGGCCTGCCGCCCGGCCCGGTCACCCCCACCGCCACGCTCCAGGAAGCGGGCGTCGACTCCATGGCCGCCGCCGTCCTCGCCATGATCCTCGAGGACGATCACCACCTCGTCATCACCGAAACCGCCCTGACGGCCCAGTCCACCGTCGCAGACCTGGCCGCCTTCATCGAAACACAGCTGGCCACCCGGGCGTGAACGCAAGCCCGGTCCACACCAGCGCCGCCCCGTTCCAGGCCCGCGACGAACAGATCCTCTGGCGCACCACGGCGTTCTCCTGCCGAACCCTCACGCCCTGCGCAGTCCCCACCGGCCCAGCGCTGCTCGTCCTGGGCGGGGGCCTGCAAACCCGCCACTCCTGGGCCCGCCTCGAGCAGCGCCTGGCGCCCCACCACCCCGTCCTCATCCCCGAACTGCCGCCCGCCCGCCCACGCGGCGCCCCCCACCTCGACTGGAACGACCTCACCGACGCCGCCGTCCGCACCCTTGACCAGCTCGGGGTGGCGCAGACAGCCGTCCTCGGGGTGTCCTCCGGCTACCCGGTGGCCTACCGCCTCGCCCAACGGCATCCCGGGCGGACCTCGCACCTGATGCTCTTCGGAGCATCACCGAAGCCCGGACCCCGCCTCACAGCCCTCATCCAGGAGGGGCTCCACCACCTCCACCGGACCGACCCCGCCGCGCAGGCACGCACCCACCAGGCCGAACGGCTTGTCGCCCTGCTGACCAATCCAGCGGCCGCCGCCCACGACCTGCTCATGCGGGCCGCAGCCAAAGTCCTGCTGCAGCACCTCCTGGCCGCACCCCACGACCCCCTCAAGGCCTACATCCGCGACCGGGGAGCCCTCCTGCTGCAACAACCCCTTCCATACGGCGGCATCAGCGGAGTCCCCGCCCTCGTCGGCGTCGGCGCCTACGACACCACCACCACGGTCGCCGACAACCGGGCCGTCGCCGCCACCATCCGCGGCGCCACATTCGCCGTCTTCGACAACTGCGACCACCTCCTCCACATGGAACGCGACGCCGATTTCGCCACCCTCATCACCCGCTTCCTCCGTTCGGACCCCACCGCCCTCCGCGGCTGCACCACCGAAGTCCTGCCCTGACGACCCTGCGCAATGGACCAATGGACCCCACGCCGCCCGCCATGAACCCCTCCCCCCACCCCCGGCGCATCCTGCTGGCCACCTGGGGCAGCACCGGCGACATCGCTCCCTACACGGGAATCGCCACCGCCCTCCGGAGCGCAGGCCACCACCTCACCGTCCTCACGTCCAGCCGCTACGCCCCCCTCTTCCGTGCGCACCACCTGGACGTGCACGCCCTCCCGCTGGACGACCACGAAGACGCCATCGGCCGTTCCCCGTCCCGCCGCGCCCGCATCGGCAACGCCCAGGACATGGCCGTGATCGCCGCTCAGGGAATGCTCGCCGAAGCGGAGAAGCCCCTGGACCTCGTCCTCGCCCACCCGCTGCTCCACCCCCAGGCGGCCGTTCTCGCCCGCGGGCTGCGCGTACCGTGCGTGGGCCTCTACACCGTCACCCACGCCATGATGCTGCCCCGGCTCCTCGGCCCGGCCTCCGCCTGCCGATACACGCTCGCCGACGTGGCTGCCCGGCTCGCCCTCAGCCCCCTGTATCAGCCGGCCGTCGCTCTTCTCCACCGCGAACTCGGCCTCGCCACCCGCCTCACAACCCGTCTGGCCGCCTTCCACGGCACGGAGCCCATCCGCTACGGCATCAACCCGGGCCTGACCCCGCTCCCCGCACTGCGCCACCCCCGTCACCGAGCCGTCGGCCACTGGCGGCCCGCGACAGAACCCGGCTGGACCCCCGACCCACTTCTCGAGGACTTCCTGGCCGCGGGCCCCCCGCCGGTGTACTTCGGCTTCGGAAGCATGAGCGACTTCGACGCCGACCGCCTGCTGCTGGCCATCACCCGCACCGTGAGACGGCTGCGCATCCGTGCCGTCGTCCAAAGCGGCTGGGCACAACTGAACAGTCGGCAAGAGGACCTGATCACCGTGGGTGCCTGCCCGCACACCTGGCTCTTCCCCCGCATGCGGGCCGCCGTCCACCACGCGGGCCCCGGCACCCTCCACGCCTGCCTCGAAGCCGGCACGCCCGCCGTGCCCGTCCCCGTGACATACGACCAGCCCTTTTGGGCAACCCGTCTGAAAACGCTCGGACTCACGCCCACCGCCCTCCCCGTCCGGCAACTCGACGAACACCGCCTCACCACCGCACTGGAAGAGCTGCTGGCCAACCCCCGCTACCGGCAACGCACACAGCACTGGGCCCGCAAACTCCAGGACCACGACGGCACCACCGCCCTCCTCGACGACATCGCCCGACTCTCGCGCGCCCACCCCTGAACCGGGGCCGATCGGTGACCGGCACCTCGGCCGACGATCACGGCTCCCGCTCCGCCCACCCGAACCGGCCGGCCGCCGCCGTACGAGGATGTGCGGCACGGAGGGTCACGCCGCGCATGCTGCTCGCTCGTTGAGCCCCTCCCGGCCCCGCGGAGGGGATGGCAGCATTCCGCCCCGGCCGGAGGGTCAGATGCCGGGCAGCCCCACCAGGGCAGCGCCCAGGCCGAGGGCCGCGCAGACACCGAGCGTGCGCAGCACACTCCACCGGAACGTGAAGACCAGCAGCGCGGCGATCACCGTGATCGCGAGGGCCGTGGGGCGCAGCGTGGCGAGGTCGGGCAGGGCGAGGGTGACGGGACCGAGGGCCTTCTCGTCCACGTCTGTGAAGAGGGCGTGTTCGGCGAAGTAGAGGGCGAGGTTGGCGATGACGCCGACGACCGCGGCGGTGATGCCGGTCAGGGCGGCGGAGACGCGGCGGTTGCCGCGCAGACGCTCGATGTAGGGGGCGCCGAGGAAGATGAACAGGAAGCAGGGCACGAACGTCACCCAGGTGGTGAGCAGCGCGCCGAGGAGAGCCGCAGCCCACGGGTCGAGGGCCCCGGGGTCGCGGTAGGCGCCGAGGAAGGCGACGAACTGGACCACCATGATCAGCGGACCGGGGGTGGTCTCGGCCAGGGCCAGGCCGCTGACCATCTCCTTGGGGCTGAGCCAGCCGTAGGTCTGCACGGCCTGCTGGGCGACGTAGGCCAGCACCGCGTAGGCGCCGCCGAACGTCACCAGGGCCGTACCGGAGAAGAACACGCCCTGCGTGGTGAACACGCTGCCCGCGCCGGTCAGTGCGGCGACGGCGACCACGGGTACCGCCCACAGGAGCAGGCCCAGGGCGAGGATGCGCCAGGTGCGGCGGCGGCTGGGCTGCTCGTGGTGGAGAGCGTCGTCGGGAATCAGCGGCGCGGGCCCGTCACCGGCGCCGTGCCCGCCCGAAGGCTTCAGCGTCTCGGGCTTGAACCGGCCGATGAGCCAGCCGGCGAGGGCGGCTGCGGCGATGACCGCGGGGAAGGGTACGGAGAACAGGGCCAGGGCGGCGAACGATGCCGCGGCCAGGGCGATCAGCAGAGGGTGGGTCAACGAGCGCCGGGCGACCCGGGAGACGGCCTGGACGACGATCGCCACGACCGCGGGGGCCAGCCCCGCGAAGACGCCGGTGACGGCGGCTGTCGAGCCGAAGGCGACGTACAGGGCGGACAGGGCCAGCAGGGCGAGCACACCGGGCAGGACGAACAGGCCGCCGGCGATCAGACCGCCGCGGGTGCCGTTGAGGAGCCAACCGGTGTAGATCGCCAACTGCTGGGCCTCCGGGCCGGGTAGGAGCATGCAGTAGCTCAGCGCGTGGTTGAACCGCTGCTGGCCGATCCACCGCTTGTCCTCCACCAACGCCCGCTGCATCACCGCAATCTGCCCGGCCGGACCGCCGAACGTCTGCCACGAGATCGCAAACCATGTCCGGGTCGCCTGCCGCAGCGGGATCACCTCCCCGCCGCGGGCGGCGCGGTCGGCCCGTGCCCGAAGGCCGGACGGCTGGTCGGTGGCGGTCATGGCACTCCTCCTCGTCCTGGTCAGGCCCCGTCGGGGACGGGCGGCCGGGAGGAGAAAGGCCGTCGCCACCACCCCACGGACTGCTGTGCAACCATGGTTACATCACATGCTGGGGCGCCGGTAGAGAGGTCTTGGGGGATGGACGTGAACATCGTGTTGCAGCCTTGGGCCACAGCAGGAACAGGCCGGTGGGGAACCCGCACATGAGTGGCCCGGGCGCCGAGAGGCAGTGGGTGCTGCTCTCCTACCGCCTGCCCCGGGAGCCCTCCACCCCGCGCATCACCGTGTGGCGCAAACTCAAGCGGATGGGCGTCGCACAGATCAGCGACGGCCTCGTCGCCCTGCCCGCCGACGCCCGTACCCGCGAGCAACTGGACTGGATCGCCGAGGAAGTCACCGACTTCGGCGGCACCGCCACGGTGTGGATCGCCCACCCGGCCGCAGCCGGAGACGAACAGCAGCTCATCGACGCCCTCACACAGGCCCGCGCCGCCGAATACCAGCAGGTGCGCTCCGAGGCCGAAGCCGCCGGCGAGACGGACGACCTCGGAAGGCGGCGCGCGCTGACCAGGCTGCGCGCCGAACTGCGACGCATCCAGCGCCGCGACTACTTCCCCCCACCCGACCGGCACGCAGCAGAGCAAGCCGTCAACGCCCTGCACCCCGCCAACACCAGGAAAGAGAGCACCCCATGAAGTGGGCCACCCGCGCCGGCATCCACATCGACCGAGCCGCCTGCGCGTGGCTGATCGGCCGCTTCATCGACTCCGACGCCGAGTTCGTCTACGTCACCGACCCCGCCCACGTCCCCGCCGACGCCACCCCCTTCGACATGCGCGGCGCCGAACTCGGCCACCACCACGGCGACTGCAGCTTCGAGACCATCCTGCGCGTCCACCACCTCACCGAGGACCCCGCTCTGCGGCGCATCGCGCAGATCGTTCACGAGGCCGACATCGAGGACGAACGCTTCGACGCCCCCGAAGCCCCCGGCCTCGACGTCGTCCTGCGAGGCCTGTCCATGACCGGCGACGACACCCGCACCATGGCCGTCGCAGGCCCCGTCTTCGACGGGCTCTACGCGTACTACCGGCACGCCGCCACCCTGGGCCGCGACCCCGCCTGACCCAGCGGCACTGCCGACACCCGGGACACCGTCGTGGGCCACGGCGTCGCGGACGAGGTGCGCCGGTCGCTGGTCACTCGACGCACGAACCGACCCCGGCACCACCACGACCACCCCTTCCGGGGCCGGTACACCGGGCCCGGACTGTCAGATGAAGCTCTCCGTGCAGCCGACCGACGACGCCGAAGCCCCGGAACACCAGGCCGCACCCGACTCGGGCGGCCGCTGGGGCAGCGGGCGCGGAAATCCGTTTCGGGCGTTGCGGCGGTGCCTCTACTGTGGCGCGGTGATGACTGAGGTGATCGTTCTCAATGGCGGTTCCAGCTCGGGGAAGTCCGGGATCGTTCGGTGTCTGCAGGCAGTCCTGCCGGATCCGTGGCTGGCCCTGGGGACGGACACGCTGGTCGAGGCGATGCCCGCGTCCATGCAGGCATCGGATGCCGGGATCGAGTTCGCGCCGGATGGACAGGTGATCGTCGGGCCGGAGTTCCGGACGCTGGAAGCGGCATGGATCGAGGGGGTCGCCGCGATGGCCCGTGCGGGTGCCCGAGTCATCGTGGATGAGGTCTTCCTCGGCGGAGCGGACTCGCAGAAGCGATGGCTGAAGGCTTTGGGAGAACTGCGGGTGCTGTGGGTCGGTGTCCGGTGCGACAGCGCCGTTGCCGCAGGCCGTGAGGTCGCACGAGGCGATCGGGTCATCGGCATGGCGGCGTCCCAGGCGGACGTGGTCCACCGGGGCATGGTCTATGACCTGGAGGTGGACACCACGCATGCCGAGTCGATGGAGTGCGCACGGACCATCGCCGCGCATGTCAGCTGATCGCGGCGGCGAGGGATACCTGAGCGGTCCAGGACCAGGGCTCCCGAGGGGGATCCCAGCTCACCTCGACGTCGGTGTCGTGGAAGTCTCGCGCGAGTTCCGTCACCATCCGGGCCGCCGCGGCCCGCGCGTCTTGTGGGTCGGTGTCGATCGGCACGTCCAGACGCCCGCAGAGCATGCCGCCTTCCGCGGTGAGGACGCTGTGGCGCCAGCCCTCTGGCGTCGCCAACAGCACGATCCCCTTCGGGATGCCCCAATGGGGCCGATACTTCTTCTCCTTCTTGCGTCTCGCCATGCGGCCATCCAACATCACAGGACCAGGTGCCTCACGGCTCCTGGCGGGGCCGGATACCGGTGCTGCGGGGTCGGAGCGGAGGCTGCTGGAGCGCTGCGGGAAGCTGGCGGCGGGACGTGACGCCGAGCTTCCGGAAGGCTTTGGCGAGGTGGTATTCGACGGTGCTGGCGCTGATGAACACGTTGGTGGCGATCTCCTGGTTGGTGGCGCCGTGAGCGGCCATCCGTGCGATCCGGGACTCCTGTGGCGTGAGCTGGTGATCCGTGCCGGCTCCCCTGGCGCGGGCGTGCGCGCCGGTGGCGAGGAGTTCGAGCCGGGCGCGCTCGGCGAAGGCGCTCGCACCCATGGAGGTGAACTGTTCGTGGGCGAGCCGCAGCCGTGTCCGGGCGTCGCGTTTGCGGCGCTGTCGGCGCAACCATTCCCCGTACAGGAGATCCGCGTGCGCTCTTTCGGTGCGCAGCGGGGTCGGTGCGAGCAGAGCGATCGCCTCCTGGAAGTGGTCCTCTGCCTGGGAGTCGTGGGCGAGGAGGGCGCGGCTGCGGGCCAGCAGACCGAGGGCCCAGGGGGTGCCGCTGGCGGTGGCCCGCTCGGCGAGCGTGCGCAGGGCCCGCCGGGCGACCGCGGGATCGTCGTTGCGGACGGCGGCCTCGACCAGGCCGGGAAGGCTCAGTCCGCCGCAGTGCGGCGGCGGATCGTCGAGGACTTCCTGGGCGGCGGCCTGGGCCTGCGGATACCTGCGGTGGCCCAGCTCCAGAACGACCGACGCCGCGCGGGACAGTTGCACCTGTATCCCGCCCGGCAGTTCGGGGTACAGCTCCCGCTGTGCCTGCACGGCCGACAGGGTTGCGGCCTCGTCACCGCGCCAGGCGTGCAGCATGGCGTCGGTGGGGTGGGAGTGGCGGGGGTCGGCACCGGTCGCGTCGGCGATGTCCTTGAATTCCGCGAAGTGCGACGCGGCAGTGGCCAGGTTGCCGCGGAAGACCTCCGAGGTCGCGTTGGCGTGGGCGCTGATCTGGAGCATGCGCAGGGCTCCGTGGCGGCGTGCGGCGTCCGCGTAGCGCCTGCCGCACTCCCCGAGGGTGTCGATGTCCCACATCTCGACCGCGGCGATCATCCCGAGCAGGGTCCAGCGGGCCGCTCCGCTTTCCTCCGCTCCGGGCCGTCTCATCGCCGCCAGTGCGGCTCGGAGGGACGGCGCGGCCTGCGGGTGGCTTGCCGCGACCAGGCGGGCGTGACCGGTCAGGAGCAGGTCCGGCACCGTGGCGTCCACGTCCGTCGCTTCCGCGTGACGGGCGCGGGTCGCCAGTGCGGCGGTGGCGACCTCAAGGGCTGTCGCGTCGGCGGTCCGTGGGACGACCATCGCGGCATCCACGGCTTCCAGGAATACGTCGCGTCCCGCCTCCGGTTCGTGCCGCGCCAGGGTGAGGGCGGCGTCGAGAAGGAGGCGTACGGCTCCGTCCCGCCCCAGCATCAGGCGGGCCAGCCCGCGCAGTCGGTCTGCGTGGGCGCCGAGGAGGGGAGCCCCAGGGTCCGAGGCGGGCAGGAGCCGTAGCAGTTCTTCGGTTCGGTGCGGAGCCCCGGCGGTGAGCGCGGCCGCGCATGCCTCCAGCAGCCGGGCAGCGCGCCGGGCGGGGTCCTCGGTGAGTTCTGCCGCGCGGTGGAGGAAGGAGGCCTGGGCCAGGTATCCGCCGGTGTTCCTGGCCCGTTCGGCGCCGTGGTGGAGGGCGGTGGCCACGGCTTCGTCGGGGCCGTCGGTGGCGGCGGCCGTATGCCAGGCGTGCCGGTCGGGGTCGGTGCGTGCATCGGTCACGGCGGCGAGGGCGGCGTGCACCGCACGGCGGTCGGCCCGCGATGCGCCGCCGTAGACAGCCGAACGGATCAGCGGGTGGCGGAACGGGGAGGTACCCGGTACCGGCGGGCGGGTCAGGAGCTCTTCTCGTTCGAGCTGCTCGAAGGCTTCGGTCGTGGCCTCGCCGTCGGATCCCAGCAGGTGGCGGACGGCTCTCCGGACCAGGTGCCGATCACCCGTGGCGTCGGCGGCCAGTGCCAGCAGCGCCGTGCGGGACGAGGCGGGCAGGTCACGCACCCGCAGGAGGAACCGGGCCTCCAGCCGGGGTCCGATGGCCGGCGGCTCACCGAAGTCCGGTCCGACCGGAGCGGGTCCCCGGGAAAGCTCACGCAGGGCCAAGGGATTTCCTGCGGCCGCGGCCATGATCCGGTCGATCACCACCTGGTCGACGGGAGTCCCGCCGATGTGGTCCATGAGCAGGGCCAGGGCGTCGGTCTGCGGCAGCCGGCCGAGCCGGAGGCCCGGCAGTCCCGCCAGGGCCGGCAGGGTGCCTGCCTCGTCGCGTACGGCGAAGAGGGCGACGATGCCGTCGGCGTGGAGGCGGCGGGCCACGAAGGCGAGGACATCGAGCGACTCGCGGTCCACCCACTGGGCGTCGTCGCAGACCAGCAGCAGCGGCTGCTCACGTGCGGACTGTGCCAGCAGTGTGAGCACGGCGAGCCCCACCAGGAACCGGTCGGGGGGCGGGCCGCCGACCATGCCGAGAGCGGTTTCGAGCGCGGCGCGCTGGGGTTCGGGCAGGTCCGCCCGGCGGCCGAGGAGAGGCCGCAGTACGCGGTGCACGGCTGCGAAGCCGAGTTCCTGCTCGGCCTCGATGCCTGCCACCTGGGAAACGCGCATGCCTGTGGCGGACGCCACCGCGTGGTCCAGCAGGGCGGTCTTGCCCAGGCCCGCGTCACCCCGAAGCACCAGCGCCCCGCTCATTCCTGCGCGGGCGCCGTCCAACAGCTCCTGCAGCAGAGCCTGTTCCGACCGCCGGCCTTTCAAGATCATGGAAGTGACGATAGCGACCTTGCATCGGGGTGCGGGTCGCCAGGCCCGCGCACGACTGGGGGGTTTCCAGGATTCGATGCGGCCGCCTCCCCGGCAGGCTCCCGGCATGCACGTGAACGCAGCCGCAGTCGTCACACCCCCTGTCGCGCGCCCCCGGGAGGCACTGGACCCGAAGCACCTGCCGCAGGGGCGGCGTGCTTTCCCGTCGAGGGCACCCTCCCCGGGCTTCCGATCCGCGTCCGGGGCGGAGGCAGACCGCACGGCGCTGTGGGCCGAGGCGGTGGGAGGCCTCCTCGGGCCGGTGGAGGTCCATCTCGAAGACCAGGAGCAGTTCACCGGCGAGATCTCCTTCGGCGACTGCGGGTACGTACGGACCTGCACGCTCGACGCCGCACCGCACCGGATCCGGGTCGCCGGCAGGACGGCGGCCCGTGGCGACGGCAGGTACGTCTTCGCACTCGTCCAGGCATCGGGCACCGGGCTGCTGTCGCAGAACGGAAGCCGGATGCGCCTGACACCGGGCGACATCGCCCTCTTCGCCCCCTACGGCGGGCTCACGCTCACGTTCCCGGAGCCGTCACGGGTGCACCTGCTCAGGCTCCCGCAGCTCGTGCTCCGCGTGCCGCAGGCCGACCTGTCGGCCCTGTTCGCGGCCCCGCTGCGCCCCTCGGCAGGTCTGCGAGCCGTGGTGTCCCCGTTCCTTGCCGCTGTCGCCCGAGCCTCGCCGCAGTCGTGCGCCGGCATCGGGGACCGCCTGGCCGGGCATGTCACCGACATGCTGGCCACGCTCATCACCGAACCCCCGGCCGGTCGCCGTCCCGCGCAAGGGCCCCGGGCGTCAGCCGGCCCCGGCACCCTGGCACGGGCGGACTCCGGGAGCCCGGAACCCGGGAGCCCCAAGCACGGGGGAGCCCACAGCGCAACGGCGGCCGTCGGGGATCTGGCGGCACGGATCCGTACCCACATCGCCCTGCACCTGGCGGACCCGCACCTCTCACCCGGTTCGATCGCCGCCGCACACCACATCTCGGTCCGCCACGTGCACTGGCTGTTCTCGCAAGGAGGCACGACGGTCGGCGGCTGGATCAGGGAGCGCCGGCTGGAGGAGGCCGCCAGGGAACTCGCCCTGCCCGGCCGGCGGGACACGGTCGCCCTCGTGGCCCGGCGCTGGGGATTCGTCAGCGCGAGCCACTTCAGCCGGGTGTTCCGCGAGCGGTACGGGATGCCGCCGCGGGCCTGGCGTGACTCCTGCGCAGCGGCCCGGGATCCCCTGCCGACCGCCTCCTGACAGCACCACCCCCCCGGGCCCGGGGCCGGGCCCCGGGGGTGGTGCCCGCCCGCCGGATGCGCTTGGCCCAGTAGTAGAGCGAGACCAACTCCGTGTGTCGCAGCGGGGGCGGGCACCACCTGTGCCCGCCCCGGCTCGAGCCGGGTACGGCTCAGGCAGTGGGGTCGGCGAACCGCCGGACGAAGGCGAGGGCGGTTTCGGCCACCTCGCGCCAGCCGTGGTCGATGGTGAGGGAGTGGCCGCGGCCGGGGATCTCGGTGATCTCGGTGACCGCGTGCGTGTTGTGGACCTGCTTCTTGTAGGAAGCGTTGGCGATGGCCCAGGGAACGGTGTGGTCCTTCTCCCCGGAGATGATCAGGAGCGGGCCGCGGCCGGCTGCGGTGGTGTCCACCGCCGCCTCGGTCCACGGGTTGAGGTTGGCGGCGGCGGCCTGGAACAGGGGCTCGCCCGGGGCGGGGACGGCGTAGGTGTCGTACAGCTCGCGGGCCTCCTCCTCGCTCACGGCGTTGGCGAAGGAGTAGCGGAACTGCTCGTAGGTCAGCGGTACGGCCCGGTGGTAGTTGGCCGGGTTGCCGAGGACAGCGCTCGCGGCGCGCAGGGCGGACAGCGGCAGGGGCAGAACGCCCCGGAAAGGGGCCGGGTCGATGGCGACGGATGCCCGGGACAGGCCGCGTCCGGCGGTGATCTGGGTGATGAGGCCGCCGAAGGAGTGGCCGATCACGACCGGTGTCCGGTCCAGTCTGCCGATCAGGTCGCAGAAGTGGTCGGCGACCTGTCCGACGCTCTTGCCGGCGAAGACCTCCGGGTGGGCGTGGGCCTCTGCGACGCTCTCGGGATCGTCGGGCCAGCCGGGCAGGACGGGGGCGAAGCCGGCCTCCTCGAAGACAGCGGCCCATCGCTCCCAGCTGGTGGGCAGAAGCCACAGGCCGTGGATGAAGACGACGGGGATCCGGCCGGTGGCGTTCGCGGCATCGATCTGCGCCAGGTCTCGCGCGTACGAGGCGTCGGGCGAAGGGGTGCTGCTGCTCATGGGGCGCTCCTCTCAGGGGGCTACGGGGGGTTTCAGGGCGGTGCGGGCAGCGGCCCGGACCAGCGGGGCGACGGCATGGGGCCGGCTGTGCACCGGCAGGTGGGAGGCGGACGCCTCGGTCGTATGCGAACCCGCCCGGCGGGCCCGGAGGCGCGGGCGTTCCGGCACGATTCCCCGGTCCTGGCCGGTGACCACGACCCAGGAGGGAAGGGTGCGCCAGGCGGCGGCGGTGCAACGGCGGCTGAAGGCGGATGCGTCGAGCGGGCGCTGTCCCGCGGCGAGGACGCGGGTGACGGAGCGCGGTGCGTCCTGGGCGCAGGCCTCGTGGAAGCGGTCGGGCCGGACGACGGTCGGTGCGGCGGCGCCCGCGACCGCTGCGGGCAGGGTTGTGCGTCTTGAGGGGGCGGGGCGAGTGGTCATCGGGGACGGATTCCTCCGGTGGGGGATTCGGCGGCGGGCCGGTGCAGCAGGGCCCGGGTGGCCAGTGCGGCGGCCGAGCCGGCGGCGACGGCGGCCACCGCGGACCACGCGGGCCAGGGCAGCAGGCCCAGGGCCCGGTCGGCGGAGAAACGCCCGGGCCCGGTGAGGGCGAGGGCCGCGGCGAGGGTGATCAGGACGAGCGGGTACTCGTAGCCGTCCTTCTGCACCCACAGGCCGTTGGGCCACTTCACGGTGAGGGCGACGGTCATCACGCCGATCGCCCCGGCGGCGGCGAGCGGGGTCAGGGCTCCGGCGGCGAGCAGGAGGCCGGAGCCGATCTGGCCGGCTCCCGCGGCGAGGGCGGTGAGTGCCCCGCCGCGGAAGCCGTCGTGCCGGAACTCCTCGATACCGCCCGCCAGCCCGCTGCCGCCCAGTCGGAAGCTGACCTTCTGCACGCCGTGTCCGGCGATCAGCAGGCCCGCCAGCAGGCGCAGGATCAGCAGACCGGTGTCCATGGTGTCGGTCCCGTCGCTCAGCCGGCCGCGTGCGGGTCGACCATGGTGTGGGCGTAGACGACGCCCAGCCCGTAGGCGCCGCCGTGCTCCTTGACGACGTCGGTGGTCGCGGCATAGGTCTCCGTGCGGGCCCAGTCGCGCTGGAGCTCCAGCAGGACCTGGAGCCAGGTGACGGGCACGGCGCCTGCGGCCGTCATCCGCTGCATGGCGTGCTCGTGGGCGGCGGGGGTCACGCCGGCGGAGGCGTCGGCGACGACGTAGACCTCGTAGCCCTGGTTGAGGGCGGAAAGGGCGGGCAGGACCAGGCAGACCTCGGTCCACAGCCCGGACAGGATGATCTTGCTGCGGCCGGTGGCCTTCACGGCCTCGACCAGCGCGGTGTCCTCCCAGGCGTTCATGGAGGTGCGGTCGACTATCTCGTGCTGGGGGAAGACCTCGCGCAGCTGCGGCAGGATCGGCCCGGAGAACGACTCGGCCGCGACCGTGGACAGCACGACGGGGACGTCGAAGACCCTGGCGGCCTTGGCCAGGCCGACGGTGGCGTTGACGACCGCGACCCGGTCGCTGCTGGCGGCGCCGAAGAACATCTGCGGCTGGTGGTCGACGAAGAGCATCATCGCGTTGTCGGGGGTCAGCAGGTCCGGGCTGGGCGCGGCGTGGACGGTGTTGAGGTCGAGTACGAAGTCGGTCATCAGGTTTTTCCTTCCGATGGTGATCGGCACGCGGGGTGCCGGGGGAGGGCAGCGCGGGGTGCCGGGAGGGCAGGCAGAAAGAGGATGGCGTCGGGTCAGAGCCCGAAGCAGGGGTCGAAGGCCGGCGACGGCTCCTGTGGAGCGGCACCGCGGGCGACGCGCCACTGGCGGTGCCGTTCGGATTCGGCGGCGGCCTCCGCCAGCACGTCGGCCTGGCAGGCACCGGCCGTCGAGGGCGCAGGCGTGGCCTGGTAGCCGCCGTAGTGGCCGACCGGGCTCCAGGCCGGGCCGATGGGAGGCAGTGCCTCGTCCAGACCCTCGTAGGTGTCCGCGGCGTACACGATCCGCCCGCCGGCCACCGTCAGGACGGACTCGATGTGCGGGATGTCGGCAGCGGAGACGGTCAGATAGTCGTGCGAGAGGACCGCGAAATCCGCGAAGCGTCCCTCTGCGAGGACTCCCTTGTCCGCCTCCTCCCCGGTGAGCCGCGCCCCGCCGACCGTGTACAGCTCCAGGGCCCGTTCGCGGGACAGCAGCTGCTCGGCGGGGCGCAGGGCCAGGTTGCCCACGGTGCGGCCGGTGACCAGCCAGTGCAGTGCCACCCACGGGTTGTAGGAGGAGACGCGGGTGGCGTCGGTGCCCGCTGCGAGGGGGATTCCGGCGCGCAGCATGTCCGCGATCGGCGGGGCCGTGCCGGCGGCCTGAGCGCCGTACCGTTCGGCGAAGGCACGGCCCTGGAAGGACATCCGGTTCTGGACCGAGATGCCTCCGCCGAGGGCGGCGATCCGCTCCAGGCTGTCCGGGGAGACCGTCTCGGCATGGTCGAACAGCCAGCGGCCACCCGCCGGAAACAGCCCTTCGGCGGCGAGTTTCTCGAAGACGGCCAGGTCCCGGCGGATGGTCTCGTCGTAGGTGGCGTGCAGTCGGAAGCCCCAGCCGTGCTCGGACAACAACCGGACCGCCTGCTCGAACTCGCCCTCGTAGCCGTCGGCGAGCTCCGGCCGCGGCTCCGAGAAGTTCTCGAAGTCGGCGGCCGCCCAGATCAGGTTCTCGCCTGCGCCGTTGAGCCGCAGCCAGGAGTCCCCGTCGCCGGGGCGGACGGTCTCGGTCCAGCGGCGCAAATCGGCCAGCTCCTGACCCGCTGTCTGCGGGAAGAGGTGATAGCCGATCCGGACGCTGAGCTCGCCGGCCCGGGCCAGTTCGGTCACGGTGGCGTAGTTCTCGGGGAAGTTCTGGAACCCGCCCGCGGCGTCCACGGCGGAGGTCAGGCCGAACCGGTTCAGCTCGCGCAGGAAGTGCCGGGTGGAGACCTTCTTGCCGGCATCGTCGAGGGCGGGTGCTTCGGCCAGCGTGGAGTACAGGACGAGAGCGCTGGGCGCCGCGAGCAGCAGCCCGTTGGGGTGGCCTTCGCGATCCCGGACGATCTGCCCGCCCTTCGGGTCCGGGGTGTCCCGGGTGAAACCGGCGGCCCGTACGGCGGCGCGGTTGAGGATCGCGGACTGGTAGAGGTGCAGGACGAAAACGGGGGTGTCCGGTGCGGCGGCGTTCAGCTCGGCCGGCGTCGGCATCCGGCGTTCGGCGAACTGCTCCGCGGTCCAGCCGCCCACCACCCGGATCCACTGGCCCCGCGGGGTCCGTCCGGCCTGCTCACGGAGCATGGCCAGCGCCTGGTGCAGCGACGGCACGCCGTCCCAGCGCAGCTCCAGTACGTAGTTCAGACCGCCGCGGATGACATGGAGGTGGGAGTCGTTGAGCCCGGGAACCACCCTGCGGCCCAGCGCGTCGACGACCCGGGTGCCGGGTCCGACGGATCCGGCGATGTCATGGTCGTCGCCCAGGACGGTGATGCGGCTGTCGCGCACGGCGAACGCAGTCGCGGACGGCCGGGCCGGGTCCTGGGTGTGTATCTTGCCGTTGCGCAGGACGAGGTCGGCGTAACCCCCGTCCGGTGAACCGTGGGCGGGTGTGATCCCGCCGACGGGCATGCTGGTCATGGTGCTCTCTTTCCACGCGTCACGCCGCCGGAGGTCGGAAGCTGCGGCGTGCAAGGGCCTGGTGCGAAGACCGGACAGGTGGCGGACGCCGAGTCAGAGGGTGCGCCGTACGCCGGCCTGGCGTTCGAGGTTGCGGAGCTGGACGGCCAGGTCGCCCTCGACGGCGTGGTGAGCGGGGCCACTGCGCCCGATGGGCAGGACCTCCTCGCCCCGCATGTCCTCCAGCATCAGCGCGAACGCCGTGTACAGGGCGACGGCGGCGAGCAGCAGCCCCAGCACCCCGGAGACGGCGGCGACCCAGGGCACACCGGTGAGACCGGCGAGCGCCGCCACGGCGAACCGGGGCACGGCCGTGCACAGCACGAGCCACAGGGCCCGCTTGCGGCCGGCCACCGAAGCCATCAGGACGGCGAACACGGCGAACACGGCGTTGAGGACACCCAGTACGCGCATGCTGCCCGGCGCCTCCAGCACCAAGGTCAGCGCGGTGGCCAGCCACAGGCCCGAGAAGCAGGCCATCAGCGTGGCCGCCACCACGTCGCGGGCGCCGAACGCGAACCAGCTCACCAGGAGCTGCAGGACGAACGCGGGCAGGACAGCCAGGCCCACCGCCCGTCGGGCACCCTCCTCGAAGAGGCCCAGCTGGAAGCACCCGACGATCACCGAGGCGATGGCCACGGTGTAGAAGCCGAGCGGCATGGGGGAGGCGATCGGCCGCAGGTTGATCCGGGTCATCCTGCGCAGATCGGGCTCGAAGCGTCGGCCGACGCCGTACGGATCGTCTCCGGCGGCCTGCTCGGCTATCGCCTCAGGCATCGGCCAGTACGCGCCGCAGCGTGCCGACGGCGAGCTCGATCGCCGCCTCGGCGGCGTGGGTGCCGCGCAAGGCGTTGAGCATCACGAAGTCGTGGATGATGCCCTGGAAGCGGACGGCCGTGACGGGCACTCCGGCGGCGCGCAGCTTGTTGGCGTAGGCCTCGCCCTCGTCGCGAAGGACATCGGCCTCGGCGGTGATGACCAGGGCCGGGGGCAGCCCGGCCAACTGCTCGATGCCGGCTCGCAGGGGGGAGGCGGTGACCTGGGCCCGCTCGGTCTCGTCGGTCGTGTACTGGTCCCAGAACCACTGCATGCCGTCGCGGCGCAGGAAGTAGCCCTCCGCGAACTGGTGGTAGGAGCCGGTGTCGAAAGAGGCGTCGGTGACCGGGTAGAAGAGGACCTGCTGGAGCAGCGGCAGGCCACCGCGCTCCTTGGCCATCAGGGTCAGTGCGGCACTCATGTTCCCGCCGACCGAGTCGCCAGCCACCGCGATCCGGGAGGCGTCCAGACCGTGGGCGGCGCCGTCGGTGACGATCCAGCGGCCCACGGTCCAGTTCTGCTCGATCGCCACCGGGTAGCGGTGCTCGGGCGCCAGGTCGTACTCGGGGAACACCACGGCCGCCCCGGCCCCGACCGCGAGTTCCCGCACCAAGCGGTCGTGGGTGTGGGCGTTGCCGAACACCCAGCCCGCGCCGTGGATGTAGACGATGACCGGGAGCGTGCCCGCGGCCCCGGCAGGGCGCACGATGCGGGCCCGCACCTCACCGGTGGGGCCGCCGGGCACGGTGACCCACTCCTCGTCCACGGCGGGCAGGTCGGCCGGGCCGGACTGCACCTCGTCGACGGCCTTGCGGCCCTCGCCCGGGGGGATCTGGAAGAGGAACGGCGGATTGGCCGTGGCCCGGGCGAACTCGGCCGCGGCCGGTTCCAGGACCGGGGTGACGGGGGTGAAGGGGTTCTGGTCGGTCATCATCCGGCCTCTCACTCGAAACGGGCGCGCCTCGGCAGCGAGGGCGCCGCCGGACACGGCTCCCGCACTGCCAACTGCGGGAGCCATCCCGAAAACTAGACGCGATCGAGCGCGACAGGTCGCCTCTGGGTGCACGGATCTGGCCCCTGCGTGCAGAACCCGCGCACGCCGGTCCCCACCTGCCCGAGTATGACGCCACCACCATTCAACGGACCTGACGGAGGCGGGACTTCGTGCTGCTGATGGATCTGGACACCTTGCCGCCCGAGGACCGGGTGGACGCGTTCCACCACGCGATGAACGACGCATCGGTACCGAACGACATCGTTCATGAATCACCCGAATCGGGTATCCGTGCCCGGTTCGAGACCTGGCGGGTCGGCGGGCTGGACCTCTTCGACGTCCGCAGCACGGGGTTCGAGGTCCGACGGACGGCGAAGCACGTGCGATGGCATCGTGACCGCCCCGTGGTCTCGGTTTCGCTCCAGACCTCGGGCACCCACCGGGCCGAGAACGCGGGCGAGCGGTACGTCCTGGGCCCGGACGACATCGGCGTGTTCCACGAGCTCACCCCCCGCCGATACGGCTGGGCCGGTGACGGGGCCTCGTGGGCGGTCACCATCGACATGGAGCACCTCGGCGTGCCGGTGGACACCGTCGTGCAGGCCTCCGTACGACTGCGCGCGAGCCCCCTGCACGACCTGGTCCTGGCACACCTGCGCTCCCTCCGCCGGGACCCGGGGCTCCTGGAGGCGGACCCCGGCGCCGCGGCTCTCGGCAACGCCACGACCGACCTGGTCCGGGCCCTGCTGACATCGGCCGCACACCCCGCCGACGACCGCCGGGTCCGCGCCGCCATGGACGACTCCCTGGCGCACCGGATCCTCGCCTACACCCGCCGCCATCTGACCGAACCCGACCTCACACCGGACCGCATCGCACGCGCACACTGCATCTCGAAACGACAGCTGTACACGACACTCGGACAAGCCGGCATACGACTCGAACAGTGGGTCATATCCGAGCGCCTTGAGGCGGCCTGCCGCCTGCTGGCCTCCCCGCAGAACGCCGGCCTGCCCGTTTCCGCCGTGGCGGCACGCTCCGGATTCACCAGTCCCAGCCACTTCACCCGCCGTTTCCGGGACGCCTACGGCACCACACCGCGCGAATGGAGGCGCCACCGGAACCAGGGCACGCCACGTCCCGGGCCGGCCGCGCCCCCGCACCCGATCCCGATCCCGATCCCGTAGAGGGGGTCCGTGCCCGCGACGTCCTCGTCGCGGACATCGGGACCCGTGCGTCCGGGGTGACACCGGGTCCGTCCCGTTACAGGGTGACCTACTGCAACAGCCTCAGGGCGGCAGTCGCCACCCTTCGGGCGGTGAGGTGCGGTTCGTCGGACGGCAGGATGAGATGGCTGATGGTCATGCGGACGATGACGTCCGCGGCCAGCTCCACCGACTCGGTCTGCTGTTGCGGATACCGCGCGGCCAGCCAGCCCTGGACGAGGGCTCGACCGGCATCGAAGACCGGGTCTGCTCGGGCGGTGAGATAGGGCAGGAGGCTGTCGGAGCCCTTTCGGGCGGCTTCGATGACGGCCCTGATGAGGGGCTGGCCGTCGGCCTCTTCGAGCACGTGGAGGATGGCGGCCCGCAGGCAGTCATGGGGATCGGGCACGCCGGGATAGAAGGCATCGGTCACACCCGCCAGAAACTGCTGGGTTTCGACCACCACCAGCGCACGGCCCAACCCGGCGCGGTTCCCGAACTCCTTGTACACCGAAGGACGTGACACCTCGGCGCGGGCGGCGACGGCCGAGAGGCTGACCTGGTCCCAGCCGGCTTCGCACGTGAGGTCGCGAGCGGCGTCCAACACGCGCTGCCTCATCTGTTTGCGCCACGCAACGCGCGGGGAGTCGGCCACCGGCTCACCTGCGAGTGCCGCCGCTTCGATCCGGTGCAATGCCACAGCCATGGGGCCCAGTCTGTCGGGGGCCCGAGCCCGTTCGGCGGTCCGGGCCCCGGAGTGCGGGGCTTGCGGTCGGCGAGCGGGCGGTGGTGCCGACCCATGGTGAGGGGACCGGGCCGGCACCACAGCTGAGGCCCTGAGCGATGCGAAGGGATCAGGAGCGCTTGCGGCGCGCTGCGAAGAGAAGACCGCCGCCGAGGGCGAGAACCCCGGCTGCGATGCCGAGCGGGAGCACCGGGTCGGAGCCGCCCGTCTCTGCGAGCGGACCGCTTCCGCTGTGAGGCTTCGGTCCGGAGCCGCCTTCGGTGGCGTCGGTCGCTTGCGTGCCGGATGGGCTCACGGGGGGACTCCCGGCGGTGGCGTCGCTCTGCCGGCCGGGGGAAGCGGTCGTGGAGGCATCTGCTTGGACGCCGTTGCTCTTGGCGCCGAAGCCGTACGCTCCCCGGTCGGGAGCGCCGGCGGCTCGGGAGGCTCCGGTGAAGTCCGTGGTGACGGCGGCGAACGGTGTGCCCGAGCCGGCGGCAGGGGATCCCGTACTCAGCCGGAAGTCCGCGTCCGCCCCGGTGCCCGCCTTGGTGAGCTTCGGATCGGCGATGACATCGTTCGGGCCCTGGACCTCGGGGGCCTTGCCACCGAAGTAGACGTTGTAGTCGTAGGTGACGTCCACATTGCGGGACTTGCTGTTCGTGGCTTGCCCTGGCCGACCGTACGCGATGTTGTTGAGCAGCCGCACGTCGGTACTGTCATGCGCGAAGATGTTGGCGTAGCTGTCCATGCGGGTGCTGCGCCCGTTCGCATAGGCCGTGTTGTGGACGATGTCGACGTGCTGGCTCTTGTAGGAGTGGATGCCGGAGCCGCCGTTGTCGTACGAGAGGTTGTTGGCGACCAGAACGCGCCCGCTGTAGGCAGGGTGTTCGGCGTCGCCCTTGAGGGTGTCGATGATGATGCCGTTGCCGTCGGAGTAGCAGCCGCACTTCTCCCACTTGATCTTGCTCTCGTTGTCATGGACGCGGTTTCCGGTGATGCGGATCTTGTACGTCCCGGGGTCGCCGCCCCCCACGTCACGCGGGGTGAGGACGGAGATGCCGCTTGTCGCGTACACCGCGTACCAGGACGTCCCATGCACGTGGTTGCCGGAGATGGTCACGTGGTCGGAGTCGATGGCCGAGATGCCGGCTCCGGCGCAGCCGTGCACCTCGTTGCCGGTCACCTCGATGTGGTGCGACAGCGATCCCGTGGACCGGTTTCTCTCCAGGGAGATGCAGTTCGTGTTGTAGGTGGGATCGCCCTTCTTCGATTCGCGTTCTGCTCCGGCCAGGGTGAGGGCTGCGTTGTTGCCCTTGACCTCCAGATTCTTGATGGAGATGTAGGAGGCGCCGTGGATGCTGATGCCGTTCCACGCCTTCACCGGGTGGACCACCGGACGGTGGCCGGGATGGGCGGTGAAGGTTATGGGGGCTCCGGGGAGCCCGGAGCGCTTGATGGTCACCACGTTCGACCCGGCGGAACTCTCGGAGTACGTTCCGTTCATGATCGAGACGGTGTCGCCCGGCTGGACGCTGTCCGCGGCCTTCTGGAGGGTCCGGAAGGGAGCTCCGGTGGACGTCCCCGAGTTGCCGTCGTTGCCGCCGGGGCTGACGAAGTAGGTGCGGGCTGCGGCGTGTGCCGTACCGGCTCCCATGGTGGCGAGGCCGAGCGGGGCGGATGAAGCGAGCAGTGCTGCGGTCAGGGCGAGGGTGCGCGTGCGTTTCACTGTTGCCTGGTCTCCCAGTTTGTCCTGGCGGAGCGATGGGTGCCCTCCGTCGGCCGCAGTCGGCACGAGGGGCGCGCGCAAAGGATGCGTGTGGTCCGCATCGCCGCGCCGGGTCAGGGCGCCGGGTGGTGAAGCCCGCGATGTTCCGCACCCAAGTCCGCTGTGAGGGGGGTGAGTTGCATGGGTGACGGTTCCAGACTCAAAAAATGAAAACAACCCCGGACTGGGTGTAAACGTTCTGGCGGTGCGTCATATGGCCGGGGTCTCCGTCCGGGGCCGCGGAGGACGCAGGGAAGCCGGCGCCGAGGGCCCCCGCCTGCACCGGACCCGTGCCGGGCCCCCTCCCAGCCGTCCTGGAGAGCCTGCGGATGGCGATGTTGGGCGGTGGGGGAGCGGACTCATGGGTTCTCCGTGGGACGAGGGGGCCGGATACCGCAGTCGGAGCGGCGAAGCAGACGCTGCGGCGTGCAGCAACGAAAAGTACAGGCCGGTCGTCAGCTTCGATAGATGTAACGAGCTGGTCGCTCGGGTGGGTGGCTGTTGCGTTGATATGGGCAGGTAGAGGCTTTGGTGTGGTCGCCCGTGAGGGGTGGCGGCTCCCGCGGCCGCAATGAAACGTGAGTTACATCTAGCCAATGTAGGTCGGCACATGTAATTTCCTCGGTTGTCAGACGGTGACGCACGCAGTCGTCGCCGCCCGGTCTTCCGAGAGGGCTACCTGTGATGCCAACCCCGTCCCCCCGTCGCACGGCGACGGCCACCGCCCTGTCCGCGGCCATCCTCATGACACTCGCGGCCTGCGGGGACGATGGTTCCGACGGTGCCGGTGCGCAGCCCCCCGCCGCCACGATCGCCGGGGTCACCATCGCCAAGGACACCGCGCTCCACGACGCCCTGCCCGAGGAGATCAGGAAGTCGGGTGTGGTGCGCGTGGCCACCGACGTGCCGTACGCGCCCTTCGAGATGTTCGTGGCCGAAGGCAAGCCCGAACTGACCGGCCTCGACTACGACCTGGGCCAGGCGCTGGGCGCCAAGCTGGGTGTGAAGTTCGCCTTCACACCGCAGAAGTTCGACGGCATCGTGCCGGCCATCCAGGCCGGAAAGTTCGACGCGGCGATGTCGGCGATGACCGACAACAAGGAGCGGCAGGCGGTCGTCGACTTCGTCGACTACTCCGTCTCCGGCTCCGCCATCATGGTCGTCAAGGGCAACCCGGAGAAGATCACGACCCTGGACGACCTGTGCGGCAGGAAAACGGCGGTACAGGCGGCGACCAACCAGCTGGACCTGCTCCAGAAGCACCAGGCCGCGTGCAGGGCAGCGGGCAGAGCCGAGATCGACATCCAGACCTTCCCCAAGGATTCCGACGCCCAGCTCGCCCTGCGCTCCGACAAGGTCGTCGCCCAGGTGCAGACGAAGCCCGCCGCCGGTTGGACGGCCAAGACCGCCGACGACGGAAAGGCCTTCGAAGTCGTCGACGACCCGGCCGCCCCGGGCGGCTACGGCGCCTCGCCCAACGGGATCGCGGTGTCCAAGAAGCTGCCGCAGCTCAGTGACGCGATCCAAAAGGCGCTGCAGGCCCTGATCGACGACGGAACCGTCACCAAGATCTTCGACAAGTACGGTGTCGCGTCCATCGCCGTCAAGGAGGCCACCAAGAACGCGGCGGTGGACTAGAGATGACCACCACCACGGCTCCCGCCGACATCGACCGCCCGGCGCCCGAGCAGCTCACCATCGTTCCACTGCGCCACTACGGCCGCTGGATCGCGGCCCTCGCGGCGATCGCCGCCCTCATGGGCGTGGCCGGCTCGCTGGCGAAGAACGACAATCTCCACTGGGAGATCATCGGCCACTTCCTCTTCGCCGACCTGATCTTCTCCGGACTGGTCACCACCCTGTGGCTCACCGCGGCGTCGATGGCCCTCGGGCTCGCCCTCGGCACGCTGATCGCGGTGATGCGGCTGTCGTCCAATCCCGTGCTGTACGGGATGTCCTCCCTCTTCGTCTGGTTCTTCCGCGGCACCCCTCTGCTGGTGCAGATCATCTTCTGGGGGTACGCCGCAGCCCTCTACAAGTACGTGATGATCGGTATCCCCTTCACCGACATCACCTTCTTCCAGATCGAAACGAACTCCCTGCTCACCCCTGCCGTCGCCGCGCTGCTGGCCCTCGGCCTCAACGAGGCCGCCTACGCCTCCGAGATCGTCCGTGCCGGCATCCAGTCGGTGGACACCGGCCAGACCGAGGCAGCCCATTCCCTCGGAATGCAACCGGCCCTGACGATGCGACGGATCGTCCTCCCCCAGGCGATGCGAGTGATCATCCCGCCGATGGGCAACGAGACGATCAACATGCTCAAGATGACCGCCCTGGTGTCGATCATCTCGGCACACGACCTGATGTCCAACATCCAGGCCGTGTACGCCCAGAACTACCAGGTCATCCCCATGCTCGTCGTCGCCAGCCTCTGGTACCTCGCACTGGTGACCCTGCTCAGCGTTCCGCAGGCGTGGCTCGAGCGCCGCTACGGCCGCGGCACAGGCCGCAGCGGCCACGTCTCCCCCCTGCGCCGGATGTTCGCCGGAGCGCTCAGCCGACCCGCCCGTGCGAAGAAGGACACCAAGGAGGCCGTCCGGTGAACGTCCCCATGGTCCACGCCGAAGGCGTACGCAAGCACTTCGGGAAGCTCGAAGTCCTCAAGGGAATCGACCTGACCGTCGAACGGGGCCAAGTCTGCTGTCTGCTGGGGCCCTCCGGCTCGGGCAAATCCACCTTCCTGCGCTGCATCAACCACCTCGACCGGGTCGACGGCGGGAAACTCGCGGTCGACGGCGACCTGGTCGGCTACCGCCAGAGCGGCCCCAGGCTGCACGAACTGCGGGAAAGGGAAGTCGCCGCAAGGCGCCGCGACATCGGCATGGTCTTCCAGCGGTTCAACCTCTTCCCCCACATGACCGCCCTCGAAAACGTCATGGAAGCCCCGGTCAACGTCCTCGGACTCCCCAGGACGCAGGCCAAGGACGACGCCCACGAACTCCTGGCACGGGTGGGCCTGGGCGACCGGGCCGGCCACTACCCGGCGCAGCTCTCCGGCGGACAGCAGCAACGCGTCGCCATCGCCCGCGCCCTGGCGATGAAGCCCAAGCTCATGCTCTTCGACGAACCCACCTCCGCGCTCGACCCCGAGCTCGTCGGGGACGTGCTGGACGTGATGCGCCGGCTCGCAGCCGACGGCATGACGATGGTCGTGGTGACGCACGAGATCGGCTTCGCCCGCGAGGTGGCGGACACCGCCGTCTTCATGGACGACGGCGTCGTCGTCGAAGCCGGCGATCCCCGCCACGTCCTCGTCGACCCCGGGCACGAGCGCACCCGCGCGTTCCTCTCCAAGGTCCTGTGAGCGCCCCCTCGCCGGAGCAGCTGCGCACCACCGGACTGCTCCCGTACGCAGAGGCGCGCCTGGAAGGCTACCTCGCCGATCTGGCCCACCTGGTCGCCATCGATTCCGGCTCGTACAGCCCGGAAGGCGTCAACCGGATGGCCGACTGGACCCAAGAGCGGCTGCTGAGGCTCGGATTCGACGTCGATCGCATCGCTCCGGCGCCCACCCACGGCCATCCGGTCGGCGACGTGCTCGTCGCCCGCAGACGAGGAGACCTGCCCGTCTCCGAGGGCGGCCGGCGCGTCCTGCTCGTCGCCCACCTGGACACCGTGTTCGAGGACGGCACCGCCGCCGAACGGCCCTTCACGCTCCACGGCCGCACGGCGCGAGGGCCGGGCGTCAGCGACGACAAGGGCGGCCTGCTCGCGGGACTCACCGCCCTGGACATCCTGCACGAGACCGGATCGCGGCAGTACGCCGAACTCGTCCTCCTCGCCACCCCGGACGAGGAGATCGGCTCACCCGCCAGCCGCCCCGCGACGGAGGCGGCGGCATGCGGAGCCCACTTCGCCCTCGCCCTGGAGTGCGCGCGCGAGAACGGCGACGTGGTCATCGCCCGCAAGGGCGTCGCGGACTTCCGAGTGACGGTCACCGGCCGGGCCGCCCATGCCGGCATCGAGCCGGAGCGCGGGGCGAACGCCGCCCTGGCCGCCGCCCACCTGGTCGTCGCCCTCCAGGCGCTCAACGGCCACTGGGACGACGTCACCGTCAACGTCGGCGTCGTCCGCGCCGGCACCCGCGCGAACATCGTCTGCCCGGAGGCCGAGCTGCGGGTCGAGGTGCGCTCGGCCACCGCCGCCGGCATCTCAGCCGCCAGATCCGCGATCGAAGCCGCCGCCGCACGGCCCGCCGTACCCGGCACCACCGCCACGGTCGAGCAGCTGGACCTGTGCCCGCCCATGGAGGACACCCCCGCCTCACGCCGCATGTTCGACCGGGCCAGAAAGATCGCCGCGGACCTCGGTCTTCCGCTCGGTGGTGCCGCGACCGGCGGCGTCGGGGACGCCAACTTCATCGCGGGCATCGGCGTGCCCACCCTGGACGGCCTCGGCCCGGTCGGCGGAGCCGACCACACCCCCGAGGAATGGCTGGACACCTCCACCGTCCCCGTCCGCGTCGCGCTGCTCGCGTCCCTCGTCGCCGACCTCGGCGACAGCCGCACCGGATGACACCCCGAGAACGTCCCGTACCGGTTCGATCGCACCCTTGCCCGGTACGGGGCCCCAGCCCCGGCAGCCCGGTCCACCACCACGCAGCGGGCTGCCGGCCCGCGCCGGGACCGCGGCAGGCCCCCGGCCCCGCGGT
>NZ_MQUR01000013.1 GCF_001953875.1 Streptomyces amritsarensis
CGACTCCGGGCACCCGCCGCCCCCCCGGGGCCTCACGGTCCCCCACCCGCCCCGGGCCCCCGCGCCCGCACCTGACTTCCGGGCACCGTGCCCGCCCCACTTCCGGGCCCCGTGCCCATCGAACCCCTCACCTCCACAACGGGAAGCCCAGGCGAATGACCGACAGCAGCGCACACACCCAGACCCTCCTCGACATGTCCGACCTCCTCAAGCCCAACGCCGTCCGCGTGGCCGCCACCCTCGGCATCGCCGACCTGGTGGCTGAAGGAGGCGGCACCGCCGCGACGCCGGCCGAACGGGCCGGCGCGCACCCCGAGGTGTTCGCGAAGCTCCTGCGCTACCTCGTGGAACTGGGGCTGTTCACGGTCGACGCCGACGGCGTCCACGCCCTCACCGACCTCTCCCGCCCCCTGCTGCGCACCAACGAGCCGAGCCTCGCCCAGTACCTCAGCATGGAGGGCCTGTTCGGCCGGGTCTCCCTCGGACTGGTGGGCCTGCTGCACACCGTGCGAACCGGCGAGGCCTCCCACGCCGCCGTGTTCGGCCGCGACTACTGGGACGAGATCAACACCGACCCGGTCTACGTCAGAGCCCTGGAGGCCGAGGGGCCGACCGAGGCCGGCTGGGATGCCGACGCGGCCATCCGCGGGTACGACTGGTCGACGGTCCGCAACGTCGCCGACGTCGGCGGCAACAACGGCACCCTGCTCATCGAGCTGCTGCGCGCCCACCCGCACCTGCGGGGCACCGTCATCGACCTGCCCAACGTCGCGGGGATCGCCGCCCGGCGCATCGAGGAGGCGGGGCCTGGCCGACCGCGGCACCGCCGTCGCCGCCAGCTTCTTCGAGGAACTGCCCAAGGGACACGACGTCTACCTGCTGTCGGGGATCCTCGCCGACTGGAGCGACGAGAAGTCCGTGGCCATCCTGCGCCGCGTCGCCGAGGCCGCCGGCCCCGACGGGCGGGTCCTCCTCGCCGAGATCAACCTGCCCGAGACGGGTACGGGCCTGGCCGCCGCCGACACCGCGCTGCGCGTCGCCGCCACCGTCCCGGTCCCCGCCCGGACCGTCGAGGCCGTCAAGGACCTGGCCGGCCGGGCCGGTCTCACCCCGACCTGGCAGGGTCCGGTCACCCCGGTGCGGTCCGTCGTCGAGTTCTCCCCGGCCGTCGCCGGGGACCGCGTCCCGGAGGTGGCCGGTGCTTGAGTTCGACGCTCTCACCAAGGGGTTCGGCGACAAGAAGGTCCTGCGCGGACTGTCCTTCCAGGTCCGCCCCGGTGAGCTGTACGGGTTCTGCGGAGCCAACGGCGCCGGCAAGACCACCGCCATGCGCATCGCGCTCGGCATGCTGGCCGCCGACACCGGTGAGGTCCGCTTCGAGGGCCGCCCCGTCGACAGCGCCGGCCGCCGCCTCATCGGCTACATGCCCGAGGAGCGGGGCCTGTACGGCAAGATGCGCCCCCGCGACCAGCTCGTCTACTTCGCCCGGCTCAGCGGCATGGGCGCCCGCGAGGCCAAGGCCCGGGCCGACGAGTGGATCGAGCGCCTCGGGGTCAAGATGGGCCCCAAGGACGTGCTGGACAAGCTGTCGCTGGGCAATCAGCAGAAGGAGCTGATCGCCGCCCTGATCCACCGCCCGGGTGTGCTGATCCTGGACGAGCCGTTCTCCGGCCTTGACCCGGTCGCCTCCGACGCGATGGCGCAGGCGCTGACCGAGTTCACCCGCGACGGCGTCCCCGTCGTCTTCTCCAGCCACCAGCTCGACCTGGTGGAGCGGCTGTGCGACCGGGTGGGCATCGTCCGCGACGGCGCCCTGGTCGCCGAGGGGACGGTGGAGGAACTGCGCGGCAGAACCACCCGTCGCCTGGAGATCGCCCTGGAGGGCGCTCCGGCCGGGTGGGCGTCGGCCGTTGCGGGCACCCGCGTCGTCGAGGCGCGCCACAACCGCTACACGCTGGAGGTCGAGGAGCAGGTCCCCGTACGGGAGATCCTCTCGGCCGCCCAGACCCACGGCGACATCGTCCACTTCGCCTGGCGCGAATCGTCCCTGACCGAAATCTTCCGCGAGGCGGTGACAGCATGAACCGGAACACCCCGCACGGGCCGCTCACCCTCGTCGGCCTCGTCGCCTGGCGCGAGATCGTCACGCAGTTCCAGCGCAAGGAGCTGTGGGCCTCCCTCGTCATGATGATCCTGGTGTTCTGCGGTGCCCTCGGGCTGCAGAAGGTCTTCACCGGCGCCGCGGACCGCCCGGTCCTCGCCGTCGTCGGTGAACACCGGGACCTGACCGAATCGCTGCGCGCGCAGACCGCCGGGGCATCCGGCGACGGTGGCGCGCGCGGCGTGGAGGTCGTCTCCTACGAGAACGAGGCGGCCGCGGAGGCCGCCGTACGGGCGGAGAAGGCCGACGCCGCGCTGGTCGGCGAGGGCCGGGTCCTGGTCCGCGAGAAGCTCCCCGAGCCGCTGGCCGGCCCGCTGTACGAGGCCCACCGCACGGCACAGACCACCGAACGGCTGCGGGACGGCGGACTGACCGACGCCGCCATCGCGCGGGCCCTGGCCGTACAGCCGCTGACCGTGTCCGCGCTCGACCCGGACGCGGACCGCAGGACCGAGCCGACCATGACCGCCGCGATCGGCGTGATGGCCCTGTTCTTCCTGACCTTCATGTTCGGCCAGGGCATCGCCCAGGGCGTCCTGGAGGAGAAGTCCAGCCGCATCGTGGAGGTGCTGCTGGCCAAGGTGCACGCCTGGCAGCTGCTGGCGGGCAAGGTGCTCGGCATCGGGCTCGTGGCGTTCGTGCAGATCAGCGCCATGGCGGCGGGCGGCGTCACGGTCGCCGTCGCCGCCGACCTGGTGGACGCGCCGGCCGACGCGATCGGCACCAGCGTGTCCGTGGTGCTCTGGTTCATCCCCGGCTTCCTGGGCTTCGCCGCCCTGTGGGCCGTCGCGGGGGCCCTGGCCTCCCGGGCCGAGGACCTCCAGCACGCGGCCGGCCCGGTCAGCATGCTCCAGACCCTCAGCCTGATGGCCGCGCTGGCGCCCTTCACCGGGATCAGCGACACCCTCACCCGGCTGTTCTCCCTGGTGCCGGGCCTGTCCTCGGCCGTCATGCCGGTCAGGATGGCGAGCGAGAACGTGCCGTGGTGGGAGGTCGCCCTGGCCGCCGTCCTGCTGCTCGCCTCGATCGCCGCGCTGCTGCGCGTCGGCGGCCGGATCTACATCGGCGGCCTGCTCCAGCACGGCGGCATCGTCAAGGCCCGGACCGCCCTGCGCAACGCCCGACTGGGGGGAATGTCGTGACCGCCACCACCGAGACCGAGGCGGCCGCCGAGCGCGCCGCCGACTCCTGGGACGGCGAACTGCGCATCCTGCGCGAGCTGTTCCGGCCCGGCAACCGGCTCCAGATGGCCGTGATCGCCCTGCTCGCGGCGGTCTCCGCCGCCGCCACCCTCGCACTGCCGCTGGTCGTCGCCGAGCTGGTCCAGCAGGTCCAGCAGGGCCAGGGACTCACCCGGGCCGCCCTGCTGATGATCGGCACCGGACGCGTGTTCGACACGCAGGAGACCCTTGCGGACATGCTCTGTCAGACCGCCGCCTACGGGCACGACGCGACCTGGCTCATGCGCCTGCCCCGGGCGCTGCGCGAGGCCCCGCTCGCCGATGTCTCCCGAGCAGCCGTACGGATGGTCGCGGAGCGCCCGCTGACGGCCCTGGTCGTGCGGACGGACGCGGCGGACCTGACGGAGACGGCTGACATGGCGAACACGGACGAGGCGGCGCGGGCCCTGCCGGGCGGGCGGGCGGTATGAACGACGGCCCGCACGAGCCCGCGCCGCGGGACACCGGTGCGCTGACCTTCCTGCGCGTCCTGGTGATGCCGTCCCCGGCGGCGGCGTCCGCGCCGGCCCACGAGCGGCCCGGGGCGCCGGAGACCACGGCGGTGCGGGTGTCGTCCCTGCTGCCGTCGGGATGGCGTGGAACGGTGCAGTTCTTCGCCGTCGGCTTCTCGCTGGCGGTCGTCCTGCCGGGGGCGACGGCCGCCGAGGCCGTCACCGAGGAGCTGCGGAGGCTGTGGCAGGACCCGGGGCTGGTCGGCTGGGAGTGGCTGCTCGACCCCGAGGACACCCCGGGCCGCTGACGCGGCCGGGGGCCTCGGCCCCGTGGGACCGGCTGGTCAGATCCAGCCGCGGTCGCGGGCCAGCAGCGCCGCCTGGAAGCGGTTGGCCGCGTCCAGCCGGCCCATGAGCGCGGCCACGTACTTGCGGTAGGTGCGGACGGAGACGCCGACCTCGCGCGCGCCGATCTCGTCCTTGTCGACCATCTGCATGGTGGCCAGGATCTGCCTTTCCAGCTCGGACAGTCCCCCTTCGGGGCCCTCGCCCTCCGCAGGGCTGCCGACGACCTCGTCGAGCTCGCGGCTCTCGGCCCAGATCCGGTCGAAGAGCGAGATCATGCCGCCGACGAGGCCCGGCTCGCGGACGGCCACCGCGCCCAGCGTCGAGTCGTTCGGGTCGATGGGCGCCAGTGCGGTCTGCCGGTCGAAGATCAGCAGCCGTTCGGCGGTCCGTTCCACGACCCGGATCCGTACCCCCTTGGCGGTGAGTTCCTGCAGGTAGGCGGCGGTGGCCAGATCGGCGACGGCGCCGCTCTCCACGATCGTGCGCATCGCGACCCCGCGCCGCAGGAGCTGCTCGGTGAGCGGCCGGGCGGCGGCGATGTTGTCCTTCGTCATGGGGCCGCCCGGCTGGGTGGCGAGCAGTTCGGTCCGGCAGAAGAACGACAGCTCGTCGAGTTTCTCCCTGACTTTGAGCAGGCCTTCGAGCCGTTCGATGAGCGGCGCGTCGGTCTGGGTGTCGCCGTACGGGCCGGCGTTCTCGAATTCCTGTTCGCGCAGCAGGGATTCGAGCAGGTCCCGGGTCTCCGAGACGTGCCGCATTTCTTCGTGGAGGGCTTTGAGCCGCCGCTCGACGAGCCGGGCCACCACCGTGCTCGGCGCGACCGGCCGGTAGACCTCCGCCCCGTCGGCGGTGGCCATGCCCAGGGCCACGAGCGTGTTCAACACGGATTCCACGGCCTCGGTGTCGTCACAGTCACGCCACGGCCCCGGAGTCGGCCAGGTCGTCCGCGAACGTGTGGAAACCCCAGGCCGGAACCTTCCGGCCTGGGGTTTCGTGGTTCGGCGGTGCGGTGTGGGGCGTCGGCCGGTGTGCGGCGGGTGAGGGCGCCGCACACCGACCGGCCCGTGTCAGTGCTCGGCCGTGCCGAGGAGTGCCTTGGCGGCCTGCTGGACGCCGGGGGCGCGCAGGAAGGTGTAGTGGTCGCCGGGGACGCGGACGGTCCGGGTGCCGGCTCCGAGGAGCGCGGTCCAGAGCGCCGACAGGTCGGGGGACTGCTCGGCCGAGACCACCACGACGGGGGCTGCCACGGGCTCCGGGCGGTGTCCGCCGATCAGGGTGATGTGCGCCTTGAACACCTGGAACCTGCGGTTGATGTCCTCCTGGACCTCCTCGGAGTCACCCGATCCGCCGGTCAGCTTCTCGCCGAACCAGCGCAGCTGCTCGGCCACCGGCGTCGTCTCGGGGTCGGGCAGTTCGCCCGCGTCGGGGCCGAGGGCCCGGGCGCCGTCCAGGACGAACTGCGCGGCGAAGGCCTGCTCGCTCACACCGGAGACGTCGTCCGCGGTGAAGGGGGTGTCCAGCAGGCCGACCAAGGCCACCTCTTCGCCGGAGGCCTCCAGGCGGCGGGCGACCTGGAGGGCGAGCAGGCCGCCCATCGACCAGCCGGCCAGGCGGTACGGGCCCGACGGCTGGGCCTCGCGGACGGCCGCGGTGTACGCGTCGGCCATCTCCGCCAGGTCCTTCCTCGGCTCGCTGCCGGCCCGCAGGCCCGCGGCCTGCACGCCGAGCACCCGGTAGCGGTCCTGGAGTTCCTGCATCAGCCCGAAGTACGGGTAGACGGTGCCGCCGACGGCGTGGATGAGGAACAGCGGGTCGCCGTCGGTCTTCTCCGACAGCGGCACGACCGTGTCCGAGCCGGAGGGGGCGGGGCCGGTGCCGAGGGCCGGTGCGGCGGCGCCGTCCGTCTCGTCGAGGCCCTCCAGCTCGTCCAGGGGGGCGTCCTCGAGGCCGTGCTTGGCGACCAGGGTCGCGGCGAGCCGGGCGGGCGTGGGGGCCAGGAAGATCGCGGTCACGTCCGTGTCGACCCCGAGGTCCTTGCGCAGGCGGGTGATGACCTGCATCGCCTGCAGGGAGTTGCCGCCCATCTCGAAGAAGTTGTCCTCGATGCCCACCCGCGGCAGCTTGAGGATGTCGGAGACCATGTCGGCGAGGACCGTCTCCAGGATGGTGCGCGGGGCGACGTAGTCGCCCGCGTCCCCGGCGCCGTCCGGCGCGGGCAGGGCGGCGCGGTCGACCTTGCCGTTCGCGTTGAGCGGGAAGGTGTCGAGGATGACCAGGTGGGCGGGGACCATGAACGCGGGCAGCGCCTCGCCGAGGTGTGCGCGCAGGTCGGCGGTGGTGACGGCCGGCGCGTCGGGGTTGGTCCGCGCGTAGCCGATGAGGTTCTTCTGGCCGGCCTGGTCCTCGCCGACGATGATGATGGCCTGGGCGACGGAGGGGTGGGCGGCCAGTACGGCTTCGATCTCGCCGAGCTCCACCCGCAGGCCGCGGATCTTGACCTGGTGGTCGAGGCGGCCGAGGTACTGGAGGTTGCCGTCCGGCAGGCGGCGGGCCAGGTCGCCCGTCTTGTACATGCGGGCGTCGGGGACCTCGCTGAACGGGTCCGTGATGAAGCGCTCGGCGGTCAGCTCGGGCCGGCCGAGGTAGCCGCGGGTGACGCTGGCACCGCCGATGTGGAGTTCGCCCGCGACGCCGACCGGTACGGGGTTGAGGTGCTTGTCCAGCACGTAGGCCGTGTAGTTCGTCAGGGGCAGGCCGATCGGCGGCGGGTCGATGCCGTCGTCCTGGCACCGGGCCATCGTCGAGCCGACCGTGGTCTCGGTCGGGCCGTAGCCGTTGATGAAGCGCATGCCGGGGCGCGCCCAGTTGCGGACCAGTTCGGAGGAGAAGGCCTCGCCGCCGGCGATGACCACGCGCAGGCTGGGGAACTCCTCCTCCGCGAGGAGGTTCAGCACGGCCGGGGGCAGGCACATGAAGGTGATGCCCTCGCCGCGGATCAGGTCGGCCAGCCGCGGCGGGGAGAGCAGGGTCTGCGTGCTGCCGAGGACCAGGGTGGAGCCGGACAGCAGCGCGCCGAAGATGTCCAGGACGGACACGTCGAAGTTGAGCGAGGCGAACTGCAGGATCCGGTCGCCCGGGCCGAGCGGCCAGAACTCGATCTCGGCGTAGCAGAAGTTGACGGCGTTGCGGTGCTCGACGACCACGCCCTTGGGGCGGCCGGTGGAGCCCGAGGTGTAGATGACGTAGGCGACGTCCGAGGGGCTCGCCGTGGCCTCGACGGGGCTGTCGTCCAGCGCGGTGAGCTCGGTCCAGGACCGGTCCAGGTCCAGGACGGTGACGTCGTCGGTCGGCACCGCGGACGCGCTGGCCTCGTCGGTCAGGACCACGGTCATCTTCGCGTCCTCGACCATGAAGGCGAGGCGGTCGGCCGGGTACTCCGGGTCCAGCGGCACGTAGCCGCCGCCGGCCTTGAGGATGCCCATGAGGCCGACGATACGGCGCACGGTGCGCTGCATGCTGACGCCGACGAGGGACTCCGGGCCGACGCCGAGCTCGCGCAGCCGCCGGGCGACCTGGTTGGCGCGGGCGTCGAGCTGGGCGTAGGTCAGGCCCTCGCCGTCGAGTTCGACGGCCATGACGTCGGGGTGCGCCGCGACCTTGGCCTCGAAGGCCTGGTGCAGGTTCCAGTCGGGGAAGTCGGCCTTGTCGCTGTTCCAGGTGACGAGTTCCTGGTGCAGCTCCGCCTCGGTCATGATCGGCAGCTGCGAGATGCGGGCGTCGGGGTCGTTCACGACGCCGTCGAGCAGCGTCTCGAAGTGGCCCAGCAGGCGCTGCGCGGTGGCCGCGTCGTACAGGGCGGTGGCGTAGCTGAGGTTCAGCCCCAGCCGGCCGCCGCTCTCGACGGCGGAGACGAGCAGGTCGAACTTGGCGGCCTCGGCGGGGAGTTCCTCGGAGGCCCAGGTCATGCCGGCCGGCCGGAGGTCGCGCTTCTGGTCGTCGGAGAGCATGAAGCCGACCTGGAACACCGGGGAGCGCGAGGGGTCGCGGGGGGCCTTGGCGGCCTCCACGATCTTCGCGAAGGGCAGGTCCTGGTGGCCGAAGGCGCCGAGGGTGGCGGCCTTGGTGCGCTCCAGGACCTCGCGGAAGGTCGGGTCGCCGGAGACGTCGACGCGGACCGGCAGGGTGTTGATCAGGTAGCCGATCACCGGCTGCAGCTCGGGGCGGCTGCGGTTGGCGCTGACGGTGCCGACCACGATGTCGTCCTGGCCGCTGTAGCGGTGGAGCAGGACGTGGTAGGCGGCCATCAGGGTCATGAACAGGGTCGCGCCCTCGTCCCGGCCCAGGGTGGTGAGCCGGGTGAGGATCTTGTCGCCGAGGTCCCGGGACTCCGTGGTGCCCTGGTAGGTCTGGACGAGGGGGCGGGGCCGGTCGGTCGGCAGCTGGAGGACGGGCGCCCCCTGGAGGTTCTCGCTCCAGTACTCGGTGAGCTCCTTCAGCGTCTCGCCCTGCAGCCGGTCGCGCTCCCAGACGGCGAAGTCGGCGAACTGGACCGGCAGCTCGGGCAGCTGCGCGGCCGTGCCGGTGACGGCGGCTGCGTACGACTCGGCCAGCTCCGCCAGCAGCACGGGGAAGGAGGAGCCGTCGAAGACGGTGTGGTGGACGGTTATCAGCAGGACGTGGTCCTCGTCGGCCAGCTGCTGCAGGTGCGCCCGGAACAGGGGGCCGCGCTCCAGCTCGAACGGGCGGGCCGTCTCCTTCTGGGCGGCAGCGCGCCAGTGCTGCTCGACCTCGTCCGAGGCGACGGACCGCTGGTCCAGGAAGGCCAGCTCGACCGGGCCGGCCGGGTCGACCACCTGGACGGGGGCGCCGTCCACGGTGACCAGGCGGGTGCGGAGGGCTTCGTGGCGGGCGACGAGGGAGTCCAGGGCCGCGCCGAGGGCCGGGCGGTCGAGGGCGCCGGCCATCCGGACCGCGCCGGCGATGGTGTAGGTGGATTCCCCGGGCGCCAGCTGGTCGATGAACCAGAGCTGCTCCTGTCCGTACGAGAGGGGCAGGTCCTGCAGCGCGGGCGAGCGGCGGGGGATCGAGGAGATCGGGGGGGCCGTGCGACGCAGCCTGGCGGTCAGCGCGGCCCGCTGGGAATCGGTCAACATGACTGGTTGGTCCTTCTTTCGAACAGTGGATGGGGCAGCGTCAGGTGCACGGTCACGACTTGGCCGCGCGTGACTCAGGCGACGGTCTGGGGCTGGTCCGCCTCGACGGGACCCTGTGGCATCTCGCGCAGCCGGTACACGGGCGAGAAGGCGATCCACACGGCCGGCAGGGCGATGCCCGCGACGCCGACGGCGAGGGCGGCGCGCAGCCCGAACAGGGAGGCGAGCGAGCCGGCCAGCAGTGCGCCGAGCGGGATCGTGCCGTAGAGGATGAGCCGGTAGCTGGCGTTCATCCGCCCCAGCAGGCGGGCCGGGGTGACGGTCTGGCGCAACGTCAGCGAGTTGACGTTGAAGACGGCCAGGTGGAAGCCGTGCACGGCGAGCGTCGTGCCCAGGATCGTCAGGGAGACGGGGCCCGTGTCGCCGGGCACGAGCAGGACCAGCGGCGACAGGCAGGCCAGCAGGGTGACCAGGCGCAGCGCCGGGCCGAAGCCCATGCGCTTGCTGATGCGCCCGGAGAACGTCGCGCCCAGCAGTGCGCCGACCGAGCCGGCGCCGACGACCAGGCCGAGCTGGAACGGGGTCATTCCCAGTGTCCGCACCGCGTAGACCAGGAAGACGGTCGTCATGACGTTCTCGAACAGGTTGAACACGGCCGACTGTGTCGCCAGGTGGCGCAGGATCCGGCTGCCGACCACGGTGCGCAGGCCCTCGACGATGTCGGCGCGTACCGACTTCGGCTCGGCGGGCCGCTCCGGTTCGGCCTCGGGGCGGCGGATCCACCACAGGGCCACGGCCGAGGCCAGGTAGGTGGCGGCGCCCACGGTCAGCGCGACGGGTGCGGTCAGCGCGCCGACCAGGAAGCCGGCCAGCCCGGGGCCGGCGATGCCGGCCACGGAGTAGCTGGCCGTCATCTTGCTGTTGGCGTCCGCCAGGTCGTCCTTGTCGACGAGCCCCGGGATGTAGGAGAGGATCCCCACATCGAAGAGGACCGTCGCCACGCCGGCCAGGAATCCGACGGCGTACAGCCAGGGGAGCGAGAGCACGCCGAGCAGGTGCGCGAGCGGCAGCGCGCCGATCAGCAGGACCCGGACCGCGTCCGCGGCGATCAGGGTCGGCCGTCTGCGCCGCCGGTCGAACCAGACTCCGGCCAGCAGGGTCACCAGTACGTACGGGGCGAACCTGGCGACGTTGAGCAGGCCGATCTGGAACGCGCTGGCGTTCAGGGTGATGACCGCTGCCAGCGGCAGCGCGATGTCGGTCACCTGCGAGCCGACGAGGGAGACCGTCTGCCCGCTCCAGAGTTTGACGAAGTCCCGGTTGGCGAGGACGCCGCGTCGGCCCGCGGTGTCCTCACGCCCCTGCGTGGTGGTCATGCTCCCGCCCCTCTCCGTCTCTCAGTTGGCCAGTCCCGCGCCGACGGGCTGCGGGGCGGCAGCGTCGGTGTGCAGGTTGAAGGCGCGGTGCAGGACCCGGGCGGCCTCGTCGACCGCACCGGAGGCGACGTGGCAGGAGACCCGGCTGGGGGTGCTGGTGACCAGCACCGGTCTGATGCCCGTGCGCTCCAGGGACTCCAGGATCTGCAGGGTGACCTCGGACCGGTTGCCGCAGGCGTCTCCGGCCACGCTCACGCTGCCGAGCTCCTCGTCGTGGACCCTGACGGTGGCGCCGATGTCGCCGAGGGCGGCGATGACCGCCTGCGGTTCGGCGCCGGGCGAGGTGAACCGGAGCTCTCCCGGGCTGCCGATGATGGATCCGACCGGCAGGCCGTGCCCGGCGAGCGCGGCCGAGACCTGCGCCGGCGTCAGGCTGTCGACCTGGTAGAGCGGGTCGTGCCGGCGGTGGGCGACGCCGATGATCCTGGCGGTCTCGAACATGTCGTTCTCCTCCCTGGCTTCGGTGATCCACGTCCCCGGCTCGCCGGTGAACGAGGACCGGACGTGGATGGCGACGCCGTGCGCCGCCGCGAGCTCGACCGCCCGCGGCTGCATCACCTGGGCGCCCGCCTCGGCCAGTTGGAGCATCTCCTCGTGGCCGAGCCGGTCCAGGCGCCTTGCGTCGGGGACCACCCGGGGGTCGGCGGTGAAGACCCCCGGGACGTCGGTCCAGATGTCGCACTCGGGCAGGCCGAGCGCGGCCGCCACGGCGATCGCCGAGGCGTCCGATCCGCCGCGGCCCAGGGTGGTGACGTCACCGTCGTCGGTGACGCCCTGGTAGCCGGTGACCAGGACGATCAGCCCCTCTTCGAGGGCGGCCACGATCCGCCCGGGGTCGATCGACTGCATACGGGCGTTGCCGTGCGCGGTGTCGGTCAGCACTCCGGCCTGGCGGCCGTTGAGGGAGACGGCGCGCTCGCCGAGCTCGTGCACGGCGATCGCGGCGAGCGCGCACGACATGGATTCGCCGACCGCGAGGAGCGCGTCCAGCTCCCGGGCGTCGGGTTGCGCCGTGAGGACGTTCGCCATCTCCAGCAGGTCGTCGGTGGTGTCCGACATCGCGGACAGGACCGCGACGACGTCCGCCCCCGCGCGCCTGGCCTCCACCAGCCGCTGGGCGACCCGGCGCAGCCGGTCCATGTCGCCCACCGAGGAGCCGCCGAACTTCCATACCACCGGCCGCAGTGCGCGCCCGTTCGGGTGTGTTGCGGACACAGGTCCCCCCCCGTCCTCTAGCGCGCGGCCGACTGGTCGCCGACCAGTCGGACCCAGCTCGCGAAGAACGCCAGGCTGTGGCTGCGCCACAGCCGCAGCGGCCGGTCGAGGTCCACGCCGACCGGTGCCTTGACCCCGGCCACCTGCTGGCCCACGTCCCTGCGGTACTCCTCCGCCAGGCGCGAGCCGTAGTACTCGGGGTGGCCGGTGTGCATGAGCACGGAGTGGTCGTAGGACTCGGCGATCACCGTGCCCGCGCCGTCGGCCCGGGCCAGGGCGCGGACCGTGGTGCTGGCGTCCAGCGCCTTGTCGTCGAAGCCGGCGAAGCGGCTGTGCGTCGACCAGAAGCGGTCGTCGAGGGAGGAGGCGATGGGGCCGTCCTGCGCCAGCAGCTCCGTCTCGTACATGCCGGAGATCTTGGCGCTGTAGATGTCCTTGGGCAGGCCGTAGACCAGGTGGCCCACGCCCATCGCACCCCAGCACAGGCCCAGCAGCGGGGAGCCCTGCGCGTGGACGTCCTGGACCATGTCGTTGAGCTCGTCCATGAACCGCACCTCCTCGAAGGGGAGGTGCTCCACCGCGGCGCCGCTGACGATCAGGCCGTCCAGCGGTGCGTCCGCGGTGGCCTCCTTGTAGGTGCGGTAGGTCGCGGCGATGCGGGCGGGGTCGTCCAGGTGGTAGCGGCGGGAGGAGATCCGTATCCACTGCAGTTCGAACGGTCCCGACAGGGCGAGCTGCGGCATGAGCCAGTTCTCGTACTGCTCCGCGTTCGGCATCAGGTTGACGATGCCGATCCGCGGCGGGCGTCCGGTTCCTCCGGACACGAGCGTGCTCATCGGCTGTCCTCCGCGGCGAGTTCCGCCTCCAGGGCGGCGAGTGAGTCGCGCAGGATCGCCACGGCGTCGTCGGCGACCTCACGGGTGACGTTCAGGGGCGGCAGCAGCCGTACGACGCTGTCGCCGCGGCCACCGAGCTCGACGATGAGTCCGCGGCCCAGGGCCTCCTGCTGGAACCTGGCCGCGACCGCGGTCGCGTCGACCGCCCCGGTGCCGGCCATCTCCATGCCGAGCATCAGGCCCAGGCCGCGCACGTCGGAGACGAGCGGGCTGTCGCCGATCCGCTTCAGTTCGCCGAGGAGGTGCTCGCCGATGACGCGGACGTGCCCGAGCAGGTCCTCGCGCTCGACGACGTCCAGGAAGGCGTTGGCGCTGGCGAAGGCCAGGTTGTTGCCGCGGAAGGTGCCGATGTGGCTGCCCGGCGACCAGGTGTCCAGGTGCTTGCGGTACAGGATCGCGGCGACGGGCAGGCCCATGCCGGAGAGGCCCTTGGAGGCCACGACGACGTCCGGGGTGATGCCGTACTGCTCGAAGGCGAACCAGGTGCCGGTGCGGCCGCAGCCGGTCTGGACCTCGTCGACGATCAGCGGGATGCCGAGTTCGCGGGCGGTGTCCGCGACCCGGTGGACGAACTCGCGGCGGGCCGGGATGGCCCCGCCCTCGCCCTGGACCAGCTCCATGATGATCGCGGCCGGCAGCTGCACCCCGCCGTGGGTGTCGGTCAGCGTGTTGACCAGGACCTCGGCGCAGTTGGTGGTGCAGGCGCCCGGGGCGAGGCCGATCGGGCAGCGGTGGCAGTAGGAGTACGGGGTGAAGTGGATGCCCGGCAGCAGGTTGTGCAGACCGGCCTTCGGCGCGTGCTCCGAGGTGAGGGACATGGCCCCCTGGGTGGAGCCGTGGTAGGCGCCCTGGAAGACGACGACCTGGCCGCGGCCGGTGGCCTTCTTGCACAGCTTGATCGCGGCCTCGACGGCGTCGGAGCCGGTGGGGCCGCAGAAGTGCATCTTGACGTCGTCGCGCATGTGCTCGGGCAGCATCGCGATCTGGCGGCGCTTGAACTCCTCGCGCACCGGAGTCGGGAAGTCGAGGCCGTGCGTCAGCTTGGGCAGCTGCTCGGTGACGGCGGCGACCAGCTCGGGATGGTTGTGGCCCAGGGCGAGGACGCCCGCGCCCGAGAGGAAGTCGATGTAGCGGCGGCCGTCGAGGTCGGTGATGTACGAACCGGACGCCTCGGCGATCGCGACCGGGATCCGGCGCGGGTAGGTGCGGGCGTTGGACTCGGTGGCGGCCTGGCTGTCGAGGAGCACGCGCCCGTTGGGACCGGGCCGGGCGAGGTCGAGCGACGGTTTCGGGGAGGCCGCATCAAGGGTCTGCATGATCGTCCTTCTCAGATCTCGGAGCCGGCCGCCTGGGCGGCGACGAGGTCGGCGGTCCCCTGCTCGGCGACCAGGCGCCGTTCGAGGCTTTCCACGATGGCCTGGGAGCGCAGCGCCAGCAGGCTGAAGGAGCCCGCGTCGCCGAGCCCGTGCGTGGACTCGCACAGCCCGTTGACGAAGATCGGCGGCACCTCCCGCTCGAAGGCCGGGTGCGGGACGACGCCGTAGTCGTAGCCGACGGACAGCGGCTGGTCGTCGGTGACGCCGAGGACGTCCGCCAGGTCCCGGAGCAGCGGCGGGAGCTGCTCGGTGCGGCCGGTGATGCCCAGGTCCAGGTAGCCGGTGGCCAGGACCACCCGGTCGGCGTGGATCCGCTCGCGCTCACCGGTGATGTGCTCGGTGACGTCCAGGGCCACACCCTCGGCGGTGCGCTCCACGGACTCGATGCGGCGGTTGGTGGCGAGCCGGATCCGCTCGCGCCCGTCGAGCTCGTCCTCGTACATGCGCATGTACAGGGCGCTGACCACGTCCGCGTCGGCGGCGGAGTAGTTGGTGGGCCGCAGCTGGTCGCGCAGCCGCTTCTTGCCCTCCTCCGTGGCGTGGAAGTAGTACTCGACGAACTCCGGGAAGTAGACCTCCTCGGAGAACGGGCTGGTGTCCTTGAGCCGGTAGCCGAAGCCGGTCATGACGTTGACGATGCGGGCGGCGGGGAAGCGCCCGATCAGGTCGAGCACCACCTCGACCGCGCTCTGGCTGGCCCCGACCACGGCGAGCGTGCCGTCGAAGTCCCGCTCCAGATCGGCGACGTTGGGAAGGAACTGGGATGTGTGGAAGAGATGCGGGGCCGGCACGTCGCCGAAGACGGCGGGCACGTTCGGGGTGCGGCCCGGGGCCACGACGACGGAACGCCCGTGGTAGGTGGTGCCGTCGGCGACGGTGACCTCGACCAGGGGGCCGTCGACGGACGCCGCCATCTTGATGCCGGTGACCTCGCGGCCGTAGTCCACGTCGGCCTGCACGGTCTCGGCGACCCACTGGACGTAGCGCGCGTACTCCTTGCGCAGCGGATAGTGGGAGGGAAGGTTGAGGTGTTTGAAGAGACGGCCCTGCTCGTGCAGGAAGTTGGTGAAGGTGTAGCGGCTGCGCGGGTTGCGCGGCGTCACCAGGTCGCGCAGCGGATTGTTCTGGATGTCCGAGCCGTCCAGGAGCATGGCGCGCTGCCAGTACGGGCCGGGCTCGCGTTCCAGGAACTTCACCCGGGCCTGCGGCCACAGCTCCTCGAACGCGACGGCGACGGCGACGTTCGCGGGTCCGTATCCCACACAGAGGACGTCATATGCATCGTGCACGCTGAATCTCCAAAGTTGAGTTGCACAGGCATGCCGACGGCATGCCGGCTGATTCACGGACGGGAGACCGCCTGCACATCCGCGCAAGCGCCGTCGGAGTACGGCCCGGCCGCATGACGGCCGGCGAAGAACGCGCCGTCGCTGAGGGTCCCCGCTGCGTGCGGGACCGCCCACTGCGCGGCGTCCGGGCCGGTGAGGTCGCTTGCCGACGCGGGGTCGGCGGTGTCCCCGGCCGATCGATCGGTGTCCGCATTTCTGGTCATTTGAACTGCAGCTTCCGTCGCCGTCCGAGATGTAATGAGCTTTTCACTGACCGCTACCGGTTGGCTTCCGCCAGGCTTCCGACCGTGCGGTATCGTCCAGAACCGCAGGTCATCAGGTGGGGGTGGGAGTCCCGTATCCGCATGGGGCGGACGGGATCAGGAGGGGGCTGCGTGACATTCGAGTTCCGTGTTCTCGGGCCGATCACTGCATGGCGCGACGGACTCGCAGTCAGGCTCAACGGGCGCAAGACGAGATCGGTGCTGGCCGCGCTGCTGCTCCGCTCCGACCACGTCGTCCCCGTGGAACGACTCGTCGCGATCCTGTGGGGGGAATCGCCGCCGCCGACCGCCGTGGCCCAGATCCAGAAGTGCGTGTCCCAGCTGCGCGGCGAGTTCGGGCCGGAGTTGATCATCCGGTCGGGCAACGGCTACCGCCTCCAGCTCGGTGAGCACCGGTTCGACCTGAGGACCTTCGACCAGGCCGTCGCGGACGCGCGGGCCGCGCTCGGGCAGGACCGCCGACTCGACGCGGTGGAGGCGTACTGCGCCGGCCTCGCCCAGTGGCGGGGGGAGCCACTGGCCGACGGCACGGAGGAGCTGATCCGGACCGAGTCGCCGGCGCTGGAGGAGCGCCGGATCGGCGTCGTCATGGAGCGCATCGAGGCGGAGCTGGCCCTGGGCCGCCACGGCGAACTCGTCAGCGAGCTCAAGGCGCTCGTCGGTGAGCAGCCGCTGCGGGAACGGCTGCGCGGCCAGCTGATGCTGGCCCTGTACCGCTGCGGCCGGGTGGCCGACGCCCTGGCGGTCTACCAGGCCGGGCGCACCCTGATCGCCGAGGAGCTGGGCCTGGAGCCGGGGGGCGAGCTCCAACGGCTCCACGAGGCGATCCTGGTCGGCGGTCCCGGCCTCGACCTGCCCCGCAAGACCCCCGCCTCCGAGGAGGCGCCCGAGCGGGTCTGGTCTCCCATCGCCCAGGTCGTTCCCGCCCAACTCCCGCCGTCGATAGCCGACTTCACCGGACGCGCCGAGCAGGTCGGCCGCATCCGCGAGACGCTGACGACGGGCGACAAGGAATCACTGGCGCTCGTCGCCCTCTCGGGCAAGGGCGGGGTCGGCAAATCCACCCTCGCGGTGCAGGCCGCGCGCCGCGTGGCCGAGCAGTTCCCCGACGGCCAGCTGTACATACGCCTGCGCACCGCCGACGCCCGGCCGCTGGACCCGCTGGTGGCGCTCAAGCGGTTCCTGCGCGCCCTCGGCGTCGGGGAGGAGGGCATACCGGACGACCTGGAGGAGTGCAGCGAGCTCTTCCGCAGTCGCACCGCCTCGTCCCGCATGCTCATCCTGCTCGACGACGCCGTCAGCGAGGCGCAGGTGAGACCGCTGCTCCCCGGCTCACCCGGCTGCGTCGTGCTGATCACCAGCCGGCCCCGGCTCGCCGGACTGGAGTCCGCCACGCACGTCGACCTCGACGTGTTCAACGCGGAGGAGTCCGGGGCCCTGATCGAACGGATCGCCGGACGGCACCGCGTCGCCGGCGACGAGGCCACGACGGCGGAGGTCGCCCGGCTGTGCGGCTATCTGCCCCTGGCCGTCCGGATCGCGGCGGCGCGGCTCGCCCAGCACTCCCAGGGCGGCATCACCCGGTTCGCCCGCCGCCTCGCCGACGAACGGCGGCGGCTGGACGTGCTGGTCTCCGGCGACCTCGAGGTGCGGGCCACGCTCGCGACCGGCTACCAGGAGCTGGAGCCGCGTGAGCGGGAGGCGTTCTGCCTGCTGGGGCTGATCGACACACCGGACTTCGCGTCCTGGTTACTCGCCCCGTTGTTGCGCATCACCATCGACGAGGCCGAGGACCTGATCGAGGAACTCGTCAGCACCCAGCTCCTCGACGTCGTCGGATGCGACGCCGCCGGGCAGACCCGCTACCGCTACCACAACCTGGTCCGCCTCTACGCCAAGGAGCGCGCCCAGGCCGAGTACTCGCCCGCGCAGTGCCGGGAAGCGCTCTCCAGGGTGCTGGACGGGTGGCTCACCCTGTCCACCACGGCGGCGCAGCGCATCACCGGCGCGCGGTCGCGGGAGTGGCCGGCGGCGGAGCGGGGCGCGGCGCACCGCTACGACGGCTTCGACCGCTCCGACGTCGACTACATCGTCGAGGACCCCTATCTCTGGTTCGAGGCCGAGCGCCCTGCCCTGGCGTCCGCGGTCGCGATGGCCTGCTCGAACGGATTCGGCCGGATCGCCTGGGAACTGGCCGACAGCACCACCGACTTCCTGGAGCTGCGCCACCTCTACGACGACTGGGAGGCCAGCCACCGCCTCGCCCTGGCGGCGGCCGAGGCCGACGCCGACACCGTCGGTGTCGGCGTCATGTCCCTGCGGCTGGCCGGCCTGCGGTGCATCCGCAGGGACCCCGAGGCCGGCCTGGAACTCGCCGACCGGGCGGTCGCCGTCTTCGAGGAGCTGGGCCTCGCCGCCCTGGAGAGCGAGTGCCGGGTGATCCGTGCCGGCGCGCTGCGGGCGCTGGGCAGGCTGGAGCCCGCCCTCGCCGAGGTGACACGGGCCGCCGAGTCCGCGCAGGCCTCCTCCAGCGGGCTCGCGCAGGCGCTGGCCGCCCGCGAGTTGGGCACGATCCGTTACGAGCAGCGGAGCTGGGAGCTGTCGTCGGCCGCCTTCAAGGAGGCGGTCCGGCTCAGCCGGCTGGCCGGGAACCGGCGTGAGGAAGCCCTCGCGCTGCGGCACTGGGCCGTCGTACTGCGCCACCGCGGGGAGCTCCAGGAGGCGCGGGAGAAGGCGGAGACGGCCCTCGCGGCGTTCCACGAGCTGGGCGACCGCCCCTACGAGGCGTTCAGCGGACTCACCCTGGGCCTGAGCCTGCTGGAGCTGCGCGACCCGTCCGCCCGGCGGTTCATCGAGGAGGGGCACGCCGTCCTGCGGGACATGAACCTGGAGTTCGGCATGGGCGAGCTCTTCTACGTGCTCGCCTCCCTCGAACTCGCCGACGGCCACATCGACCGGGCCGTCGACCGGCTGGCCCAGTCCATCCGGTGGCTGGGCACGGAGCCCGTCCACCACGTGCTGCTCTCCGCCGTCGAGCTGCTCTGCCGGGCCCTGGACGCCGGGGACCCGGCGGCGGGCCGGGTCCTGCGCAGGGAACTCGCCGAACTGTCCGCCTGCGTCGGCGCACGGGCACCCGCCCACCGGATCGAGTCGATCCTCGCCCAGGTCTCACGCAGGGTGACCGGAAGGAATCCGGTAGTGACCCTGTCTAGAGTTCCGGTTCTGCAACCGCTCCATTGACCACGGAAACGGAAACGGACGGCGATCGAAGTGAAGAAGACCACCATCCACGTCGACCCACGCGAGATGGCGGAGAGCAAGAGATCGGGCACGGACGTCATCGGCGTGCGCAGGACTCTTGCGGCGGAAGGACTCTGAGACCGACCGGAGGGCTGCTCGGCACATGCGTGTGACTCTGGTGAACATGCCGTGGGCTTCCTTGGACACGCCGTCCCTCGCACTGGGGATCCTGCATTCCATCGGCCGCTCCCACCGGGCGGACGTGGAGACGGTGAACGCCAACCTGGACTTCTACGACTGGGCGGCGGAAGCGATCGGACTGCGGGTCGAGGACTACGAGTTCTTCGCCAGTCACGCGTACTTCGAAGGCTACGGGGACTGGGTGTTCTCCGGTGCCCTCCACGGCGTGCCGGCCTGGCGGGTGCGGGAGTTCGAGGACCGGATGGCGTCGGGCCTCAACCCGCACCTGCGGGCCGTGTGCCTGGCCCTGCACGAGGCGTCCGCCCGGTTCGTCGAGGAACTGGCCGTGAAGATCGCCGACACCCGTCCGGACCTGGTGGGGTTCACCACCACGTTCCAGCAGAACACCGCCGCCCTGGCCACGGCCGCGGCGGTCAAAAGGCTGTCGCCGGGCACCGCCACGGTGCTCGGCGGCGCCAACTGCGACGGACCGCAGGGGGAGGCGCTGCACCGCAACTTCCCCGCCGTCGACTACGTCGTGCGCGGCGAGGCCGAGCGGGCGTTTCCCCTGCTGCTCGACGCGGTCCGCGGCGAGGTGGAGCCGGGGACGATCCCGGGGCTGTGCTGGCGCGGGGACGACGGCGCGCACCGGGCGAACGCGATGTCCCGCTTCCCCCTGCCGCCCGGCGAGTTGAAGCAGCCCGACTACCGGCCCTACTTCGCCCGGGTGCAGCAGTCGGCGGCCCGCTCCAGGATCGAGCCGAAGCTGGTGCTGGAGGGCTCGCGCGGATGTTGGTGGGGCGAGAAGCACCACTGCACGTTCTGCGGGCTCAACGGATCGTCGATGGCCTTCCGCAGCAAGGCCCCCGAGGCGTTCGTGAGCGAGATCGTGGAACAGGCCCGGCTGCACCAGGTGCTCGACGTCCTCGTCGTGGACAACATCCTCGACATGGGCTACCTGCGCAGCGTGATGCCCGCCCTGATCGAGGCGGGCCACGACCTCCGCTTCCACTACGAGATCAAGTCCAACCTCCGCCACCGCCAGCTGCAGACGCTCGCCGATGCCGGCCTCGTCCAGGTGCAGCCCGGTATCGAGAGCCTCAGCAGCAGGGTCCTGCGCCTGATGGACAAGGGCGTCACCGGCTGCCAGAACGTGCGCCACCTGCGGGACGCCCAGTCGGCCGGCCTCTGGGCCACGTGGAACTACCTCTACGGCTTCCCCGGCGAGAGGGAGAGCGACTACACCGAGGTGATCCGGCAGTTGCCCGCCCTCACCCACCTCACCCCGCCCGACGGCGTCACCCGCATCGAGATCGAGCGGTTCAGCCCCTACTTCGACCGCCCGGAACTGGGCTTCTCCCCGCTGCGGCCGGCCGCGCACTATGCCGTCGTGTACGACCTGCCGGAGACGGAGCTGTACGACCTGGCCTACCTCTTCGACGCCCCGCACGCCGGCATCGGCGAAACCCTCGCCAAGCAGCTCGGCGCCGCCGTCGAGCGGTGGCGCGACCAGCACCTGCACAGCAGCCTCACCCGCTACGACATCGGATCGAGAATCGTGTTGAACAACCGGCGGGAGGACTTCGACTGGACGACGAGGAGCATCACGGACCCGGTCGAGGTGTCCGCGTTCCGGCTGCTGGAGGACCCGCGGAGCGTGCAGTCGCTGACCCACCGGCTCCGCGCCAGATTCCCCACCAGCGTCTCCCCGGCCCGCGTGGGCGAACTGCTCGCGCAGTGGAGCCAGGACGGGCTGCTCTACGAGGACGCCGACCGGTACGTCCACGTCGTGCCGCTGGGCACCAACGCGGAGCTGACCCGCCTCGGCGGCTGCGCCCCGGACCTGACCCGGGACTTCGCGCGGGCCGCCGGCCCCGGCCCCGAGGACACCCTGTGATGGCGGCCCGCAAGCCGGTGATCGACCTCTGGCGTGACTACCGGGACCACGCGCGGACGCTCCCCGGCATGCACCTCGGCAGCGTCACCGTCTGCGACGCCTCCGTGGACGCGGCGCACACCGCTCGCGAGCTGTACCGCACGGGCGTGCGCAGGGCCGAGTTCAGCGCCCTGGTCGATCTGTCCGCCACCGCCGAACCGACCAGCGCCGTACGAATCCTGGACCTGGTCCGGGAGCTGACCGCCTGGGGCGTCGTCGTCGACTGGCGCGTACGGCTGCCCGACGCCGGAGCGTGCCCGGGCGGCCCGTCCGCGTACACGCTCAGCCACCTGTACCCGCCGTCGCGGGTCGAGGGGCCGGCCGACGCGGCCGAGCTCCGGTCGGTCTGGGCCGAGGGCTTCTTCCTGGGCAAGTGCCTCGTCCGGAAGGGGCCGGGCTTCCTGGAGATCCGCGACCACCGGCCCGGTGTGCTGAACCGGATCGTGATCGACGAACCGGAGTACCTCGCCGCCGTCGAGGCGGTCCGGGCCGACCCGTCGGCCGACGGCGTCAGCCCCTCCGTCCGCGGCGATCTCGCGGCGGAGTCCCTCCTGCTCGCGGTCGGCGACCTCTGGTGGTGGGCCCCCCACCGCCCCCACCGCTGGCCGCAGCCGCCCTTCCGGGTCTGACCGGCCGGAGCCGACACGCCCCGGCGGCTCAGAGCGGTCGAGCGAAACCAGAGCCGGGCCGGTCACCCCGCCCCGAACGGTCAGGTGGCGAACTCGCCCACCCACGTGCGCTTCAGCAGGTGCTTGGGCAGGTAGTCGGACTCCACGTCGACAGGGAAACCCGCGTCGTAGGCGAGGCAGGCCATGGCGAGCGGGCCGACTGCGACGAGCCCACGGGCGTCGCGCGCGAGGCCTTCGTCCGCGGTCCAGTACTGCTTGTGCAGCGTGAGGGCGTTGACCAGGGAGCGGTTGAACTGTTCGTGATCGCCGGTGACGAAACGGTGGAAGAGGTCCACGACGGGCCACAGGATCTTCGTGGTCATCTCGGGTCCGGAGATCGGAGCAGCCAGTGGAGCCAGTCCCTCTGCGGCCTGGAGAAGGTGGTCGCCGAGGTCCGGCCGGCTCAGCCAGTACGAACGGAGCGTCTCCGACCAGGGGTGGATATAGGGGTCGAACTCGGCCCCGGATGCCTGCAGCAGGCTCGGCGGGATCTCGCAGAGCGCGTCCAGCCGTGCCTTGTCGCGGCAGATCACCGACAAGAAGAAGACGTTGATCCAGGAACCGGTGTTCACCCAGGACCGCGGCCCGGTGGCCGGGAGAGAGCGCATCTCGTGGTGGATGAGGCAGTCGACGCTCTCGGAGGCCGTGGCCGCAGCGGCGAACATCGCCGAACCGGACTGCATGGCGACCACCCACGCCTCCCATGTCTCCAGCCATCCTGCCGCCGGGTCCGGCACACTCCGCTCCTGGGCGAGGAGCAGAGCGTCGGACATGGCGTCGGCGATGGCTTCGGGCGCCTCCCGCAGGTCTTCCAGCGCCCACACGACGCCGTCGCTGAGTACGGGGTCACGCCCCGGAAGGTCATCGCGGAGGAATTCATGACGCGGAACAGAGACCGCCACTAGCGTCCTCCTCGGTAGAGATCGAAGTAACTGAGTTCGGCCCCAGCATAAGTCCCGGTGTGTTTGTTGGCTTGAACCATCACATATTGGACCTTCTGCCTACGGAGGGCCGGGATCATCTGATCTGCGATCTTCTTGTCCGTGCCGCCTCGAGCCTTCATTTCCTCAAGGATCGTGCGGACGTACTCGATCGTGCCCTGCTTGACCTTCATGTTGGCGTGGGGGCCTGCACCCTGGCGCCAGGCCAGCTCTCCACCGGGTGCCTTGGCCTCGACGATGAGGAAGTCCCCCGTGCCGTTGTCGAGGCGGTACAGCTGGTCGAATCTCCGCGCACCGTGGCCGGTGTCCATGAGATCGATCCATTGCGGATTGGTGAACTCGGCCGGAACGACGTGCAGTCTTGCCGCGCCTTCACCGAGATTTTCGCCGACCTTGGTGTTGTTGGGGACATCACCCATGGCGTCCTTGGCGGCTTCGAGCTTCGCCAGGTTCTCGGCGGTCTTGGACTTGTCGTACGCCCGTTGTGCGTCACCGAGGTCCAGGTACTTCTGGTGGGTGCCGGCCAGCTCGTCGAGCTTCGGGCTGACGTGCGTCTGCACGGAGGCCACATCCACCGGCTTGGAGGGGAGGCGGTAGTACTCGCGGTCCGCGGAGGGCAGGTCGTCGGTCGCCAGCCACTTCGGGTCGGTTCCCTCCGTCAGCTTGGGCAGGCGCTGTCCGTCGACGATCCGGTCGGCGTCGAGCCGGTGGCCGCGCGTGGCTTCGTAGTGCTGCAGTCGCCAGGCCTCGTCCTCGTTGGCCAGCCGAACGTGCTCGTCGTGCCAGTACTTCGCCTGCTCGGGCGTCCGCTGGACCCACTCGGTGCTGCCCTCGCCGTAGCGCAGGTCACCCGGCTGGTACGGGCCGGTGTCGTCGCCGGCACGGGTCGCGTCGTCGACGCCGCCCGTGCCGGGTGCGTCCGGGAGGCTGTTGCCCGTGCCCAGAGTGTCCGGGCGCGGGCCGCCCGTGCCGCCCGGGCCGTCGCCGTGGGTGGCTCCGGTGCCCGGGCCGTCCGCGTGGGTGCCGGCCGTGGAGGGGGTGTCCGCGTGGGTGGCACCCGTCGGGGACGGGGTGTCGCCGCCGCGGGACGGGGGGTTGAGGTCGTTGCGCGGCATGTTGTCCGGGGCGTGGCCGCCCGGGGTGTTGTCGACGCCGCGCGGGCCGTTGTCCAGCGTGTGGAGCGGGTCGGAGATGTCGGAGCCGAGGCGGATGGCGTCGTCGCCGCCGCGGCCGCCGACCCCGGCGAGTTCGAGTTCCGGGACCCTGACCGTGGCCGGGGTGTCGACCTTCGGTGTTTCGACGCGGGGGACGTTTGCGGCCTGCTCCTTCGGGGAGTCCTTGCCGGCCTGGGAGAGTGAGCCGTCCGCCTCGTAGATGTTGCCCTTGGGGTCCATGAACTGCGCCGGGCCGTCCACCGGCAGCTTGACCGTGCCCGGCGGGAACGTCGTGGTGCCCTCGGGCAGCTTGATGTTGCCGTCGGGGAGTTTGGTGGCGCCGTCCGGGACGACGGCGCCCGGCGGGAGGTGGATCGCGCCGTCGGGGAGGTGGATCGCTCCTTCGGGGAGGGCGACCGCGCCGTCGAGGTTGATGTTCGGGACCTCGACGTTGCCCATGCCCTTCAGGCCCGCCATCACGTCGCCGATCTTCGAGAAGCCCGCGCCCGCGCCCTTGAAGATGTACGTCATCGGGTCGATCGCGTGCCCGGCCTTGCCCGCGAAGGACAGGGTCTTGGCGACCGCGCCGGCCTTGCCCGCGCCGGCGGCGGCGCCGCCCGCGCCACCCGTGAAGATCGTGGTCACGACGTTGAAGGTGACCGCGCCCGCCGCGCGGGACGGGTTGGAGCCCCACTGGTCCCAGGCCAGCAGCGCCTTGCCGGTCTCCTTCATCGCCGTACGGGAGTCCCGCAGCCACGAGGGCAGCTTGTCGTCCGGCGCGGACAGGAACAACGGTCCGGCGCCGGGGATCGACAGGATCGCCAGGCCGGTGCCCAGCTTGGCCAGGCCGGTCCAGGACTGCTTGAACACGTCCCAGCCCTGGAGGCCGACCAGGCCGCCGAGGCCCTTGAGGGTGCCCCACACGCCGTCGACGACGATGCCCTTGCCGAACTCCCAGGCGTGCTCCCACACCTGCCACGCCGGGATGGACTCCTCGACCGCGTCGCCCCAGGGCAGGGACTTGGCCTGCTTCATCGCCTCGGCGTCGTAGCCGTACATGTCCTTGGCGTTGGAGCCGTCGTTGACCCGCAGGGGCTTGCCCCCGACCAGCGCGACGATCTTGGCGTGGGCGGCCCGTTCCACTTCCTGGAACTCCGCCCACACCTCGGCGATCTTGTTGCGGCGTTCGAGGTTCTCGTCGATCAGGTCGCCGTCCTCACGCCACTTGTCCTCCTTCGAAACCTTCGTGCGGAACGCCGCCGCCTCCGCCTTCAGGTTCTCCAGCTTCTTGACGACCGGTGCCGCGTCACGCGAGTACGTGCCCAGCGCGCCCGCGATCGTGCACATGTCGGAGCTGAGCTTCAGGCCCAGGTCCGAGACCGGCTTCGTCGTCGCGAACAGCTGGTCGGCCTCCGGCGCCTGGTAGAAGGCCTGGAGGCCGCCGAAGCTGGTGTGGACGTCCGAGGCCTTCGTCGAGACCGCGGCCCCGCCCGACGAGATCGCCTTCACCTTCTCGTCGAGCACCGCGAGATTCCCGGTGAACACCGGCACCTCGGCCGGATCGACCGGCGCGTCCCCGCTCACTTCTTGCCCCCGGTCTTCTCACGCAGGATGTCGAGGTTCACGGACTTCGCGGCGTCCTGGGCGGCCTTGGCCTGCTCCAGGTCGCCTTCCAGGTACTCGTTCGTCGCCGCCACCGCGCCGAGGATGCACGCCTCGATCCGCTCGGCCATCGACTTGAACTCCGGCTTGCGGGCCGTCAGGTACTCGCCCAGCGCGGCCGCGACCGGCCCCATCGCCTTCTGGCTCAGCGGCGGCTGCCCGGGAGCCACCGGGCCCTGCAGTTTGGTTTCCGCCTGCGAGCCGGGGACGGCCGTCCCCGCGGCCTGGGCCGCCTCCGACATGGCTGTGAGCAGCGCGTTCAACGCCTTCTCCAGCTCGCCGGCGTTCCCGCCGACGGTCTTCAAGTGGCCCTGTACACCTTGCGGCTTGATGTCCCACGACGTCATGGACGTACTACCCCCGTGTCCCCGACTCTCCTACCGACCCGCTGAAGCGATCCCGCTCAGCCGATGTTGTCGACCGCGGCCTTCGCCCGCTGGAGCGTCTGGCGCGCGGTCGTGTCGTTCTTCTCCAGCGTCGTGTTCAGCAGCTGGATGATGTTCTTGACCTCCTGGGAGGCGTTCTTCCACCGCAGTTCCTTGGCGTGGTAGTCATCCGCCACGCCGTCCGCCGCGAAGTCCGACATCGCCGCGGCCACCTGTGCCTCACGCGCCGCGATCACCTGCTCCAGCTGGCCGATCACCGCCTTGATGCCGCCCTGCACCTCCGTCGAGGCACCCACGTCGTACGCGCGACGGTCCGTCCCACCCGTACCCATGACAACCACACTCCCCGTGAAGAAGAAGACCCGAAAGGAAGACCCGCCAGACCCGGTGGGCCTAGCGGCCGCGGAAGCGGGCCGCGTCGAAGTTCGCCGAGCCCTGCGTCTGCCGTGCGTTCTCGCCCTGCTCCTGGTCACCCGACCCGAACGCCTGCTCCATGCCCGACTGGCCGCCCAGGATCGCCGCCAGCGAGGCGTTCAGCTCCTTGGCGATCCCGTCCGCACGCAGCTTGAACGAGTCGAACGCCACCTTGCCCTGCCCCTGGAACTTGCCCTCCAGCGGCTGCGCCGCCACCACCAGCTGCTTCACCAGCGCACCCAGGTCGGTGTTCGAGTTACGCGACCCCGACATCAGGTTCGTCAGAACCTGAGTCCCCATGTCGAACTTCATCCCAGACTCCCCCGCACTCCCGAAAGGACGTCAACCGGTCATCGGTATGACCAGTTCTATCAACATACATCGCACCTGCAACCAGCAACGAGACAGTTGTGACCGACCCATGACAAACCGCCAGGCCATCTTCACGAACCCTTCAGATGGCCCATCAGCCGCTCGAAGTCGGCCCACCCCGCCAGGTCCGACGGATCGCCCGGCAGCGGGTAGTAGTACGCCGGACGGGACTTGGGGCCCAGCCGCACCGGCTGCGCGGCCAGCGGCGTGTGCCGGGCCCGGTCGTCGGGCATGCCCCGGACCTCCTCCGAGCCCAGGACGAAGGCCAGCGGCACCCCCGGCCCCTCGAAGCGCGGCGGTACCAGCAGGTCACGGCGGGCTTTGCGGAGCTGTACGAGCATCGACTGCAGGCGGTGGCGGGTGACGAGGGCCTCCGCGACCCGGGGCAGGGCGTCCAGGGGCGGCTGCTCGCCCTCGCCGTAGCCGAGCGCCATCGTCACGGTCTCCTCGACCCCCGCCTTCGTGCGGCTGATCCGCACCGTCGCAAGACCGGGCCGCTCCCGGCCGCCCACGACCACGAACCAGGTCGGCTCGGGGGCCCGTGTGAACGCGACGTCCGTCAGCCGGCCCGGCGACCAGGGCAGGTTGGCGGGCTCGGCCGTGCCCCAGCCCGCCGGAGGGGCGCCGGTCAGCTCGCGCCACACCGTCTCCAGGGCACCGCCGAGGACCAGCCGGTCGTCCGCGGGGTGGATGGTGCGGAAGGTGAGGGCCAGCTGCCGCTGCGGCGTCTCCCGGACCTCCTGGTACGAGGCGGCCACCGCGGTCCTCGGGTCGTCCTCGGTGGCGTCCGGCGCGACGACCGTGGCGAACATGCCCTCCTGCCAGCGCAGCACCGCGCCCGAGAGGCCGTCGTAGTAGCCCTCCCGCTGGTCCTGCACGACCCAACGCGAGGGCCAGTCGGGCATGTTGGCCAGCACCGCGGGGGACAGCACCGTCCCGGGCGGGGTGACGATCTGCAGGCCGCGCTCGGCCGCGGCGGCGGCCCGGAAGGCGTCGGACAGCCAGGCCGTCATCGCGACGACCGGGCGGTCCATGATGACCACGGCGACGTTCGGGGTGAGCACGTCGACGGCGGGCTGCGCCGCCGCCGGCGTCGGCGCCACGCTGATCCCGTCGCTCTCCACCACCGCCACCGACCGCGCGGCCTCCGGCGGCCAGGCGCTCCCCGAGGAGAGCGAGGCCAGGCGGGCCGCGAAGGCGCCCGCGAGGCGTTCCGCCTCGGGCACGCCGGTGGTGGCGCGGGCCTCGGTCCACCAGTAGGGCACCCGCGGCGGGGTGGCCCCGAGCAGCCGCTCCGCCTCCCCCTCGACCTGCACCAGCAAGGGCGCCTCGACCGAGACCAGGGGCCGCCCCTGCTCGTCGCAGAGTTGGACCACCGCACCCTCGCCGGCCGTGTCCACCAGCTTGTCGGGGCCCCCGGCGAGGAGGCCCGCGAGCACCGCCCAAGGGGAGGGCATCTGCTGAGTCAGTGCGACGACGTCCTTGGTCATGTGGTCCTGCGGCCCTTCACTCGGCTGCGTACACGGTCTGGATCAGGCGGTTGGACTGGCCGCGGCGCACCAGGACGCCGCGGCCGGCCGGGTGCTGGGCGGCGTACACCCCGGGGAACAGCTGGCCCTCGCTCCGGTCGCCGGCCATGACGACCGCCGAGGCACCCGATTCGCGCAGGCCCTGCACGAGCGGCTCGTACATGCCGCGCGAAGCGCCCGCCACGCGGCGGGTCAGCACGAAGTGCAGGCCGATGTCCGCCGCCGAGGGGATGTACGGGACGAACGGGGCCAGCGGTGACTGTCCCGCGGTGGTCAGCACGTCGTAGTCGTCGACGAGGACCACGATCCGCGGGCCGCCGCCCCAGCTGCCCGGCTCCAGGTCCTCCAGCGGGGCGCTGTCGTCGGGCATCCGCCGTTCCAGCTCGGTGGCGATGCCCGCGGCCAGCCCGGCGCACATCTTGGCGTTGTAGGCGTAGCCGCCGTTGAACTCCTCCGGGACCACTCCGCGCAGGCTGCGCCGCGGGTCCATGATCGCGAAGACGAGTTCGTCCTCGCCGTGGCGCTCGATGAGGCCGCCGGCGATGGTCTTGAGGAGGTTCGTCTTGCCGCACTCGCTGTCGCCCATGACCAGCAGGTGCTGGTCGTGGTGGAACAGGTCGAGGAGTACGGGCGCCAGCGCGGTCTGGTCGAGGCCGATCGGCACCCGCTTCGGCTCGGCGACCGGGCCCGGCAGCAGGTGCGGTTCCAGCACGTGCGGGAGCACCCGCACCGGCTGGGCGGCGTCGCCGCTCCAGGTGGCCCGGATCGTGCGGGCCGTGCGTTCCAGTACGGCGCCCAGCTCCGAGGTGTCGGTGAGCCCGTCCGTGCGGGGCAGCGCCACCTGCGCGAAGAGCTTGCCGTCGGTCAGGACGCGGCCCGGCTCGTCCGGCGAGAGCGTCTCGGCGAGCTTGCGCTCGATGCTGGACTCGCTGGGGTCGTTGAGGCGCAGCTCGACACGGGTGCCGAAGTTCGACTGGGTGGCGATGCGGACGTCGTTCCAGCGGAGCATGCCCGCGACGACGTGGATGCCGTAGCCGCCGCCGCGCTTGAGGATGTCGACGACGGCGTCGTCGAGCTCCTCGAAGTCGTCGCGCAGCGCCCCGAACCCGTCGATGACCAGGACGATCTCGGCGGAGGCCAGCTGCGGCAGCCGGCCGGCCGCGTGCAGGGTGCGCAGCTGCTCGACGGAGTCGATGCCGTGCTCGCGGAAGAGGTCCTCGCGCAGGGCGAGCATGGTGCGTACCTCTTCGACGGTGCGGGCCGCCCGCTCGCGGTCGGCGCGTCCCGCGACCCCGCCCACGTGCGGCAGCCCGGACAGGGCCTGGAGGCCGCCGCCGACCAGGTCGAGGCCGTAGACCCCGACCTCCTGCGGGGTGTGGGTCAGGGCGAGCGAGAGGACCAGGGTCCGCAGCAGAGTGGTCTTGCCGGACTGCGGGCCGCCGATGACGGCGACGTGGCCGCCCGCGACGGTGAGGTCGAGGTACCACCGGCCCTGCCACTGCTTCGTCGGGTCGTCGAGCAGGCCGAGCGGCACCACGAGCCGGTCGCGGCGCGCGGTGAGCTGCATGCCGCGCACCCCCACGTCGAGGGGGCCGGCGACGGAGTCCAGGGCGACCGCGTCGGGCAGCGGGGGCAGCCAGATGCGGCGCACCGGTCCGGCGGCGTGCTGCAGCTGGTCGACGATGACGCCCATCTCGGTGGGGCCGGTCTCGCGGCGGCGCGCCGAGGGTTCCTGGCCGCCCGTCTTCTCCGGCTCGGACAGGGAGTTGAAGGCCCCGTACTCCAGGGCGAGCGGGCCGCTGTCCTCGTCCGCGGAGCGCTGGACGGGACCCCGGTAGGCGCCGGAGACGTAGCTCGCCTTGAAGCGCTCGTAGTGGCTGGTGTCGACCTTGAGGTAGCCGAATCCGGGCAGCGGCGGGAGGTGGAACGCGTCGGTGGTGTCCAGGACGGTGCGGGACTCGTCGGCGGAGAAGGTGCGCAGGCCCAGACGGTACGACAGGTAGGTGTCCAGGCCCTTGAGCTTGCCGCCCTCGATGCGCTGGCTGGAGAGCAGCAGGTGCACGCCGATGGACCGGCCGATGCGCCCGATGGACAGGAACAGGTCGATGAAGTCGGGCTTGGCGGTCAGCAGTTCACCGAACTCGTCGATGACGACGAACAGGTGCGGGAGCGGGTCCAGGTCGGGCCGGCGGTCGGCGCGCAGGGCGGCGTAGTCACCGATGTCGGCGACGTTGCCGGCGTCCTTGAGGACCTGCTGGCGGCGCTTGACCTCGCCGGCGAGGGAGGCGTGGACGCGCTCGACGAGACCGGCCTGGTTCTCCAGGTTGGTGATGACGCCGGCGACGTGCGGGAGGTCGGCGAACGGCGCGAAGGTCGCACCGCCCTTGTAGTCGACGAGGACCAGGGCGAGGTCCTCCGGCGGGTGCGTGGCCACCAGGGCGAGGACGAGGGTGCGCAGCAGCTCGGACTTTCCGGAACCGGTCGCGCCGACGCACAGGCCGTGCGGGCCCATGCCCAGCTCGGAGGACTCCTTCAGATCGAGCAGCACGGGCTCGCGGGCGTCGCTGATGCCGATGGGCACGCGCAGGAAGGCCCGTTCGCCGCGCGGGGCCCACAGGCTCGCGAGGTCCAGGCGGGCGACGTCGTCGATGCCGAGCAGGTCGGCGAAGTCGACGGGCCCGGACAGCGGGGCGTCGATGAGGGACTCGGCGGACAGGCGCAGCGGGGCGAGCATCCGGGCCAGGCCTTCGGCGAAGGGGATGCCGACCTCGTCCACGGTGCCGTGGGCGCTGATGGGCTCGTCCTGGCGCAGGTCCTCGATGAGCACCCGGTCGCCGTCCACGGTGATCCGCACGCCGACGTGGCCGGGTTCCTGGATGCGCTGTTCGAGCAGGTGGAGGACGGTGACGCCCATCTCGCGAAGGCCGACCGCGTCGTCCGGGCGCGGCAGTTCGACGGCGTCCGCACCGTGCCCGTCGGCCACGACGAGCAGTCGGGACGTCATGGACAGGGCGTCCTTGCCGGACAGCCCCCGGCGCACCTCGGCGGCGTAGGAGGCGCGGCGGCGCAGCTCCGGGCCGATCTGCCGGGCGAGCTGGTCGGCGGAGGGGGCGATGCGGCGGGCGGCGACGGGGCCGTCGAGCTGCTCGGTGTCCAGGAGGTGCGGCATCCACTTGGCCCACTCCCAGTCGGGGAGCCGGTCGCCGGGTGCGGCCAGTGCGATCGCCACGTCGTCGGGGGCGTGCAGGGCGGCGGCCTGGACCATCAGGGCGCGTGCGACGCGCAGGCAGTCCTCGCGGGGGCCGATGACGCTGATGTTGCCGACGCGGTCCAGCGGCACGGTGAGCGGCAGCTCGGTGCCGTTGCGGAAGCGGGCGGTGAGCGCCGAGGCCTCGTTCAGCATGAACCGGTCGGGCGGGGTGAGGACCGTGGAGCCCTGCTGGCCGATCTGCAGGTCGCGGACGGGCATCTCGCCGGTGCCGACGCGCACGCGCAGGAAGTCGCCGTCGGTGCGGCGCCGTTCCCACAGCCGGGCCGGGTCGCGGACGATGTCGTACAGGGCGTGGGGCGGCGGGTTCAGCACGTCGGCGTGCTCGCCGCGTTCGCGTTCCTCGGCGGAGAGCTCCTCGCGCAGGTCCTCCAGGTAGGCGAGGTAGGCCTCGCGCTGGGTGCGGCGGGTGCGCTGGGCCTTGCCGCGCTGGGAGAAGACGAGCGCGATCGAGCCGACGATGGTGACGACGAGGATGAGGGCGCCGAGCGCGGCGAACTGGCTGTTGCGGACGACCGTCATCATCACGACGGACGACATGACGCCGGCCACGGGAAGCAGCGACATCGCGATGCTGCCCGCCTTCCCCTCGGGGAGGTTGGGCGGTGCCTCGATGGTGCGCGCCTCGGGGGGCGCCGGCGGCCTGACGGTCCGCGCCGGGCGGTGGATCAGTCGGGTACTCATCGTCAGTGGCGCTTCTGGGAGAGCTGGAAGACGTCCGCGGCGAGCCGGGCGGCGGTCTGCCGGGTCGAGTGGGCGAGCAGTTCGGTGCGGATGTGGCCGCCGTCCGCCAGGTGGCGGTCGTAGGGCAGGACGTGCACGCTCGGTCCGGCGGCCTCCAGGGTGCGGACCGCGTCGGCGAGGTCCACGCCGGAGTGCGGGGCCTGTTCGGTGATGACGACGGCGGTGCTCGCCAGCATGTGCGGCGGCAGGCCCTTCATCCACTGGAGGACGGCGAAGGTGCTGCTGACGCCGTCCAGGGTGGCGGGGGTGGCCAGTACGCGCGCCTGGGAGGCGGAGAGGGCGACGCGGGCGACCTCGGCGGGGAGGGTCTCACAGTCGACGACGGCCACGCCGAAGTAGCGGCGCAGCGCCACCATGGCCCGTTCGTAGGCGCGGGTGTCGAGCATCGCGCCGATCTGGCCCTGGCTGCCGGGCAGCAGCCAGGCGTTGTCGCGGAGCTGGACCAGGTAGCCGGTGATGTCGAGCAGTGACATCTGGGGTTCGACGATGTCGGCGACGTCGCCGGTGGTCCAGCGCAGGCTCTCGGCGCCGAGCCGGATGGGCAGCGAGCCGAGCGCCGGATCGGCCTCGACGAACAGGACGGGGTCCTGGCGGTAGTGCGCGTAGGTGGTGCCGAGCAGGGCGGCGACCGTGGACTTGCCGGCGCCGCCGCGGATGGAGGTGACGGCGATCTGGCGGCCGGTGGTCACCGGCTGCTGGAGCAGTTCCGCGGCGCGGGTGGCTTCGGCGACCTCGCGTGCCGCCGACGAGGAAACGGTTCTCCGTACGGCGCGCAGGGCGCGGGCGCTGAACGACTCCCCGTGCCGCGGCTTGCGGCCGGTCCCGGAGAGCCGGCGGTCCACCGCGGGCTTGGAGTCGGGCGTACGGGTCCGCTGCCCCTGGCCCGCGGCGGCGTACGCGGCCTGGGGCTGCGGCTGCGGCGGGGCCTGCGGGTGGGGCTGGGCCTGCGGGTACGGATGGGCCTGCGGAGGGGGGCTGCCCTGGGGGCCGGCGGGCGCCGGGGCGGCCGCGCCCGGGCCGGAGCCCTGCTGCGGGTAGCCGTACGCGGGAGGCTGGGCGGGAGCGGGCCCGCCGGGGCCGGCCGCCGGCGGCTGCGCCGCGCCGGCGTGCTGCGGTCCGGCGCCCGGGACCTGGTGCGCCCCCGGATGCCCGTGCGCGGGGGCCGCGGCGCCGGGGGCGGGGGCCTGCCCGGCGGGAGGTGCGGCCGACTGCTGCTGCGGCCCCGCCGGGCCCTGCACCGGAGGCCGGGCCCCGCCCTTGAGGTCGCGCAGGACGTCGCCCTGCCAGTTCTCTGCGTTCGGCATGTCTGCCCCTGCCCCTCTTCCTCAGAACTTGTTGAGCAGCTGCCCGTAGACGCCGAACACCCCGACGGCGAGCGGGAAGAGCCCCACCATGCCCACCGATTCGACGAGGTCGGCCGTGCGCCGCAGCCGGACCTGCACGTGGTCCGGCGGCTGCACCGCGAGGACGAGCAGCGGCAGCAGCGCCGCCACGGCCAGGACGGCCAGCGGGCCGGCGCCCCCGTCGTGGCCGATCCACAGCACCACCAGGCGTACGACGAGCAGCGCCGCGGCGGCGATCAGCGCGACGACCTCGGCCACCAGCGGGAAGGCGCGCGCCCTCGACAGCAGGACGACGGCGACGAGCGACGGCAGCGCGACCGTCCACACGGAGGGCTTCTCGGCGAGCGTCAGCAGCCAGCCGGCGGCCGCGGCGGAGATCGCCGTGACGATCGTGGCGAGCGCGAGCCCGCGGTGCGTGGCGGCGAGCGCGTTGCCCACCTCGTGGCGGCTGACGGAGGCACCGCCCGAGCGGCGGTCGTCGAGGGCCGTGAGCCCCGAGGCCATCAGGGCGAGCCGGGGCAGCAGGCCGAGCAGCACCACGGAGACGAGGGCCATGACCGCGCCGAGCCGGGCCGGCTCGCTCTGCACGGCGGCGACGGCCTCCCACAGGGCGGTGATCACGGCGGTGGCCGCGGCGCCGAAGAGCCCGCCGCGGCCGAGCGGGGAGAAGTGGCCGAGCAGGGCCAGGGTCAGGACGAGCGCGCCCGCGACGGCGGCGAGCCGCGCGGTGCCCGGCCAGCCGTAGGCGTCCGCGGCGGTCCACGCGGCCAGGACGCCGAGCCCGCCGGAGGCGAGCAGGAGCGCCGTCGCCAGGCCCCGGTTGCCCTGGCCGATCCGCGAGACGACGGCGCCGGTCGCCATCAAGGCGAGCGTGAGGGCGGCCAGGGCGCCGGCCAGCGAGTCGAGGGCGAACTCGCGGCGGGCGAGCAGCGCGGCGGTCACGGTGAACGCGACGGTCGCCACGCCCGCGCTGCCCCGCCGGGCGGCGGGACGCCAGCGCCAGGCCTGGAGGTCGAGGTCGTCGGAGACCAGGTCGGTGACGTCGTGGACCACCGGGGCGGGCGGTGCGGAGTGACTCCGGACCAGGCGCAGGACGGCTCCGTCGGCTATGCCGGCCGACGCGAGCGTGCTGTCGTGCGGCAGCGCGGAACCGTCCGGCGCGATCAGCTGACGGGTCAGCGGGCGCGAGGCGGCCCGGTCGTCGAGCAGCTGGAGTATGTCCGGGAGCAGTTGACCGATCGGCGTGTCGGACGGCAGGACCAGGTCGGCCCGGCGACGCTCGCCGATCAGGGTCACCCTGCTGAGTTGCGCCCGGGAAGTCGTTGCTGTGCTCACCACTTGCGGGAACCTATCATCGCGGGTTTGCGACCTTTCGGGGCGAAGGGGGACAGGGTGCTGCTGCCGGTCCGTGAAATCTCCCGGATCTGCACGCCTGGAGCTTCTTCCTCTACGACTGCACCGGCGCGGGCGACGTGGCCGAGTGCGAGGGAGCGGGCTGTGACGTCTTCGCAGGCTTCGGGGACTTCGAGGGCTTCGAGGGATTCGACGGCGACGGGCTCGCCGGACCGGACGGCTGCTGGGACGTGCCGGGCTGTCCGAGCGGCTGCATCTGCCCCTGTTGCTGCTGCTGTTGCCTCTGCTGCTCGGCCTTCTGCTTGGCGAGCGTGTGCTGGACGAAGGACCAGCCGACGCAACCCGCGCACAGGACGGCCGCGATGGCGATGCCCGCGAACAGCTTCCCGAGCCGTTCGTCCGCCGTGCGCCGCGCCCGCTGGGCGCCGAACAGCAGGGCGTCCCTCATCCTGCGGCGGCGTACCGCCACCGACTCCAGAAGCTGGCTGTCGTAGTCCCGTGCCATCTGTCGTCCGTCGCCCCAGTCCCGGCTCGTCGAGCGCCTGCCACCGCTCCAGGGCACGGCTGCTGAGTGTGCGCCAGGCCGAGCCCCCGTGTTTTGCCTCTGCAACATAGAGCATGCATCCGAATCCGGCACCTCCGGATCGGGGAGTCGACCCGCGGCGGAAGCGGAGAGCGGCGGCCCTCCAGCCGGTCACGGCCCGGCGGCCGGGTCCTTGGGCTCGCCCGCGAGGCGGACGGTGCTCATGATGCGCATGACCAGGGCGTCACCGACGGCGCCCGGCACGCCCGTACGGCCGTAGAAGTTCCAGGCGACGAGGTCGCCCCGGGAGTTCTTGAAGCCGAAGACGACCGCCCGGCCGTCGCCGGCGCAGCGGTTGGGGCGGGCGGCGCCCTGCGAACGGGCCTTGACATAGCTGCCCTTCACCCCGGTCCTCGTCGTGTACTCCTTCGGCTCGTCCCACTTCACGACGCTCTTGTCCGGCTGCGTGTACGCGGCGTAGACCCAGGTCGGCGCGCTCTTCTCGGCGACCTCCGCGGCGTCCTTGGCCCCGACGGCGCCCTTGGTGCCGGTGTTCGCGAGCCTGACGTCCGTGACCTGGCCGTCGCCGTCCCCGTCGATGCTGCACCACTTCGACTTGTAGAAGGCGGGCGCCGTGTGCCCGATGAGGACCTTGTCCGGGTCGACGTCGTCCACATGGCCGCTGAACACGGTGGGGGCGAGGACCTCCCAGTCCGGCGGGACGTCGAAGGCGGTGCCGTGCTGCGGGTTCACCACCGTCTTCCAGCCCGCGACGAGCGGCTTCGTCGGGTCGGCGGGCGCGGTCGGCGGGCGCTCCCCGTCCCCGCGGAAGAGGACCACGGCCGCGGTCGCGGCGGCTGCGAGCGCCAGGGCGGTCAGCGCGCCGATACCGGCGGTCGCGGCCCTGCTCCTGCTCTTCCGCACGGGTGCCGGCGGGGGCGCCGGCGGGGGCGGGAACCGGTACGGGTTCGGGTGCGGGTTGGGGTTCGGGGTGGGGGTCTGCACGTCGCCCTCCTGGTCGACCGGCTGTCGTACGGGGCTACTTGCCGAAGGAGAGGATCGCCCGGGTCGTCTTGCGCGGCTCCGGGCTGTAGACCCTGCCGTTGACCAGGAACACCCGGCCGTCCGCCCAGGCCAGGCGGATGCCGTGCGCGTAGAAGACGCCCTCGGCGCCGCGGGCCACGGCCGGGCTCTGGAGGACCGGCTGCGCGGAGCCGTCGGCCGCGGCGAGGGAGATGACCGAGGCCGCCTGGCCGCTGCCGGGCGAGACGTAGACGACGACGCGCCCCTCCTGCACCGCGAGCGGCCACATGGTGCGGCCCTTGGGCTGCTCGGCGGTGCGCCACTTCTCCCTGCCCGTGTCCAGGTCGACGGCGACGACCTGGTGGGTGTCCTCGACGGCGAGGGTCTTCCCGGGCTTGCCCGCGCCGATGTAGAGGGTGTCGGCGTCCGTCGCGGCGGCGTAGCACTCCTGGTGGCCCGTGGAGTTGCCGAAGCCGTTGCAGCGGCCGCTCACCCCGAAGCCGGGGGTGCTCTGCGAGCGGACGCGGCCGTCGGCGGCGAACGCCGTGACACTCCAGGTCTTCTTGTCCTTGTGGTGCGCGGTGACGACCAGCGGGTCCACGGAGAGCACCCGGCCGACGGTCCAGTCCTTCTCGTACGTGTGGTGCCACCGTGAGGCGCCCGTGGCCGGATCGAGCTCCTCGACCATCGACCGCCCGCCGGCGAGGGCGTCGCCGCGGTCGAAGCAGTGGCGCAGGGCCACCAGCCGGGCCCCGCCGGCGAAGGCGGCCGGGGTGCAGCCGTTCGTCTTCGACGTGCCGAAGAGCTTGCGGCCGTCGGTGACCGAGAAGCCGCTCATGACAGCCGTCCGCGCGACGGCCACGGTGTCCCCGGCGATCGCCATCTCGAAGGAGAGGGCGCTGTCCTGGTCGTTCTCCGCCGGCACCCGGACCGTCCAGCCGGCCTTGCCGGCGGTGAGGTCGATCTGCTGGAGGTCGGTGCAGTGCGAGCTCTGCGAGCCGCTCTCCTTCACCCCCACGACCAGTTTGCCGTCGGCGGACGGGGCGTGCGGCACTCCGCACATCGGTGTCCGGAGCGGCAGCTTCCACCGCTCCTTGCCGTCGGCCGCCGCATGGGCGACGAACTCGGCCGCCGTCGCCCTGACCACGACGTCTCCCACCCGCCACGGGCCGTACTGGGAGGCTCCGCCGCCGGCGACCTCGCCCTCGTGGTCGCGCAGCCAGACCCTGGCCTCGCCGGGCCGGATGCCGGCGTTGGGGTCGTAGACGTGCGGTCCGACCCCCGGGCCCTTGCCGTCGCCCTGGTCGACCGAGGGCGTACCGGAGGGCGCGGCGGCCGGGTCCTCGCCCGCAGCGCCGCCGCCGCGGACCGCCAGGTACGCGCCGGCGCCGGCGGCGAGCAGGGCGGCGGTCAGGCCCACGAGCACGGCGGTCCGGCGGCGGCCGGTCCGGCGGCGGCCGACCGGGCCGCCGCGCCGCTGCTCGAACGGCGCCGGCGGGGGCCCGAAGCCGGCGGGAACCTGCGGGGGCCCGGCGCTCGGCCGCTGCTCTTCGGGCTCCGGCGGCGTGCCGGGTGTGCGACCGGTCATGGGGAGAGTCTCGCCGCCGCGAAGACCTTTCCAGAACAGATATTCAGACTTCTTCGGGTCCCCCGATGCCCGGGTCGCCCTCCCCTGAGCGCGGGGTTAGCGTGGATCCCGGGTCTTCGTCCTGTCGGGTGAGGAGGCCGGACATGAGGACACGCCGGCACAGCGCGGCCGTGGCCGCGGCGGCTCTCGTCCTGGCGGTGTCACCGCTGGGCGCCGGTGCGGGAGCGGCGTACGCGCAGGGCGCGGCGTACGCGGCGGGCGCGGCCGCCCCGGCGCGGCCGGCCGTGACGGTCCCCGTTCCCGCCCCCACCCCCGTCACCGGGGAGTTCCCGCGGCTGACCCCGTCCGTGGCGCGGGAGTTGGACTCCGCGATCCGGAAGGTCATGGCCGAGGCGAAGGTGCCCGGGGTGATCGTGGCCCTGTCGGCGCCCGGCAAGGGGACGTACGTCCGCTCCTTCGGCGTCGCGGACCAGGAGACGGGCATGCCCATGTCCCCCGGCCTGAACACGCGGATCGGCAGCGAGACGAAGACCTTCACCGTGACCGCCCTGCTCCAGCTCGTCGATCAGGGCAGGGTCGGGCTGGACGACCCGATCGGGAAGTACGTCGAAGGCGTCCCGAACGGCGACCGGATCACCCTGCGCGAGCTGGCGGGCATGCGCAGCGGCCTGTTCAACTACTCGGCGGACGAGGACTTCGGCAAGGCGTTCCTCGCCGACCCCCGCCGGCCCTTCACCCCGCAGCAGCTGCTCGCGTACTCCTTCAAGCACCCGGTGCTCTTCGAGCCGAACGCGGAGTTCGACTACAGCAACACGAATCTGATCCTGCTGGGGCTGGTGGTGGAGAAGGTCACCGGGCAGCGGCTCGACGACTACATCAACCGCGAGGTCGTCGCGGCCGCCGGGCTGAAGCACACGCTCTTCCCGGTCGGCGCGGAGTTCCCGGCCCCGCACGCCCAGGGCTACACCGACCAGACCCTGTCCGGGAAGACCGCGAACGCCACCGACTGGAACCCGTCCTGGGGATGGGCGGCCGGAGCGATGATCTCGAACCTCTCCGACCTGCGCAGCTGGGCGAAGACGGTGGCCACCGGGACCCTGCTGAAGCCCGCCACCCAGGCGGAGCGGCTGAAGGTCGTCCCGTCCCTGCCGGGAGCCGGTTACGGCCTGGGAATCTTCAACGTCCAGGGCTGGATCGGCCACAACGGCTCCCTGCCCGGCTACCAGTCGCTGACCGTCTACCTGCCCGGCCCGCAGGCCACCCTGGTGGTCCTGCTCAACACGGACACCGACTACCGGGGCAGCGCGCCCAGCACCCTCTTCGGTCAGGCGATCACCCGGATCGTGACCCCGGATCACGTGTTCTCGCTGCCGGCCCAGCCCGTGACCGGGCACTGAGCGGCCACCCCGACCTGGGCGCGGCGGCTTCCGCCGAGGGGTGAAACATTCCCGCACGGCCGCCGCGTCAATGGAGTGGGACGGACGCGAGGGGGAGTGGATGCGACAGGGCCGCAGGGACGGGTTCCGTGAGTTCGCGGCAGGCCGGTCGGGGCACCTGTACCGGTCGGCCTGTCTGCTGGCGAGCGGGGACACCCATCTCGCGGAGGATCTGGTGCAGGAGACCCTGGGCCGGATGTACCTGCACTGGGGCCGGATCTCGCGCATAGACAATCCTGCGGCGTACGCGCAGACCGTGCTGGTACGGGCCTACCTCACGCACCGGCGCCGCCGCTCGGCGGGGGAGCGCCCGGTCGGGGAGTTCCCCGACACGGGAGCCGCGGCGGCCGGCGGCGATCCCGCGCTGCGGATGACCCTGCTGGAGGCGCTGGGACGGCTGGCGCCCAAGGACCGGGCGGTCCTGGTGCTGCGGTACCCATTAGCCGGCCCGTGTCCGGCGGCTCGGGGGCGGGCGGCACGGGCGGCCCGGGCTGTCCGCCCGGCCCGGCCGTGAGCCGCCGGCCACCGCCTGGCCCGGCCGGATCCGGCAGGGGCGGCCCGCCTGTGCGGGGGGGTGCTACTTGGCGTCCGCGTAGCACTCCACGACCGCCGTGGTGAAGGGGAAGCGGACCGGGGTGTCGCCGAAGGCGATCCGGCCGGCCCGTTCGCCGGCGGCCCGGATCGCCTCCGCCACGGCCGCGGCCTCCTCGGCCGGGCAGTGCACGATCACTTCGTCGTGCTGGAAGAACACCAGCTCCGCGCGCATCCCGGCGGTCGCCTGCCGCAGCGCGGCGAGCAGCAGCAGTGCCCAGTCGGCGGCGCTGCCCTGGACGACGAAGTTGCGGGTGAACCGGCCGCGGGCCCGGGAGTTGGTGGAGGCGTAACTCGGTGTCCAGCCGTCCTCCCGGTCCTGCCGGGCCCCGGCGTCGCCGTCCGGTTCCCCCTCGCCCGGGTCGACGCCCCCGTCCCCGGCCTCGTAGCCCTCGCCGGAGCCGGCCGGCGGCGGGCAGGTGCGGCCGAGCCAGGTGCGTACGAGCCGGCCCTCCTCCCCGGCCTTCGCCGCGTCGTCGACGTAGGCGACGGCCTGCGGGAAGCGGCGGCGGAGCGCGGCCAGGTTCTTCAGGCCGTCCCCGGAGGTCTGCCCGTAGACGGCGCCGAGCACGGCGATCTTGGCTTTGTCGCGGTCGCCGGAGAAGCCCTGGCGGGAGACGGCGGTGTAGAGGTCCTCGGGCCGCCCGGCGACCTCCATGAAGGCGGGGTCGCGGGAGATCGCGGCCAGCACGCGGGGTTCCATCTGGTCGGCGTCGGCGACGACGAGCCGCCAGCCCGGGTCGGCGACGACGGCCCGGCGGATCACCTTCGGGATCTGCAGGGCCCCGCCGCCGTTGGTGACCCAGCGGCCGGTGAGCGTGCCGCCGGGGATGAACTCCGGGCGGAACCGTCCCTCGTGGACCCAGTCGCCGAGCCAGGACCAGCCGTGGGCGGTGTAGATGCGGTACAGCTTCTTGTACTCGATCAGCGGCTCCACGGCGGGGTGGTCCAGCTCCTGGATCTCCCAGCGGCGGGTGGACTTCAGCTTGATCCCGTCCTTGGCGAAGGCGCGTACAACCTCGGCGGGCAGGTCGGGGCGCACCCGCCGGCCGAAGGCCGCCGAGACGCGGTCGGCCAGCTCGGCGAGGCGCCGGGGCTCTCCGCCGCCCGCGTACCGCTCCCCGAGCAGCTCGGACAGCAGGGCCCGGTGCACGTCGGCCCGCCAGGGCAGGCCGGCGCGGTTCATCTCTGCGGCGACGAGGAAGGCCGCGGACTCGGCGGCGACGAGCAGCCGCATCCGGTCGGGGTGGGCGGTCGCGCCCTGCCGTCTCGCCTGGTCGGCGTGGACGGCGAGCACGGCGTCCAGGGAGACCGGGGCGGGCTGCGGGTCGAAGAGGGAGTCCTGGGCGCGGGGGTCGGCGGCGCGCTGCGGCGGATCGGGCGGCACGGGGGCGTTGTTCAGCCGGGCCCAGGCGGCGGCGGCCGAGCGGGGCTCGCCGGAGCGCCCCTCGTGGCCGAGGAGCAGCAGCTCGGCGTCCTCGATGTCGTGGCACCGCTCGACGCGGACACCGGAGGCGAGCAGGCGCGGGTACACGGCGGCGGTGGACCGCCAGACCCAGCGGGTGCCGGGCGGGGCGGAGCGGATCGCGTCGGCGGGGTCGCGGACGCGCATCCGGACTCCGTCGGCGGGGTCGACGGGTGCGGCGTGCCACCACCCGTCGCCGTCCTCGGCGAGGGCCCACCGGGGAGTGCGGTCGCTCATGGGTGCGAGTGTCCCACCGGGGTCCGACAGCGGCCGGGCGGCGGGCCGCGGGCCGGGCGCGGCGCCGCTGCGGGGCCGCGGCCCCGGCCCTGCGGCGCCTCGACCGCCGACGTCGGGACGCGAAGGCGACATGCCAAGCTGAGGGGTGTGACCGACCTTGCCGAGACCGTCGACCGCGCCTTCGCCGCGGCCCTCTACGCCCAGGACGACGCCGGGCTGGACACCGGGGCCTCGCTGCTCGTCGCCGATTCCCGGCACTGGTCCGGGGTGGGCCGCGAGCTGCTGGCGCGCGGGGAGGCGTACGTGCGGCAGGGCTGGGAGCGGGGCTGGCAGCCGGCCGACGTGCTGCGGCTGGTCCGCCGGGACCTCGACGAGCGGCACCTGCGGATCACCGGGGACCTGATCGCCGCCGAGGCGCGCCGCTACGCGCGGCTCCCGGAGCGCTGGACCGCCGCCGACGTGTGGTGGAAGAGCGACGGGGAGTACGCCGACGCCCTCGCGCGGCGGGAGCGGGCCGACCGGTTCACGCTGGCCACCGCCTTCCTGGAGGTGCTGCGGCTGCTCATCCGGCTGCCGTCGATCGAGCCGGTGGGTCCGCTGCCCGGCGATCCGGTCGACGCCCTCGCCGAACACGCCCACATCGAGCCCCGCATGCTGGGCCGGATCCGGGCCCTGCTCGCCAAGGCCGAGGCGACCACCTACCCGGACGAGGCCGAGGCGCTGAGCGCGAAGGCCCAGGAGCTGATGGCCCGGCACACCGTGGACGAGGCGCTGCTCGCGGCGAGCGGCAAAGGCCCCGCCCAGGTGCCGGCGGCCTGCCGGATCGGTGTCGAGCCGCCGTACGAGGAGGCGAAGGCGGTCCTGCTCGACGCGGTGGCCACCGCCAACCGCTGCCGGGCGGTGTGGAACAGCGCCTTCGAGTTCTCCACGGTGGTCGGCTTCGAGAGCGACCTGGAGGCGGTCGAACTGCTCTACACCTCGCTCCTGGTGCAGGGAACGGCCGCGATGACCCGCGCGGAGGCCGCGCAGCGGTCGGGGGGACGCAAGCGGACCAAGACCTTCAGGCAGTCCTTCCTGCTGGCCTACGCGAGCCGGCTCGGCCACCGGCTCGCCGAGACCGCCGAGCACGCGGCGGCCGAGGCCCCGGACAACCTCCCGGCCCTGGTGGCCCGCGACGTGGCGGTCACCTCCCGGGCGGAGGAGATGTTCCCGCGGACCACCACCACCCGGCTGCGCGGCGCCACCGACCACGCGGGCTGGGAGGACGGCACGGCGGCCGCCGACCGGGCCCACATGGGCGGCCGCCGCCGCCCGCTGCCCTAGGCCGCGTCGTCGGCCGCGGCGTCGTGTCGTCCGCGCGCCGGGCCCGGCCGGGACGAGGACGGACCTGTCTGTGATCACCGGAACACCCCGCGTGCACGTGCATCTGCGCATGCAGCAGCTGGTGAACAGAGCTATGATCCGGTGGAGTTGACATCTGCACTATCGGGGGCTTCCTGTGGACCACGCGTACAACGGGATGGCAGCTGCAGAACTCGCTTCCTTGTTTGAGCTGACGTGGCAGAAGAGCAGACACAGCAACTCGCAGGGTTCCTGCGTGGAGTTCGCGAAGCTGCCGGGAGGCGACGTCGCCATGCGCAATTCGCGCTTCCCGGACGGACCGGCTCTCGTCTACACACCGGCCGAGATAGAGGCCCTGCTCCTGGGCGTCAAGGACGGCGAGTTCGATCACCTGATCGGCTGACGGAACAGCGCACTGATCGAGCCATGCACGTGCACTGGCCGGGACCGATCGCAGTGATCGGTCCCGGCCAGTCGTCCGGTATGCGCGGCGTGCGGGCGCGGCTCAGTCGTGGAGCAGGAACAGCGCCCAGACCACCTTGCCGGTGAGCCGCCCCGCGAGCGGGTGCCAGCCCCAGCTGTCGCTGTACGAGTCCACCAGGAACAGCCCGCGCCCGGACTCCAGGTCGATGTTCTCCTCGGTCCGCTCCGGCGAGAACGCCCCGCCGGGCCGGTCCTCGCTGGGATCGCGCACCGCGCACACCAGCCGGGTGCTCCACCGCATCAGGTGCAGCCGCACCGGCGGCTCCGGTTCGGCCTCCGGCCCCCGCAACTCCTCGGGCAGGGCGTGCCGCAGGGCGTTGGTGACGAGCTCGGAAACGACCAGTGCCACATCGTCGAAGCGCTCATCGAGGCCCCACTGGGACAGCGTCGAGCGGGTGAAAGTGCGCGCGCCCCGCACCGCGTCGAACCGTGCGGGCAGAGCGCAGGAGGCGGACCCGGAGACAGCCGTGGGGTCGACCGGGGGAAGCCCCTGCCGTAACGGCTCGAGCATGGTCGATCCATTCGTCCCCATGCGAGGCACTCCCGGGATTCGCGGACGAAGCGGTGGCTTGTGTCCAAAGAGAACTGCGGGGTGGGTCCCGCGCCGGCGCGAAGAGCACGCAGGTGCGCGGGGACCATCGTTCCGAATGCTCGGGCCGGATGCAAGGGCAGATGCACGTGCACGCGCCGGACCTGTCCGCTCACGTGACGGTTCTTGCTCATTTCTTCCTACGCATACTTACGGACTTCTTTTCCCGGAGACGGGATTCCGTTACAGAACGAGTACGGCCCGATGCGTTTTGGTGGCAGACTGCGGCCCCTGGGGTGCGGGGGCCCCGAGCACGCGCACACCACGCGCACGCCAATGCGATGGGGAGGGCAGTACTAGTGACCGCAGAAGCAAGCGGTTCTGTGGTGCGCCGCATCCTCCTGGGCTCCCAGCTCAGGCGACTCCGAGAATCCCGCGGCATCACCCGTGAGGCGGCCGGCTACTCGATCCGCGCATCCGAATCGAAGATCAGCCGCTTGGAGTTGGGAAGGGTGAGCTTCAAGGCACGGGACGTGGAGGACCTCCTCACGCTCTACGGAGTCACGGACAGCACCGAGCGCGAGTCCCTGCTGGGACTGGTCCGCGAGGCCAACGCGACCGGCTGGTGGCACAGTTACGGCGACGTGCTGCCGGGCTGGTTCCAGACGTACATCGGGCTGGAGGGTGCCGCGTCGCTCATCCGGATCTACGAGGTGCAGTTCGTCCACGGCCTGCTGCAGACCGAGGCCTACGCCCACGCCGTCGTCAGCCGCGGCATGCCCGGCGCCACCGCCGCCGAGATCGACCGCCGTGTCGCGCTGCGCCTGGAGCGGCAGAAGGTGCTCGTCTCCGAGAGCGCCCCCGTCTTCCACGCCGTCCTCGACGAGGCCGCGCTGCGCCGCCCGTACGGCGACCGCAACGTCATGCGCGGACAGCTGGAGCACCTCATCGAGATCTCCGAGCGGCCCAACGTGCAGCTCCAGGTGATGCCCTTCTCCTTCGGCGGACACGCGGGCGAGAGCGGAGCCTTCACCCTGCTGCGCTTCCCCGAGTCCGACCTCCAGGACATCGTCTATCTGGAACAGCTCACCAGCGCGCTCTACCTGGACAAGGACGAGGAAGTGGGGCAGTACGAGCGGGCGATGGAGCGGCTCCAGGCCGACTGCCCCGATCCCGACCGGACCCGGGATCTTCTCCGCGGCCTACTCCAACTGTCTTGATCCGCACGTAGTATGACGTCTGATCAGTGCATGATGACCGATCGGTCTCCGGTGCAGCGCACGGGTGCGCGCTCGCAGTAAGGGATGGCATGTCCATATTCAGCGACCTCGCTCACCAGTACATAGACGGCGAATGGCTGGCCGGCAACGGTTCGTGGGACATCATCGACGTCAACCCGTACAACGGGGAGAAGCTCGCGGCCATCACCGTGGCCACCGTCGAGCAGGTGGACCAGGCGTACCGCGGCGCCGAGCGCGCCCAGCGGGAGTGGGCGGCGACCAGCCCGTACATCAGACGCGCGGTCCTGGAGCGCGCCCTGCGGATCACCGAGGAGCGCGAGAAGGAGATCGTCGAGGCGATGATCGACGAGCTCGGCGGGACCCGTCCCAAGGCCGAGTACGAGGTCCGCCTCGCGATGGAGTTCATCCGCGAGTCGCTCCAGCTGGCCGTCCGCCCGGAAGGAAGGATCCTGCCCTCCCCGGTGGAGGGCAAGGAGAACCGCGTCCAGCGGCTGCCCGTCGGCGTCGTCACCGTGATCAGCCCCTTCAACTTCCCCTTCCTGGTCACCCTGAAGTCCGTCGCGCCGGCCCTGGCCCTGGGCAACGCCGTCGTCGTCAAGCCGAACCAGAACGCCCCCGTCGTGGGCGGCGGGGTGATAGCCAAGATCTTCGAGGACGCCGGGCTCCCGGCCGGCCTGCTGAACGTGCTGGTCACCGACATCGCCGAGATAGGCGACGCGCTCCTGACGCACCCCGTCCCCAAGGTCATCTCCTTCGCCGGCTCGGACCGCGTCGGCCGGCACGTCGGCGCGGTCGCCGCGCGCCACTTCAAGCGCACGGTCCTGGAGCTCAGCGGCAACAGCGCGCTCGTCGTCCTCGACGACGCGGACCTCGACTACGCGGTGGACGCGGCCGTCTTCAGCCGCTTCGTCTACCAGGGCCAGGTCTGCATGGCCGCCAACCGGATCCTGGTCGACGCCTCCGTCGCCGAGGAGTTCACCGAGAAGTTCACCGCCCGCGTACGGGGCCTGAAGACGGGCGACCCGCACGAGGCCGACACCCACATCGGCCCGCTGATCAACTCCTTCCAGGCCGACGCCCTGACCGCCCTCGTCGACCAGGCCGTGAAATCCGGCGCCCAGGCACTCGTACGGGGGTCTACGCGCGGCAACCTGGTCGAGCCGACGGTGCTCGCCGGGATCCCCGAGGACTCCCCGCTGCTGGGTCAGGAGATCTTCGGCCCGGTGGCCCTGCTGGTGGTCTTCGACGGCGAGGACGAGGCCGTACGGCTGGCCAACGCGACCCCCTACGGGCTCAGCGGCGCCGTGCACACCCGGGACGTCGAGCGGGGCGTCCGCTTCGCCCAGCGGATCGAGACGGGGATGATCCACGTCAACGACTCCACGATCGGGGACGAGCCGCTGGCCGCGTTCGGCGGGGAGAAGGCGTCGGGCCTGGGCCGGCTCAACGGCGAGGCCACGGTCGAGGCGTTCACCACCCAGAAGTGGATCTCCGTACAGCACGGCCGGACTGCCTTCCCGTTCTGATCGAGGGTCCCGGCACCCTGGGCGGTGTCCGGCGGATCAGGGTCGAAGACCCCCTAGACTCGACCGGGCGTAGGCAGCCGCCCGGGGGAGATCGAGTTGAGCAACATACCGGAGACCGGCCGGACCCCTCGGGTCCAGAACCGGCTCGTGGTCATCCAGGTCGTGGTCTTCTCCCTCCTGCTCACGCTGGGCGGACGGCTCTGGTACCTCCAGATCCGCAACGGCACGGAATACACCGACGAGGCGAAGAACAACCACGTCCAGCAGGTGGTCCAGCCGGCCGTACGCGGCTCGATCCTCGACTCGCGCGGGGTCCCGCTCGCCGACAACGCCACGCACCTGGTGGTCTCCGCCAGCCGCACCGAGCTGCTGACCATGAAGGACAAGGGCAAGTCCGTCCTGACCCGGCTCGCCGGGGTCCTGGGCATGGACCCCCAGGAGGTCATCGACAAGGTCCGGCTCTGCGACTCCAAGACCAAGCAGCCCTGCTGGAACGGCTCCCCCTACCAGCCGATCCCGGTCAGCGACGAGGCGACCACGGAGCAGGCGCTGCAGATCCGCGAGCACCCCGAGGACTTCCCGGGCATCACGGCCGAGGCGACCGCGCTGCGCCGCTACGCGGGCCCGGACGGGGCCAACACCTCCCAGGTGCTGGGCTACCTCTCCCCGGTCACCGACGAGGAGATCGCCAAGGCGAAGAAGACCGACTCCCCGTACCTGCGCTCCGACCAGGTGGGCCGCTCCGGCCTGGAGCGCACCTACGACAAGGAGCTGCGCGGCAAGGCCGGCATCACCCGCTACGAGGTGGACAACCTCGGGCGCGTCATCGGGCAGGGCCGGACCGACCCGGCGCAGCCCGGCTCGAACATCGTGACCTCGATCGACTCCCGCGTGCAGGCGGTCGCCGAGCGCGAGCTGAACAACGCGATGATCGACGCCCGCAAGGTGCACGACAGGAACACCGGTCGCACCTACGAGGCCGACTCGGGCGCGGTCGTGGTGATGGAGACCAAGACGGGGCGGATCGTGGCGATGGCCTCGAACCCGACCTACGACCCGAACGCCTGGGTCGGCGGCATCTCGGCGAAGGACTACGCCTCCCTCACCGACAAGGAGTCCAACTACCCGCTGCTGAACCGGGCGATCCAGGGGCAGGCGGCGCCGGGCTCCGTCTTCAAGGTGGTCACCTCGACCGCCGCGGTCAACGCCGGCTACCCCTTCAACAACCGCTACCCCTGCCCCAGCTCGTACTCGGTGGGCAATCAGACCTTCACGAACTTCGAGTCGCAGGGCCACGGCGACATCACCATCGGCCGTGCCCTGGAGGTCTCCTGCGACACCGTCTACTACCTGATCGCGGACCAGGAGTGGAAGAAGGACGGCGGCATCAAGCCGAAGAAGGACCCGAACGACTGGTTCTTCAAGACGGCCCACGCGTTCGGTCTGGGCAAGCGCACCGGCATCGACCTGCCCAACGAGGTGCCCGGCCGGATCCCCGACCGCAAGTGGAAGCAGGACTTCTTCGACGCCAACAAGGACGCCTGGTGCCGGGACGGCAAGAAGAACGGCAGCTTCGCCGAGAAGATCGCCTACGAGAACTGCCGCCAGGGCAACCAGCTGCGCGAGGGTGACGCCATCAACTACTCGATCGGGCAGGGCGACACCCTCGTCACCCCGCTGCAGATGGCGTCGGTGTACGCGGCCATCGCCAACGGCGGCACCCTGCACCAGCCGAGCGTCGGCAAGGCGATCGTGAGCGCCGACGGCACGTCGGTGAAGGAGATCGCCCCCAAGGAGACCGGCAGGCTCCCGATGGACGCCAGGACGCGCGACAACATCGACAGGGCCCTCGCCGGCGTGGCCACCGACGGCAGCGCCGCCTGGCGCTTCGGCGGCTGGCCGCAGAAGCAGATCCCGATGCACGCCAAGACCGGCACGGCCGAGGTCCAGGGCAAGCAGACCACCTCGTGGTTCGCCTCGTACACAGAGGACTACGCGATCGTCATGACGATCTCCCAGGGCGGCACCGGCTCCGGGGCCTCCGGACCGGCCGTCCGCAAGATCTACGAGGCGATGTACGGGCTCGACCCGACGGGCCGGCAGGACCTCGCCAAGGCGCTGCTGCCGAAGCCCGCCACGGCGCTGCCCGCGATCCGGCCGGACGACGAGATCTCTGCGAACGGAGCCGCGAACTAGGACAGGATCTGACCGCATCGGTCCGTAGCGTAGGAGGTGTCGGGGGAGAGGCCCCCGGCGAAACCCCACGCAGAGGCGGTCCGGTCATGGCCCAGATGTCCCCCGAGGTCCTTGGTGACGAGCGCGGCACGCTCCTCGCCTTCGTCGAGGCCCAGCGCGCGGCGGTCCGCGAGACGCTCCGCGGGCTCGACGAGGAGCGGGCGGCGAGCCGCCCGAGCGCCAGCGAGCTCAGCCTGTCCGGGCTGCTCAAGCACGTGGCGGAGGTCGAGCTGAACTGGCTGCGGCTGGCCCAGCAGCGGCCGAACGAGCGGATGCGAGACGAGGCGAGCTACGGCGACAGCTTCCGCCTCGTCGAGGGCGAGTCCATCCCGTCCGTCCTGGCCTTCTGGGACGGGGTCCGGCAGGAGACCGAGGCGTACGTGGCCTCCGTGGCGAGCCTGGACGAGACGTTCCCGCTGCCGCCGGCGCCGTGGTTCCCCAAGGACGCCAAGGTGTCGGTCCGCTGGATGCTGCTGCACCTGGTGGAGGAGTTCGCCCGGCACGCGGGCCACGCGGACATCGTCCGCGAATCCATCGACGGCACCAAGGCGATGGGCTAGAAGCCGCCCGATCGGACTTGCACCTCACGCGGCGTGAGGAACCACAGTGGAGGGCGTACCCGAGCAGAGGAGGGAAGAAGTGGGCTTCTCCGTGGGCCAGGTCGCCGGTTTCGCCGGGGTCACGGTGCGCACCCTGCACCACTACGACGAGATCGGGCTGCTCTCCCCGGGCGGCCGCAGCCACGCGGGACACCGGCGGTACGACGACGCCGACCTGGACCGGCTGCAGCGGATCCTGTTCTACCGGGAGCTCGGCTTCCCCCTCGACGAGGTCGCGGTCCTGCTGGACGACCCGGAAGCGGATCCACAGGAGCATCTGCGCCGGCAGCATGCCCTGCTGACCGACCGGATCGCCCGGCTCCAGCAGATGGCCAAGGCCGTTGAGCACGCCATGGAGGCGCAGAAGATGGGCATCAACCTCACGCCCGAGGAGAAGTTCGAGGTCTTCGGGGAACAGGACCCGGAGCGGTACGCGCAGGAGGCCGAGGAACGCTGGGGCGAGAGCGCGGCGTACGCCGAGTCGCAGCGCCGCGCGGCCTCGTACACCAAGGACGACTGGCAGCGGATGCGGGACGAGGCCGCCGAGTGGGGCCGCCGGTACGCCGCGGCCCTGGAGGCGGGCGAGCCCGCCGACGGCGAGCGGGCGATGGACCTGGCCGAGGAGCACCGCCTGCACATCCACAGATGGTTCTACGACTGCCCGTACGAGATGCACACCTGCCTCGGCGAGATGTACGTGGCGGACGAGCGCTTCACCGCGTTCTACGACGCGATGATGCCGGGCATGGCCGTGCACCTGCGCGACGCGATCCTCGCGAACGGCGTGCGCAAGGTATAAAGCGGAATGTCACGCGCACGACCCCGCCGGTACCTGGAACCGGGCGGGGGTCGTGTGCGTTGATAATTGAAACCGCCCCCATCGGCATTTCCCCTCGATCCAGGAGAGCCCGGAACCCGTGTATACGCTTGCGCTCGGCCCTGAGTGGCTGTCCCCGGACTACCTGATCTCGCACTTCGGCCTGATCGGCATCCTGGTCATCGTCTTCGCCGAGTCGGGTCTCTTCGCCTTCCTGCCCGGCGACTCCCTGCTCTTCACCGCGGGCCTCCTGGTCGCGGACGGGCAGTACATCAAGCAGCCGCTGTGGCTGGTCTGCACCCTGATCGTCGCCGCCGCCATCATCGGCGACCAGGTCGGCTACATGATCGGCAAGTACTTCGGGCCCAAGCTCTTCAACCGGCCGAACTCCAAGCTCTTCAAGCGGGAGAACCTGGACAAGGCGCACGAGTTCATGGAGAAGCACGGCCCCAAGGCCATCGTGCTCGCCCGCTTCGTGCCGATCATCCGCACCTTCGCCCCGATGGTCGCGGGCGCCGGCGCGATGAAGTACCGCACCTTCCTGACCTACAACATCATCGGCGGTATCGGCTGGGGCGCGGGCGTCACCGTCGCGGGCTACTGGCTCGGCCAGATCGAGTTCATCAAGACCAACATCGAGCCGATCCTCGTCGGCATCGTCCTCGTCTCCGTCATCCCGGTGGTCTTCGAGGTCCTGAAGGCCCGCAAGGAGGCCAAGGCGAACGCCGGCCAGGCCCCGGAGCCGGTCGCCGCGGCCGACGGCACCGGCCCGCAGTCCCCGGGCCCGCGCGGGCGCCACGCCAAGCGCTGAGGCCGCACGCAGGACGGCACGTCGAACGGGCCGCACGCCCGCCCCCAAGGGGCAGGGGGTGCGGCCCGCTGCGTGTCCGCGGGGCCGGGCCGGGGCGGCAGGGGGCGGTCAGTAGCCGCGGGTCCGCTTCGCCGCGGCGCGGCCCTTGGCGCTCGCCGCACCGGGGATGCGCATGAACAGCCGGGAGGTCTCCGATCCCAGGTTGACCCCGATCGCGATGGCCAGCGCGATGGCCGCGGCGTTCACCAGGGAGCCCAGGCCCTCGTTGAGCCGGTCCTCGGCGATCAGCAGCAGCCCGTAGTACGTCGCCGAGCCGGGCAGCAGCGGCCCGATGGCGGCCGTGACGTAGGGCAGGGCGGACGCGAAGCGGTAGCGGGAGAAGAGCTGCCCGAAGAGGCCCACCAGCCCGGCAGCGACGCACGTGGACGGCACGGGCGGAATCCCGCCCGCGTAGTGCAGCGCCCCGAACGTCACCCACGCCACCCCGCCGTTGAGGGTCACGATCCACACCGTGGAGCGCTCCTGCTGGAGCAGGATCGCGAAGGTGAAGACGAGCACCATCGACGCCGCGATCTGCACCAGCGGCCGCTGGGTGATCTGCAGGACCTCCTCCGGTTTGGGCGCGGCGCCCAACTGGAGCCCGAGGTAGAGCACGACCAGCACGCCCATGATGATGCCGATGAAGAGGTACATGACCTCCAGGAGCCGGGCGGCCGCGGTGATGTAGAAGCCCGTCAGGCCGTCCTGCACGGCCGCGACCAGGGCCCGCCCCGGCAGCAGCGCGAACAGCCCGCCGGTGATCACGGCGGAGGCCTTGATGTTCTCGATCTCCGCGAGCTTGAGGGCCACCCCGAAGGCGGCCGGCGGCATCGCGGCGACCACGAACTGGTAGAACTCCGGCAGCCCGCGCCCGGCGCACAGCCACGCGAGCCGGTCGCCGAGCACGGCTCCGAGGGCGGCCGCGAAGAAGACCAGCACCCCGCCGCCGACCAGGGTCGAGGCGGCCCCGGCGAGCAGCCCGGCAGCCGCCGTGAGCACCCACGTGGGGTACGGGTGCCGGTTGCGCCGGATCTCGGCGAGGCGCCGGTAGGCCTCCTCCAGCGTGATGTCGGCGTCCGGCGAGCTGATGTCGGCCACCAGCCGGAACACGGCCGCCAGGCGGGTGTAGTCGGTGCCCCGGCGGCGTACGGTCCGGCTCGCCGAGACAGGGTGGTCGACCAGCGACGGCTGGTGCGTGATCGACAGCATGGTGAAGGTGACGGTCGGCTCGCAGCGGTCCAGCCCGTAGGAGCGGGCCACGGCGAACATCGCGGCCTCCACGTCCTCGGAGCCCTCGCCGCCCGACAGCAGCAGCTCGCCGATGCGCAGCGTCAGGTCGAGCACGCGCCCCACGGCGGGCCCCGCCTCGCTCGGCCGCTGCACGAGGTCCGGTACGGGGCGCACGTCGACCGGCATGCGCAGCATCGTGCGCATCCGGTCCTGCCAGGGCGACTCCTTCATCTGGGCGACGGGGAAGCCCTGGCCGGGGGTGTAGGCGGGCGGGGACTGCGCGGCGCTGTAGGTGGCCGGCGCGGCGAAGGCGGAGCCCTCCTGCTCGGGAGGGGCCGGTTCGGTGTGCGGCGGGCGGACGAACTCCGAGGTGGGCTGCTCGTCCTCGGGGACTCCCGGCTCCATGCCGGGAGGCGGCGCGAAGGCGCTGTGCGCCTCGTCGGACTGGGGCTTCCTGTCCTCCGCCCCGTCGGCCTCCGCCACGCGTCCTCCCGTTCGTGATCACCCGGAGTATCAGTATGCGGAACCGTTTCCTCCCCGTCGAAACCTGGTTCTCCGGCCCGGGAACACGACGGCGGGCGGCATCCCCGAGGGGATGCCGCCCGCCATGTCACGGGGGCGCGGGGCAGTGGCCCCGGCCCGTCACCGCCGAGCGTGGGCTCAGTGGTGGCCGCCCTGCGCCTCCAGGCGCTTGTACGAGGCCTCGATCTCGGCCTCGGCCTCGGCGCGGCCGACCCAGTTCGCGCCCTCGACCGACTTGCCCGGCTCCAGGTCCTTGTAGACCTCGAAGAAGTGCTGGATCTCCAGGCGGTCGAACTCGGAGACGTGGTGGATGTCGCGCAGGTGCTCGACACGCGGGTCGGAGGCCGGCACGCACAGCAGCTTGTCGTCGCCGCCCGCCTCGTCCGTCATGCGGAACATGCCGATGGCGCGGCACTTGATCAGGCAGCCCGGGAAGGTGGGCTCGTCAAGGATGACCAGCGCGTCCAGCGGGTCGCCGTCCTCGCCGAGGGTGTTCTCGACGAAGCCGTAGTCGGCCGGGTAGCTGGTCGAGGTGAAGAGGCGACGGTCCAGACGGATCCGGCCGGTCTCGTGGTCCACCTCGTACTTGTTCCGCGAACCCTTGGGGATCTCGATGGTGACGTCGAACTCCACGTCCTGCTCCTCCATGATCAGCTTCATTGCTTCGAGACGGCATTGATTCAACTGCGTGCGCGTCCGGCCCATCCCTGTCGGGTGGGGTGCCATGCTCGCGGCAAGACGCAGTGGTTAAGTGTCCCTCACGCATATGTGTGATCGCGAAAGGGGCTGGTCCGAGGTGCCATTGGTGAAGACGTGGCAGCTCACCGCGGGTGCGGCCGTCGCCGGCCTCGCCCTGTCGGTGGCAGCGGTGGCCGCCGCCGGTCCGTGGGACTCCGGCCAGCGTAAGGCCGAGCGGGACAAGGCCGCCTCCTGGGGCCGTACGGGTGGCGCAGATCACGGTGGCGCGGCCGGCGCCGGGCCCCTTCCGCAGGCCGCACCCAGCGCCCCCGGGGTGCTGGGCGCCGTCGGCCCCGGCGTCCCGCGGGGGCAGGCCGCCGCGGCCGCCCCGTCCGGCACGCTGGCCGCCAGGCTGGGGCCGCTGCTGGCCGACCCGGCACTGGGCACCGTGCGTACCGCCTCCGTCGTGGACACCGCCACCGGGCAGGTGCTCTACGAGTCCGGCGCCCGCAACGCCATGACCCCCGCCTCCACCGTCAAGATCGCCACCGCGGCGGCCGTGCTGGCCGCGCTCGGGCCCGAGCACCGGATCAGGACCACCGTCGTCCCCGGCGCCATCCCCGGCCAGGTCGTCCTCGTCGGCGGCGGCGACCCCTCCCTCACCGCGAAGAAGAAGAGCCCCGCCGGATCCGGCGGCAGCCTCGTCGCCCTCGCCGCCGACGCCGCCCAGGCCCTCAGGGCCGCCGGCACCGAGACGGTGACCCTCGGATACGACGACAGCCTCTACAGCGGCCCCGTGCGGCACCCGATCGGCGTCAACCCCAACATCGCCCCCGTGACCGCCCTGGCGGCCGACGAGGGCCGCCCCGACGACTCCACCTCCGGGCCCGTGGACCGCACCGACGACCCGGCCGGGGCCGCCGCCCGCGCCTTCCGCACCCTGCTGGCCGAACGCGGCATCAAGGTCACCGGGGAACCCGCCCGGGCCAAGGCCGCCGCCGGCGCCCAGCCGCTGGCCGTCACCCAGTCCACCCCGGTGGCCGGACTCGTCGAGCGCATGCTGACCAACAGCGACAACGACATCGCCGAGGCCCTCGCCCGGCAGACCGCCCTCGCCTCCGGCCTGCCCGCCAGCTTCGAAGGGGCCGAGAAGGCCGTCACCGCCCGGCTCACCGGCCTCGGCGTCGACATGACGGGCTCCCGCTTCGCCGACGGCAGCGGCCTCAGCCGCGCCGACAGGGTCAGCGCCGGCCTGCTGACCGGGCTGCTCGCCAAGGCCGCCGACCCCCGGCACCCCGAGCTGCGTCCCGTCCTCACCGGGCTGCCCGTCGCCGGATTCACCGGGACCCTGCGCGCCCGCAACGCGGGCACCTCGCCCGCCGCCGGCCTGGTCCGCGCCAAGACCGGCACCCTCACCGGAGTGAACTCCCTGTCCGGCACCGTCGTCGACTCCACCGGCAGGCTCCTCGCCTTCGCCTTCCTGACCGCCGGCAGCCCCGGCCCCGAGGGCGCCGAGAAAGGCCTCGACAAGCTGGCCGCGGCCGTCGCGGGCGCTCCGTAGGGGGTCCGCCGGACGCCTCGCCCACGTACGGTTGACGCATGACGAGCATCAGTGGTGCGGAGATGGTCGACTGGAACCTCGCGGTGGCGACCGCGACCCGGCTGGTACGGCCCGGCCCGGAGGTCACCCGGGACGAGGCGCGGGCCGTCGTCGCCGAGCTGCGCGGGCACGCCAGGACCTCGGAACGGCACGTGCGCGAGTTCACCCGGATGATCCCCGAGGGGGCCGCCGTCCCCGACACCCCCGTCCTGGTCGTCGACCGGGCCGGCTGGGTCAAGGCCAACGTCGCCGGATTCCGGGAGCTGCTCCTGCCGCTCCTGGGCAAGATGCAGGACCGCCGCGCGAGCGCCCCCGGCGGGGCCGTCCTCGGCGCGGTCGGCGGCAAGGTCACCGGCGTCGAGCTCGGCATGCTGCTGAGCTTCCTGGCCTCCAGGGTCCTGGGACAGTACGAGACCTTCGCCCCCGCCTCCCGCGACCTGCCGGCCGCAGCGGCGGGCGGCAGGCTGCTGCTCGTCGCCCCGAACATCGTGCACGTCGAGCGCGAGCTGGAGGTGGCCCCGCACGACTTCCGGCTGTGGGTCTGCCTGCACGAGGAGACGCACCGTACCCAGTTCACGGCCGTCCCGTGGCTGCGCGCCCACCTGGAAGGCGAAATCCAGACGTTCCTGGGCGCCACCGAAGTGGACCCGATGACCGTCCTGGAACGCATCCGGGACGCCGCGCAGTCCTTCGCCGGCGCCCGCCCGGACGCCGAGCACGGGGACGAGGGCCGCTCCCTCGTCGAGCTCGTGCAGACCCCCGAGCAGCGCGAGATCCTCGGCCGCCTCACCGCCGTCATGTCCCTGCTGGAGGGCCACGCCGACTTCGTCATGGACGGTGTCGGCCCCCAGGTGGTGCCCTCGGTCGCCGAGATCCGCGAGAAGTTCCAGCAGCGCCGCGCCAACGGGGCGGGCCGGCTCGACGCCGCCCTGCGCAAGCTGCTCGGCCTCGACGCCAAGCTGCGCCAGTACCGCGACGGCGAGCGCTTCGTGCGGGCCGTCGTCGGCCAGGTCGGCATGGACGGCTTCAACCGGGTGTGGACCTCCCCGAACACGCTGCCCACCAAGGCGGAGATCGACCGGCCCGCGGACTGGGTGGCCCGCGTCCACGGCAAGGGCGGCGAGGGGGGCGCAGAGGACCGCGAGGGGTGACAGCGCAAGCACGGGCCCGCCGCGCGACGGGGCGCCCGTGCCCGCGCATCCCCCGCCGCTTCCCCCGCGTTCACCCCTGCCACACGCGACGAAGAGGCCTAAACATGTCTCACTGGGGGAAGCAGCATCACCCGTCCGAGGGACCGTGAGCCGTAGAAGGGCGTGCGATGCTCGGGGAACGGCTCGGCTCTGTCACCATCAATGCACTCTGAGTGACATCCTCTCCGTTTCGCGGGGGCGGCCGGGCGAGCGCCCCCCAGCACACCACCCGAAGCCTCCGAGGCATCCGAACTCCATCGAAGGGCACCGGACATGGGTCCCCATCCTGCGGTCGCGGCGATACGCCTGGCGGTCCGCCGCGTACTCCACGACGTCCTCACCGAGCTCACCGACCTCCCCCGGACCCCGTCCGGAGGTATCCCCCGTGCCGACCGTCGCACCGGCGCGGGCACCCCGCCACTCGTGCTCGTCGCCTGCTCCGGCGGCGCCGACTCCATGGCCCTCGCCTCGGCCCTCGCCTTCGAGGCCCCCAAACTCGGCATCCGGGCCGGCGGCGTCACCGTCGACCACGGACTGCAGGACGGCTCCGACCAGCGCGCCGCCGAGGTCGTCACCCGCATGACCGCCCTCGGCCTCGACCCGGTGGAGTCCGTCGCCGTGCGCGTCGGCCGTGACGGCGGCCCCGAAGCCGCTGCCCGCGACGCCCGCTACGGCGCCCTGGACGAGGCCGCCGACCGCCTGGGCGCCGCCGCCGTGCTGCTCGGCCACACCCGGGACGATCAAGCGGAAACCGTCCTGCTGGGACTCGCCCGCGGATCCGGCATCCGCTCGCTCTCCGGCATGCCCGAGGTCTCGCAGGGCCCCGGCGGACCCGGCCGCAGCCACCGCTACCGCCGCCCCTTCCTCCAGGTCGACCGCCAGACCGCGCGCAAGGCGTGCATGGTCCAGTCCCTGGCCGTCTGGGACGACCCGCACAACATGGACCCCGCCTACACCCGCTCCCGCCTGCGCCACGAGGGACTGCCCGCCCTGGAGAAGGCGCTCGGCAAGGGCGTCGTCGAGGCACTCGCCCGCACCGCCCAGCTCTCCCGCGACGACGCCGACGCCCTGGACGCCTGGGCCGCCGAGGCCGACCGCGGCGTACGCGACGAGGACGGCCGCCTGGAGTGCGCCAAGCTGTACGCCCTCCCCCCGGCCGTCCGCCGCCGGGTGCTGCGCAGGGCCGTCGTCGCCGCCGGGTCCCCCGCGGGCTCCCTCTTCGCCCGCCACATCGAGGAAGTGGACCGTCTCATCACCGGATGGCGCGGTCAGGGCGCCATCAACCTGCCCGGCCGGGTGGAGGCCCAGCGGCAGGGTGGCAGACTTGTCATCCGGCAGGGCTGATTGGTGCTGAAACACGGCTGAGTCCTCCGGGGGGCACCCCGGAGCCCCGGCCGACAACGAAAGTGATGCGGGTGGACGAGAAGGACATGGGCAGCGACCTCCAGTCGGTGCTCATCACCAAGGAAGAGATCGACGCGAAGCTGGCCGAGCTGGCCGCGAAGATCGACGCGGAGTACGCGGGCAAGGACCTGCTCATCGTGGGCGTCCTCAAGGGCGCGGTCATGGTGATGGCGGACCTGGCACGCGCCTTGTCCACCCCGCTCACCATGGACTGGATGGCGGTGTCCTCGTACGGCGCCGGGACCCAGTCCTCCGGTGTGGTGCGGATCCTCAAGGACCTGGACACCGACATCAAGGACAAGCACGTCCTGATCGTCGAGGACATCATCGACTCCGGTCTGACGCTGTCCTGGCTGCTGTCGAACCTGGGCTCCCGCCAGCCGGCCTCCCTCGAGGTCGTCACGCTGCTGCGCAAGCCCGAGGCCGCGAAGGTCGCGATCGACGTGAAGTGGGTCGGCTTCGACATCCCCAACGAGTTCGTCGTGGGCTACGGCCTCGACTACGCGGAGAAGTACCGCAACCTGCCGTTCGTCGGCACGCTCGCCCCGCACGTCTACGGCGGCTGACGCCGCGCCGCCCCCGGGCGATCCCCGGCCCGGCCGGGGAACCTGGGGGCGATTCCCGCCGTTGGAGCAGGGGAAGGCGGGTCTGTCACCCGTCCCACGGGCCGCGGGTGACAATTCAGGGGTACATTCCGAAGAACAGTCTTTACTCACACAGCAGCATTTACCTACGGGCAGGAGGGACGGGGTGCCTGGCGCCCCGTATGGATGGACGTGAAGCGATACTTCCGTGGGCCGGTCATGTGGATCGTGCTGGCCGTCCTCGCCGTGGTCGTGTTGATGAATGTCGTCGGCTCCGGCGGCGGCTACAAGTCGGTGGACACCAGCGAGGTCATCAAGGCGATCAACACTGGCCAGGTGGAGACAGCCAAGCTGACCACCGGCGACAGCCAGATGATCAAGATCGAGCTGAGCGAAGGCCAGAAGCTCGGCAAGCACGACGGCACCAAGTTCCAGGCCAACTACATCGGGGATCAGGGCGTCCAGCTCGCCCAGAGCCTCCAGACCAAGTACGACGCCGGTCAGATCCCGGACGGTTACTCCGTCACGCCGGACAAGACCAGCCCGTTCCTGAGCGTGCTGCTCTCGCTCCTGCCCTTCGTCCTCATCGTCGTTGTCTTCCTGTTCCTGATGAACCAGATGCAGGGCGGCGGCTCCCGAGTCATGAACTTCGGGAAGTCCAAGGCCAAGCTCATCACCAAGGACACCCCGAAGACCACGTTCGCCGACGTCGCGGGCTCGGACGAGGCCGTCGAGGAACTCCACGAGATCAAGGAGTTCCTCCAGGAGCCGGCGAAGTTCCAGGCCGTCGGCGCCAAGATCCCCAAGGGCGTGCTCCTCTACGGCCCGCCCGGCACCGGAAAGACCCTGCTGGCGCGTGCCGTCGCGGGCGAGGCCGGTGTTCCCTTCTACTCGATCTCCGGTTCCGACTTCGTCGAGATGTTCGTCGGCGTCGGTGCCTCGCGTGTCCGCGACCTGTTCGAGCAGGCCAAGGCCAACGCCCCGGCGATCGTCTTCGTCGACGAGATCGACGCCGTCGGCCGGCACCGCGGTGCGGGCCTCGGCGGCGGCCACGACGAGCGCGAGCAGACCCTCAACCAGCTGCTCGTCGAGATGGACGGCTTCGACGTGAAGGGCGGCGTCATCCTGATCGCCGCCACGAACCGGCCCGACATCCTCGACCCGGCGCTCCTGCGCCCGGGCCGCTTCGACCGGCAGATCGCGGTCGACCGTCCCGACATGCAGGGCCGTCTGGAGATCCTCAAGGTCCACCAGAAGGGCAAGCCGGTCGCCCCGGACGTCGACCTCTCGGCCGTCGCCCGCCGCACCCCCGGCTTCACCGGTGCCGATCTCTCCAACGTCCTGAACGAGGCCGCGCTCCTCACGGCCCGCTCGGACAAGAAGCTGATCGACAACCACATGCTGGACGAGGCGATCGACCGCGTCGTGGCGGGCCCGCAGAAGCGGACCCGGATCATGTCGGACCGTGAGAAGAAGATCACCGCGTACCACGAGGGCGGCCACGCCCTGGTCGCGGCGGCCTCGCCGAACTCCGACCCGGTCCACAAGATCACGATCCTGTCCCGCGGCCGGGCTCTGGGCTACACCATGGTCCTGCCCGACGAGGACAAGTACTCGACCACGCGCAACGAGATGCTCGACCAGCTGGCGTACATGCTGGGCGGGCGCGCGGCCGAGGAGCTGGTCTTCCACGACCCGACCACGGGCGCGGCGAACGACATCGAGAAGGCCACCGCCACGGCGCGGGCCATGGTCACGCAGTACGGCATGACCGAGCGTCTCGGTGCGATCAAGTTCGGCGGCGACAACACCGAGCCGTTCCTGGGCCGCGAGATGTCGCACCCGCGGGACTACTCGGAAGAGGTCGCGGCGCTGGTCGACGAAGAGGTCAAGAAGCTCATCGAGACCGCGCACAACGAGGCCTGGGAGATCCTCGTCGAGAACCGCGACGTCCTCGACAACCTGGTCCTCGCGCTGCTGGAGAAGGAGACGCTGGGCAAGGAGGAGATCGCCGAGATCTTCTCGACCATCGTCAAGCGTCCGGCCCGCCCCGCGTGGACCGGATCCTCCCGCCGCACCCCCTCCACCCGTCCGCCGGTGCTCTCCCCCAAGGAGCTGCAGCTGACGAACGCGGCGAATGGCATGTCCGCCGTCGCGCCGGTCTCCACGGAGAAGGGCATCGAGGTGGCTCCGGAGGACCGCCCCGAGTAACCGGAGGGTCGACCCACCCGGAATGGAAGCCGCGCCCCCCAGGTTCTAGCCTGGGGGGCGCGGCACATTTGTACGACCGCGTGTGCGGACAGGAACGAGGATGAGATGACCGACCCAGTGACCCTGACCGGTGACGAGGGCAGGATCGGCGAGTTCGACGAGAAGCGCGCGGAGGCGGCGATCCGTGAACTCCTGATCGCGGTCGGCGAGGACCCGGACCGTGAGGGACTCCTGGAGACCCCGGCCCGTGTGGCGCGCGCCTATCGGGAGATATTTGCCGGCCTGTACCAGAAGCCCGAAGAGGTCCTGACGACGACGTTCGACCTGGGTCACGACGAGATGGTCCTCGTGAAGGACATCGAAGTCATGAGTTCATGTGAGCATCATCTGGTCCCGTTCCACGGCGTGGCGCACGTCGGCTACATCCCGTCCACCGACGGCAAGATCACCGGCCTGTCGAAGCTGGCCCGCCTGGTGGACGTCTTCGCCCGCCGCCCCCAGGTGCAGGAGCGCCTGACCACGCAGATCGCGGACTCCCTGATGGAGATCCTGGATCCGCGCGGGGTCATCGTCGTCATCGAGTGCGAGCACATGTGCATGACCATGCGCGGGGTCCGCAAGCCCGGCGCGAAGACCATCACCTCGGCGGTCCGCGGCCAGCTCCGCGACCCCGCCACCCGCAACGAGGCGATGAGCCTGATCATGGCCCGCTGACCGGCGCCCACCCGCCCGGGTTCAGGCCCGGGCGGGGGATTCGGGGGTGGGGTCCTCGTCCTCGGGGAGCTTCAGGACGCGCTCCAGGAAGAGCGCGGCGGCGATGACCGCGATGCCCGCGAGGACGGAGAAGCCGGCGTACCAGGCCTGGTCGCGGCGGGCGGGGACGTCGAGGGAGTCGGTCAGCAGGAAGACCCCCACACCGCCGTACATGCCCGCCACCAGCGCGGCCACCAGCGCACTGGCCTGCCCGAAGACCACCGCGCGGGCCGCCATCAGCGGCTCCACGCCCTTCGCGCCCGGGCGGCGCTCCCGCTGGGCCTTGAGCCGGGCCTTCAGGGACAGCGCCGTGGCCAGCAGCACCACGGCGATGGCCGCCAGGACGATCGGCGCGGCCAGCGGAACGCCCGGCAGGGTGCCGTAGGCGTTCCACAGCCGGGCACCGGCCCAGGACAGGATCCCGGCGACCACGAAGATGCCCGCCAGGATCCCCGGCCTCAGTTGCTTCACTTGCCCGCTCCCCGCCTTCCGCACAGTCCGTCAGCAGTCCACAGGCTAACGACTACTCGGGGAGGTGGAGTTCCAGGTCGGGGCGCGGCGTGACGCCGCTCAGGCCGATTCCGGCCAGGAGGGCGGAGACCGGGCCGCGGCCCGGGAGCTGGGCCTCCGGGTCGATGTCGTGCCAGGGGGCCAGCACGAAGGCGCGCTCGTGGGCGCGGGGGTGCGGGAGGGTGAGGACCGGGTCGTCGCAGACGCGGTCGGCGTACGCCACGATGTCGACGTCGATCGTGCGCGGGCCCCAGCGCTCCTCGCGGACGCGGTCGAACGCCTCCTCGATGGCGTGCCCGCGCTCCAGCAGCGAGGACGGGGGCAGGGTGGTCCTCACCGCGATGACGGCGTTGAGGTACGAGGGCTGCGAGCCGGGCTCGACGCCCCACGGCTCGGTCTCGTAGACGGGGGAGACGGCCTTGACCCGCAGGCCGGGGGTGTCGCCGAGGGCGTCGATGGCGCCCTGGAGGGTCTCCAGCCGGTTGCCGAGGTTCGCGCCGAGCGCGATGACGGCCCCCTTCGGGTTGGACAGGGTCACGTCCGCCGCGTCGACCGTCTCGACGACACAGGCGGGTACCGGCTGGACGGTGGGGTCGCTCTGGGCGTTCAGTCCGTTGTTCATGCGCGGCTCCGGGTGATCGTGATGGTCACGTCGTCGAAGGGGACGGTGATGGGTGCGTCCGGCTTGTGGACGACGACCTCCACCTGCGCCACCGCTTCGTGCTTGAGGCACTGCTGGGCGATCCGCTCGGCCAGGGTCTCGATCAGGTCGACGGGCTCGCCCTGGACGACGTCGACGACTTCTTCCGCGACCACCCCGTAGTGCACGGTCTTCGCCAGGTCGTCCCCGGCCGCCGCGGGGCGGGTGTCGAGGTGCAGCACCAGGTCGACGATGAAGGTCTGGCCTTCCTCGCGTTCCCGGGGGAAGACGCCGTGGTGCCCGCGAGCCTTGAGGCCGCGCAGCGCGACACGATCCACGCGAATCACTCCTGCTTTCGTAGGTGCTTCCGGCCTCGGGGCTGCCCCGGGGCCATGGGCCTGCGCCGAGTGCGGTCGGCGTCGTCCGACTTCGAATTTACCTGCGAAACAGTCCGGTACCCGCCGTAGGGGTCAGGAGGAGGGGTCCTCGTCGTCCTCGTCGGACTCCGTGAGGACGGGAGAACCGTGGTGGGACCAGAGGCGCCAGCCCTCGGATGTGCGTCGGAACACATTCGTGGCGACGACCAGCTGGCCGACGAGCGGGCCGAGCTCTCCGCCGTCCTCGGCGGGGCCGCCGCTGAGGATGTTCTCCGTGCAGGTCACCAGGGCCGTGTCGGCTATGACGGCCACCTTGGTGTCGGTGAGGAAGAACTGGATGTACTCGGTGTGGGACATGATCAGCGCGTACGAGCGCAGTACCTCGCCGCGGCCCGAGAGCACCGGCCAGCCGGGGTGTACGCAGGAGATCTCGTCCTCCAGCCAGAGCGCCGACAGAGCGTCGAAGTCCCCCCGCTCCATTGCCTCGTAGAAGGCCGTGTTGACCTCTTCGACCGCTTCGATGTCGGTTCTGCTCACCGTTCTCCTTGTCGGTCCGTCGATGGGGGTCAGAGTGCCCCTTCCACGGCGCGGGCCACCCGAACCGCGTCGGCGGTCGCCCGTACCTCGTGGACCCGTACGGCCCAGGCGCCCTGGTGGGCGGCGATCGCGGAGACCGCGGCCGTGGCGGCGTCGCGTTCGCGGGCCGGAGGCGGGGCGGCGTCGGCCCCGCCGGCCAGGACCCGGCCGAGGAAGCGCTTGCGTGAGGCGGCGACCAGCAGCGGGAAGCCGAGGGCGCGCAGGTCGGCCATGTGCGCGACCAGGGCCAGGTCGTGCTCGGCGTTCTTCGCGAAGCCGAGGCCGGGGTCGACGAGGAGCCGCTCGGGGGCGATGCCGCCGGCGACGACCGCGTCGATGCGGGCCCGCAGCTCGGCGGTGACCTCGGCGATCACGTCGTCGTAGACGGCGAGGCTGTTCATGTCGGCGCTGAAGCCGCGCCAGTGCATGACCACGAAGGGGACCTCGGCCGCCGCGACGGCCGGGATCATGGCGGGGTCGGCGAGGCCGCCGCTGACGTCGTTGACCAGGGCGGCGCCGGCGTCGACGGCCCGGGCGGCGACGGCCGCGCGCATGGTGTCGACGGAGACGGTGACGCCCTCGGAGGCCAGGCCGCGCACCACGGGGACGACGCGGCGCAGCTCCTCCTCCTCGTCGACGCGGGTGGCGCCGGGGCGGGTGGACTCGCCGCCGACGTCGACGAGGTCGGCGCCCTGGGCGACGAGGTCGAGCCCGCGCTTGACGGCGGCGGTGGTGTCGAACCAGCGGCCGCCGTCGGAGAAGGAGTCGGGGGTCACGTTGACGACGCCCATGACCGCGCAGCGGTCCCAGTCCGGCAGTCCCGCGACCCGGCCCCGGCCGGTGGCTCCGCGCTTCGTGTTCATGGGTCAAGGGTAGGGCTGACCTGGACAGGACAGCTCCTGCCGCGGTTCCCGGGCCGAGCCCGCCCCGCCCCGACCCCGGCTGCGGGACCCGGGTGGGGTACGCCGAAGGCCCGGGCGGGGGCCGGCCGGGCCTTCGGGGATGTCGCGGGTGGGGCGCGGGCTACGCGGCCTGGACCTCGCGCTCGACCTGCTTCGGGACGGCCGCCACCAGGTTGTGCGTGCAGGTGCGGACCGGCTTGGGACGGCGGCGGCCGGCGAACAGGCGCGGCAGGGCCAGCGTCACGAAGCCCTCGGCCTGCATCGCGGCGAAGCCGATGCGGGGCAGGTCGCGGGTGGCGCGGAAGACCACGAAGCGCGGCTCCCAGCGGGGGCGGAACTTCGCGTTGAACTTGTACAGCGACTCGATCTGGAACCAGCGGGAGAGGAAGACCAGCAGGCTGCGCCACATCCGCAGGACGGGGCCGGCGCCGATCTTCTCGCCGCGGGCCAGTGCCGAGCGGAACATCGCGAAGTTCAGCGAGACCCGCTCGATGCCCAGGGAGGGGGCGGCCTCCAGGGAGGCCACGATGAGCAGCTCGTTCATGCCGGGGTCGGCGCCGCGGTCACGGCGCATCAGCTCCAGCGACATGCCGTCCTTGCCCCACGGTACGAAGTGCTGGATGGCCTTCAGGTCGCCGAAGGGGCTGGTGTCGCCCTCCTCGACGCGGTGTGCGGTGGCGATGAAGCAGTCGCCGTCGCCCGGGTCGCCGACCCGGCCCAGGGCCATCGAGAAGCCGCGCTCGGTGTCGGTGCCGCGCCAGGCCTCGGCGGCGCCGCGGACCTGCTCCAGCTCCTCCTCGGTCAGCTCGCTGACCCGGCGGACCTTGGTGGTGTAGCCGTTGCGCTCGATGCGCTTCACCATTTGGCGGACGTTGCGCATGGCGCGGCCCGAAAGGGAGAAGTCTTTGACATCGACAATCGCCTCGTCACCCAGCTCCAGGGCGTCCAGGCCGGTCTCGCGGGTCCAGACCTCGCCGCCGGTCTCGCTGCAGCCCATGACGGCCGGCGTCCAGGCGTGGGCCTTGGCCTCCTCCATGAACCGCTCGATCGCGCCGGGCCACGCCTCGACGTCGCCGATGGGGTCGCCGGAGGCGAGCATCACGCCGGAGACGACGCGGTAGGTGACGGCGGCCTTGCCGCTGGGGGAGAAGACGACGGCCTTGTCGCGGCGGAGCGCGAAGTGGCCGAGGGAGTCGCGGCCGCCGTGCTTGGCGAGGAGGCCGCGCAGCTGGGCCTCGTCGTCGGCGGTGAGGCGGGCGGCCGGGTGCTCGGGGCGGAAGGCCAGGTAGATGGTGGTCAGCGCGGTCAGCATGCCGAGGGCGCCGAGGGAGTAGCCGACCGTCCAGGACACCCGGCCGGCGTAGGCGACGGGGCCCTCGTAGCCGAAGAGGCCCTGGATGACGTGGGAGAGCTGCTCCGAGAGGCCCGGGTTGCCGACGACCTTGCCCGGGTGGACGTTGACGATGACCAGTCCGAGGCCGATGGAGCCGGCGCTCATGAGGACGAAGTTCGCGAGTGCCTTCCAGCGGCTGCGCGGGTCGGGCAGCGCCCTGAATTCGCCCTGGTGGCGCAGGAGCAGCGCGAGGAGCACTGCCGCGATGACCACGCCGATGATCGAGTTGCGGTAGATGAACTGCGCCGCCGCGCCCGCCGGCAGCAGGACGACGGCGGCCCGCCAGGCGCGCCGCTTGTGCCGCTTGAGGCCGTGGGCGAGCAGCAGGAGCAGGACGCCCGCGCTGATCGAGAGGGCGGCCGCGAACGGGCCGAGGGAACCCGGCAGCACTTCGGTGACCGCGTGGATCCGGCTGTGCCGGAAGCGCGGGAAGACACCCGCCGCGATGTCCAGAAGGCCGACGATCGTGACGGCCGTACCTACCAGGCCGGGCACCGCCTCCGGCTGTGGGCCTCTGAGGATTCGGCGGATCCGGCTCGGAACCTGTCCCGACTTATCGCCATCTATCCTGCTAGACATCGCTTCCCGTTGCTCCGCGAGAGATCAAGTGGCCGAAGGCCGCGACAGCCTCCGGTGTGTGGTGCGTCCCTTAGGACGACAGCGGCGGGGAACGGGTTCACTCTTCCGCCGGAAATTTCCAGTCCTGCCATCAGAAAGTCGACTGACTGCTCATGGGTCTCACCAGTAATACGGTCCTGGCGCTGGCCGTCCTCGCCGGTGTGCTGCTGTTCGCCGCCACCATCTGGTTCTGGCCGAAGCTCTCCGGCCGCACCTGGCGTGCGTTCGCCGGCCGGATCGGGCTCCTGCTGGCGACCCAGCTGGCGCTGTTCTCGGCTGTGGGCCTCGCGGCCAACAAGTCGTTCCTGTTCTACGGTTCCTGGGCCGACCTGTTCGGCCAGGAGACGTCGATGGGCAAGGTCGTCGACCACTCGATGAGCAGCAAGGACATCAAGGTCGTCGACAAGCAGAAGCTGGACGTGCCCGGCGGCGCCAAGCCCCAGGTGGGCGGTCAGATCCTGAAGGTCGCCATATCCGGGCAGAAGTCGAAGATAACGAGCCCGGGCTACGTGTGGCTGCCGCCGGAGTACTTCCAGCCGCAGCACAAGGACGAGAACTTCCCCGTGTCCGTCGTCCTGACGGGCTACCCGGGCACCGCGGAGAACCTGATCAAAGGGCTCGACTACCCGATGAAGGCCTTCAGCCTGTCCAAGTCGGGCAAGATGAAGCCGATGATCCTGGTCATGCTGCGTCCGACGGTGGCGCCCCCGCGGGACACCGAGTGCGTCGACATCCCCGGCGGCCCGCAGACCGAGACCTTCTTCGGGGTGGACCTCCCGCAGGCCATCCAGGACACCTTCCGGGTCGGCAAGAAGCCCGAGAACATGGGCTTCATCGGCAACTCCACGGGCGGTTACTGCGCCCTGAAGATCGCCGCGCACTACCCGCAGACGTTCGGTGCCGCCGCGGGCCTGTCCGCCTACTACGACGCTCCCGACGACCCGACGACCGGTGACCTGTTCCACGGCGACGAGAAGCTGAAGAAGCGCGCGGACATCCTGCACGTGATGGAGAACAAGAAGCCGGCAGGTACGTCCTTCCTCGTCACCAGCAGCGAGAAGGGCGAGCCGAACCTCGCGGACACCAGGAAGTTCATCAAGAAGGTGCAGGGCCCGGACCGGGTCTCGTCCATCATCCTCGACAGCGGCGGCCACAACTTCAACACGTGGCGCCGTGAGATCCCGCCGATGCTGGTGTGGATGAGCGGCCGCATCCAGGCCTGACGGTCGTGCGGTGCGGCGGCCGGAGCAGGGGCCCGACCGGGAGGTCGGGCCCTTCGTCTCATCCCCTCCGCCTTCTCATGCCTCCTGCAACTGCGCCCGGCGCAGCGCCCGGTGGACACCCTCGGGAGTCAGTACGCCGGCCAGCTCGCCGGTGTCCGGGTCGGTGACGCCGATGCGGCCGGAGTCCTCCTGGAGCAGTGCGGCGAGCGCCTCGCGCAGCGTCGCGCCGAGCGCCACCGACGTCCGCGGCGGCTGCGGCCCCTCCGCCGGTGCCAGGTCGCCGGCCCCGAGCGTGGTGACGGCGAGCCGCTTGAGGCCGCGGTCGGCGCCGACGAAGGAGGCCACGTAGGGGGTGGCGGGGTCTCCCAGCACCGCCGCCGGCCGGTCGAACTGCTCGATGGTGCCCGTCCCGTAGACCGCGATGCGGTCGCCGAGCCGGATCGCCTCCTCCAGGTCGTGCGTGACCAGCAGGATCGTCTTGCGCACGGTCTTCTGCAGGGTCAGGAACTCGTTCTGGAGCCGCTCGCGCACCACCGGGTCCACCGCGCCGAAGGGTTCGTCCATCAGCAGCACCGGCGGATCGGCGGCGAGCGCGCGGGCGACGCCGACGCGCTGGCGCTGCCCGCCCGACAGCTGCTCCGGGTACCGGCCGCCGTACACCGACGGGTCCAGGCCCACCAGTTCGAGCAGCTCGGCCGCGCGGGCGCGGGCCGCGGCCCTGGGGGTGCCGATCAGCTGCGGCACGGTCGCGGTGTTCTCCAGCACGGTCTTGTGCGGGAAGAGCCCGACCTGCTGGATGACGTACCCGATGCGGCGGCGCAGCTCGACCGGGTCGGCGGCCGCGATGTCCTCACCGTCCAGCAGGATCCGGCCGGAGGTGGGGTCGATGAGCCGGTTGACCATCTTCATCGTGGTCGTCTTGCCGCAGCCGGACGGCCCGACCAGCGTGACGAGCTCTCCTTCCGCCACCTCGAAGGACAGGTCCTCGACGGCCGTCGTCCCGTCGGGGTAGCGCTTGGTCACATGCTCGAATCGGATCACGGACCCATCTTTCCCCACGGGCGCCGCCCGATTGTGAAGGGCGTGTTGCCCCCGTGCGAAGGATTCCGGCCATCGACTGCGAGGGGGGTTAGGGTCGTTCAAGGCCGGGTGATCGAGCGTGTGTGCGTGTGGAGACGGGGGGTGGGGCGCGTGTCGGGGCAGAACTGCCTGGTGGCGAACGACTGGATCTGCTGGGACTACGTCACCTCCCGCTCCCAGGAGCTCACCGATGCCACCGTCGAGCACGTGTGGATCACCGGCGCGTCCGTCCTGATCGGCCTGGTCGTGTCCGTGCCGCTCGCCCTGCTGGCCCGCCGCGGCAGGCGCTGGTCGGCGCCGGTGCTCACCTTCACCACCCTGCTCTACACGGTCCCCTCGCTGGCCATGTTCTCCCTTCTGCTGCCCGTCTTCGGGCTCTCGGCGGCGCTGGTCGTGACCGGTCTGGTGCTGTATTCGCTGACCATCCTGGTCCGCAACGCGCTGGCCGGCCTGGAGGCGGTCCCCGAGGAGGTGCGGGAGGCCGCGCGCGGCATGGGATACGGCCCGGGGCGGCTGCTGTGGCAGGTGGAACTGCCGCTGGCGCTGCCCGCGCTGCTCGCCGGCGTACGGATCGCCACGGTCTCGACGGTCGCGCTGACCACGGTCGGCTCCATCGTCGGCAAGGGCGGCCTCGGCAACCTCATCGCGCCCGCGGTGAACAGCTCCTTCAAGGCGCAGGTCCTCACCGCGTCGGTGCTGTGCGTGCTGCTGGCGCTCGTCGCGGACCTGCTGCTGCTCGGCCTGCAGCGGCTGCTCACGCCGTGGACGCGGGCCGGCGTCCGGCCGGCCGGCCGTGCGAAGGGGGCCTGACCCATGGGTGTGGCGGCAGGGGCCTGGGAGTGGCTCGCGAGCGGCGCCAACTGGTCCGGGGAGAACGGTGTGTGGCACCGGCTCGGCGAGCACGTCTACGTCAGCGGGCTCGCCCTGGCGATCGCCTGCGCGATCGCGCTGCCCGTCGGCCTGTACCTCGGCCACCTCGGCCGGGGCGGAACCCTCGCGGTCAACGTCTCCAACGCCGGTCGGGCCGTTCCGGTCTTCGCGGTGCTGGCGCTCTTCATGGTCTCCCCGCTGCGCAACGCGGGCTACCTGCCGACGGTCGCCGCCCTCGTGCTGTTCGCCGTCCCGCCGCTGCTGACCAACGCCTACGTCGGCATGCGCGGGGTGGACCGTTCGGTGGTGGAGGCCGCCCGCGGGATGGGCATGTCCGGCGGGCAGCTCTTCTGGCGGGTGGAACTCCCGCTCGCGCGCGGCCTGGTGATGACCGGGCTGCGTTCGGGCTCCGTGCAGGTCATCGCCACGGCCACGATCGCCGCCATGGTCGGGCAGGGCGGCCTCGGCCGGATCATCACCGCCGGCTTCAACACCTACAACACCCCGCAGGTCGTCGCCGGGGCCCTGCTCGTGGCCGCCCTGGCCCTGCTGGTGGAGGGCGTACTGGTGGCGGCGGAACGGCTGCTGCCCCGGACCGGCGCCCACCGCTGATTCCCGTCCCCCTTCTCGAACGGAGCAACTCCATGACCAAGTCCACGCGCGCCCTCGGCGCGTCCCTGGGCGTCCTGGCCCTGACGGTGTCGCTGGCCGCGTGCGGCGGCGACAGCCTGGAGAAGAGCAAGGACGCAGGCTCCTCCGCCGCCCCGGCCGCGGGCGGCAAGGGCAGCCTGGTGATCGGCGCGGCCGGGTTCACCGAGTCGAACGTGCTGGCGGAGCTGTACGCGCAGGTCCTGGGGGACGCGGGCTACAGCACGTCCGTCAAGACGGTCAACAACCGGGAGCTGTACGAGCCGTCGCTGGAGAAGGGCGAGATCGACGTCGTCCCCGAGTACGCGGCCACGCTCGCGGAGTTCCTGAACGCCAAGGTGAACGGCCCCAAGGCGCCCGAGGAGAAGCCGGTCGCGTCGAGCGACGTCGCGGCGACGGTGGCGGGCCTGGAGAAGCTCGCGGCCCCGCTCGGGCTGAAGGTGCTGCCCGCGGGCTCGGCGGTCGACCAGAACGCATTCGCGGTGACCAAGGAATTCGCCGAGAAGAACAACCTCAAGTCGCTTTCCGATCTTGGCAAGTCGGGGCTGAAGGTGAAGATCGCGGCGGGCGACGAATGCGCCGTGCGGCCCTTCTGCGGTCCGGGGCTGACCGCAAGATACGGAATTCAGGTTTCCGGGATTGACCCGAAGGGCGTCGGCACCCCGCAGGCCAAGCAGGCGGTCAAGGACGGCGTCGACCAGCTCGTGCTCACCACGACCACGGACGCCACCCTCGACAGCTTCGGCCTGGTCCTGCTGGAGGACGACAAGAAGCTCCAGAACGCCGACAACGTCCTGCCCGTGGTCAACGCCAAGGACGCCGGAGCCCCCGAGATCGCGGCTGCGCTCGACAGGCTGACGAAGGTGCTCACGACCGCGGACCTGGTCGACCTGAACCGGAAGGTGGACGCCGAGCGCGCCAAGCCGGCCGACGTCGCGAAGGCCTACCTGGAGTCGAAGGGCCTTGTGAAGAAGTAGTGCCTACTGGTTGATGGAGAAATGTGGGGTAACTGCCCGGGAACAGATTGCCGGGTGGGTACCCCATACGACCTCTACGCACTGTAAATTTCAGGCCATGCCCCGTGGACGCCACCGCAATCCCGAACCCCTGCACCGGCTGCTCACGCCGACGGCCGTCGCCGGTGTATCCGTCATCAGCGCCGGCGCCGCCTGGCTGCTGGCCGGCCCCGACGACGCCACCGCGCTGAGGCTGCTCGTGGCGCTCGCCGCGGCCGCCGGGATCGCCGGCGCCGTCGTGATGCGAGCCTGGGACCGCAGTGCGGGCCGCAGGGTCGCGGAACTCGCCCGTGAGCGGGTCAAGGACGAGTGGCGCACCGAGGAGCGGATAGCCGAGCTGGAGTCCGACCTCGAAGAGGCCCGGATGCTGCGGGCCAGGCTCGACGCCAAGCTGCGCGCCAAGCGCGTCGAACTGGCGGGCCTGCGGGGCGAGCACGCGGCGCTGCTGCGCCGGTACGCCACGGCCGAGACCGAGCGCGCCAGCGCTCTGGAGAAGCGTCGGCTGCTGGCCATCGAGGCCTCGTCGAGCACGGCCGGGGCCGACCCCAAGCAGCTCCCGGCCGTCTCCGAGGAGCGCACCTCGGCGGGCGCACCCACCTCGGTCGGCTATGCCCGGGCCCACGCGGCCATGGCGGCGCTGGCCCGCAAGGCCCAGGAGCGGGCGCTGCCGAAGGCGCGGGCGGTGGGGGAGCTGCCCGCGTCGGCCACGGCCACCGCCACCTCGGTCCCGGCCCGCCGGCAGGCGGCCGCCGTGGCCCCGTACGCGGCCCAGCGGCGTACGGCCTCCCGTGTGGAGGGCGGCTTCGACTTCTTCGGCACCAAGAACTCGGCGCAGGCGCGTGCGGCGATCGAGGCGGTGCAGAACGAGGACCTGGCCGACGTGGTGGGAGCGGAGGCCCTCGCCGTGCACAAGGCGGAGTCCGCGCAGGAGACGGCCGAGCCGGAGTTCAAGCCGCCGACCGACGAGACCCGCGCGGTGGGCCAGGTCATCGACCTGACGGCGCACGACGAGACCGAGCCGATCGACGTGGTCCGGCTGCGCACCGCGATCTCGTAGTCTGCGCCCCGCGCCGTACCGCCCCGCCCGGCGCCGTCCCGCCCTTCCCGCTCGCCTCGGGCTGCCCGTCCTGACCTGGCCGGCCCCGGTGCCCGCCGGTCAGGGACCGTACGAGGCCACCAGTCGGGCCAGGTGGCGGCCCGCCGTCAGGAGCGGGGTCCGGCTTTGGGTGACCTGTGAGGTCATTTCCGCGCCCTCCAGGGTGTTGACCACGGTGACCGCCAGATCGCGCGCCTCCTGCTCCGGGTAGCCGGACGCCAGGAGCTTCGCGGCGACCAGCTCCTGCCAGTGGGCGAAGGCCCGGGCGCAGGCCGCCTGCACATCGGGCAGGCGGCCCACCGTCTCCAGGGCGGTGGCCGTCACCGGGCAGCCGTCGCGCCAGTCGGACGCCTCCAGGGCCTCCGCGAGCAGGCCGGTGACCGCCTCGACAGCCTCCGCCGGGTCCGGGCGGGCGGCGAGCCCCGCCCGCAGGAGCGCGGCGAACTCCTCGTCGCCGAAGTGGATCGCGGCCACCGCGAGCTCCTGCTTGCCGCCCGGGAAGAAGTGGTACAGCGAGCCCAGGGTGGCCTGCGCCTCGCGGACCAGCTGTTTGACCGGGGTGTTCTCGTAGCCGCCGTGCTGCATGAGGCGGGAGGCGGTGCGGACCAGCCGCTCGCGCGTTCCCAGCTCTGTCTTCGTCCCTGTCGCTGCCATGGACGGATCCTACCCGGAGGATTGGATAGAGCGTTCGTTCTAGTCCCGTGCTACGGTCGTGCCGAGCGCTGGATAGAGCGTTCTTTCTACTCACGATGCCTGGGGGAGAGCTCCATGAACACCACCAAGGTCACCGTCGTCGGCCTGGGCCCCATGGGCCGGGCCATGGCCGCCGCCTACCTCGACGCCGGCTACGAGGTCACCGTCTGGAACCGCAGCGCCGGCAAGGACACCGAGCTCGTCGCCCGCGGCGCGCACCGCGCGGCGGACGTCGCCGAAGCCGTCACCGCGAGTCCGCTGGTCGTGCTCAGCCTGATCGACGTCGAGGCCATGTACGGCACCCTCGGCGAGGCCGACCTCACCGGCCGTGTGCTCGCCAACCTCTCCTCCGACCTCCCGGACAAGGCCCGCGCGGCCGCACGGTGGGCCGAGGAGCGCGGGGCCGCGTACCTCACGGGCGGGGTCAACGTGCCGCCCGCCGGCATCGGACAGGAAGGGTCCTCGATCTTCGTCAGCGGCCCGCGGGAGGTCTACGAGGAGCACCGGCCGGCACTCGACCTGCTCGCCGCCACCGACTACCGCGGCGCCGACCCCGGCTACGCGCAGCTCTACTACCAGCTCAACATGATCCTCTTCTGGACCGCCTACACGGGCTGGTACCAGGCGGTCGCCGTGGCCCGCGCCAACGGCCTGACGGCGTCGGACATCCTGCCCTACGCCGGGTACACCGCCGACACCATGCGCGGCTTCTACACCGAGAGCGCCGCGCTCGTCGACGCCGACGACCACAGCGGCGTGGACCAGCGCCTGGCGATGTGCGCCGCCAGCGTCGAGCACGTCCTGCACACCGCGGCCGACTCCGGCGTGGACACCTCGATCCTGGCCGCGCACGCGGAGCTGTACCGCCGCGGGGTCGAGGCGGGCTACGGCGCCGAGAGCAGCTCGCGGCTGATCGGACTGCTGGCCGCCGAGGCGGCCTGAGCGCGGGCGGGCCGGCGCCTCAGAACAGCGGCAGCTGCCCGGGGAACTCGGGCAGGACGAAGCCGTCCAGCGTCGGCGCGGAGGCGCCGATCACCACCCGCGCGCGGGATCCCGGGCAGGACACCAGATCCGCGCGGTCCCGCGCGGCGGGCGGGTCGTGGCGGGCGATGCGGCCGGCGGTGACGGCGCAGTCGCGGCCGCAGGCGGGGCAGGCCCGGCGGGGGGAGTGGGACATGCGCCAAGTCTGCCCTGCCGCACCGACATCAGGCCCGCGCCGGCTCCGCACCCGCCCGCCGCCGGCTCAGCCACACCTCGTGGACCCGTTCCACCCGGGCCCACAGGGCGGCCCGGTCGGCCGGGGTCAGGTCGCCGAGGTCCAGCTCGAAGAGCCCGCCCAGGACCGCGAGGAGTTCCTCCGGCCCGGACAGCACCCGCTCGTGCGCCTGCCGCCCGTGCTCCAGCCGGGTCAGGACCTTGCCGCGCAGGCTGTCCGCGCCGCCCGCGTCGCGGCGGAACACCGCGAAGACCCGCACGAAGGGCGACTCCTCGTTCGTGGACAGCCACGCGTGCATGGCCTCGAAATCGGCCGTCGTGGCCGGGGCGTCGCGGAAGTTCATCCGTGGCGCGCCTCCCGCAGAGGTGAAGAAGGACCAGCCGGGGCCCTCGCCCTCCAGTGGGTCCAGCCGTTCCAGGGAGTAGGTGAAACCATTCTGCTCGTAGGTGCCGGCTCGCAGCGGCAGCGGCTCGTAGGGGCCCATGTCCCCGAGCCCGGCGTCCACCCAGTACTCGGCGCCCCCGACGCGTACGGTCAGCGCGAGGTGGTCGCCCCGGACCGCCCGCGACGCGGCGTCGGAGTTCACCGCGCCGAGGTGCCGGGTCACCTCGTAGCCCAGGGACTCCAGGAGCAGGGCGAAGGCACCGTTCAGATGGAAGCAGTAGCCGCCCCGCCCCGCGGCGAACCGCCGCACCGACAGCTCGGGGTCGATGCCCGGCGGCCGGCCGAGCTGGATGTCGATGTTCTCGTAGGCGATGCGCTCCAGGTGCGCGCGCTGGAGCGCGAACAGGCCCTCCGCGCTGGGGGCGCCGAGGGCGGGTTCGGCGACGCCGAGGCGGCGCAAGTAGCCGTCGAAGAAGTCCGGTGTCATCCGGCCAGGCTAAGGGCTGGTGTCCGCTACTCCTTTTGAATTACGGCTACTTGTCGATGTCGCCGACCACGAAGAAGAGCGAGCCCAGGATCGACACCATGTCCGCGACCAGCTGCCCCGGCAGCAGCACGGCCAGCGCCTGGATGTTGTTGTAGGAGGCGCTGCGCAGCTTCAGCCGGTACGGGGTCTTCTCGCCCTTCGAGACCAGGTAGTAGCCGTTGATGCCCAGCGGGTTCTCGGTCCAGGCGTAGGTGTGCCCCTCCGGCGCCTTCAGGACCTTGGGCAGACGCTGGTTGACCGGCCCCGGCGGGAGCTCCTCCATCCGGTCCAGGCAGGCCACGGCGAGGTCGAGGGAGTTGTGGGTCTGGTCCAGCAGGCACTCGAAGCGGGCCAGGCAGTCGCCCTCGGTGCGGGTGACCACCTTCAGGACGTCCTGGAGCTCTCCGTAGGCCAGGTACGGCTCGTCCCGCCGCAGGTCGAAGTCGACGCCGGAGGCGCGGGCGATGGGGCCGGAGACACCGTAGGCGTGCACGGCCTCCGCGGACAGCACCCCGACACCGCGGGTACGGCCGCGGAAGATCTCGTTCCCGTGGACGAGCCTGTCGTAGACGTCCATCCGGGTGCGGACGTCGGCGATCGCGGCGCGGGCCCGGCCCAGCCAGCCGGCCGGGAGGTCCTCCTTGAGGCCGCCGACACGGTTGAACATGTAGTGCATGCGGCCGCCGGAGATCTCCTCCATGACGGCCTGGAGCTCCTCACGCTCGCGGAACGCGTGGAAGATCGGGGTGATACCGCCCAGTTCGAGCGGGTACGAACCGAGGAACATCAGGTGGTTCAGCACCCGGTTCAGCTCGGCCAGCAGGGTCCGCATCCACACGGCCCGCTCGGGGACCTCCATGCCGAGCATCCGCTCGACCGCCATGACGACACCGAGCTCGTTGGAGAACGCCGACAGCCAGTCGTGGCGGTTCGCCAGCATGACGATCTGCCGGTAGTCACGGGCCTCGAAGAGCTTCTCGGCGCCGCGGTGCATGTACCCGACCACCGGTTCGGCGCTGGCGATCCGCTCGCCGTCCAGGACGAGGCGCAGGCGCAGCACGCCGTGCGTGGAAGGGTGCTGGGGGCCGATGTTGAGCACCATGTCGGTGCTCTCCGCCGCTCCGCCGATGCCGACCGTGGTCTCCGTCATGCGGGCATTGTCTCAGTCCTAAGGTGGGGGGATGGATACGGGGACGAAGGGTGGGACGGGCGAGCCCGGCTGGGTCGGGCTGCCGGGCGGGCTGCTCAGGCTGCGGCGGACGCTGCTCGCGTTCTGGTGCGCTCTGTTCGCGGTGGCCACGGGGCTGCTGCTCGGCCTGCTCGTGGGCCCGGCATGGGCGGCGGTGGGGGCGTTCTGGCTCGCCGCGGGGGTCTGGGGCTGGGTGCTCATCGGCCGCAACTGGCGCTCCTGGCGGTACGCGGAGCGCGCGGACGACCTCCTGATCAGCCGCGGGGTGCTGTGGCGGGAGCAGACCGTGGTCCCGTACGGCCGGATGCAGCTGGTCGAGGTCACCTCCGGCCCGGTGGAGCGGCGCTTCGGCCTGGCCTCCCTCCAACTGCACACGGCGGCGGCCGCCACCGACGCCCGGATCCCGGGCCTGGTGCCGGCCGAGGCGGAGCGGCTGCGTGACCGCCTCGCCGCGCTCGGCGAGGCAAGGTCGGCGGGCCTGTGACCGCCGGTCCGGTGGGCGACGGGGCTGCGGACGGCGGGGCGAGCGGTCCGGGTCCGGTGGGCGACGGGGCTGCGGGCGGCGGGGCGAGCGGTCCGGGTCCGGGGGACGGCGGTCCGGGTGCCCCGGTGGCGGGAGGCGGCGGGCCGGTGGCCGAGCGACGGCTGCACCCCTTCACACCGCTGCGCCGCGCCTGGGTGCCCATCGCCGCGACCGTCGGCATCCTCGCCCAGCAGGGCGACCGGGCGGCGCGCTGGATGGCGGACCTGTCCACGCCCCTGCGGCTGGTGACGCTGGTCGGCGTGGTCCTGGTGTTCGGCGTGTACGGGTTCCTGAGCTGGTGGTTCACCCACTACGCGGTGACCGACACCGAACTGCGCATCCGGACCGGGCTGCTCTTCCGCCGCACCGCGCACATCCGGCTGGACCGGCTCCAGGCCGTGGACGTCACCCGGCCGCTGCTGGCCCGGCTGACCGGAGTCGCGAGCCTGCGGCTCGACGTGATCGGCACCGAGGAGAAGGACCGGTTGGCGTTCCTCGGCGAGAAGGAGGCCGTCGCCCTGCGCGCCGAGCTCCTGGCCCGCGCCGCGGGCTTCGCCCCCGAGGAGGCGGTGCGCCTCGGCGAGGCACCGCAGCGCGAACTCCTGCGGGTGGCCCCGCGCGAGCTCGCCGTGTCGTTGGTGCTCAGCCTCGGCGTCTGGGCCGCGCTGGCCGGCGGGATCGTCGCGCCGTTCTTCGTGTGGTGGATCAGCTCCAGCCCGTGGGCGGCCGTCGTCACCCTGCTCCCGATGCTGGGCGCGGTGTGGGCGGCCACCGTCGGCCGCTTCCTCACCGAGTACGACTGGCGGGTCGCGGAGTCCCCGGACGGGCTGCGCCTGGACCACGGAATGCTGGATCGGGCCCACGAGACCGTGCCGCCGGGGCGCGTGCAGACCGTACGGATCGTGGAGCCGCTGCTGTGGCGGCGCAGCGACCGGGTCCGCGTGGAGCTGGCCGTGGCCGGATCGAAGAACGAGGTCCTGGTGCCGGTGGCCTCCCGGGCCGCCGCGTACGCCGTGATCGCCCGGGTCCTGCCCGGGGTGGACCTGGCGGGCCTGTCCTTCTCGGGCTCCCCCGACACCGGGTCGCGCTGGGTGGTCCCGGTGTGGTGGAAGGGCTACGCCCTGGCGCTGTCCCCGGAGGTGTTCGCCGCCCGGCACGGCCGCCTGTGCCGCCGTACGGAGATCGTCCCGCACGCCAAGGTGCAGAGCGTCCGGTTCACCCAGGGCCCGTGGGCCCGCGCCCGTGGTGTCGCCGACGTCCATGTGGACACCGGCGCGAACGGCACGGTGACCGCCCGGCTGCGGGCGGCCGCCGAGGCCGCGCAGCTCCTGCACGACCAGGCCGCCCGCTCCCACACCTCCCGCGCGACGGCCCGCCCGGACCGCTGGATGACCTCCCCGGACCCCGACGCCTGACCCTGCCCCGCCCGGCACCCGCCGGCCCGGCACCCGCCGGCCCGGCACCCGCCAGCCCGGGCCCCTCGGCCCGGGCCTCCGGCGGCGGGGCAGGCGCCTCGGGGCGCCCGGCGGACCGGGGCCGGGTCCGGACAACCCGGCACGTCGGCCCTGATCACGCCGTACCGGCTAGCCGGCTCCGCCGCCCGCGCGGACCAGGCCCGTTTCGTAGGCCAGGACCACCACCTGGACCCGGTCGCGCAGGCCCAGCTTGGTCAGGATGCGGCCCACGTGGGTCTTCACCGTGGCCTCCGACAGGACCAGCCGCGCCGCGATCTCGCCGTTCGACAGCCCCTGCGCCACCAGCAGCATGACCTCGCGCTCGCGCTCCGTCAGCCGCTCGATCTCCTTGTGCTCCGGCTCCTGCGTCGTCGTCGGCAGCATCGGCGCGAAGCGGTCCAGCAGGCGCCGCGTCGTGGACGGGGCCACCACCGCGTCCCCGCTGTGCACCGAGCGGATGGCGCCCAGCAGTTCGGCCGGCGGCACGTCCTTCAGCATGAAGCCGCTCGCGCCCGCCTTCAGGCCCGAGAAGGCGTACTCGTCCAGGTCGAAGGTGGTCAGGATGATCACCTTCGGGTGCTCCGCCGGCTCGCAGATCCGCCGCGTCGCCTCGACACCGTCGAGCCTCGGCATGCGGACGTCCATCAGCACCACGTCCACCTTCGTGGCCCGCAGCACCTCCAGCGCCTCCAGGCCGTCACCCGCCTCGGCGACGACCTCCATGTCCGGCTGGGCGGCGAGCACCATGCGGAAGCCCGTGCGCAGCAGGACCTGGTCGTCGACCAGCATCACTCGGATGGACATCAGTTACCTCGTCCTCGTCATCTCTTCTTCAGGGGCAGCAGTGCGCTGATCCGGAAGCCGCCACCGGGCCGCGGTCCCGCGTCCAGGGTTCCGCCGACCATACCGATCCGCTCGCGCATGCCGATCAGCCCGTGTCCGGCGCCGTCCGCGCCGCCGTCCTGGTACAGCTCGTGGGCGGCGCCCCGGCCGTCGTCCTCGACGAGCAGGCCGAGCCCGTCGTCGAAATAGACCAGCCGGACGCTGGCCTTCGCCTCGGGCCCGCCGTGCTTGCGGGTGTTGGTCAGGGCCTCCTGCACGATCCGGTACGCCGTCAGCTCGACACCGCTGGGCAGGGGCCGCGGGGCGCCCTCGACCGCGAAGTCCACCGTGAGCCCGGCCGCCCGTACCTGCTCGACCAGGACCTCGATCTGCTCGACGTCGGGCTGCGGCACGTAGTCCTCGGACTCCTGCGGCTCGCCCGTGCGCAACACGCCGAGCAGCCGGCGCATCTCGGCGAGGGCCTGGCGGCCGGTGCCGGAGATGGTCTGGAGGGCCTCCTTGGCCTGCTCGGGGGCCACGTCCATGACGTACGCGGCGCCGTCCGCCTGCACCACCATCACCGAGACGTTGTGCGCGACGACGTCGTGCAGCTCGCGGGCGATCCGGGCACGCTCGGCGGCCACGGCCACCTTGGACTGGGCCTCGCGCTCCTTCTCCAGCCGCTGGTTGCGCTCCACCAGCTGGGCGTAATAGGCCCGCCGGGTCCGCAGGGAGTCGCCCAGCACCCAGGCCAGGACGAAGGGGACGATCATGAAGATGGCGAAGAGGACGTTGTCGACGTCGTTGGCGCCCTTGTCCACGCCGTACCGCAGGAAGTACAGCGGCGCGGCCGCCAGCCCCCAGCCCAGCGCGGTGCGCGACACCCAGCGCGGGACCTCGCTCGCGGCGACCGTGTAGAGGATCACGAACATGGCGATGTCGTAGAAGCCGGCGACGATCCCCGCGCCCAGCTGGAGCAGGCCCGCCCCGAGGGTGAGCCAGAACATCGCCTGCGTCCACTTGCGGCGCAGGGCCAGGGCCGTGCTCAGAGCGATCACCACCGGAACGGCGACGATCTTCAGGGGCCGGCTGATGTCGGGCTCGCCCGTGACGTTCAGCATCGAGACCCCGAAGAAGAGCACAGCCCAGAAGCTGTCGACGCCCGTCGGGTGTCTGCGGAGGAAGTCGTAGAGGCGCTGCACGTAACCCAGAGTAGGGAACGGAGATAGGTGCTGGAGTCAACCAGAGGTCCGAACCTGACACCGGGGACATACTCCCCAAGGTGGAGGGTGAGCATAGCCTTCGGTGATGAGCACTCCAGGTGGACCCGGCGCGGCGGTCCGGTGGCGCAGCGCGATGGAAGCCGCGCTGTACGGGCCCGACGGCTTCTACGTACGCCCCGCGGGGCCGGGGCCGGCCGGCCACTTCCGTACGTCCGTGCACGCCTCCGCCCTGTACGCGGGGGCCGTGGCCCGGCTGCTGCGGTGGGTGGACGCGGAACTCGGGCAGCCGGCGCAGCTCGACCTCGTCGACGTGGGGGCCGGGCGGGCGGAGCTGCTGACCGGGGTGCTCGCCGCGCTGGACCCGCGGACGGCCGCGCGCGTGCGCCCGTACGCCGTGGAGCGGGCGGCGCGGCCCGAGGGGCTCGACGCGCGGATCCGCTGGACCGCAGAGGTGCCCGAGAGGGTGACGGGGCTGCTCTTCGCCAACGAATGGTTGGACAACGTCCCCCTCGACGTCGCCGAGGACGGGCATTACGTCCTGGTCGCGCCGGACGGTACGGAGAGCCGGGGCGGCCCGCTGGAGGACGCCGACCGGGCCTGGCTGGAGCGCTGGTGGCCGGGCGGCGGCCGCGCGGAGATCGGCCGTCCGCGCGACGAGGCCTGGGCCGCAGCCGCGGGGAGCCTGGAGCGGGGCCTGGCGGTGGCGGTGGACTACGCCCACACCCGGAGCGGCCGGCCCCCGTTCGGCACCCTGACGGGCTTCCGCGGCGGCCGGGAGGTCCCGCCGGTCCCCGACGGCAGCTGCGACGTCACCGCCCACGTGGCGTTGGACGCCTGCGCCGGGCCGGGAGCGGTGCTGCTGACGCAGGCCGAGGCCCTGACCGCCCTCGGGATCTCCGGCGCCCGGCCCCCGCTCGCCCTGGCCTCCTCGGACCCGGCGGCCTACGTACGCGCCCTGGCCTCGGCCGGCGAGGCGGCGGAGCTGACCTCCCGCTCCGGCCTCGGCGCCTTCGGCTGGCTGGTGCAGCCGGTGGGTGTGCGGGCGTGGCCGTGGGACGGGCCCGGCGGGAGCTGACGCACACGGAGCGCGGGAGCGCCCCCGAGGCCTCCTACAGCCGCTTCGCGCTGCGCAGGGTCGTCGCGTAGTAGCCGTTGCCGTCGAGGCGCGAGGTGCCGCCCTTGTCGCCGATGGTCGGGCCGTTGGCCTCCTCCCGGCTGGAGATGAAGATCTTGTGGCCGTCGGTGTCCGTGCCCAGGTAGATGCCCGTGTGGTCGAGGCGGTCCCCGGTGCGCGCGTCGAGCTTGAAGAACAGCAGGTCGCCCGGCTGGATGACGTCGATGTTCACGGGCCGGTCCTGCGCGCCGACGCCCTTGAGGGGGAGGATGTCGGTGCCCAGGGTGGCGCGGGCCATGCCGTTCGCGGTCCGCGGCAGACCGGCGCCGGCCTTGTCGCCGGACAGGAGCGGGTACCGGGCGCGGTATCCGAAGACGGCGCGGACGAAGCCGGAGCAGTCCATCGACCGGTACCGGGCGGTCTGGGGCTGCTTCTTGGTGCCGTCGCGGAAGGTGTACGGCGTGCCGAGGTAGTCGTAGAAGTCCGACTGCTCCAGGCGCAGGTCGCTGCCGGCCGAGCCGTTGGGGTTGAGCGGCCCGAAGGAGGCGTCGCCCGCGTACGAGGTGCCCTGCGCGTCCTTCTTCACCGGAGCCTGGTCGCCGTACTGGAACGCCATCGCGAAGATGTCGTCCTCCTGGCTGCCGAAGTACTTCTTGAACCACTCCTTGAACCACGACTCGTTCTCCGCGCCCGCCTTCCACGGCTCCGGCATGAGGCGTACCCAGTTCTCGGTCACGACCCGGGTCGTGGTGTTCGCCGGCTCGGTGAAGGTGCGGCTGGGCCCGGTGAGAGTGGCGGTGCGGGCGCCGTCGGTGAAGGTGGCCAGCACCTGCCCGCTGCCGTCGCGCACCACCGACCGGTCGGGGCTGGAGAGCCGTTCCCACTTGTGGGCACCGGCCTCGCCCGAGCCGGCCATGATCTGTCCGTCGACGACCTGGACGGCGGGTGCCTTGGCCTGCTCCTGCGCGCGGAGCGTGTAGGTGAGGTAGCCGCTGCCCGCGAGCAGGGCGATCAGAATCACCGCGTGCAGTGCGGAACGTGTGCGGCTCTTCGACTTGGCGGTCATGCGAGGGGCTCCGGAGCGGTTGGGGAGGGGCACGGCGCGGGCGCGGTGGTGGACGGCCTGGGGGCTAGGCGGCCGGCATGACGCCGAGCAGGATGCCGGCGGTCAGCACGACGTACGTCATGAGCGTGGTGCTGCCGGTGGCGAGCAGGGTGGCCCCCTTCGGCTGGCGGACCAGCTGGTAGCCGATCAGGCCGGGCACGATGAAGCCGAGGGTCTGGTTCGCGTAGAGGAGGGGGAACTCCATCTGGAGCACGATCACCACGGTGGCCTGGAGCAGGACGCCGAGCAGCACGACGGCCGCGAACAGCCGCTTGCCGTAGAGGATCACGAAGCGCTGCACGACCAGCGTGAGCGCGTACGTGGCGACGGTCACGCCGACCACGAGGGCGGCCCGCTGGAGGTCCTCCAGGAGGGTCAGCGCCAGCCAGCCCGGGGTGATCATTCCGCCGGGGGAGAGGTTGGTGGTGAGGTAGCAGACGAGCGAGAACAGCAGACCCAGGGCTATGCCGATCGCGGCGATCTCGGGGGTGAGGACGGCGGGGATCAACGGGGTTCTCCTGGGGTGTGCCGTTGCCCCTGCGGGGGGCTCGGGTGGATCTGCGGCCGCGGCTGTTGCTGTTGCTGCTGCTGCTGCGGCCAGGCCGGTACGGGCGTGGCGGCGCGGATGCCGTGCGGGTCGGGGGCGGGGGCGGGGGCCTGCGGGCGCGGACCCTGGCCGTGCGGGCCCTGCGGGTACGGGACCCGGCCGTAGGGGCCCTGGCCGTACGGGACCTGCGTGTCGGGGGCGGGGCCCTGGGGGTGCGGGACCTGGGGGTACGGGACCTGGCCGTGCGGGCTTTGCACGTCGGCGGCGGGGCCCTGCGCGTACGGGACCTGCGCGTACGGGCTCCGCGTGTGGGGGACCGGGGCGTACGGGTCGGCGTCGTACGGACTTCGCGCGTACGGGTCCTGGCCGTACGCGGCGTCCGCGTGCGGGGGGAAGGCCTGGTCGGCCCGGACCGCCGGGTCGGCCTCCCGCGCGGGGCCGCCGTCCTCGGAGTCGGCCGCCTCGTCCGCCGGCAGCTCGGCGAGGTGCTCCAGCAGCACCTCGCCCTGGCCGTGGATGTTGCCGATGGCGACGAGCGAGGAGCTGGGACCGAGGTGCCCCAGCAGCTCCTGCATGAACTCCTCGCCGTCGCGGTGGTCGCCGCCGAGGTCGACGGCGCGGTCGCGCCACTCGGCCGGGATCGCGTCGATGGCGCTCTTGGCGGGGTGGCCGATCACGAAGACCTTGTCCGGCCGCAGTTCGGGGATGATCGCGCCCATCTGGCCGTTGCGCTCGACCCGGTCGGGCCGGCAGTTGATCACCACGCTCAGGGGGCGGTCCACCGCACCCAGGTCCAGCAGCTGGTTGATGTTCATCAGCGTCGACTCGGGGTCGTTCGCCGCGAAGACGTTGGCGAACCGCAGCCGCTTCCCGCCGGGGGCCAGATACCGCTCGACCGAGAGCACACCCGGGTCCGGCGGGGCCTCGTACATCCCGCGCAGGGCGGTCTCCCGGTCGACGCCGAGCAGCTCGGCGACCAGCAGCGCGATGGCGACGTTCTCCTTGAAGGTGAACCAGCTGAAGCCGCGCAGCTCCTCGTCGCTGACGGTGTCGGGGTCGGCGTAGAGCAGCCGGCAGTCGCGGGCGTCGGCCTCCTCCTTCAGGACGTCGAAGCGCTCCTTCTCGGCGGTGACGCAGATTCCGCCGTACGGCATCGACCGGGACAGGGAGCGCGCGATGTCGTCGAGGGTCGGGCCCATCTCCGCGACGTGGTCCTCGCGGACGTTGCACAGGACGCCGATGGTCGACTGGATCAGCTTGGACTGGTTGATCTCCTGGAGCGCGGGCATGACCGCCATGCACTCCATGACGAGCGCGTCGGGGCGGTAGGCGGAGGCGCGCCGCACGATGCCGATCTGCTCCACGACGTTGGCGATGCCGAACTTGCGGTAGACCGGCTCCTCGGTGGCGTCGGGGTGGATGAACCGGGCTGCGGTGCCGGTGGTCTTGGCGACGGTGGTCAGACCGCCGCCGCGCAGCGCCCCCGCGCACAGCCGGGTGATGGAGCTCTTGCCGCGGATGCCGTTGACCAGCACCCGGTTCGGTATGCGGTGCAGGCTGGCGAAGTGCCGCCGCTGTTCCACAATGCCCGCGACGAGCATGATCGCGCAGCAGGCGAGCAGCACGCAGTAGAGGAAGAGCACGGGGGATCAGTTCCTTCCGGCCGGTGCGGACACTCGCCCGCCGGCCTGCTTGCGCTGCTGCTGGAGCTGCTGGCGGATGATCTCCAGGCTCCGCGTCACGGCGCCCACCTCGTCGTGGTGGCGCGGGTACAGGACGGTGCGGCGGCCGCCGTCGGCGAGCGCCTCGGCGCGCCGGGCGAGCTCGCGCAGCGGGGCGATCACGATGATCTGGAGCCAGCCCAGGCAGGCCGCGCCGACCGCGAAGCCGAGCAGGCCGGCGAGCACGGTGCGGTTCTGCAGGCTGTACTCGTGGATGGCCAGGCCCTTGGCGGACTGCCAGCTGACCACGGTCCAGTCCAGGGGCTTGGCGGCGCCGCCGCCCACGAACGGCGCTGCTGCCGCGATGACGTGGTCGCCGCCGCTGCGGTACAGGACGCTGCCGGGCCGCGGGGCCATGCCGACCTTGAGGGCGGAGCCCTCGACGAGGGCGTCGAGCCGCTCGTCGCCGAGCTTCTCGAAGGCGCGGTAGCCGTTGTTGGAGGCGATGACCCGGTGCTGGGAGTCGACCACCCGGATCTCCCCCAGGCCCGGCCGCTTGAGCAGCGAGTTGAGGAAGTCGATGCGCAGCTCGCCGACGACCGCCGAGCCGGTGTCGCCCGGGAGCTGGGCGGTCGCGACGACGACCGGCTTCTTGCCCTCGTGGAGGGTGATCGGCTCCTTGCGGGGGCCCTTGGCGCCGGCGGCCTGCGGTGTGCCGCCGGCCTGGGCGAGGACCTTGCCGCCGGCGTCGAGCACGTAGAGGGAGTCGTAGCGCAGGTGTTCCCGGGCCGTGCGTTCCAGGACGGTGGTCATGTGCTGCGGGGTCGTGTCGTCGCCCATCAGCGAGGCGACGGACTGCAGGTCGGCCTGGCCCTCGTTGAGGGCGCGCCGGATCCGGTCGTTGAGGGTGTCGGTGCGCTCCCGCTGGTCGTTGACCAGCTGTTGCGGTACGACGACGTCCGCGCCGGCCCGGTTGACCAGCAGGCCCAGCGGCACGCACCAGGCCAGCAGCAGGACCCCGCACAGGGCGAGGAGGGTGCGGGCGCCCGTACGGCGCTTCCGCCTGCCGGAGGGGTCGGGCGGCTGGGGTGCGTCCTGGTCAGCCAGCTGGCCGCGCAACCGCTCCAGGGCGGTCCCGATCCGGGCCGCCTCGCTCCCGCGGGGGACGGACACCGGGCGGGCCAGGTCTCCGCGGGTCAGTCGCCGGCTCTCCAGGAACAGGGTGATCAGCGGCCGTTGCACGGTGGCGACGAGCAGCGCCACGACCAGGGCGCCGACCAGCAGCAGGGCGCCGGCCAGGACCAGTCCGGCGAAGGCGTCGGAGGTGCGGGCCGGGTTCTGCGCGACGTTGACCATGGCGACGACGGTCAGCTCCAGGCTGGTGGCGCTGGTGCCGACGCCCGGTTCGGGTCCGGCCAGGCGGGCGTAGCCCGCGGCGGCGCGTTCACCGCCCCATTCGCCGCCTGTCAGGCTGCCGCTGACGCCGGGGAAGCCGCCGGAGCCGGGCTCCTTCGTGGTCAGGGGGTTGGCCTTGGTCCGCTTCGCCGCGGTCTTGGCGAAGGAGCGCAGCTGCTTGGTGTCGCGTTTGACGTCGGCGCGCTGGAGGTCGGTGAGGACCATCTCGGGCTCGGGGATGCCGTCGTTGCTGAGCACCGTGCCGTCGGAGCCGACGACGGCGATGGCTCGGAAGTTGCCGAGGCTGATGCCGGGGAAGCGCAGGCTGCTGGAGGCGACCAGCAGCTGTTGGGGCTGGTCCTTGAAGGACAGCAGGGAGAGGGTGAGCAGCCGGGTCTCGCCGTTGGCCAGTTTGACCATGCGGGGGGCCAGGCCGCCCTCGCCGGTGAGCCGGGTGCGGTCGATCGCGGTGAGGGGGAGGTTCTCGCCGCGGGCGGCCAGCAGCCGGCCCGAGCTGATCTCGACGACCGCGGTGCCGCGCCACTTCTGGTAGACGCTGCCGATCTTGTCGAGCACGGCGTCCGGGGGGACGGGCTTCCCGGCGGAGAACAGGGCCGCGGCCCGGTCGAGGTCGGTGACGCTCTCGTCCAGCGAGGCGCGCAGGGCGACCGCGCCGTCCTCCGCGAAGTGCTGCTGGGAGGTGAGCACCGCGGCGGGCAGCCGGCCCTCGCGGACGTTGCCCAGGGTCACCGCGGTGAACCCCGCCAGGGCGAGCAGCAGCACCGACAGCACGGTGATCGGCGGCCTGATCCCGCCGAGCAGCGACATGTCGGCCCTGCGGCCGGCCTTGCGCCGCCGCTTGCTGCGGGGTGCGGCCACGGCTGGTTGTCCTTCCTGGGACGGCTCGGAGAGCGGGGAGGTCGTTTCTTCGCCTGCTGAGGTACGGAGCGGGGTCACCCGGGCAGCCCTCGCAGGGGGCGCAGCCCGTCCTTGCCGGCGCCGCGGTTGAGCATGGTGCCCTGGGTGCGCTCGAAGGCCAGGCGGTAGCGGGCGCGCTGTTCCGGCAGCAGGCCGCTGTCCTTGCCGAGGGCCTCCACGACGTCGACCAGGCGGTGGTCGCGCACCGGCTGCGCGTCCGTGCCGGGCAGCTCCGATCCCGGGGTGCCCTCGGGGTCCGGCGGGATGTCGGTGAAGGTGGGCACGAAGCGGGCCTGTACGTCCCAAGTGCCGTTCTTCTCGCTGAACTCGAACCAGCCGATGGCGCCCTCCTCGGTCAGACCGCTGGGCACGTCGTGGCGGGCGAGCTGGTTGCCGAGCCCGTAGGCGACCCACGTGCCGTCGACCTTCTCCATCGGCTGCACGACGTGGGCGTGGTGGCCGATGACCAGGTCGATCCCGGTCTCCTTGGCGATCTTGCGGGCCAGTTCCAGTTGCGGGTTGCTCGGGTTCGGCTGGTGTTCGCGGCCCCAGTGGATGGAGAGGATCACGACCTCGGCGCCGGCCGCGCGGGCCTTCTTCTCGGCCGCGGCGATGGCCTTGAAGCTGGTGAGGTTGGCCAGCCAGGGCTTGTCCTTGGGGACCTCGCGGCCGTTGAACCCGAAGGCGAAGGAGATCTGGCCGACCTTGACGCCCTTGACGTCCAGGATCAGGGGTGTGTCGCGTTCCTCCCGGCTGCGGGCGGATCCGGTGTGCTTGAGGCCCTCGTGGTCCAACGTGTCCAGGGTGCGGAACACGCCGTCCGGTCCGTGGTCGAGGGTGTGGTTCGAGGCCGTCGAGCAGGTGTCGTAGCCGACGTTCTTGATCGCCTTGGCGATCTGCGGGGGGACGAGGAAGTCGGGGTAGGTCTGGAAGGGGCCGTTCGGCTTGCCCAGGACCGGCTCCATGTGGCAGATGCCGAGGTCGGCCTTGCTGATGACCGGTTTGACCCCCGCCATGATCCGGTCGAAGTCGTACCCCGTCTGTCCGGCGGCCCGGGCATCCCGGGCGGCCTGGTCGGTCAGCTGCGGGTGGATGAGGATGTCGCCCGCGGCGGCGACGGTGAAGGAGCGGCCCGCGCCCTTGGCGCCGGAGCCCGCCGCGTCGCCCGACGGCCCCTGGTTCTCCTGCGGGCCGCCGAGGAGGCCGCACCCCGCGAGCGAGAGGCTCAGCGGGAGGACGAGGAGCGCCGCGCGGGTCAGGGCGGGGGCCGGACGGGGAGGAGCGATTTTCACTCGGCTATTTTCAGCCAGTGCAGACTGCGGAGTTCACAAAGGGTGTAACGATTGGTGTGATCTTGTGCGGCGTGATCGCGGCGCTGGTGGCTTACGCCACTTTTGATCCAGGCAATTCGGCCGAAAAGGGAGCCACTCGCTCCGCGCCCCCTGTGGCGGAGGACATAGATCTACTGGACCGTGTCACCCGCTTCGCCGGGGAGTTCGGTGTGACGGGCGGTTACCGCACGCCCACGCAGGCCGAAAAGGCGATCATCGTCGACGGCGTTTCCCACCTGTTCGACGGGAATGTCGACAAGGCGCGTGACCGGCTGGCCGAGGTGGACTACACGCTCGACACCTTCACCGACGCCGGCGGCGGACGCCGCTTCGCGGAGGTCTCCGACGCGGCGGGCCGGCCCGGGTCCGCCCACCGCGGCTGGGGCCGCGTCTACGTCGACCTCGGCGCGCCTCCCCGCTGGTCGGTCCAGGTCCCGCACCCCGTCGCCGACCAGGGGACCGAACGGCTCGGGGCCAGGGTCCTGCGCGGCGCCCCCGGCGGGGTCATGGTCATGGCGGGGGCCCACCGTACGGCGGGTTCGGCGGCAGGCTCGGGCGCGGCGGAGGCGGAGGGGGCGGGCGACGTGGCGGACGGCGGGGACGAGGGGGACCCGGCCGACATGGCGCACCGCACGGACTCGGTCTTCCACGCCGTGGTCGCCGAACTCACCCGGCGCGGCCTGCCGGGCATCCAGCTGCACGGCTTCGCCGACGACTCCGTCCCCGGCAGCGACTCCGTCGTCTCCACCGGCGCCGGGAGCCGGGCGGTGCCGGACGCCGAACGGCTCGCCGACAAGCTGGCCGGGCAGGACGTCGCGGTGTGCCGGGCGTGGTCCGCCCCGTGCAAGCTGTCGGGCCGGACCAATGAGCAGGGCCGGCTCGCCGCCCGGCACGGGACCCGCTTCCTGCACGTGGAACTGAGCAGGACCCTGCGCTCAGGCTCCCGCCGGATGGACGAGACCGCCCGGGCGATCACGTACGTCACCACGGGGTGGTCGCGGGACACCCGCTAGTGCTGCGAGGGGGCCGGGATCCCGTTCGCGGGATCCCGGCCCCCTCGGCCGTCGGTGTGCGACTACTGCGTGACCTCGTCGTGGCCCGTGTGGAGGCCGCCGCCACCGCCGCTGCCGCCGGGGGTCGGCGTCGACACGACCGGCTTCGACAGCGGGGCGAGGTCGTGGGCGTAGTGGCCGACCGCGTCCGCGATGATGTCGACGTTGATGTCGAGTGCCTTGTGGTCGATGTTGGTGATGTCGTCACCCTTGCCGTGGTAGTTCACGTCGTAGGCGACACCGGCCTGACCGCCGAACTTCGCGGCCTCCTCGGGCGTCTTGATGCCCTCGGCGCCGGTGAAGGTGCCGCCGGACGGGATGCCGACCTCGATGAACGGGCCGTAGTCCGAGCGGCCGGAGAAGTCCGTGCCCGCGTGCGGGATGTTCTTCGAGTCGAGGAAGTCGGTGATCCCCTTCTCCAGCTGGGCGGAGCCCTCCGGGCCGGGGCCCGCGCCGACGCCGTCGGAGTCGTCGCCGTCGTAGACGAAGTACGCGGCGTTCGGCGAGGCGATCATGTCGAAGTTCAGGTAGAGCTTGATCTGCTTCTTCTGCGCGTCCGTCAGACCGCCGACGTACGCCTCGGAGCCCAGCAGGCCGAACTCCTCCGCCGACCACCAGGCGAACTTGACCTTGTTCTTGACCTTCTTCTGCTCGCTCGCGAGGCGCTGGGCGACCTGGAGGATGCCCGCCGAGCCGGAGCCGTTGTCGTTGATGCCCGGGCCGGCCGCGACCGAGTCGAGGTGCGCGCCGAGGAAGACGGTGTTGTCCTCGTCGCCGCCCTTGGTCTCGGCGATGACGTTGAAGGTCTTGCGGTTCTCGCGCAGCTCCCGGATGTCGAGGGTGAGCTCGACGGGACCGGCGGCGGCCTCGGCGGCCAGCTTCTCGCCGTCCTGCTGGGTGATGCCGCCGGTCGGGACCTTGCCGACGGTCGGGTCGCCCAGGGTGCCGTTCAGGGCGCCCGCGGTGTTGTTGTAGATGACGGCGCCGACCGCGCCGGCCGCGGCCGCGTTGGCCTGCTTGGCCGCGAAGGTGCAGCCGCCGCGCTTGACGAGGGCGATCTTGCCGGTGAAGGCGCCCGCGGCGAAGTCGCCCGGCTCGCAGCCGTTCGTCCCGTCCGCGTCGACCGGGGCGACGGCGACCTCGGCCGTCACGCCGCCCTCGGGGGTGCTCGTCGTGTACGTCATCAGGTGCACCGGGATGTCGCGCCCGTTCGCACCGTTCACCGTCAGCTTCTCGGCGAGTGCCTCGACGTACACGAAGTCGAACTCGTTGCGGGTGACCGTGTAGCCGGCCGCCTTCATCACGGCCTCGACGTACTTGGCCGACTGCTCGTGGCCCTTGGAACCGGCCGCCCGGTTGCCGTTGTTGTAGTCGGCGATCGACTGGAAGACCTTGAGGTGGTTGAAGGCTCCCTTGCCGGTCGCGTCCTTGACCAGCTTCCGGGCCAGAGCGTCGCCGCGGGCGGCGTCGCTCTGCGGGCTGGTGGCGCCGGCCGGTCCGGCGAGCAGCAGCGGTGAGGCGAGGGCCGCGGCTGCCAGGGCGGCGGTTGCTGCGGCTATACGGCGTGAGGGCATGAAGGTCCTTCCACGACAGAGGCGATCAGGGCAGGCGTAGCTGGGCACGACAAGGCGGAGCAGGCACAGCACGGCGGAACGCGACGGACCGCTCTTGCGGACGCGGTGCGCGTTGCGTGGGGGAACAGTGAGCGCACGTTAGACAGCAAGTGGCCATCATGGCCAGAGTTTTCGCTGATTTCGGTTTATGAATTCCGTATATCGGTGACTCTGGGCCGGTCAAATCCGGCCATCCGCCCGCTGTTTGCTCCTAGCGGAGGACACCCTCCAGGAAGTCGGATCCGATACGCGCAACAGCGCCCAGATCCAACTGGTGCTGGGCATAACGGCCCTGCCTTCGCGTATGCATCAGACCGGCCCTTTTCAGGACGGCCAGGTGCCGCGACACCTCCGGCGCGGTGATCCCGTGCACGTTCGCCAGTTCGCTCGTCGTGTACGGGGCCCGGGCCAGACTCCGGCACAGCATCATCCGCATCGGGTGCGCCAGCGCCTCCATCCGCCGCTGGAGCAGCTCCACCGAGCCCGGTCCGGAGGCCGGCCCGGGGGTGTCGAGCGGATAGTGGACCACCGGCCGCCACTGCGGTGCGTGCAGCACCAGCAGGTGCGGCCAGCCGAAGTCGGTCGGCACGAAGACGAGGCCGCTGCCTATTCGGGGGTCGGTGGCCGTGGTGGTCCCGTGGACCATCTTGTCGGCGGTGACGGTGGTGAGGCCCTCGTCGACGCTCAGGGCCGCCGAGACGTCCTTCAGCGCGGCCGGCAGGCCCTTGCGGCGCAGCAGCTCGGCCTTGTGCCGGGCGTCGGCGCTCTGCCCGGGCTCCACGCGCCGCCACGTCGCGGCGAAGAACGCCTCGTCGCAGTCCTCCAGGAGCCGCCTGAGCCACACCCGCACGGCCGCGGTGTCGTCCAGCAGCCGCACGGAGAAGTCCAGCTGCCGCGGGCCGCGGGCGGCGGCCGCCTCCAGCGCCCTGGCCCGGGCCGCCGCGTCCTTCAGCGGCGAGGGCCCGCCGCCCTCGTTGTAGAGCCCCAGCCGGCAGTGTTCCAGGGCGGCCCCCACGAACCGCTCGTCGTCCAGCCGGTCCACCACGTCGAGCTCCTCGGCCAGCGTCGCCGCCGGCCGCCCGGACCCGCCGGGGATCCCGGCGAAGGCCATGAAGATGTCGGAGAAGGAACTGCGCCACAGGAAGTCGGCCTCCAGCAGCCGGTCCGCGAGACACGGACCGAGCGAGGCGGAGGTGGCGGCGGTCCAGGCGGCGAGCCGCGGGTGGTGCGACGGCTGCGAGAGAGCGTGCAGGGCCATGCAGAGCTCCGCGAGGGGGGACGGCGCGAAGGTGATCCGCTCGTGGGGGAGCCCGGCGATGTCGATGGTGACGCTCATCGGGCCATTCTGTCCGTTCCCGCACGTCGGGACGGCGGTTCCGGGCGCCCGGCGCCTGCCGTACGGGTGGCCGCGCGGGCCCCGCCACGGCCGCCGGACGAGTGATCGTCACCGCCCCGCGGCGGCCGCCGGCCGGGACGATTGACGCGGAACGTCAACCGTCGTGCGGGACGGGGCCGACCGGGTGAGGGTGTAGTCATGACAGCGATCGAGCAGTACCTCATCGACACCTACCGCGCGTCCCAGCACGGGGACCCCATGCCCCCGCCGCCCGGCCGGGACGACGTCGCCGTCGTCCGCGCGGCCCGCTCCTACCAGCAGTTCCGGGCCGTCCTGGACGGCGGCGAGGCCCGCCGCCCCTGGCGCGCCGCCCTGCGCCGCATACTGACCCGCCCGCACCCGTGCTGAACCGTGCCCGGAAGTGACCGGTGGCCGCCGGAGGTGACTGCCGGCCGGTGCCGGCGGACCGCCCGCCCCTGCCCGGCCCTGGACTAGCCCTGTCCCGCCCGTGGCGCACCCTTGACCGACTGGAGGAAGGCCGTCCACGCGGCGGGGGAGACGGTGAGGTGGTCCTTGCCGGGGTCGGCGCTGCCGGCCACCTTCACGGCCGCCCCCGGGGTGGCCGTCGCGACGTGCACACAGGCTTCACCGGTGCCGCAGTAGGACGATTTCTGCCAGCTGAGCACGGACATGGAGGTGTTCCCTTCACAGGGTGCGCAGGATGCTGTGGATGAACTGGCTGCTCTCCTCGCGGCCGAGGGCCATGGTCTCCATGTGGTCGAGGAGGAGCCGGTAGCCGTCCAGCCGGGCCTCGGCGTCCACCAGTGCCGGACCGTGTGACTGGTCGAGGTGGACCGTGTCGAGCTGCGGCACAGGACCGTGGGCGTAATAGATCGACTGGCCGGCGCCGGGGAACGATCCCGCGTCGAAGGGGATCACCAGGATCCGGACTTGGCTTCGTTGCCCCATCTCCATGAGGTGGGCGAGCTGCCCCTTCACGACGGCACGTCCGCCGAACTGCATCCGCAGGGCCGCTTCGTGGATGATCGCGGTATACGGGATGGGGTCGCTCCGGTAGAGCACGTCCTGTCGCTTGATCCGGTGGGACACCCGGTGTTCGACCTCGGGTGGGGTCAGCTCCGGAACCACCTGCCGGAAGACTTCCCGCGCATGGTCCGCGGTCTGCAAGAGGCCTGGGACGTGAGCGGTGCAGGCGGCGCGCAGCGTCAGCGCATGGTGTTCAAGTTCGGCCAGGTCGAGGAGGCTGGGCGGAAGGACCTCCCGGTACTGGTCCCACCAGCCGTTCGTGCGGTCGGCGGCCATCGCGGCGAGTGCGTCGACGAGTTGTGGGTCGCAGACGGAGTAGACCCGGGCCATCGCACGGACGCGGTCGGGGCTCACTCCGAACCTGGCGCTTTCCACATTGCTCAGCTGGCCCGAGCTCGTGCCGATCGCAGTCGCGGCCTCGGCGGCGGTCATACCGGCCCGCTCGCGGAGTTTGCGCAGTTCGGCGCCGAGCCGGGCGCGACGGGCCGTGGCTACGGGGCGGGTGACCATGTTCACTCCTCACTCACACGAGGGAATCGAGGCATCGAAGCCCTTGGATTCGCGCAAAGAATCTTTGGCGACCTCTAGTCTGGGACGCAGGCCACCCCGCCCGGAAGTACCCCGCTCGACGGAGCGGCACGGTCACCGGGCAGCACGCGCAATGCCACCAACACCCCTCCGGGATCGGAGACTTCCATGCCTGCCACCGTATCTCCGTCGTGGGCCTACAGCCTGCAACTCCCGCAAGATCCCCGCGCCCCCGGTCTCGCCCGCCAGACCCTGCGGTCCGTGCTCCGGACACACGCCATGAGCGCACTCGCGGAGACGGCCGAGCTGCTGGCCGGCGAGCTGCTGGCCAACGCCTACCTCTACTCCGACGGCCCCTACACACTCCGGCTCCGCGCCATGGGATCCACCCGGCTGCGCGTCAGCGTCTGGGACAGCAATCAGCACATCCCTGCGCCCTTCGGAGCGGATCCTTGCGCCGAGGCATCGCCGTCGGGCGCCGAGCGGGGCCGCGGGCTGTTCCCCGTACGGGCGTACGCCGCGAACTGGGGCGGCTACCCGCTCGGTGGAACGGGGCTGTACGGGGACGCCGGGGGAAGCTGCTGTGGGTCGAGGTCCGCGCCTGACGGGACCGGGACCGTACCCCGTGGGGTACGGCCCCCGTCCCGGCGGCGTCACTCGAAGTTCGGCGCGTTGCGCTGGTACACCAGCCGCAGACCGATCAGCGTCAGCCACGGCTCGTGGTCGTCGATCACCGACGACTCGCCCAGCACCATCGGGGCCAGACCGCCGGTCGCGATGACCCGGACGTCGTCCGGATCGCCGTTCGGCCCGGCCAGCTCCTTGGCCATCCGGGCCACGACCCCGTCGACCTGACCCGCGAAACCGTAGATCACGCCCGACTGCATCGCCTCGACCGTGGACTTGCCGATCACGTGGCGCGGCCGGGCCAACTCGATCTTGCGCAGCTGGGCACCCCGTACGCCGAGCGCCTCCATCGAGATCTCTATCCCCGGGGAGATCACCCCGCCCACGTACTCGCCCTTCGCGGACACCGCGTCGAAGGTCGTCGCCGTACCGAAGTCGACCACGATCGCCGGGCCCCCGTACAGCTCGACCGCCGCGACCGCGTTGATGATGCGGTCCGCGCCGACCTCCTTCGGGTTGTCCATGAGGATCGGCACACCCGTCTTGATGCCCGGCTCCACCAGCACCGCCGGCACGTCGCCGTAATAGCGCCGGGTGACCTCGCGCAGCTCGTGCAGGACCGACGGCACCGTCGAACAGATCGCGATGCCGTGGATCCCGTCGCCGAGCTCGCTGCCGAGCATCGGGTGCATGCCCATCAGGCCCTGCATCAGCACGGCCATCTCGTCGGCCGTGCGCCGCGGGTCGGTCGAGATGCGCCAGTGCTCGACGATCTCGTCACCGTCGAACAGGCCCATGACCGTGTGGGTGTTGCCTACGTCGATGGTGAGGAGCACCGGTTACACCGCCTCGCGCAGATCGAGACCGATGTCCAGGATCGGCGAGGAGTGGGTCAGCCCGCCGACCGCCAGGTAGTCCACGCCGGTCTCCGCGTACGCCCGGGCGGTGTCCAGCGTCAGCCGGCCCGAGGACTCCAGCACCGCGCGGCCGGCCACCAGCGTGACGGCCTCCTCGGTCTCCGGGACGGTGAAGTTGTCCAGCAGGATCAGGTCGGCGCCCGCGTCCAGGACCTCGCGGACCTGGTGCATCGTGTCGACCTCGACCTCGATCGGGACCTCCGGGAACGCCTCGCGCACCGCGTTGAAGGCCTGCGCGACCCCGCCCGCGGCGACCACGTGGTTGTCCTTGACCAGCGCCGCGTCCGACAGGGACATGCGGTGGTTGACGCCGCCGCCGCAGCGGACCGCGTACTTCTCCAGCGAGCGCAGCCCCGGCGTGGTCTTGCGGGTGTCGCGGACCCTGGCCTTCGTGCCCTCCAGGACGTCCGCCCAGCGGCGGGTGGCCGTCGCGATGCCCGAGAGCCGGCACAGGATGTTCAGCGCGCTGCGCTCGGCCGTCAGCAGGTCGCGGGTGCGGGCGCGGACCGACAGCAGCACCTCGCCGGCCTTGACGGTGTCGCCGTCCTCCGCGTGCCGCTCCACCTCGAAGGCCTCCGTGCACACCACGGAGAACACCGCCTCGGCGATGCGCAGGCCCGCCACGACACCGTCCTCGCGGGCGACGAAGTCGGCGACGGCCTCGGCGTCCTCGGGGACCGTGGCCACGGTGGTGACGTCCACGCCGCCGTCGAGGTCCTCGGAGAGCGCCATGTGGGCGATGTCCTCGACCTCGATCGGGTCCAGGCCCGCGTCCGCGAGCAGCTGGGCGAGCGCCGGGTCGAGGCCGCTCTCCTCGCCGTCGCCGCAGGCGCAGTCGTCACCGCAGCCGCCGTCGTTCTGGTCGATGAGGGGAAGTTCGGGGGTGCTCACGGTCACTGCTCCAGGCTCGGGTTGCTCAGGGGGTGCACGGACGGGAGGTCCGCGGAGTCGGTGGGTACGACGACCAGGGCCCGCTTCTCGGTGGCCGAGAGCCGGACCACGAGGTGGCGGCGCCACCGGGCATCGTCCCGGTCCGGGTGGTCCTCGCGCCAGTGGCAGCCGCGGGTCTCCTCACGCCGCCGCGCGGCGGCGACCAGGACCCGTGCCACGCACAGCAGGTTGGTGGCCTCCCAGGTGTCCACACCCGGTTCGGCGGTCTTGCCGTGCGCCTCGAGATCGTTCAGGGCGGCGGCGTACAGCCCTTCCAGGGCGTCGGCCGCCGCTTCCAGCGAGGCCGCGGAGCGGAGCACGCCCGCGCCGTCCGTCATGATCCGCTGGATCTCGTAGCGGGCCCCGGCGGGCTGCAGCGGGCCGGTCGAGGGGACCGGTACGCCCGGGCCGCCCCCGCCGTGCTCCCGCGAGGTGATGTCCGCGGCGATCCGCTCGGCGAAGACCAGGCCCTCCAGCAGCGAGTTGGAGGCGAGCCGGTTCGCGCCGTGCACGCCCGTGCACGCGACCTCGCCGCAGGCGTACAGGCCGGGGACGGTCGTGCGGCCGTGCAGGTCGGTCCGTACGCCGCCGGAGGCGTAGTGCGCGGCGGGCGCCACCGGGATCGGCTCCGTCACCGGGTCGATGCCGTGCGAGCGGCAGGCGGCCAGGATCGTCGGGAAGCGCTGCTCCCACATCCGCGCGCCGAAGTGCCGGGCGTCCAGGTACATGTGCTGCGCGCCCTGCTCCTGCATGCGGCGCATGATGCCCTTGGCGACGATGTCGCGCGGGGCCAGCTCGGCGAGCTCGTGCTGGCCGACCATGAAGCGCACGCCGTCCGCGTCGACGAGGTACGCGCCCTCGCCCCGCACCGCCTCCGACACCAGCGGCTGCTGCCCCTCGGCGTCCGGCCCCAGGAACAGCACCGTCGGGTGGAACTGCACGAACTCCAGGTCGGAGACCTCGGCCCCGGCGCGCAGCGCCAGCGCCACTCCGTCGCCGGTGGACACCGACGGGTTCGTCGTGGCGGAGAAGACCTGGCCCATGCCGCCGGTCGCGAGGATCACGGCGGGCGCGTGGACGGCGCCGACGCCGTCGTGCTGGCCCTCGCCCATGACGTGCAGGGTGACCCCGGCGGTACGGCCCTGCGCGTCCTGGAGGAGGTCGAGGACGAGGGCGTTCTCCACGGTCTCTATGCCCGCGGCGTGCACGGCCTCGACCAGCGCCCGCGAGATCTCGGCGCCGGTGGCGTCGCCGCCCGCGTGCGCGATCCGCCGGCGGTGGTGGCCGCCCTCCCGGGTCAGCTCGATCTCCCCGGTCTCGGCGGAGGTGTCGAAGACCGCGCCGGTGTCGATCAGCCGCCGCACCGCGTCCGGGCCCTCGGTGACGAGCAGCCGTACGGCCTCCTCGTCGCACAGGCCGGCGCCCGCGACCAGGGTGTCGTCGAGGTGCTGCTCGGGGCTGTCGCCCTCGCCGAGGGCCGCGGCGATACCGCCCTGCGCCCAGCGGGTGGAGCCGTCGTCGAGCCGGGCCTTGGTGACCACGACGGTACGGCGGCCCGCGGCCGCGCAGCGCAGCGCGGCGGTCAGACCCGCCACACCGGAGCCGACGACCACGACGTCGGCGTCGAGGGACCAGCCGGGCGCCGGCGCGTGCAGCCGTATGCCGGTGCTGCCGGCCGGGCCTCTGCCAGGGGTGCTCACGAGTGTGCTCCGAATTCCAATGGGATGTTGTCGATCAGCCGGGTCGTGCCGACCTTCGCGGCGACGGCCAGCACGGCCTGCCCGGTGAAGTCGGGACCGGCCTCGGTGAAGTCCTTCGGGTCCACCAGCGCCAGGTAGTCCAGCACGAGCGGCGGCTCCGAGCGGGCCGCGTCGTCCAGCACATGGCCCGCCGCGGCCCGTACGGCGTCCGGCAGGCCCGTGCAGGCCGCCGAGACGGCGTGGGCGTCGGCCGAGGCACGGATCTCGCCCAGCCTGGCCAGGGCGGTGGCCCGCTCGTCGCTGGCCGGGGCGGCCTCGGCACGGGCCCGCAGCGCCGCCTGCGCGGCGAGCCGGTCGCGGCCGGCGAACAGGGCGCGGGACAGCGCCAGGGCGGTCTGCCGGTCCGCGGGGGAGAGGTAGCGGTTGCGGGACGACAGGGCCAGGCCGTCCTCCTCGCGGACGGTCGGTACGCCGACCACCTCGACGGGGAAGTTCAGGTCGGTCACCATCCGCCGGATCAGGGCCAGCTGCTGCGCGTCCTTCTGGCCGAAGAGGGCCAGGTCGGGGCGGGTCAGGTGCAGCAGCTTGGCGACGACGGTCAGCATTCCGTCGAAGTGGCCGGGCCGGGTGGCCCCTTCGAGGCGCTCGCCCATCGGGCCGGCGCTGATCCGCACCTGCGGGTCCCCGCCCGGGTAGACCTCGTCCACGGCGGGGGCGAACACCGCGTCGGCGCCCGCCTCTTCGGCGATCGCGAGGTCCGCGTCGAGGGTGCGGGGGTAGCGGTCGAGATCCTCACCCGCCCCGAACTGCAGCGGGTTGACGAAGACGGTGACGACGACCTGGCCCTCGGGCCCGGCCTGCTCGCGGGCCGTGCGGATCAAGGTGGCGTGGCCCTCGTGGAGGGCGCCCATGGTCATCACCACGGCCCGCCGTCCGGTGCGCGGCAGCTTGTGCAGCTCATCGGCGGTGTGCAGCAGCAGCTCGGTCACTGGTCGCCCCCGTCAGGGTCCGTGTCGGCGAGTACGCCGAGCAGGTCCTCGGCGAGTTCGGGCTTGAGCAGACCGTGCGCGAGGGCCCGGTCGGCGGTCGTGCGGGCCATCGCCAGGTAGCCGGCGACCGTGCCCGGCGCGTGCCGGCGCAGCTCCGAGACGTGCGCGGCGACCGTCCCCGCGTCACCGCGGGCCACCGGCCCGGTCAGGGCCGCGTCCCCGGAGCGCAGGGCGTTGTCGAGGGCCGCGCCGAGCAGCGGGCCGAGCATCCGGTCGGGGTGCGCGACCCCGGCCTTGCGCAGCAGCTCCAGCGACTGGGCGACCAGCGTGACCAGGTGGTTCGCGCCGAGGGCGAGGGCCGCGTGGTACAGCGCGCGGTTCTCCTCGGCGATCCACTCCGGTTCGCCGCCCATCTCGATGACCAGGGCCTCGGCGGCCAGCCGCAGCTCGTCGGGGGCGGTGACGCCGAAGGAGCAGCCGGCCAGCCGCTGCACGTCGACCTCGGTGCCGGTGAAGGTCATCGCGGGGTGCAGGGCCAGCGGCAGGGCGCCCGCCCGGCGCGCCGGGTCGAGCACGGAGGTCCCGTACCGGCCCGAGGTGTGCACGAGGAGTTGTCCCGGGCGGACCGCTCCGGTCTCCGCGAGCCCCTCCACGAGCGCCGGCAGCGCGTCGTCGGGCACGGTCAGCAGGACCAGGTCGGCCAGTTCCAGCACCTGGGCGGGTGGCACCAGCGGCACGTCGGGCAGCATCCGCGCGGCGCGGCGCACGGAGGTGTCGGAGACGCCCGACACGGCGACGGGACGGTGGCCCGCCTGCTGGAGCGCGCGGGCCAGCGCCGGGCCGACCCGGCCCGCCCCGACGACGCCGACGGTGAGCCGGGCAGGGCGTGGCTGCTGTGATGGATTCACGCGGGGAATGCCTTCCGTTCCAGTCCGCGGGGGTACCGGACGATACGCCGCCATGCTAGCCCGTGGGGCTCTTGGCCGGTCGGGGACGAGGGGCGAGGATCAGGGGTCATGAACGACAGCAACGACGAAGCGCAGCGCACGGCCCGGCTCGTGGCGGCCTGGCGGGCGGCGGGCAGGACCCTGACCCGCAGCCCGCGCGAAGCCACGGTGGGGGAGTCGCTGGCACGGCTCGCCGAGGCCCCGTACGCCTACGACATGGACGCGCCGGGCGACATCTACGGCGACGGGATCGTCGCCGAGCTGGAGCGGCGCGTCGCGGAGCTGCTCGGGACGCAGGACGCCGCGTTCTTCCCCAGCGGCACGATGGCGCAGCAGGTCGCGCTGCGCTGCTGGGCGGGCCGGACGGGCAACCCGGTCGTGGCGCTGCACCCGCTGAGCCATCCGGAGATGTGGGAGGGCGAGGCCCTGTCGACGGTCTCCGGGCTGCGGGTCGTCCACCCGACGACCGAGTCGCGCCAGATGACCGCGGAGGAGGTCGAGGACGTCCGGGAGCCCTTCGGCACGCTGATGCTGGAGCTGCCGCTGCGCGAGGCCGGGTTCCTGCTGCCCACATGGGAGGAGCTCCGGGCGCTGGTGGAGGCCGGCCGGGAGCGGGAGGCGGCGATCCACTTCGACGGGGCCCGGCTGTGGGAGTCCACCGTCCACTTCGGCCGCCCGCTGCCGGAGATCGCCGGGCTCGCCGACTCCGTGTACGTCTCGTTCTACAAGTCGCTCGGCGGCCTGAGCGGGGCGGCCCTGGCCGGGCCGCGGGAGTTCGTGGAGGAGACCCGGGTCTGGCGCCACCGCTACGGGGGCCAGATCTTCCGCCAGTTCCCGCAGGCCCTGGCCGCACTGGCCGGGCTGGAGCGGGAACTGCCGCGGCTGCCGTCGTACGTGGCCCAGGCGCGGATGGTGGCCGGGGCGCTGCGCGAGGCCCTGGCGAAGTCCGGCGTCCCGTGGTCGCGGGTGCACCCCGAGGAGCCGCACACGCACCAGTTCCAGGTGTGGCTGCCGTACGAGCCGGACCGGCTGACGGACGCGGCCCTGCGGCAGGCCGAGGAGACGGGCACGGTCCTCTTCCGCCGCTGGTCGCCCGGCGGCCCGCCGGGCCTGGCGGTGACCGAGGTGGACGTCACCGAACCGGGCCTGTCGTGGACGGAATCCGACGTCCACGAGGCGGTCTCGGCCTTCACAACCCGCATCTGACCCCGCCCGCCGGGGGCCGGCCGGTGCCCAGCCACAGCCGGCCACCCCCGCGCCAGCCAGCCGGCCCCGCCACTGCCGGCCGCCCCCGCGGCTGCCAGCCGGACCCCTGCCGCTGCCAGCCCGACTCCCGCCGCGGCAGCCGGCCGGACCCCTGCCGTGGCCGCCGGCCGGCCCCGCCGCTGCCGGCCGCCCCCGCGGCTGTCGGCCGGACCCCTGCTGCCGCCGGGCGGGCCCGACGCAGTCGGCCCGGATTCCCGCCGCCGCTGCCAGCCGGACCCCTGCCGCTGCCAGCCGGACCCCTGCCGCGGCCGGCCGGCCCCGGCCGTAGCCGGACGCCCCCGCGGTAGCCAGCCGAACCCCCGCCGCTGCCGGGCCGGCCCCGCCGCTGCCGGGCCGGCCCCGCCGCTGTCGGCCGGACCCCTGCCGTGGCCGTCGGCCGGCCCCGCTGCTGTCGGCCGGCCCCCGCCGCCGCTGGCCGCCCCCGCCGCCGCAGGCCGGACCCCCGCCGCTGCCGGCCGCCCCCGCGGCTGTCGGCCGGACTCCTGCTGCCGCCGGGCGGGCCCCGACGCAGTCGGCCGGATTCCCGCCGCCGCTGCCAGCTGCCCCCGCGGCCGCCCGGCCGGACCCCCGCCGCTGCTGGCCGGACCCCTGCCGCGGCAGCCGGCCGGCCCCCCAAGCTGCCCGGCCGGACCCGCCGCCGGCCGGGCCCCGGCCGTAGCCGGACGCCCCCGCGGTAGCCAGCCGACCCCCCGCCGCTGCCGGGCCGGCCCCGCCGCTGCCGGCCGGACCCCTGCCGTGGCCGCCGGCCGCCCCCGCAGCTGTCGGCCGGGCCTTCGCCGCCGGCTGGCCCCGAAGGTGCCCAACCGGCCCCGCCGCCGCAGGCCGGGCCCCGCCGTAGCCGGACGCCCCCGCGGCAGCCGGCCGAACCCCCGCCGCTGCCGGGCCGGCCCCGCCGCTGCCGGCCGGACCCCTGCCGTGGCCGTCGGCCGGCCCCGCTGCTGTCGGCCGGCCCCCGCCGCCGCTGGCCGCCCCCGCCG
>NZ_MQUR01000205.1 GCF_001953875.1 Streptomyces amritsarensis
TTCAACGAAGCCGTCCAATACCTCCACACCCACAACGTCACCACCTACGTCGAACTGGGCCCCGACCCCACTCTCACCGCCATGACCCGCGCCTGCCTGGGCGAGGAGGCGCAGGGCGCGGTGACGACCGTCGCCGCCCTGCGCCGGGGGCGCTCCGAGGTGCGGACGCTCGCCGTCGCCCTCGGCGAGGCGGCCGTGCGCGGTGCTGTGCTGGACGCGGAGGGCCTCTTCCCGGGTGCGCGGCGGGTCCTGCTGCCGACGTACGCCTTCCAGGGCACCCGGTACTGGCTCAACAGCCCGGCCACCGCCGAGGACGTGGCGAGTCTGGGGCTGACCCCGGCCGAGCACCCGCTGCTGGGTGCGGTGACCAGCCTCGCCGGCGGGGAGGGCCTGCTGCTCACGGGCCGCGTCTCGCGCGGCACCCACCCGTGGGTGGCCGATCACGCGGTCGCCGGAACCGTTCTGCTGCCCGGTGCCGCTGTGGTCGAGATGGCTCTCGCGGCGGGCGAGCGATGCGGCTACGACCGCCTCCAGGAGCTGGTCCTCGAAACGCCGCTGACCGTTCCCGAGGAAGGCCGTGTGCACCTGCAGGTCGCGCTCGGCGCCGAGGAGTCGGGCACCCGGTCCGTCACCGTCCACTCCCGCCCCGAGCGGGCGACCGATGCGGAGTGGACCCGGCACGCCTCCGGTGTTCTCTGCGAGGCCGGCCCGGTCCCGGCGCCGGCGCCGGCGCCGGACGGCGCCGTGTGGCCGCCGGAGGGCGCGACCGAGCTGGCGGTCCACGACCTCTACGTCCGGCTCGCCGAACGGGGATACGCCTACGGCCCCGCCTTCCAGGGGCTGCGGCGGGCATGGAGACGCGGCACGGAGACGTATGCCGAGGTCGTGGTGCAGGAGGGCATCGACGACGCCGCGTTCGTCCTGCACCCCGCGCTGCTGGACGCCGCCCTCCACGGCCTCCTGATCGAGGACTCCGACGAGATGAACGTCCCGTTCTCGTTCAACGGGGTCACGCTGCACACGGCGGGTGCGACCGTGCTGCGGGTGCGCCTGGCACCGAACGGCGCGGGCGCCGCCTCGCTCACGGCGACGGACGCCGACGGCCGGCGTGTCCTGACCGTGGACGAGATCACCCTGCGGCCCGTCGGTGACCTGCACGACCTGGCCGGCACGCAGGACGGGCTCTACCGCATGGTATGGAAGCCCTTCGCGGCGGCCCCGGGCCACGCCACGGGTCCCTGGGCGGTGCTGGGCTCCGACCCGCACGGGCTGGCGGCGGCCGTCTCGGGGGACACCTACGCCACGGCGACCGCCCTGCGGACCGCGATCTCCTCGGGAGCCCGACTGCCGTCGTTCATCGCGGTGTCGGAGAGTTTCGCGGATGTGCACGAAGCGGTCCAGGACACCCTCGCCGTGCTCCAGGAACTCCTCACCGACACCACCCTCGACTCCACCCGGATCGTCATCCTCACCCGCCGGGCCACCGCCCTCACCACCGACGAGGACATCCACGACCTCCCCGCCTCAGCCCTCACCGGCCTCATCCGCACCGCACAGAACGAATACCCCGACCGCATCACCCTCCTCGACATCGACGACACCGACCACCTCGCC
>NZ_MQUR01000099.1 GCF_001953875.1 Streptomyces amritsarensis
GGCCGCCGGTCCAGCGGTACCGGCGGCGGCTCGCCACGTCCATCGGGTTGGCGTGGGTCGCCGCGAAGAACGGCTCGGCCGCGGGGGAGCGCCAGTCGAGCAGGAGCCTGCGCCCCGTGCTGTCGGTGAGGCCGAGGCGGCCCACGTACACGGGTTCGCCACCGCCGGCGGGGACGATGCGCCCCAGGCACAGGTCCAGGCCGAAGCGGCGCAGGGTGCGCAGGCGGGCGGTCAGGCGGTGGATCTCGGCGTCCCGGTCCATCGCCTCCCGGCCGATGCCGCCGGGGGCCCTGCGCTCGGCCGCGAGGCGGTCGGAGAGTTCGGCGACCGACTGGGCCAGGCTCTCCGAGATGGCCGCGAAGTGCCGCTCGTCGCCGTCGATCAGGGCCGGGTCGGCCTTGGGGGAGAGGTGGTCGGGAAGGTCGAACGCGCTGCGGGTCCGCGGGGCGGCCGAGTCCTGCCCGACGTCACCGCGCGATTCGTGAACCGGCAAGAACGCATGCACTTCGTGAATCTCCCATTTCTGCAGCTTCTGGCTTCGGTCCGCGATTTTGCCCCGCCGACGGGGCCTTGCCGCAAGCCCCCCGGTGCGCTATAAGTTGAGAGTGGCAAGGAGTGGGTTGACCTCCTTGCCTTTTCTCGTCCTCTCTGGACGCCATCCCGCACTGTCGATGTTCTGCCCCCTGTGCCGCCTGTGCTGCCTGTGACCCCGGTGACCGCCCTGTGCGGCCGGTCGGCCGTCCGCGGCCGGTGGCTTCCGTGTGCCGACGTACATCTGTCGCGTGCTCAAAGATGCGTGCTGAGAGGTGACTTCGAGCAGAATTCTTCAAAGAGGGCCTCCAGGGCGCTATCTTGCCGGGTGCATGCCAAAGAGCTGTGTCCGTTCTCCGGACCGCACGAGGAGCTGCCCATGAGACTGCCCAGCATCCGCAGGAGCCGGCAGGCCCCCTTATCCGGTCGGCCGCACACACCACGCCGACGGCGCCTGCACCTGCGCCTGCGCGCTCCGGGCGCCGCCCTGCTCGCCGCCACCCTCACCGTCGCGGGCCTGGCCGCTGCCGGACCGCTCGTCGCCCCCGCCACCGCAGCCCCCTCCGGGGCCACTGCCACCGCGGGGGACGTCACCGGCTTCACCCGGTCCGGGAACACCTTCACCGTCACGGCCTCCAGCGGCGCCAAGGCCCGCGTGGTCGTCGCCCGCGCCGACATCTTCCGCCTCTGGCTCTCGCCCGACGGGACCTTCACCGACGACCCGGCCGGCTCCGACCTCGCCGTCACCACCGACTTCGGATCGGTGGCCGCGACCCACACCGACGCCGGCGCGTACCACCGGATCAGCACGGCCTCCCTCACCATCCGGGTCGACAAGAGGCCGCTGAGGTTCTCGGTCTACCGCGCGGACAACACCACCCCCGTCTGGCAGGAGACCCGGCCCACGAGCTGGACCGGCAACCGCACCACGCAGTACCTGGCGCGCGGTACGGACGAGCAGTTCTACGGAACCGGCCTGCGCCTGGGCGAGTGGGCGCTGCGCGGCAAGACCGTCCCCATCGCCGTCGACAACAGGTGGCGCGAGAACGACAACGCCAGCCCCGCCCCCTTCTACATGTCCACCAACGGCTACGGCGTGATGCGCAACACCTGGGCTCCGGGCTCCTACGGATTCAACGCCCCCACCACCCTCACCCACGACGAGAAGCGCTTCGACGCCTGGTACTTCACCGGCGACTCGCTGAAATCCGTGCTCGACGCCTACACCGACGTCAGCGGAAAACCGTTCATGGCGCCGATGTGGGGCTTCGAGCTCGGCAACGCCGACTGCTTCAACGCCTCCAACCCCGACTACCAGGGCGCCCACGACCGTCCCCGCCACCAGAACACGCCCGATGTCGTCGGATACGCGGCCGACGCCCGCGCCGCCGACATGCCCTCGGGCTGGTTCCTCCCCAACGACGGCTACGGCTGCGGCTACACCGCACCCCTGAAGCCGACCGTCGACGCCCTGCGGGCCAAGGGCTTCCAGACCGGCCTGTGGACCTCGACCGGACTCGGCTCCATCGCCGACGAGGTGGGCACCGCCGGCAGCCGCGGCGTGAAGACCGACGTCGCATGGATCGGCAGCGGCTACAAATACGCCTTCGACGGTGTGCGCCAGGCCGTCGACGGGATCGAGAAGAACTCCGACGCCCGCCGCTTCGTGTGGACCGTGGACGGCTGGGCGGGCACCCAGCGCAACGCCGTCGTCTGGACCGGCGACACCTACGGCACGTGGGACGACATGCGCTGGCACGTCCCCGCCATCACCGGTGCGGGCCTCTCCGGGCTCAACTACGCCGCCGGCGACATCGACGGGATATTCGGCGGCAGCCCGAAGACGTACACCCGCGATCTCCAGTGGAAGTCCTTCACCCCCGCCTTCATGACCATGTCGGGCTGGGGCGCGGCCAATCCCTCAGCCGGGTACCACGACAAGCAGCCGTGGCGTTTCGCCGAGCCGTACCTCTCCGTCAACCGCAAGTACCTCCAGCTGAAGATGCGGCTGATGCCGTACCTGTACACGATGAGCCGCGTCGCCCACGAGACGGGCGTCCCCAGCACCCGCGCCATGGTCCTGGAGTACCCCGACGACCCGGTGGCCCGCGGCAACGCCACCAGCGGCCAGTTCATGGCGGGCGACTCACTGCTCGTCGCACCCGTCGTCTCCGACACCGCGGTCCGCGACGGCATCCACCTGCCCGCCGGCACCTGGACGGACTACTGGACGGGACGCACCTACGCGGGCCCCGGCCGGCTCGACGGATACCAGGCACCCCTCGACACCCTCCCGCTGTTCGTCAAGGGCGGCGGCATCATGCCGATGTGGCCGCAGATGAACTACACGGGGGAGAAGCCGGTCTCCACCCTCACCTACGACATCCACCCGCGCGGCGCCTCCTCCTTCAGCCTCTACGAGGACGACGGCCGCACCCGCGCCCACGAGTCCGGCGCCTACGCCCGCCAGCGGGTCGACGTCACCGCCCCGGCGGCCGGCACCGGAACGGTGACCGTCGCCGTCGGCGCCCCCACCGGCAGCTACGCCGGCAAACCGGCCTCGCGGGGCTACGAGTTCACCCTCCACGTGGCCGCCGCGCCCACCGCCGTCACGCTGGACGGCGCCGCCGTGCCCCGCCTGGCCTCCCGGGCCGCCTACGATTCCGCCGCCCACGGCTGGTTCTTCGACCCGGCGGACCGCGCGGGCGTCCTGTGGGTCAAGACCGGCACGAAGTCGGCCGCGTTCACCCTCTCGGCCACCGGCACCGCCGTCCCGGCAGCCGCGCCCCTTCCCCCCTCCTCCACCCCGATCGACAGGGCGGGCTGGTCCCTGGTCCGCGCCGACAGCCAGGAGACCGCCGCCGAGAACGGCGCGGCCGTGGGCGCCTTCGACGGAAACCCCGCCACGATGTGGCACACCGCCTGGTCCTCAGGTACGCCCGCGGCCCTCCCGCACGAGATCCAGATCGATCTCGGCGCCCGCTACACCCTCGACGGCCTCGGCTGCCTCCCCCGCCAGGACGGCGGCGTCAACGGCCGGATCGGCGGCTACGAGGTCCACGTGTCCGACACCACCGCGGACTGGGGCGCGCCGGTGGCGAGCGGCACCTTCCCCGACACCGCCGCCGCCCAGACCGCGGCACTGTCCCCGAAGACCGGCCGCTACCTCCGCCTCAGAGCCCTGACCGAGGCCGGCGGCCGCGGCCCCTGGACCAGCGCGGCCGAGATCACCCTCACCGGCCGGGCGGCCGGCCCCCCGACGTAACACCGCCCCCGACCGCTGCTCTCCACCCGTCGCCGAGCCCGGCCTGGCACTCGCGCCGGGCCGGCTCACCGGGCAGGCTCCGCGACCGGCCGAACAGCGCGAGGAGTCCGCCCGTGGTGGGTCGGCACCCGTCCCACCCGTCGCCGGGGGTCCGGATCCCGGGGCGACGGCGGGGACGGGTTGCCGCCCGGGCCCTGCATCGATCTTGATTCACCCCAACACCCAAGTCAATCCTCCTGTTTGCTCCCCACACCCAAGGAATATCTTGGGTCCCATGACCCTCGACGACCTCCGCGTGTTCGTGGCCGTCTGCCGCGCCGGCAGCCTCAGCGCCGTCGCACGCGACCTCGGCTGCACCCAGTCCGCCGTCAGCCAGCACGTCCGCCGCCTGGAGAAGCAGACCGGCACCAGCCTCCTGGAGCGGCACTCCCGCGGCGTCGTGCCCACCGAGGCCGGCCGCATCGTCCAGGCGGCCGCCGCCGACGGCATCGCCGGCCTCGACGGCGCCCTGCGCCGTGTCGAGGACCTCGTACGGGGCGGGGGCGGCACCGTGCGCGTCACCACCGGCGCGACGACCGTGCGGCACTTCATGTCCGAGGCCGTCGTCTCCTTCCGCCGCAGCCACCCCGAGGTGAGCCTGGAGTTCCAGACCGAGAACTCCAGCCGCAGCTGCTTCGACGCCCTGGCCGCCGGCGACCTCGACCTCGCCTGGATCACCATCGGCGCCCCCGTCCGCGGTATCGAGCAGCGCCCCGTCATGGAACTGCCCTGGGTGCTCGCGGTCGGCGCCGACGACCCCCTGGCCGGCCGGACCGGCCTCACCCCCGCCGACCTCGCCGACATCCGCCACATCCGGCTGCCGCAGAACTCCGCCTCCCGCGCCCACCTCGACACCGCCCTAGCGGAGTCCGGCATCCGCGTGCGCTCCGACACCAGCGTGGCCGACTGGGACACGGCCCTGCTGCTCGCCGAACTGGGCCTGGGCCACGCCGTCGTGCCCGCGCTGCCCGGCTGGCAGGTCCCCGGATCCGACGGCCCGCTGCGCCTGGTGCCCGTTCCCGACCTGCCGCCGCTCGCCGTCGGCTGGGCGGTCCGCCGCTGGGCGGCCCTCGCCCCGCCCGCCCTCGTCTTCGCCGACGAGGTGGCCCGCAGCTGCCGGGCGCGCGCCGTAGGGCAGCAGTGACGCCGCGGCGCGCCCGGACGCTGCCGGCACGATCGGGGCCACCGGCGACGGCCGGGGCGCCCCGGCGCCCGTGCCCGTCAGCGCGGTCCGGCACGGCCCGAAGCGGCGCAGCGCCGCCCCCGCCGCCCGGAGCCCCGGCGCCGGGGCCTCGCTCACGACGGGCTCCGCACCGACGCCGATCAGCCGTTCCCGCAGGGAGCGCTCCTGGTCCATGAGCCCCTGTCCACCGGGGCGGGGCCGGGGATGCGGCCGCTGACGGGACGCGCGGCGCCGCGCGGAGGATGATGGTGTGGGCGGGGGGCCGAGGAGGAGGTGCACGTGCCATGACGGAGCACGACGGCGGTCCGTCGGCGCGGAAACTGGAGGAAGGCCGACTGCTCAAGGAGCTGGAGGCCATCCACCGCACGCGCCACGAGACTCTGTTGCACGGGTCCGACGATGCCCTGGTCACCCATACGAAGCGGATGAACGAGCTGGAGCACGAGTACGTGCGCCGCCATCCCCAGCGGGCCCAGACCGCCTCCCGCACCCGCTCGGGCGCCCGCGCCCGCACCGACGTCGAGCACAAGGACGAGCCCACGTGACCATGGGCCCTTGCGTTCCTCCGCCCGCGAGGTGATGTCCTGCCGAAGGCGGCACTGCGGCCCTACGCACTGCTGCCTCGGCAGCACGACGAGCGCCACGTCCTCGCCCGATGGGACGGCGCCCGACCGTCTGCCCGGTTTCGGTCCCTCCGGACGGGCCCGCCTCCTCCTCCAGGTCGACGCGCCCAACGTCATGGAGCTCCGCGGTCCGGGCCGCGGACGGGTTCGACCGGGCCCTCGTCGAGCAGCGGATCGGCGAGCCACCGCGCATCAGGACCTGGCCGATGCGCCGCCTTCGCGGCCCCGCGGTGCGGCACCACCGCCCGCTGCGCTCCCGCAGCCGTGGCGGATCGCGGCCGACGGGAGGTCCGGCCGGCCGGCCGTCGCGGGGCTGCGGGACTCCGTCGAACCTCGCGCGACGGCCGACTCGTCCGTCGGGCCCGGCGGTGACGCGCCTGGAGCTGACCCGTCTCGCCGCCGTCGACCCGGTCCTCGTGCTGCCGTACCCCCGGCCACGCGTTGCGCAGGTGGAGGTGGGGCCACGGGCGAGGGGACGGCTGTACCCAGAGGGCGCACGGGACCGCCGTTGAGCCGGAGGGGTGCACCCAGTGGCGGCACGCGGCGCCCTGCGGGGCCGCCCGCAGCGGCCGTGGTGCGGGGCCCGGCAGCCCGCCGACGATGACGACAGACAGTGGGGCACCTTTGCCTCGGATGAGACAATCTTGTATCGTTCGAGGCGAAGGAGGCTCGACATGGTGCACGAAGAAGAACTGCTCGACGGCGCGGCCCGCGTCCTCGCCGGAGATCACAGCGCCTCGATGGTGCAGATCGCCGCCGGTATCGGGACCAGCCGCGCCACGCTCAGCCGCCGCTACGCGACCCGCGAAGCCCTGCTGAAAGCCGTCGCGGTCCGGGCGATCGAGGTGGTCGACGGCTGCCTGGCCCCCCTGGACCTGGCACAGGACGCCGACGCCGACGCCTTCGACACCGCCCTCGAAGACCTGGTCGTCGCACTGATGCCCGCCGCCCACCTCTACGGCTTCACCTCACGCGACGCCACCGTGCTCGCGGACCCCGAGTTCCGCGCCGGCGTGGACCGCCAGGACCAGCGGGCCCTCGCCTTCCTCGCCCTCGGCCAGCAACTGGGGCGCCTGCGCGCCGACCTCCCGCCGTACTGGATCTGGTACTCCCTCTGGGGACTCCTCGACGCCGCCGCCGAAGGCGTACGGGACGGGCACCTCGCCCCCCGCCAGATCGGCCACCTGGTCCTGACCTCCTTCCTCAGCGGGACGCGGCCCCCCGCGCGGCCCCCCGCCGGTGCCCCCGCACCCTGACCGCCTCCTCACCCCGCAAAGACCTCGAACGGAACCCCATGCACACCCCCACGCCGGACCCCCGCAGGTGGATCGTCCTGGCGATACTCTCCGGCAGTCTCCTGCTCATCTCCATGGACACCACGATCCTCAACGTGGCCTTCCCCTCGCTCGTCGGCGACCTCCGGCCCGGCGCCGTACAGCAGCTGTGGATCATCGACGTCTACGCGCTCGCCCTGTCCGGCCTGCTGGTCACCGCGGGCGCGCTCGGCGACCGCTGGGGCCGCAAGCGGCTGCTCATGGCCGGCTTCGGCATCTTCTCGGCGGCCTCGCTCATGGCCGTGTCCGCCACCGAGGCCTGGCACCTGATCGCGGCGCGCGCCCTCCTCGGCATCGGCGGCGCGGCCATCATGCCGGCCACCGTCTCGATCCTGCGCACCGTCTTCACCGACGCCAAGGAGCGTGCCTTCGCCCTCGCCGTGTGGGCGGCCGTCTTCGGCGGCGGCATGGCCTTCGGCCCGGTCGTCGGCGGCCTCCTGGTCCAGGACTACGGCTGGCACTCCGCCTTCCTCCTCAACCTGCCCGTCGCCGCCGTCATCGTCGCGGCCGGCCTGCGCTACCTGCCTGAATCACGCTCCCCGCGCAGCACCGGAGCGTGGGACTGGTGGGGCGTCGGACAGTCCGTCGTCGGCATGCTCGCCCTCGCCGGCGGCATCAAGCAGCTCGGCAAGAGCGGCGTGGCCGACCCCCTGCCCTGGGCCCTGCTCCTCCTCGCGGCCGCCGCGCTGACCGTCTTCGTCCGCCGCCAGACCCGGCTCGACAACCCCCTGCTCCAGGTACGGCTGTTCGCCAAGCCCGCCTTCAGCGTCGCCGCCACCGCGATCTTCCTGCCCATGGTGGGCATGGGCGCGATCCTGTTCCTGGTCACCCAGTGGTTCCAGTACGGCGAGGGCTACACCCCGCTGGAGGCCGGACTGCGCCTGCTGCCGGCCCCGCTCGCCCTGATCGCCGCCTCGATGGTCGCCCCCTCGCTGATGCAGCGCTTCGCGATCCGCCACGTACTGGGCGCCGCACTCGTCGTCCTGGCCGCCGGCATGGCCCTGCCGTGGACCCTCCAGCAGTTCACCGACCTCGGCTACCCTGCCTTCGCGGCCGCCCTGACCGTGATGGGCCTGGGCGCCGGCATCGCCACGACGGTGGCCTCGGTGACGCTGGTCTCCGCCGCGCCCGCCGCCGAGGTCTCCAGCGCCGCCGCCATCGAGGAGACCTGCTACGAACTCGGCTCCGCGATGGGCGTCGCCGTCCTCGGCTCCACCGCGGCCGCGCTCTACCGCGGCAACCTGCCCGCCCTCGAACTGGACGGCCCCTCCGCGGCCGCCGCCCGGGACTCCGTCGGCGAGGCCGCGCACATCGCCGAACGCCTCGGCGGCGCCGTCGGCCAGGCCCTGCTCGACACCGCCTCCCACGCCTACACCCTCGCCATCACCCCGGCGTTCCTCATGGCGGGCGGCCTCGCCGTCACCGCGGCGGCCACGACCTGGGCGCTCATTCCACGCGATCTGCGACCCACCGAGAACCACTGACCCGGGCGGACCGGAACGCGGCCGCCGGCGCCGGGCCCAGAGTGGTGGTGCCCGGCGCCGCCCGGTGCCCCAGGCCCGTGCGGTACGCGTCCATGGCCGCCTCGACCCGGCCCGTACGCCGCAGCAGGTCGCCCAGCAGCCGGCACAGGTCCGCGAGGTCGCCCGTCGCCCCACTGCGCTCCAGCAGCGCCAGCGCCTGGACGTAGTGCTCCTCGGCGGATTCCGGCTCACCGCGCTCCTCGGCCATCAGGCCGAGGAGCCGGTGCGCTCCGCCGGCGTGCACGGCGCCGTGGCTGGTGCCCAGCTCCAGCAGCGCCGCGAGCAGCTCCGCCGCCTCCTCGTGCCGGCCCAGCCGGCGCAGTACGTCGGCCAGCTCCACCTCCACCTGGGCCGTGTAGAGACCGGCCCGCCGCGCCGACAGCATGTCCCGGGCCGTGCGCAGCTCCCGCTCCGCGGAACCGAGTTCGCCGTTCTGCGCGAGCACATAGCCGCGCATCCAGTGGCAGTGCGCCAGATCCGTGGTCAGCTGCAGGTGGCCGTAGATCGCCTGCGCCTTCGCCAGGGAGGCGTCGGCGTCGGCCATCCGCCCCTCGGCGAGGAAGGTACGCGCCACCTGCCGGTGCATGCCGGCCACCAGCGCCGGATCACTGACCTGGGGAGCCAGGGCGAGCGCGAGCTCCGCCGAGTGGGCGGCGCGCGCGTGGGCGCCCATGTCCATGTACGGGCCGATCACCGCGGCGTGCAGCAGGACCAGCGCGTCGGGATCGGCCAGGCCGCTCGCGCCCAGCTCGTCGATGGCGGACTCCAGGAGGTAGCAGGCGTAGCGCAGCTCGCCGGCGAGCAGGTGCGCCACGGCCCGGCCGCGCACGGGCCGGGCCCGGCGCGTCAGCGGCTCGTCGGCCAGGAGCCGCTCCGCCTCCTCGAAGTGGCCGATCGCCGCCGGTAGTTCACCGGACTCGAGCGCGCACTCACCCAGCCCGAGGCGGGCCTGCGCCTGCTCGGGGACGAACCCGAGCTCCTCCGCCTCGGCGAGCAGTCTGCGGTAGTGCACGGCGGCCTCGTCGGCCGCGCCCGTGGCCAGCGTGCGCTGCGCGTCGGTGAGGGCGAGCCGCAGCTCGGTGGCCAGGTGGGCGGGGCGCCCGGTGGCCAGCTCCTCGTAGGAGGTGCCCAGGCGGTCGGCGAGGAAGCGCAGCGCGGTCTCGGAGGGGCGCACCTTGCCCGATTCCAGGGTGGAGACGTAGGCGGAGGTGTAGGAGGGGTGCGCCAACTGCTTCTGGGTCAAGCCGCGTTCGACGCGCATGCGCTGAACCCTGCGGCCGATCTCGCCCGGTTCGTCCATGAAATACCCCCTGGTTGCTCGAACTCCCCAGTATTCAGGCGGAGTACGCCATTGCGCACCTCCCGCGCGCCCCTTAGTTTAAGCAGCCGATTCAGTGTGCTTATCAATCCGTTTAACTTCCTTTCACGGGGGTGGACTTCATGGATCCGGTCACAGGTGCGGTCATCAGACGGGCGGCGCGGCCTCCGGCACGGCGTCCGGCCGTACGCACGGCGCTGCGGGCGGCGCTCGCCATGGTGTGCGCGAGCGCCGCGCTCGTGGCGGCAGGTCCGGCGGACGCCGCGGCCGGCCCGGCAGCACCCCGGGTGGAGGTCGAGATCCCCGGGCCCGAACAGGGCGGCGACGCCGGATCCGGGCACGCCCTGGTGCCGGCGGCCGGCGGCCCCGCGAAGAGCGCGGGCCGGCTCACCGAGGCCGAGCGGTCGGCCGACGGCGAGGTCACCAAGATGATCGACAACGGCTCCACCGCGGACCGCCTCGACGTCGTCATCGTCGGCGACGGCTACACCGCGGCCGAACTGCCGCGGTTCCACGCCGACGCCGAGCAGAAGTGGGCCGAGGTGGCCGCCGTCGAGCCGTACACCACGTACCGCGGGCTCTTCAACGTCTGGACGGTCGACGCGGTCTCCCGCGAATCGGGCGTCTCCGGCGACCCCGATCCGGCGACCGTCCGCGACACCGCCCTCGGCTCGTACTTCTGGTGCGGGGACATCGAGCGGCTGCTCTGCATCGATCAGCCCAAGGTCGACGCGTACGTGGCGAAGGCACCCGAGGCCGACCTCGTCATCGTGCTGGCCAACAGCGCGAAGTACGGCGGAGCGGGCTACAACGAGCCCAGCGCCACCCTCGGCTACGAGGGGATATCGACCGCGTCGGCCGGCCACCCCAAGTCCGGCCAGGTCGCCATCCACGAGACCGGCCACTCGCTGGGCAAGCTCGCCGACGAGTACTTCTACCCCGGCGTGCCGGACTACGAGAAGTACACCGGGCCCGAACCCGGCGAGTCCAACAGCTCCGGCCTGACCGCCGACCGGATGGCCGCCCAGCGGGCCAAGTGGTACCGCTGGCTCGGCGAGGAGTCACCCGACGGCGGCACGGTCGGGGCGTACGAGGGCGGCAACTACTACGTGACGGGGCTGTACCGCCCCACCGACAACTCCCTCATGCGGGTCCTGGGCAAGCCCTTCAACCTGCCCGGCGTCGAAGCGATGATCGCCGGGTTCTACCAGCACGCCCGGATCGCCACGGCGCTCACGCCGACGGACCGGACCCTGCGGCTGCGCAACACGGCGAAGGTGGCCGTGCCGAAGCTGTCCGGAGCGGACGGCCGGCAGCTCGTGGTCCGCTGGTACCTGGACGGCAGGGAACTCAAGCGGTTCGAGGGACGCACCGAGGTGTCGGTGGCGGAACTGTGGCTGTTCGACCTGCGCACCCACCGCCTGTCGGTGACGGCCGAGGACCGCACCCCGGCGGTCCGCGACCCGAAGACCATCCGCACGCTGCGCTCCACGGTGGAATGGAAGGTCCGGCTCTAGGCGGCCCGCAGGCCTGAGCGGCCCGTGCCTAGTCTGGGCGGGTGAACACCTTCCGCGGCGGTGACGGCCGGTACCTGGAGATGACCAACAGCGGCACGGCGGTGTTCGTGGACGTGCTGGTGCTCGCCGTCTCGGCACTGGCCCGCGAGCCCTGGGACTTCCGCTTCGCCGCCCTGCTGACACTCCAGGACCAGAACGTGATGGGGCGCGGTGCGGTCGGTTTCGCACTGGCGGAGCTCGACTGGGGGGACACCCCCCGGGAGCGGGCCGCGGCCAAGGACTTCCTGCTGCGCGTCCTGGACCTCGCGCTGTCCCGCCACCGGTGGGAGGAGCTGACGTACGAGCCGGCCCGGGCCGAGGGGGACCTGCGCGCGTACCGGGCGATGGTGGAGGCGTTCGACCCGGAGACGGCGGGTGCGGGAACGGGGGCGCGGACGCCTGTGCGGACGGCGGCCGGCTCGGGCGGACTTCCCGGGCCGGACGAGGCGGCGACGGCCTCGTGCACGGCTCACCGGGTGCTCGACGCGCTGCCCTTCTGGGCGGGGTGCGTGTTCTGCACCGCAGGGGCCGGCGCGACCAGCGGGGGTCCCGCCCGGTGAACGGTACCGGTGGCGGGACCCGCGGCGACCGCACGGCGGCCGGCGGCCGCGCGCGACGCAGGATCGCGGCGGACACCGGCCGGTGCGCGGTGCGTGCGCAGAGGCGCGGGCTACATGGGGTCCATGCCCCGGTCGTCCATCCGGCTCTCCTGCTCGCTCTGCTCCTGGAGACGGCGGGCCTTCTCCTTCAGCCGGCGGCGCTCCTCCGGGTCGGTCGACCGCTCGGCGGCCTCGTTCAGCTCCTTGGCCTTCGTGCGCATCTGCTGGGACCGGCCGCGGGACTCGCCTGAAACGCTCATGATCGCTCCTTGGATCAGTGGGGGAGAGCGGGCGGAATCAGCGAACCAGCACTGCCGGACACCCGCATCTCGAACCGTCACCGAAGGTGATCCGCCGCGCAGGCCGCCGCGCAGGCCGCCGCGCAGGCCGCCGCGCAGGCCGCCGCGCAGGCCGTCGCGCAGGCCGTCGCGCAGGCCGTCGCGAAGGGCCGTGCGCGGATGCCGGACCACGTGCGGTCGGAGACCTGTGGTGGTGAGCCGGACCGACCCCGCCTCTCCTTCCACACGCCCAGGCCCCCGGCGGCGGCGCGCCGGTCAGTACAGGCCGGGCCGGGCGAGGTCCTCGTCCGAATCCGCCCCGACGTCGGTGGTCAGCGTGAAGAGCGCCCCGTCCGGATCGCGGAGCGTCACCCACCGCTCGGCCGCGTTCGAGGTGATGTCGGAGACCATGCGGCCCCCGAGCATGACGGCCGCCTCGATCGCCGGCCGGAGCCTGGGGACGCGGAAGTGCACGTGCCAGCGCGGCCGGGTGTGCGGGGAATAGGCGGCGAGTTCGACGGGACCGCTGTTCAGGCGGGCCACCGGCTCGCCGTTCTGCCGCAGGACGACCTGGTCCTCCTCGTAGGAGACCGTGCAGCAGCCCGGCCGGTCGGTGGCCCATTCCAGTACCGCGCCGTAGAACATCGCGGCGTCCAGGGCGTTGCGGGTACGCAGTTCCAGCCAGGCCGGCAGCGGGCCCTTGCCGGCCCGCCAGTCCGCGGCCACATTGCCCTCCCAGATCCCGAAGACCGCGCCGTCCGGGTCGGCGACGAGCGCCGCGCGGCCGCCGGACTCGAAGGACACCGGGCCGACCGCGATGGTGCCCGTCCGCTCCCGGATGCGGTCCACCGCCACGTCGGCGTCGTCCACGGCGAAGTACGGGGTCCACGCCGCCGCCACGCCCAGATCCGCGGCCAGCGCCCCGATACCCGCCACCGGGACACGGTCGAGGAACGCCACCGAGAACGCGTCGCCGAGGCGGGCCGGCCGGAACCGCCACCCGGCCACCGCACGGTAGAAGCGCTGGGCCGCCTCCAGGTCGCGCGTCATCAGGCTCACCCAGCAGGGCGCCCCGAAGACCTCCCGCGTCGAAATCTCCACCGCATGCTCCGTCCCTCAAGGCACCCGTCGTTCCATTCTGGTCCTTATCGTGACGATCATCGCGTTCGCCGGTCGCCGATGCGCACACAAAGTGGCCGAGATTCACTTTCCGTGTCGATCCCGTCCGGTCGTGCGCGGCGATAGCCTCGGTCGCGGACACCACCGCGCAGCGTCGGAAGGCAGGTCTCCCATGGCCGGATCCCAGGTACCCGTGATCGATCTCGGGCCGTGGCGGTCCGGCGGACCGCAGGCACGGGCCGATACCGCCGCCCGCGTCGACGAGGCCCTGCGCGCGGCCGGATTCCTCCTCGTGACCGGCCACGGCGTGGACCCCTCACTGCCCGCCCGGATCCGGGAGACGGCCCGCGCGTTCTTCCGGCTGCCGGCCGCCCTGAAGGAGCCGTACGCGGTCACGGTCGGCGGCCGCGGCTGGCTGGGGCCCGGGGCGGAGGCCAACAGCTACGCGGAAGGCGCCGCCTCGCCGCCCGACCTCAAGGAGTCCTGGTCCTTCGCGGCCGACGCGCCGACCGGGGACCCCGCCGTGGACGCCGAGTGGTTCCGACCCAACACCTGGCCCCGGGAGGTGCCGGAGCTGCGGCCCCTGGTGACCGAGTACCTCGCCCGGATGCGGGCCCTCTCCGACGAACTGCTCGAACTCCTCGCCACCGCCCTCGGACTCGCCGAGGACCACTTCACGCGCCACACCGGACACCCCACCTGGGGGTTCAACCTCAACTGGTATCCCGGCACCGAGACCGTCGGCACGCCCCTGCCGGGCCAGTTCCGCATCGGCGCCCACACCGACTTCGGCACGGTCACCGTCCTCGACCGGCAGCTCGGCTCGGGCGGGCTCCAGATCCACACCGACGCCGACGGCTGGCAGGACGCGCCCTACGACCCGGCCGCGCTCACCGTCAACATCGGCGACCTGATGGCCCGCTGGACCGGCGACCGCTGGCGGGCCGGCCGCCACCGCGTGCTGCCCCCGCCCGCCGACACACCCGCCGAGGAACTGATCTCGCTCGTCTACTTCTACGAATGCGACGCGCACACCCGGGTGGAATCCCTCCCCGCCCCCATCGGCCGGGTGGTGCACGACCCCGTCGACTCCCACGCCTACCTGAGGGAGAAGCTCCAGGCCATCACCGTCCCCGCGGGCCGTGGTACTTCGGAGTGACGAAGGGCGCGGAGCCCCTCCCCGTGGGCTACGGCCGGATCCACCGGCAAGGTGACGACCGGCCCGGACGCGGTGCATAGCGTCGCTCCCATGACTCGACGCCGAACAGCCGCAGCCGCCGCCTTACTCGCCCTGCTCCTGCCGATCCCGCTCGCCGCCGCCGGCACCGCCGCCGCGGCGGACTCCCCGGCCGCGGCCGGGGACAGCCGCACCGCGGTCGAGCGCAGCCGCCCCACGGCCGAGCGCAGCCGCACCGCGGTCGAACTCCCGCGCCCCACCGGCCGGTTCGCGGTCGGCCGGGAGGACCTGCACCTGGTGGACCACACCCGGACCGACCCCTGGGCCGGATCCGGGCCGCGCGAACTGACGGCCACCATGCGCTACCCGGCGCGGCGCGACACCGGCGGCGCCGCGCGCTACCTCACCCGGGAGGAGGCCCGGCTGCTGCTCGCCGACAGGGGCCTGGAGCAGGCCGTCCCCGTCGAGACCCTCACCGGTACCGCGAGTGCCTCACGCACCGGCGCCCGTCCTGTCGCCGGCCGCTACCCGCTGGTCGTCCTCTCACCCGGCTTCACCGTCCACCGCGCCACCCTCACCGCGCTCGCCGAGGACCTGGCCTCACGCGGCTACGTCGTCGCCGCGGTCGACCACGCGTACGAGAGCGTCGGGACCGCCTTCCCCGGTGGCCGCGTCCTCACCTGCCTGGCCTGCGACAAGGCCCAGCAGACCGGCATGCAGGCGGTCAGCGGCAACCGGGCCCGCGACGTGTCCTTCCTGTTCGACCGCCTCACCGGACCCCACCCCGTCTGGCGCCACGCCGGCCTGATCGACCGCGGCCGCATCGCGATGGCGGGCCACTCCATCGGCGGCGCCTCGGCGATCGCCGCGATGGCGGACGACCCGAGGATCCGCGCCGGGGTGAACATGGACGGCGGCAACGCCACACCCGTACCCGCCACCGGCCTCGGCGGCCGCCCCTTCCTGCTCCTCGGCGCCCAGGGCCGCGGCCCCGGCGGCAACGCGAGCTGGGACCGGGACTGGCCGCTGCTCGACGGCTGGAAGCGCTGGATCACCTTCGACGGGTCGGGCCACTTCACCTTCAGCGACTTCCCGTCGATCGGCCAACAGCTCGGCCTCGACGACCCCGAGGCCCCCCTGCCCGGCGACCGGTCCGTCGAGCTGACCCGCCGCTACGTCGGCGCCTTCCTCGACCGGCACCTGCGGGGCGAGTCGCGGCCCGTCCTGGACGGCCCCTCCGCCGACGCACCCGAGGTCCGCTTCCACACCCCGTAGCCGCAGGAGGAACTCAGACCACCGTGACGGGGTGGCGCACCACGGCGTCGAAGAGATAGCCCTGCGTGTTGTGGACCGCCGTCTCCGGCTGGGTGCGCCCGGTCCCGTCGCTCGCCCGCGCCAGCACCGCCGTCGCACCCGCCGTCCGGGGCGTCCACGGCACCGACCAGCGCACCCAGCCGCCCCGCCGCGGAGAGTCGTGCAGCCGGGCACGCCGCCAGTGGCCGCCGCCGTCCGTGCTGACCTCGACACGGGTCACGGGGGCCGCGGCGGACCAGGACCGCCCCGTCAGCAGCCGCGTCCGGTGCACGGGAACGGTGGCGCCCAGCTCCAGTTCGAAGGCGCTCTTGAGGGTCTGCCGGGTGAGCGGGGCGCTGCCCTGCGCCGGGTGGTTCGGCCCGAACAGCCGGTACATGTCGGTGTTCCACGGCGAGTACAGCGCCTCGCCGCTCACCTCGATGTCACCGACCCACTTGATCGACGAGATGCCCACCCAGTCCGGGACGACCAGACGGACGGGGCCGCCGTGGTCGGGCGGCAGCGGACGCCCGTTCATCTCGTAGGCGAGCAGGACGTCGTCCAGTGCCTTCGCCACCGGCAGCGGACGCCGTACCCGGCCCAGGTTCACCCCGTTCGCCACCACCTCGTCGTCCAGCCCGCGCGGCAGGACGTCCACCGCGCCCCGGGTGACGCCGGCCAGCCGCAGTACGTCCGACAGCCGCGCCCCGCGCCAGTGCCCGACACCGATCGCGCCCAGGGTCCAGGCCGTGCCGGTGACGGGCTGGCCCTGCTGCGTGGAGTAGAAGCTCCGGCCGTTGCCCGCGCACTCGATGAACAGCGTCCGCTCGACCGCCCGCAGGGACCGCAGCCGCTCGTACGAGAACTCCACCGGGCCGGCGGCGAGCCCGTCGCCCCACACCTTCAGCCGCCACGTGCCGACGTCGACGCGCGGCGTGGAGGTGTGGTTGCGGACGAAGAACCGGTCGATCGGGGTGAGATGGCCCGTGCCCCGCAACGAGGCGAAGTTCGTCTCCGCGTTCGTCCCGCGGATCGTGAACAGATCGGGCGGCAGCGGCTTGACGATGCCCGGCGCGGCGCCCGCCCCCACCCCCAGGGCCGGCGCGGCAGCGGCCGTACCGCCACCGGCCAGGCCCAGGGATCCGGCGGCGGCCCCCACCGCGAACAGCTTCAGCAGGTCGCGGCGGTCCACCCCGGCGGAGCGGGCGCGGCCGCGGGCCCACTGCCGCAGGCGCGTGCGGTCGTAGTGGCTCTCGTCCGACAGATCGAGCGGCATGGCAGGGTCACTCCTTGGTCGAGGTTCCCGACGGACCGTAGGGGGCCGGGGCGAACCGCGGGAAGCTTCCCCGGCCGATGGCCACGAATCCGCAACATCACCGCAACAGCCGATTACCGCTGGTCCCGCGATTTTCGGCAGGATGGAGGACATGACCGAGATCCGCACCCCCCGCCTCCTCCTCCGCCTCTGGACCGACGACGACCTCGTCCCCCTTTCGGAGATCCACGCCGACCCGGAGGTGATGCGCTGGATCGGCGACGGCTCCACCCTCGGTCTCGACGAGACGGCCGAGGCGATCGAACGCTGGGTGGAGGAGTGGGACGAGGAGGGCTTCGGGCTCTTCGCCGTCGAGCTCCTCGGCTCCGGCGAGCTGATCGGGGCCGTCGGCCTCTCGGTCCTCGAGGACCTGCCGGACGCCCGGGCCGACGTGCAGATCAGCTGGTTGCTCGGCCGCCAGTACTGGGGCCAGGGCTACGCTTCCGAAGCCGCCCACGCCACCTTGGAGTTCGCCGTCCAGGACCGCGGCCTGGACCGGGTCGTCGCCGTCAACCGGCTCGGCGACGACGCCTCCGAGAACGTGATCCGCAAGCTGGACATGGTGCGGGAACGCGAGACCACCGACCCCCGCCACGGGCACGCCGTCCACATCCACGGCATCGACCTCACGCAGTACGAGGCCTGACCGGGCCCCCGCCAGCCGATCGGAGGACCCGGGGGGCCGTCCGGTCCGCCGCCGGCCCCCGCCGGGTCGGACCGGCCACGGGCCCCGGCCCGGCGAGCACGGACCGGGGGAGCGGCAGGGCGTACGCGGCCCTCCCCGCCCGGAGCCGAGGGGGACACCACGAACGCGCACGAGCACGGGGTCGCCGCCACGGCCGACGGCCGACTGCTCGTCGTCGGTACCGGCGCCGTCCGGCCCGGTCTCCCGGGACGGCCGGACCGCGTACGTCACGGGCGGCTACACCCGCGAAGGCCACGGGAACGGCATCACGGTCGCCGACCCGGACCCGGCTACGACCCGCCGCCTGCCCGCGGGCGTCCGGCCGCTGGGCATCGCCGTGCTCCAACCGCTCCCGGGGTGGACCGGGCTCCTGGGGTCCGCACACCCGGTCAGCGCTCGGTGAAGGCGGTGGGGCCCACGTCGGTGAGCGCGGTCCTGGCCGACGTCTTCGCGGCTGCGTCGCGTGCGGCCTCAGGCGGATCCGGGGGTGGGGGCCTCCGCCGGGCCGCCCCTGCGGATCGCGGCGAGGGCCGCCGTGTGGAGGGCCGCCGGCGCGCCGTGGTGGGGCCGGGGGCTGCCCGTGAGCGTGTACCACTCGTCGGCGTCCTCGTACTGCACGTCGAACCGGACCAGCCCGTCGGCGGTCGCGGTGGTGCGCAGCGTGAGCGGGCCGGTGATGACGCCGACCTCGTCGGTCATGGCGCCGCCCGGGCCGGCGAGCACCCCGTCCTGCCACTGGTCCGCCCCGGTCATGAGGCGCAGGTGTCCAGCATCGTGGTGAGCATCCTCTTCTCCGGTTCGGTGACGGTCAGCTCGTAGGCGGACTTGACGGTGGTCCAGGCGCGTCCGTACTGGCACCAGCTCGAACGGTCCGGCGGCTGCCACAGGTCGGGGCTCTGGTCGCCCTTCGACCGGTTGGAGGACGCGGTGACCGCCAGGAGCTGGGGACGGGTCAGGTCGTTGGCGAAGGCCTTGCGCCGGGCGGCGTCCCAGCCGGACGCGCCGGAGCGCCAGCCCTCGGCGAGCGGCACCATGTGGTCGATGTCCATCTTCGCCGCGTCGGTGACGACCACCCCGTCGTACAGGCTCTTCCAGGTGCCGGACACGGCCCGGCACTCGCCGTCCCGCCCCACCCCGGTGCCGTCCCGCTCCAGGACCGTCTCGCGGGTGTCGCACTTGTTGCCCTGCTCGGCCCAGTGCGTGAACTTCGCCCGGCTGTAACCGGCCATCGTGCCCACCGGAGCCACCTTCAGCGCGGCCAGTTGCGTACGGGCCACGGCGGTGGTCACCATGCCCGGCAGCACGTCCCCGCCGGCCGGCGCCCCGGCCGGCGGCGCGGCCGGTGAGGCGGACGGCTGCGGCTTGGCGTCCCCGCCGCCCGCCGACCCCGGCCCCGCCGGATCGGAGCATCCGGCCGCCGCCGCCAGCAGCAGTGCCGCCACCAGCACACCCGGTACACGTATCTGACGTCCCATAACCCCACCCCGAGCCGGTACCGCTCCGCCACTGTCCGGGAAAGACTACCCAGAACCGGACATTAAGCCTACGGAGGCCCCTCCGGCGGGCGTTGTCAGTGGCCCTCGCTAGTCTCCCGACATACCGCAGCTCAGGGGGGTTTGCTCCCCCTGTCAGGGCTGCGCGCACACACGCACGGACAGGCGGAGGGGCACAGTCTGATGGCATGGCTGGCGGCGGGCGAGGGGTACGAGATCGCCCTGGTGGAGGGGCGGGTGGCGGCGAGGTCCGTCACCGGCCGGGCAGCGGGACGGCAGTTGAAGACGCTGCCCAAGGCGCTGAAGGACCATCCCGAGGTGGACCGGCTGCGCCGGCTGGCGGAATGGCTCGACCGGCACGCGGCGGCCTGCGTCGCCCAGGTCGACGGCTGGATGGTGTCCTCGCTGCCCGTCCCGACCGAACTGATCGCCCGGGTGTGGCCCGACGAGGCCTGGCAGCACGCCCTGCGTGACCTGGCCGTCGTCGGCGACGACCCCGACGAGGTGGGCTTCCTGCGGGACGCCACCGCCGACGGCGAGCTGAAGGTGGTCAACCTCGACGGCGAGACCGTACGGCTCTCGCCGCGCACGGTGACCCTGCCCCACCCCGTACTGCTGCCCGACCTGGACGACGTACGGGAGTTCGCGGCCGAGCTGGGCATCGTGCAGCAGGTCGAGCAGATCCACCGCCCCACCTGGCGCAAGCCCGACGAGGTCTGCGCCACCGCCACCGAGGTCCGCGACTACGCGGGCGGGGTCTTCCCGACCCGCTTCAGCCTCGCCGCCCGCGCGACCGCCCTCGGCTACCGGGTCTCCGGCGGCTACGCCACCTGCAAGGTCCGTGACAGCGGAGCCGGCTCCGGCACGGAGGCGGCGGTGTGGATCGGCGAGCCCTACTACGACGCCGAGACCACCACGGGCGCGCTGAGCTGGCACGACGAGGACGGCCGGGCGGTGGCGCTGGCGAAGGTCGGACCGGTGGCCTGGTCCGAAGGAATGCGAATGGCCGCGGCGCTGTATGCCGGGCGCAAGATCGAGGAGGGCGGGGACGCATGAGCAAGAACCTGAGAGACACCGCGGCGAACGAGACCGAACTGCTGCTGCAGGCCGGCGCCGTCCTCCCCCGCGGCACCACCGGTGCCGGATCCGGCGCCGTCGACCTGACGGCCCGCACCTACCGGCACCCGGGCCTCGACGCGGACCGCGTCGTCGTCCGGCTCGCCGCCGCCGAACTCGGCGCGGCCGAGGACCTCGCCGCCGGCTTCCTGGGCCTCGTACGCGACGAGGGCGAGCCGCCCGTCGTCGGCCTGAGCCGCCGCCAGGCGCTCGGCTTCCCCGAATGGGTCCTCGTGCACCACCCCGAGGACGGCCACCACGCCCTCGCCGTCGTCCCCGAACTGGACCGGATCGCCCGCCAGGCCAAGACCAAGCCCAAGGCCGCGCTCGACGCGTGCACCGAACTGGCCGACCGCCTCGCCGCCTCCGTCCCGCACTTCCTGCCGCTCTTCCACGAGCAGGCCGCGCGCATCTTCCTCGCCGTCGAGAACACCACCTACGCCGCCCAGCTGTTCGGCCGCGCCCGCACCGCCGAGGCCCAGCACGGCCTGGACGTCGACGAGGACCGCCTCGACTCCGTCTTCCTCGAATTCGCGCTGGCCGGAGCCCTGCCGGTCAAGGTCCTCGCCGGCTACGGCAAGGCCCTGGCCGTCCGCGTCAGCCCCGCCGAGGCCTACGAGCGCTTCCGCCGCCTGTGCGTACGCCGCACCGCGGGCGGACTGCCGCCCTCCGCGCAGGCCGCCGCCGAACTGCGACGCCTCGCCCGCGCCGCAGGCCTGACCGGCACCGAACCCGAGCAGGACTACCTCGCCGAACTGCTGCCCCTGCCCGCCACCCTGCGCGCCGCGCTCGGCTGGTGGAAGGCCCACCGCGGCGCCCTCGTCGCGCTCGCCCGCCGCGTCCCCGCCGTACGCGGCACCCTCCTCGGACTGACCCCGCCCGGCGGCGACGTCGACCTGGTCGACCTGTGGCTGGACGTCCTGGAGGAGTCCGGCGCCACCGCCGGACTGTCCGACGGCGGCATCCCCGAGGAGGAGCGCTGCTCCGACGGCACCGCCGGCTGGCTCGAGCGCTTCTGCGCCGCCCGCCGCTCCGGCTGGGGCCGCCGCCCCAGCAACCCCGTCCTCCTCGACCTCGTCGAGCGCTGCGCCCCGCAGCTGCGCGCCGAACTCGACCGGCCCGGGCGGGAGGCCGGCCTCCGAATCGGCGTCCAGGACGCCGACCTCCTCGACCTGCTGCTCACCCTCGAAGTCCCGGTCGTCACACCCGAGGAACACCGGACGCGGCACCACCACGACAATCTGAACCTGTCCGACTGGGCCGGCCGCGACGAGCGCCGCGACCTGGCCGCGGTCGCCGCGGACGCACGCTTCCAGCCCGCCTTCCGCCGGGCGCTGAACAGCCTGGGCAGCGGCGGCGCCGACATCGTCCGCCACATCGCCGCCTCGCCCGGGGCCCGCCCGCTGCTGACCGAATGGATGGGCGAGGTCGCCCGCGCCTCCGTCGCCGCGGGCCTGCCCGGAGTACCCGACGCCATCGAGCGGCTGACCTGGCTGCCCGTCGAAGCCCTGGTGCTCGCCCCCGAGGACGTCGCCGCCGCGGCGGCCGCCGACCTCGGCGAGACGCTCGCCCGCACCCTGCGCGGCGGCCTCTTCGAAGAGCTGGCCTGGCCCGCCTGGGAGAGCGCCGTCGCCGAACTGACCCCCGGCAAGGACCGAAACGGCCTCACCGTCGTCGAGGCCTGGCCGTACCTGATCGTCGCCAACGCGGCCCAGGTCCGCGTCATCGACGCCGACTCGACCGTCCTCACGCACGACCTGCGCGTCCCGGCCGGCTCCCACCGCCGCTTGGGATTCCACTACGTCGACGGCGAACTGCTCGTCTTCTGGTCCGACTGGAGCGCCAACCGCGTCGAGGGCTACTGGCACTCCTCGCCGGGCACCGTCTTCACCCTGGACACGGACCGCAACCACTGGTCCCTGCGCAGCGACCACCTCTCCCTGCCGCTGCCCGGTGGCGGACGCACCACCGGCGGCGGCGTCCTGCACCGCGGAGACACCCGGCTGCCCGCCGAGCTGCCGGTGCTGTCCGACGGCACCTCGTACTGGGTGTGGCGCCAGCGCGACCACGGCAACGACAGCGGCTGGGTCGAGTACGACCCGGCGAGCGGCGCCCACGGACGCTCTTCCATGCCCGCGTTCTTCACCGACACCATGAGGGCGTACAGCGGCAAAGCCTCCTCCGGATACGCCAGCCGGCTGCTTCCCACGCCCACCGTGGAAGGCTCCGTGCTCGGCGCACCCGTCGACGGCGTCCTCGGCTGGCACGCCGTACGCCTCCACGACAACGGCTGGGCCGGCACCGACACCGGCGGACGCACCGTCACCGTCCCCGAAGGCGGGGACAAGCCCGTCGCCGCCCTCACCTTCCCGGGCGACGACCGCCCGCGCGCCCTCTCCCACAGCTGGCGCGAACTGGCCCTCACCGACCCCGACGGCGTCCTCACCGCCCGAACCCGCAACGACCGCCACGACACCCCCTTCAGCACCGGCAGCGTCGACCTCCCGCCGCTCTCCCACTGGTACGCGCTGCGCCCGCGCGACCCGGAGGGCTCGGCCGCGCTGCGCACGGCCGACCGCGAGACCGTCGGGGCCCTCCTGAAGGCCGCCGCGGCCGCGCCGAAGGTCACCGACCTGCCGGACGCCGTCCGCGCGGCCCTGCCGCGCGTCACCGACCCGAAGCTGATCGGCGGCATCGTCGAGGTACTGCGGTTCGCCCTCACCCAGCAGAAGGCCCTGGACGGCATCTCCGCCCGGCTCGACGCGGACACCGCCCCCGAGGAGGACCGCGAGCACGGCCCCGCCGACGAGCTGCTCGGCGAGGCCCTGGGCGGCCTCCTCGACCACGCCCACCACCGCTACAACGGCGGCAGCGACGGCACGCACCGCACCCTGAGCCTCCTCGGCGCCGCCCGCACCGAGACCGACGCCGCCGGGGTGCCCGGGCTGCTCCACTTCGACACGCCCGCCCTGCCGTACTACGCCCTCACCTGGACACCACTGTTCGACCAGCCCGCCGCCGCCGCATACCGGGCCGTCGCCGCGACGACCACCGCCGAACAGCGGGAGGCCCTCCTCACCGTGCTCGGCCAGGTGGACGCCCTCGGCATGGCCTCGGCACAGGCATCGGCCGGCACCTGGCGCCAGGTCCGGGTCCACCTCGGCCAGCCCCACCTGACCGGACCCGACGGCCTCGAACGCCACCTCTACCACCGCAGCATCCTGCCGCTGGGCGGCGGAGCCGTCCTCGCCGTGACCGAGCACGGCACCTCCGTACCCGACGGGCAGGAGTTCGGCGGCCTCCTCCACGACCCCGCCGGCCGCTTCACCGTCCCCGGCCCCTACACCGTCCGCCGCGCGACACCCCTCGGCGACCCCGACCGGGACCCGGGCTGGCTGACGGCGTTCCTCGGCGCGGCCGGCGAGCACGGCCCGCTGCCCTTCCACCCGGAGGCCGCGGAGGAGTTCTCCCGGCTGACCGGGGTCTCCGGTGCGCTCGCCCGCCTGGTGGTCGCCGGACTCCCGCACATCGACAGCTACGACCGCAACTTCCTGCCCGCGGAGGCCCGCACCGCCCTCGGCGTCAAGGCCACCGACGCCGCCTACGCCCGGGACGAGCTCAAGAGCCTCGGCGCGGAGATCCGGCGCGCCGTGGTCGCAGCCCTGCTGCCCGCCGATCCGGCACGCCTGTGGAGCGATGGCCCCGACGTCGCGGCCGCCGCGCAGGTGTGGAACCGGCGCGTGGGCCGCCGTACCCCGGTACCCGACTGGCTGGCCACCGAGGCCGCGCGCGCCGTCCGCGGCGGATGGCCCGCGCACCGCGCGCTGGCCGCCCTGCTCGACCCGGCCGCCTCGCGCGAGCTGTCCGTCGACGTGCCGTGGACCGTCAAGGGCGACCACGTCGAGCCCGCCGTGCCCGCCACCGAGCCCTTCAACGCGCAGGTCCTGATCTCCACCCTGGCCATGAGCGCATGGCTGGCCCACCGGCTGCCTGCCGGGGACCCGGTGCGAGCGGTCCTGCCGCCCGCGCTGACCGCCGTTCGGCAGCGGCTCGCCGCGCCCGAACTCCTCCTGGAGATCGCCCACTACACCAGCCTCCCGAACTTCCGGAAGGTCGCCGGCACCCCGACCGAGACCGGCGAGGGCTACGAGCGCTACGGCGCGGTCGTCATGGCCACCCACGACGACCAGCCCAGGCCGGCGGTGCGCACGGCACTGCTGGACTCGACCGGCTCCGACCCGTACCTGCCGGCGCTGCGCGGCGACGACCAGGAGCCGTCGGTGGCCGAGAGGGCCCTGCGGACCGCCCACGACCCGCGCTTCGCCGCGCTCCTCGCCGACCCGGGCGCGCCCGCGGCCGGCGGGACCGACGCGGCCGGCACGTGGTGGCCGCAGGACCCCAGCCGTTCGGTGCCCGACCTGGTGGAGGAGGTCGTCGCCGAGCACGGACTGGGCGCCGACGCGGCCACCCTGTACCTGGCCCTCCTCGCCATGCCCGACCCCACCGACCGCAACACCGCCCGGTGGACGGGCTGGAAGCCGGCCCGGCTCAAGGCCGCCCGCGCCGAACTGGCCGCCACCGACCTGGTGGTGTCGGCCGACCGCAGCAGGGCCGGACGCTCGCTGTTCCTGCCCGGCGGGTGGGCCGACATGGCCTCTCCGGCACTGCCGGTGGAGCAGTGGAAGCTGCCCATGTACGGCCTCACCCCCGGCGCCCGGCCCCTCCTGGGCGTCCTGGCACCGGCCGAACCGGCCGCGGAGCTCTACCGCCGGGCCTGGCAGCGGATCCGCGAGGGCGACGTCCCGCGCTTCCAGGAGCTCAAGGTGAAGCGCACCCGCGCCCGCCGCCGCTGACCCGGCCGGACCGGCCCCCCCGACGCGGGGCCGGCGCCGCCCACCCGGCACGGTGGGCCGCGCCGGC